>JBMOMP010000015.1:0-22228 GCA_049323115.1 Chloroflexota bacterium
ATGAGTTGATCAAGTATCTCGAAAACCGACAGGCCTATATTCCCAACTATCAGGAACGTCGGGCGCATCGTCACTATATCGGCAGCGCGCATGTCGAAAAAGGCAATGACCTGATTGTGGCGCCACGATGGATGGCGACCCAGATGTCCATATCAGCAGTGGCGCGCGGGTATCCATGATAGCCAACTGCATATCCTCCGATCAGCAGGTAGCGGACATTATGTTCTTTGAGTAACTTCAAAAACTCTTTGAAGCCTTGTGGTAGCCGGATCGTAGCCATAGATGATTTGCTGCATGGTTTCCACTGCATCTAATCTTTCGTAAGGCGTTTTGGAAAGCCAGTAAGCCTGCTCGTCTTCGTCGTTTTGGTCCAAGGTCGAAACAAAGAAGGCGGTTTTATCGAGTTTGGACAGGTAATTTATAGCCATGAAAACGAGTATAGCATATGAAAAACACCCTGATCGGTGGATTCAGAACCCCAATTCCTTCAAACTCTGCGCCTCGCTTCTCTTCCCGCCGCCCAGCAATTCCTTCCAGAAAGTTTCGTCGTAGCGGCGCGAGCGCACCGGCAGCGGCATGGGGACGCCCCAACCCAGCAGCAGCACTTCCTCCTTGGCTTGCAGGCGCGCCAACATGCCGCGCAAGGCCTCCCGCCCCGCCAGGCCCGAAAGGACGGCGTGGATGTCGTCCTCGTCGCCCAGCCAGCCGGAGATGCGCGTCCCCAACTGCGACATGACCTCGTCGTAGATCTGCGACGGGCGCTGGTCCACGATCAACAGCGTCACGTAGTACTTGCGCAGTTCGCGCGCAATGGTCGCAAAGGTGGTCTGCGCCGCCATCTCGCGGTTGAGCAGTTTGTGCGCCTCCTCCACCACGATCACCAGCGGGCGCGGCTCGCTCTTGCCGTGCGTCCTGAATTCATTGGTCTTCTTTTCCCAGGCGCTGCGGATCTTGCGCGTCAGCAGGTTCGAGACCAGCAGGTAATCCAGGTCGCTTTCGTGTTCGCCGAACGACAGCGCCACGTGCTGTCCGTTCTCCAGCGACGCGATGATCTCGCGCACGCTGTCCGCGGCCGGCTTCTCGACGATATACGGCTTGCCGAACAGCCGCCGCAGTTTGTCGTGCAGGGCCTCCGCCGCCGCCACGTTCACACCGTTTTCGTTCGCCCAGGCCGCCACGCTCCCTTCGGCCGGCACTTCTTTCTTCTTCCCTCTTTCGTCCTCGATCACCACCGTCTCGCGCGACATGTCACGGAAGCGCGCGAACCAATCCTCCCGGAACGAGCCGTACAAGGCGTTCAACGTGGTCGGTGTGGTCTCCTTCAGGTTCAATTCGCGCGTCAAGGTTTCGATGTCGGCTGTGGATATGTCGCTCGCGGCGATCTCCAGATTGAAATCCGGGACCTGCCCCCTTATCGTTGCTCCTGCGCCCAGGCCAACGACTCTTACCCTGGACTTGAACCTGGTCTTCAGTCCCGTCACGAGGTTTTTCGTGTCCGAGGCCACGTCGTCGAAGCCGTATTCGTTGTGCATGTCCAGCACCAGCACGGAGGCCTTGTTGTAGTGGATCAGTCCCGCCAGCACCAGGCGCGTGAGGAACGACTTGCCCGTGCCGGTGGCGCCGAACACGCCCGACGAACGCTGCACGAACTTGTCCAGGTCGATGCACACGGGATGTCCTTGCTCGCGGGTGTAGCCGATGACGAAGTTGCCTTTCCGGTTCGGGTCGCCGAAGATCTGCGCGATGTCGCCTTCGGCGGCCAGGAACACCTCCGCGTGATGCGGCGGGACATTCTTTACCGGGAGCAGGCTCGGTTCCGGGTTCGACCGCGCCCACGCCGCATACTCCGGGCTGGACTCGTCCGGTCCCACCTCGAGCATCAGGTTGGGCAGCACTTCGAGGTTGGCGAAGAGTGTCTGCCCGTGCAGAGCGTTCGAGATGTGCGCGGGGAAGCGTCCCTCCATTTGTTCGTCCGCAAAACGCGGGTCGGTCGCGCCGAGTTGGATGTCGGTGACGATGCCGTAATAGCGCCAGGTCCCGCTGGCGATGACCACGAAGGCGCCCTCCTGCACATCCTGTGGAGAGACGGTGAGCCGCACGCGGAAGTTTTCCTTCAATCCGCCGCCGACCAGGTAGCCGATCTTTGTTCGTTGCGCTTCCATCGGAAAATCCTCCTTACCGGTCAGAAGAACGTCCCGAAGGGTTTCCGAGAGCCTTTGCCGCTTTTGCAGCAACCTTCGGGACGGTTTCAAGAATGAAACACATCCTTATGCTTCCTCTTCGTCCTTTTTCCCGGGCATCTTGAGCAGCCCCGACTTTTCCCCCAGCAGGATGATGAACGACGAGATCAGCCCCAAGCCGACGAAGATGTAGAAGACCGTGAAGATCTTCCCGGCGTCGGTCTTCGGGTAGAAATCGCCGTAGCCGACCGTGGTCAGCGTGGTGATGGTGAAATAGAAGGCGTCCAGGGCGCGCCAGCCCTCGGCTTTGGCGTAGAACCAGGTGCCGAGCAGCAGGATAGCCAGCACCCACAGGAACAGCGCGCGGAATTCCTTGTCTTTCATCCCGTGCCACAGGCTGCGGAAGAAGCGAAAGAGCAGGATGAAGAATGCGGGCATGTCGTTTTCCTTTCGACGCCTACTTTGTTTTCGGTTCGTACGCGCACAGCGCGCGGACGGGGCAGGCCGGGCAATCCGGCTTGCGCGCCGCGCACACCTCGCGTCCCAGGCGGATGAGGTTGAGGTGCGCGGCGTAGTAGGCCTGCGGCGGGAACAGTCTCTCCAGGTGCGGGTGGGCCTGTTCCACGGTCATTTTTTCGGGGCGCAGGCCGATGCGCCCGGTCACGCGGTAGATGTGGATGTCCACCGGGAAGGCCGGGCGTCCGAGCGAAAAGCACAGCACGATGGCGGCTGTTTTAGGCCCGACGCCGTTGAACCTGGTCAGCCAGGCGCGCGCTTCTTCCAGCGGCAGGTCCTGGAGGAAGGACAGGTCGAGCGAGCCGCGCTCGGCGGTGATCTCGCGCAGCACCTTCTGGATGCGCGGGCCTTTCTGGTTGGCCAGTCCCGCCGGGCGGATGGCGGCGATCACATCGTTGGCGTCCGCGTCGCGCACGGCTTCCCAGGCCGGAAACTTGGCCCGCAGCGCCTCGAAGGCGCGGTCGCGGTTAGTGTCGTTGGTGTTCTGCGAGAGGATGGTCGAGACCAGTTCGTCCACGGGCGGCAGCGGGTTGCGCCAGGTCGGCTCGCCGTAGGTTTCCAGGAGTTGTTGATGGATGCGCAGCGCGCGTTGGTGCAGGTCGGTCATGATGGTCTCCAAAGGTTTCCCCCTATTATATACGCCCCCGGCGTGGAGAGCGGCTTTTTCGACCAACCGAAAACGCGACCGGCCCGTGAGACCGGTCGCGTTTTTGGGGTGGGACGCCGGGAAATCACTCGACTTCGATTGTGACGACCGCGGTCATGTTCCACAGGAAGCGTGGGTCGGCCTCCTCCAGGGTAATTGTGACCTTGTAGGTCATGTCGCCCAGGTACTCGCGCCCGACCGGGTCTATCTCGGTGACGGTTCCGGCAAACGTCTCGCCGGGGAAGGCGTCCAGTTCGACGCGCGCGGGCTGGCCGAGCGCCACGCGCGAGATGTCTATCTCGGCCAGGTCCTTGGTCTCGACCGTCCAGGCAGCGGTGTCGGCCAGGAAGACGACCGGGACGCCGGGCGCAGCGACGTCGCCTGCGGAAATGTCCAGGCTGAGGACGGTCCCGGCGAAGGGGGCGCGCAATTCGGCGTTGGAGAGCGCGGCGCGCGCGGCTTCCAGGTTGGCGCGCGCCGTCTCGTAGCGGGCGCGGGCGATTGCCATGTCGCCGGCGTCCTTGCCGCTGGTCAGCGCCTCGAACTCTTCCTGGGCATTTTCCAGGTCCGCCTGGGCGCTCTCCAGGTTGGATTCCAGTTCCGCCCAGCGGATGGCGCGGTTGTAATCCGCCCAGGCGTCATCCAGGCGCCGCTTGTAGATCTTGGCCGTTCCCCGGTAGACTTCTTCCTTGTTCGGGTTCATCTGCTTCAATTCGTATTCCAGGCGCTCCTCCAGGTAGCGGTACGGCTCGAAGGCTGCGCGCGCCTGGTCGAGTTTCTCCCGGGTGTAGACCAGGGCCTCGTCGGTGGTCATCTGCCTCAGGTCGGAGGGGATGTCGAAGTAGTCCAGTTCATATTGCGCCTTGCGGACGGCCTCGTGCGCGGCGGCCAGGTCTTGCAGCGCCTGGGCTTCGGAGGCGTTGAAGGCCTGCCCGGCCAATAGGAAGGCTTCCTGGGCGCGGGCGACTTCGGCCTGCAGGGTCTCGCTGTTCTCCAGGCGGGCGAGCGCGTCGCCCGCGGCGACTGGTTGGCCGGGTTCGACCAGCACTTCGGCCACGATTCCGCCCTGGACGAAGGCCAGTTCCACGGACGGGGCCGGGAGCAGTTTGCCTTCGGCAGTGACCACGTCCGGGGTGGTTTCAGTCGCCGGCAAAGGCTCTGGCGTCGAAGTGGAGGCTGTCCCGCAGGCGGTCAACAGCAGGGCAAGAAAGAGGAGGGTGAGGGTAAGTTTTTTCATAGGAGGCTCCTTGTTTTTTCAGGTACACGGAGTTCACGGGTTACACGGAGGACTCTACTGCAAAAACCCTGGATTCTCACCACTGAGACACAGAGTCACGGAGTTCTTTTTCATCTCCATCTCGGTGTCTCTGTGGTTTGATTTTGGCCTTTTTGCAGTGGACTCACGGAGTAATACGGATTTTTTTCTTTAATCTTTTCCGTGTAAATCCGTGAGTTTCGTGTACTTAAGGTTTTACTCATAGGCGAGTACTTCAGTGACAGTCAGGCGCACGGCGCGCAGGGCGGGGAACAGGCTGGCGAGGATCGAGATGACGACGACCAGGAACGCCCAGGCCAGGATGCCGCCGGGGGAATACGAAGCAGGCAGCGGGTAGTCCATGAACGAGAGGCCGATGTCCCGCGCCAGGGCAACGCTGATGGGCAGGGAAAAGACGACCGCCAGGATCCAACTCATCATCCCGATCAGGAGGCCTTCCACGATGACGATGCGGAATACGGACCTGCTGGAGGCTCCAAAGGCGCGCATCACGCCGATCTCGCGGGTGCGCTCGATCACGTTCAGGCTCATGGTGCCCATCAGGCCCAGCCCGCCTACGGTCGCCAGCACGACCGTCATCACCAGGAGCAAGGCGATGATGACGGCAAATGCGCCGTCGATTTCTTCGCGCTCTTCGCTGATCAGGAAGTTCGAGAGCACGTTGATACCGGCGCGGTCGTACTCTTTTTCGACGGCGCTGGCGATCTGGCGTTGGGCATCCACCCCGCGCGCCTGGATGGTAAAGATGATGGCATTGGCGCGGTTTGGTTCGCGCACGTGCCGGGCGTACCCCGCATAATCCATGACCGTAAAATGCCCGATGGCGCTGTTTCCCATCATCTGCATCATGCCTGCCAAGCGGTACGCCTGTTCGCGTCCTTCGATCTTGATGGTCACCTGGTCGCCGATTTCGAGATACGGTTCATTGGCAAGGAAGCCGGGGCTGACAAGAACGGCATCGGTTTCGCCGGGCCTGAGGCTGTGTCCCTCTACGACCGGCGGGCGGAGCAGTTCCGACTCAGCCGGGGGCGCCATGATATATAAATTGTCGCCATCGGAACCGTCGGGGCGGACATAACGTCCCATGGTGAACCCCCAGGCTTCTGCATATCCTACGCCGGGGACGGACCTGGCGATATTGACCAGCCTCTGTGCGGGAAAATGTCCATCCAGCACCAGCCAGGCGTCGTAGTTCCAGAAGGAGAGCATCTGGTCGAGCGCCGCGTTGAGCGAGGCCTGCAGGTTGACAACGCCCATGAAGATCGCGCCCGCAAACGTGAGCGTGACCAGGGACAGGATCAGCCGCGCGCGTTTGCGGAAGGGATTGCGCAGCGCCAGCAGGAGATCGCGGGTGAACTTCGGGAAGCGCTTCAGGATCGCGTCCACAACGCCCGCGCCGCGCCAGACCTGGTTGATGCCATATTCGCTCAGGACGCGCGCCGGGGAGACCCTGGTGCCTCCCAAAATGGAGGGCGCGGCGGCAAGCAGCGGGACGATCAGCCCCACCCCGAACTGGGTCAACAAAGCGGACAGGGTGTACTCCACCCCGGGCGGGTCGAAGTTGACCATTTGCGCCACAAAGCCAGCCAGGGCGTTGGCGCCAAGTTTGCTGAATGGGACGGCAACCAGGCAGGCGGCCAGTCCAAGCAGCAACACCATGCCGAAATACAGGCCAATGATCTGCCAGGAGCGCGCTCCAATGGCTTTCATGATCCCGATCTGTTTTTCCTGCTGGGCGATCACCGCCGAGATCACGTTGATGACCAGCAAGGCGCTCAAAAACATGGAGAGCGCAGCCAGCAGCCCAAGCAAGATCAACATGGTTTCGATGATGAAATTCAGCGGGTGGACGCCCTGGTCGGGCAGGGTCTTCTGGTAGACAGGCAGCCCCTCGCCCTCGATGCGGTCGGCGGCTTTGTCGGCGAGGGCCAGGATCCCTGGTTCGGCGGTCGCGTTCACATCCAGGTAGAGTTCGTTGTAGCCTTCGGGTTGTCCCATCCAGCGGATGGTATCCATGCTGACGTAGCCATAGACCCAGCCTTCGATGACAGGCGGGATGCGGTACAAATCGTGAACGGTCCCCGAAATGCGCAGGGTGTATTGTTTGCCGCCCGGGGTCTTGACCAGGATTTCGTCGCCGGGCTCCAGTCCCAGGTAGGCGATGGTGGCGCGCTCCAGCAGGACCTCCCCTTTTTCGGGCGGGACGTTCCCGCTCTGCTGCCAGACTTTCATCATGCGCTGGTCGTCGTAGTCGGCCAGCGCGTAGAGGTTCAGGTCGCGCCAGGTTTCGCCTTTCCCGTCCAGGGAGATGCGCAAGGCGAAAGCGCGGCGTCCCTCCGCCTCGGTCACGCCGTTCATGTGGCGGATGGAGGCCACGAAATCGTCATCCAGCATGGGGTCGGTCTTGATGATGATGTCGGCGGGCTGCATTGCAGCGTACTGGGATGCGAGCGATGCGATGAGCGCCTCTTGCGTCGCGCCGATCATGCCGATGGCAAATACGCCCACAGCAATGGAAAGGATGACTAGCATCGTGCGCGCGCGGTTGTTCCACAGGTCGCGGTAGACTTTTTTCCAGCGGGTCACTTTGCGCCTCCGTTGCCATTGACATCGTTCACTATCACTCCATCCGCAATATGCAGTTGTCTCCCGGCGCGGCGCGCCAGGTCGGGGTCGTGCGTGACCATCAGGACGGTCTTGCCCAGGCCGGCCAGGCGCTCGAACAGGGCAAAGACGGCGGCGGCGGTCTTCGAGTCCAGGTTGCCGGTCGGTTCATCGGCGGCCAGGATGGGCGGGTCGGTAGCCAGGGCGCGGGCAATGGCAACGCGCTGCTGCTGTCCGCCTGAGAGTTTGGCGGGCAGTTTATTGGCCTGGTCTTCGATCTCCATCAGCCGCAGCAGTTCCAGGGCGCGGGTTTTGCGTTCGTGGAAGGCGGGCGCGGCGCAGAAGTCCATCGGCAACATCACGTTTTCCAGCGTGGTCAGCGTGGGGAGCAATTGGAAAAACTGGAAGACCACCCCGATGGTGCGTCCGCGCCAGGCGGCGAGTTGGTTCTCGCTGAGTTTCTCCACCGTCGTCCCGCTCACGCGGATCTCCCCGCTGGTGGGGCGGTCGAGGCCGGTGATCATGTTGATGAGCGTGGTCTTGCCGCTGCCCGACTTGCCGACGATGGCGACGAACTCGCCCGCTTCGATGTGCAGGTCGACCTCTTTGAGCGCCAGGAATTGCCCGGCGTCGGTCTGGTAGGCTTTGGTGACGGCGTTCAGGTCGATGAGTTGCATAAGCGATCCTTTCAAAGGGAGGGGCGTAATCCGTAATGCGTATTGCCGGAAAACGAACTCCCCGGAGGGTTCTTTACTCTAAAGATACCCTCCGGGGAGCGGTTTGTCGGCGCTCGAAAGGAGTAGAAAAGGATTATTTTTTGCTGCTTTCTCCAAGCAAAAAATCTCCCCCCGCCAGCACCCCATGCAAGATCACCTTCACCGCCTCGGATTCCAGCAACGCATCCAACCCGAATGACTTCAAGCGCGTCTGCGTCGTCCGCACGGACGGCTCGAGGAAATCGCCAAACGGCAGCGACGTGCGGAACAACTGGTAATACAAGAATCGCCGCGCGTTGCGCTTGAACACCGCTGGCACTTCGATCTCCGCCGCCGCTAAAAACTCTTTCATCTTCGTTCTCACTCCATCCACCGTCTGCGGGAAAAACACGGTCGGGTACTGCGTAAAGCGCGCCTTGCCCGCGCACAGTACCGCCGCGCCCATGATAGATGCTTCCAGTCCGATGGTCGAATTGTAGACCATGACGAACTTGGACCTTTGGATCAACTCATACGAACTGAGCGTTTCCCGCGGCCCCACGAAGACGACGTTCCCGCATCCTTCCACGCCCCGGCTTGCCACCCAACCCTCGACCGTCTCGCGGCTGGACTTCCTCACGCGCGTCTCGTCGGGGTGCGCGCGGATGACGAACAGCGTTTCAGGATGCGCGCGGATCACTTCGAGAGTCATATCCAGCCAGTCGAACATATCCTCAAAGACGGTGTTGGCGTGCGGCTGGCTGGTATCGAAGATGACGTTGGTAAAGATGGGGACGATCTGCCTGAAGCCCGCCGCCTTTTGCAGGAACGATTCATCCAGCCCCTTCATACCTGCCCAGAATTTGATGCCCGCCATCGTGAAATCGCCCTGGAAGCGCCTGGCGAGATACGCATCCAGTTTTTCGTTTTGTGCGTCGGTCAACTCGAACTCGTCGGGGATGGCTATCGGGTAGGCGGTGGCCTCGCCCTCGGTGAAAAAGGCCGTGGCGGGTTGCAGCCCCACTTCATGCGTGATCACGCGCAGGCCGCGTTTTTGGGCCACGTACCGCGCGGTCGCCTCGGGGAAGAACTGCCCATTGAAAACGACCACAGCCCGCGGCTGGGTCTGATCGAGGAATTTGGAAAACCTCCGCGCCACATTCCACGCGGACAGGATGTACT
The DNA here is from genome assembly GCA_049323115.1 of Chloroflexota bacterium. GTDB lineage: Bacteria > Chloroflexota > Anaerolineae > Anaerolineales > Villigracilaceae > JAABUE01. The sequence goes on from JBMOMP010000015.1 coordinate 9,100, forward strand.
CGCGCAGGAGATGTCTTGTCGGCTCGTCGTCGGTCAGGTGATGGATGCGGAGAATCCAACGCAGGCCTGGTAAACACAATGCGCCCAATGGGATCGTCATTGCGAGGCGGTGTTCTTCCGCCGAAGCAATCTCCTCCAAGTTAGGTGGGGATTGCTTCCCTGCGGGATGCTTCGCGATCGCTTCGCTCGCAATGACAGGCGCAGCATTGAAAGTCCATTCAAAATTCATCAACTCCTGTAAAGAGAGAAGCGAGATGCGAGAAGAGAGTTCTTCATCACGTTGAAAATCAAACCAATTTACCTGCGTACTTGTGTACTTGTTTACCTGTACACCTGTGTACAACGCCTTCGACTGCATCACGCACGATTTGCACGGCATGGCCTTGTAGACATCATCCCGATTGGCGCCGAGGACGCACTTGCTCATCCCTGCGTTGCAGGCAAAGTACGCCACCGGGACGCCCTTCAGCCGCAGCGCCCAGGAAGCCAACAGATGAAAGCCGCTGTTCCACGAGAGGTCATCGATGCCGGTGGATGCTTTGAAGAAGACGACCGGCGCGCCGGAAGGCTGTGGTTCTTGACGCGCAACACGTTGCGCCACCGCTGCAATTTTCAGGTTATTGAGCCTGCGGACAAGTCCGCGTTTGAGGCGTTGTTGAAAGAAGGCTTCAAGCATGAAAGGCGCTCAAACGTTTGGTGATAAATGACGCGATGATAAGCAACCTACAACCTGCCTGCTTCCTCGAGCAACCAGGGAATATTCGGCTGGTCGAAACGCATGTTTGGAGCGGGAATCCGGTTACGCTTCATGTCTGGTGGAATGTGTTTATGGTGTGGATGGGTGCTTTGCAAAGCAGATTCATCGGGGTGAGGCTGCGAGTCGTACCAGTAGAGTTTCTCATTGACGCGCCAGATTTCATAGCCGTACCAGTCAATCACTAACGGCAGGCGATTGAATAGAAGGCATTCACGGACAACGATCCTGGTACCATTTTGCAGGAACAGCTCTCCAAAAACCCGCGGCCATACTTGCGCCCACACGGACAAAAACGAGAGTCGAGTGGCTGACGACAGGGAAGCGCTCGATCAAGGTGTACAAGAACAATTCGTAATCTTCGGGCGTACGAAAGAAGTCGCTCATGCGGCAGAGACCCGAATCAAACCTGCCAGCGAAGGCGTATCGCGTTGAAGCCTGCGGATCTCATTTCGGTACTGCGCCTGGCGTTCCAACCAAGTCTTATACACGCTCCCCCACTCGCCAAAATCGAGGACCCACTCCTCACTTTCAGGTTCTTCCCCATTCACGTAGGCCGCGTAGAATATCTCGGAGCGAATCCCGTATTTGCGCTCAAAGGCAAGCAATTCCTCTTCCAGCGCGTGAATGTCGGCAAGGATTTGTTGGGCGTCCATGGCAGGTCTCCTGCGAGCATTATACAACACTTCCCCGTACGGATTTCAACCTACCAATCATTGTTTTGTTCGTATCCCAGCCTCACCAACAAATCCCCCGTCACATCCTTGAACAACTTCTTATGCTCCGCGGTGAAATGCTGACGCCACCCGCCGGTCTTGCCGGAGCGGAAGGTGTGACTCTTCTTGGGCTGGATGGCCTCCACCAGCACGGGCAGCGCCTCCTGGCGCGGCGTGGGGATCTTGTAGCCGGTCTTCTCCACCTCGTCGAGCATGGCGTTCAGGGTCGCGTCGCGGTTTTCGATCAGGTCCTCGAAGCGGATGCACATCACATTGGGTTGCTCCAACCACGCGAACACGCCTTCATAACGCTGCTTCACGCTGACCATGAACAGTCCGTCGCGGTCGATGCCAGTGATGGCGACTTTGAGCCGTTCGCCAAAATCGGGCAGGGATTGGTAATAGGCGTGCATACCATGTTCCTCGTGCATGTCGGTGGCGAAGAAGACTTGCGAGATGAGCACATCCCTCGGGTCGCGGTAAATGAAGTAGTTCACGCGGCCGGCCCGGGTCAGGAAAGAGGCGTTGTCAGGAGTCGCGTCCACATATCCCCAGCCGATCACCCCGCGCGGGATGCGTCGCAAGTCATCCAATACTTCTTCTTCCCTCTTCCTTTTTCCCTCTTTCGTGATCGTTCGTATCGGCTCGGCCTCCACATAGCGATACGGCATGATGCGCGTGAAGCCGTTGAGAATTTGCAACAATAGATGCGATCCGCTCTTCGGCTTGGCGTTGCCAAAGATGGGCGGCGCGTCAGCAAAGGTGAAGCGCTTCCAGCGCGCCATGGCTTGCGCGGTCTTCCCGATGGGGCGGAACGCGCGGCGGATAGATCGAGCCAGGGTCATGGGGTTATTAAACCACATATCCCCAATGGGGACGCTGTGAACACGATAAACATGAATTTGCATCTGTGTTCATCTGCGTTTATCTGCGGTTACTCGTCATTCACCCGTCTCAACTTCATCAAGGAAGGCTTCTCGCTTTCGTATACGCGCTTCACGCCGTCGCCCAGCGAGGCCTCGGTGACGCGGATGTATTTGACGAGGCGTTCGAAGCCGCCCGGCTCCACGGACGCGGCCTGGTCGCTGCCCCACATGGCGCGGTCGAGGGTGAGATGGCGCTCCACCATACACGCGCCAAACGCCACCGCCACCGCCGAGGGAACAAGCCCCACTTCATGGCCGGAGTAACCGATCGGGGTGCGCGGGAATTCCTTGCGCAGTGTCTCGATCATTTTGAGATTCAACTCCTCCGGCTCGCACGGGTACGTGCTGGTGCAGTGCATGATGACCAGGTTCTGCTCTCCCGCCACCTTCACCGCCTTGTGGATCTGCGCCATGGTGGACATGCCGGTCGAAATGATGAGCGGCTTGCCGGTCTTGCGGGCGTACTTGAGCAGGTTGTGGTCTGTGAGCGAGGCGGACGGGATCTTGTAAGCGGGCGTATCGAACTTCTCCATGAAGTCCACTGCCGGTTCGTCCCATACCGACACCATCCAGGGGATGCCCCTGTCCTTGCAGTAATGGTCGATCTCGCGATATTGCTCCTCGGTGAACTCCACTTTGTAACGATAATCGAGATAGGTGATGTAGCCCCACGGCGTCTCGCGCATCTGCTTCTTTTGCGCCTCGGGGGTGGATACCTCAGGTGTACGCTTCTGGAATTTGACCGCATCCACGCCCGCGTGGACCGCCGCGTCTATCATCTGCTTGACGATATCTAAATCGCCGTTATGGTTGATACCGATCTCGGCAATCACATAGGCGGGATGACCGTCGCCGATCATGCGGTTTCCCAATTTCATTTCGCGTGCCATTTTTTCTCCTGTTCAAAATTGTATGGGCGGGTCTTTGGCCTATCTGTCGTAAACCTTTCACGTAAGCAGACCCGCCCCTACGAAATGTTCTTCAACACCAACTCGCACAACTCCCGCAGCGCGCCGTGGCCGCCAGGTTTGGCAAGCATATAATCAGCGGCCTGCAACACTTCGGGATACGCATCTGCCACCGCCACTGCCCAGCCGGCGATCTCGAAGCACGGCAGGTCGTTCAGGTCGTTGCCGATGTACACGACATTCGCAGCGTCCACTTTCCTTTCGGCCAGCAACTTTTCCAGCGCCTGGCCCTTGCCGCGGATATCGATGCCCTGGACGGATTCGACTCCCATCTTCCCGGCGCGCGCCTTCACCACCGGATTCGGCTCGGACGACAGGATGATGACCTCGACCCCGCGCTCGCGCAACTCGCGGATGCGCATCGAATCGGACCGTGAGGCTGCCACCGTTTCCCGGCCATTTTCGTCCGTCCAGACGCGGTTGTCGGTGATGACGCCGTCGAAGTCCGAGACGATCAACTTGATAGAAGAAGGCATTGGCCTGCGCGCCCGCCCCGCCCAAACCATGTCCAGCCCGCCCGTGGCGACCAGGTGCTCATAACGCGCCCAGTCACCCAGGTTGTCAATGTCCACGGTGAAGCGCGGATCGATGACAAGCGGATAGATGTTCTTCCCGCTCATCGAGCCGTCGAGGATGGTGGCTGTGCGGATCGCGTCAATGTGACCCGTCTGCCAGTAGACCGGCGGCAGGCTCTGTCGAGGGGCGTTGTACGGCTCTGCGATACCATCTACGTCCAGCAGGTTCGTCATCGGGCCGTGTTCGCCTTCGGGCAAGCGCCACATCTTGTGCGGGTTCTGCCCGGCTGGCACAACGCCGCGCACGCTATCCGCGTCGGGATGCGCCAACAAGATACGGACAGCCTCGTCCACCAGTCCGCGCGGGCGGATGGGGGAAGTGGGGCGCAATTGCACGACCACATCGGGCTGGTAGCCCTCGTGTTCCGCCAGCCATTCCAGCGCGTGCTCGAAGACGGGCAGGTCGGTGGTGTTGTCCTGCGCAAACGCGGCGGGACGCAGGAAGGGCGTCTCCGCGCCGAACTGGCGGGCAACCGCCGCGATCTCATCATCGTCCGTGCTGAGGATGACGCGCGTCACGGATTCGGCCTGCCGGGCCGCGGCGATGCTCCATGCGATCAACGGATAGCCTGCAAAGTCGCGGATGTTCTTGCGCGGGATGCCTTTCGAGCCGCCGCGCGCGGGGATAAGAGCCAATGTTTCAGTCATCAGTGTTCAGTGTTCAGTTATCAGGTATCAGCCGCCAGTGTCACTGATCACTGGTCACTGATAACTGATAACTGGAATTACCAGGCCGTCCAGCCGCCGTCCACAACGACATTGTTGCCCGTCATGTAGGAGGAAGCGTCGGATGCCAGGAAGAGCAACGCTCCGTTCATCTCGTCTTTCTTTGCCATGCGGCCCATGATGGTTTTGGCGGAATAGTTCTTGACGAAATACTCTTCGTGGTTGTTGTACACGCCGCCGGGTGTGAGCGCGTTGACGCGGATCTCCGTGCCTGCATAATACGCAGCCAAGTACTTGGTGAAGCCCATCACGCCGGCCTTGGTGGTGGTGTAATAGACCGGTTTGAACGCCACGCGCTTGCCGTCCTTGATGTAGATGCGCTGGTCGGGTCCGTTCAGGCCGTAGGTGGAGCAGATGTTGATGATGCTGCCCTTCCTGCCCTGTTCGAGCATCGGCTTTACGCAAGCCTGTGTGACCAGGAAGATGCCGGTCAGGTTGACGTTGAGGGCCGCGTTCCACTGTTCGAGCGGGTAATCCTCGAACGCGCCGGGGGTGATGCCCCTGGCGGCCGCTTCGGGGTCGAACTTGGGATCGAGCGCCGCGCTGTTGACCAGGATGTCGAGGCGGCCGAAACGGTCCAGGGTCTCGGCGACCAGGCCGCGGGTCGATTCGATGCGGGTCACATCCAGGGCGTAGGCGGCCGCCTTGTATCCGGAGTCGCGCAGGGTTTGGGCGGTCTTTTCGGCGGCGTCCCCATTCAAATCTGCTATGACAACGGCCGCCCCGGCCTCGGCCAGCGTCCGGCAGAATTCCACGCCCAACTGCCCGGCCCCGCCCGTCACGACGCCTACGCGCCCTTCGAGATCGAATTTATCTTGGATCATGCGATGCTCCTAATCTGGAAATGCAGAAAATATCCACGTGTTGCCGAGATCGTTCAGGTAAAGTTCCTGGCCGAGTTCGTAGTAGTATGCCAGTGTTGTAGGTTCCGCTTTGTTGACGCGGAAGAGAACCAGCACGATCTTGCCGGACAAGACGTACGGTTTGAGTTCCGAGATGCCAGGCTCTTCGCGCGGCAAAACACCGCTCGGACGCCCGGTGTACAAATATACCACTCCCGGGTCGTTGGAAAGGATGAGGACCTCCGGCGGGACTTGTTCGAGGGCAGCAGAAACGTTGGCTGCAAACCACTTCTCGCCGGTCAGGGCGCCGCCGGTGGCGTGCAGGCCTTGCGCAAAACGTACCTGGCTGTACGCAAACATGGACAGTACGCCCAGCGCAAGCAAGACAACCGCTGCCCGCCAGGCTGCTGTCTTGCGCCGCCACAACCAGGCGCCCAGGCTGGCAAGCAGCAGAAGCAGCGAAATGTAGATGGGAGACAGGATGCGCACCTGGAACCTGGTGGCCGGGTCGAATAAGGTCATGGTGGTCACCAGGGCGGCCAGGTAAGCGATCACGTAGAGACCGTTTGTAAACGACAAGACGCCCGGCATGGCCGTCCGTGAAGGCCGCAGCAAGCGCGGCGCACCTTTGTACACCACCCAGGCGAACAAGGCCAACCCAATTGCAAGCAAGAGACTTCCGAACAGCCCGGGGACCGCCAGCAGCCGGTTGCGCCACAGGTTGAACGGGATGATGAACTCGGCCAGGGTTTCCACACCCAGTTCCCAATTCTCGAAACTGACCGGATGCCAACTGAGCACCCGGTTCGTAAAACTGCCTCCCAAGACGCGGTTGCGGATGGACCAGCCCAACATCCAGGGGAACGCGCTCAAGGCCACCAGTGCAGCGTCCTGCCAGCGCTTGCGCCAGTTGCCATGCAGGATGAACAAGGCGGCGATCATGGTCGCAAACAGGGACAGGGCGGCATATCGCGCCAGGTAGGCCCAGCCAAGCAGGCAGCCCAGCGTAACCAGCAAGAGGGATGCGCGTGCCGCTCGACTCACCCGCAGTTCAACTGCGGGCGAACAAGCGAAGGACTCGTCCAGGACCAGGAACGAGAGCAGGGTGAGGAAAATGTACAGCGGCTCGCTCATGGCGCGTGCATGGATGTATAACAGCGAACCGGAAAGCAACGTCGTTGCGGCAGTAAACATTCCCGCCGCGCGCGAACCGGTCATGCGCCAGCCCAGCCAGCCGGCCAGGAAGACATTCCAACCGAACAATGCGCTGTTCAAGGCGCGCGCGCCGCGCAGCGGGTCGAGACCGGTCAAGAAGCCGAGCAGGGCTAACGCGGCGGGATAGCCGGGCGGAAAATGCGTGACCGGTCCGTTGCTGACCAGCCAGGCCTCGCGGTAGCCCTGCCCATCCAGGATGCTGCGCGCCCCGGCAATGTACGCAATGGAATCGTCGTTCAACCCCAAACCCTGCGGGGTGCTGTAAGCCAACAGCCAGCCGCCGGCCAGTCCCAGCAGGGCAAGCGTCAGTACAAATAGAACAGATAACTGGCGGGCGTTCATGAGGCAGGAGGCGCGCAATTCGTGATACTTGTAGTGTATACGTGTATATGTAATCCGTGTTTATCCCATTTATCTGTGGTTACGCTTCGAGGTAGCCCTGTTCCTCGAGGTAGGCGATGACCCGCCGGGCGTTCTCTTCGGGGGTGACGCCCGCGCCCTGTAACGTGATCTCCGGGTCGATGGGCGGTTCGTAGGGATCGTCCACGCCGGTGAAGCCCATCGGTTTGCCGGCCTGCATGGCCTGGCGCGCCTTGGCGTACAGCCCCTTCACATCGCGCTGCTCGCACACCTCCACGGGCGTGTCCATGTAGACCATGATGAAATTCTCGCCCACCATTTTGCGGGCTTCGTTGCGCGCCGCGCGGTAGGGACTGATGGCCGCACAGATGACCGCCCCGCCGTGACGGACGAGTTCCCCGGCCACGAAGCCGATGCGGATGATGTTGGTGTCGCGGTCTTCCTTGCTGAAGCCCAGTCCCTTGGAAAGATGCGTGCGCACTACGTCGCCGTCCAGCACGGTGATGGTCTTGCCGCGTTCCAGCAGCAATTCCGACAATACCTGCGTGGTAGCGGATTTGCCTGCGCCGCTCAAGCCTGTGAACCACAGGCAGAAGCCCTGGTCATGGCGCGGCGGGTAGGACTGGCGCAGGATTTCAGCCGTCTCAGGGCGGGTGAACCATTCGGGCAGCAACTTGCCTTTTGCCAGGTAATCATCGCGCACCTGGGTTCCGGAAATATTGAGCGTCTTCGCGCCTTCCGGCACGTCCTTGACCTCCACGTAGCGGTTCTCGTCGGGCAGGTAGACCAGCATCTCGAACGGCACCATCTTGACGCCAAGTTCTTCTTCGTATTGCTTGAGCATTTCCTGGGCGTCATACGGCCCGTAGAAGGGCTTGCCGGCGCTGTCATTGCCGGGACCGGCATGGTCGCGCCCGACGATGAAATGATTGGCGCCGTGGTTGCGGCGGATGATGGCGTGCAGCAGCGCTTCCTTCGGCCCGGCCATGCGCATGGCCAGCGGCAGCAGGCTGAGGGCAGTGCTGTTCTTGTCATAATAGTTCTCGACCAGCGCCTTGTAGATGCGGACGCGGGTGTAGTGGTCCACGTCGCCGGGCTTGGTCAGGCCGACCACCGGATGGATCAGCAGGCTGCCGCCCACCGCCTCGGCGGCCCGTTTGGTCAGTTCTTCGTGGATGCGGTGCAGCGGGTTGCGCGTCTGGAAGGCGACCACGTTGCTGTGTCCCATTGCCTCCAGCATTTCCCGCACCTCGGCCGGCGTGCGGCGCAGTTCCACGAAATCGTAATACTTCGGCAGGTTGATGACTTTCAATTCGCCGGAAATACACACCTTGCCCCAGCGTCCCATTTCCGAGACCATCGGATGGCGGGCGTCCGTCGTGCCGTAGGCCAGGCGCGCTTCCTTCTCCAGGTTCCAGGAGAAGACCTCTTCCAGTTTCATAATTGCCAGCGGATCATTCAGCGCGTTGCGCAGCACGATCTCACTGCCCACCTGCGGCAATTCGTCCGGGCTGGCCGTGAGCGTGATGGGCAGCGGCCAGAGCGTGCCGCCGTCCATGCGCATCTCGTGCAAGACGCGCTCGTAGGTGGACTTGTCCATGAAGCGGTCCAGGGGAGAAAACCCGCCGGTCGCCAGCAGCTCCAGGTCATGCACCGCGCGCTGGTTGATTTTGATGGACGGCAGGGAGGGCAGGCGCGCGATCAATTCCTCGCGCTCCTTTCCGGTGACCATCAAATCCACTAGTTTACCGCCGTAAGGCGAGATCAAATTTGCTTTTGTCATTCATTTACTCCATGAAAATAGGATTGCCATGCCAGGTTAGCAAGCAAACATTGTTCGGTACTTTACAAGCACGAAGGGGAATTATACATCAAAATTCAGTGAGTGAATTTTAGATTTTTCCCATTTTCTACTATTACAGCGCAAAGTCGCGCAACTTTCCTGCGCGAGTCATGATCAACGGATATTCAAGCGGATAAACGGATGGAGGATGCCTTATCCGCTTATCCGTTTCCTATCCGCTGGTCACTTTTTCGGGCCTATACCTCCAACCTTGCGCTGTAATACTACTGATTTTCCGTAATGCCGGTCATTTCCCCGGTATAATTGGCTTGTGAAAAGCCGGGTTCTCCTCAATGACCTCAAACTGGCGCGTAAAATTACCCTGGAAAACCTGAAAGGGTATCGCGCCAAAGTATATCTATTTGGGTCACAGGCGACCGGGAAGGCTCATCCCTATTCCGACATTGATATCGCTATCCTGCCTTTGCAGCCATTACCGCCGTCCCTCTTTTTCAATCTTCGGGATGCGCTTGAAGAAAGCGATGTCATACGAACTGTGGATGTAGTTGATTTGCGGGAAGTGGACGAAAAATTTTATCAACGCGTCGTAGACGAAGGTGTTCTATGGACAGAGTAGAAGAACTTCTGGGATTTGCGCTAAAGGCATTGCTAACACTCGAAAAACTTGTCAACCTTCCCAATCCTTCAGACGTTGAACGCGACGCGGCCATCCAGCGATTCGAATATACGTTTGAGACTGTGTGGAAAACCGCACAGGCTTACCTGGCCAAGCACGAACTGCTGGAGAGCGCATCCCCAAAAGGTGTGATTCGCGGCTGTTTCAAGGCAGGCATGTTCGATGAAGAGACCGCCGAAAAAATGATGGGGATCGCCAACGATCGCAATTTAACCGTACACACCTATAAAGAAGAATTTGCTGTTCAGTTGTATTCGCGCCTCTCGAATCACGCTACATTATTGCGTCGCTGGTTGCTGGAAATTCAAAAAAGAATCGCCTGAAATTTGTAATGGGGGAGTCTAATCCACTCATCCCAAAAAAGGTTTTCTTTTTGTTCTACTGTTCAATACAATACTTGGTTTGGATGACATCCATCACCGGCGGCGCAAGTCCTTGCATCCCGCCCAGCGTCTGGCAGGCCTGCCGGGCGGCGTACGCATCCGCCGCGATGAGCGGGGACAATGCCTCCAGGCGGGACGCTTGCCCCTCATGCGCATACGCCTCGAGGAAGGGCATCCACTCGACCAGGTCGTGCGCTTCCAGTCCCTGACCCTGGGCCTGCTCGCCGAGTTGGACGATTTTCCTCCACTCCCCGCGCTGCTGCGCCAACGCCGCCTTCTGGTAATAGTAGCACCAACCATGTTCGGGTTCGGGACCGAACACGAGCGCCGGGGGCGGGCTGGCAGGCAGGTTGACCAGGATATGTTCCGGCTCGGAAAAAGGCCCAATGACGCGGATGGAGGCGTCCTCGTCGCGCGAATAGACCGGCTGCGCGCCGTCCAGCACCTGCATGCACGAGTCCGCGCCGGGTTGGGTCAGCACCAGCAGGTTGCGATAATTCTTGTAGGTGCGGATGGTGCGGCGGTTGTCGAACTCCTGGCCTTCTTGCAGGAGCGTTTTCGTCACCGTATCCTGGTTCAGGAGGGCGGCAAATACGCCCGGCTGGATGAACTTCTGGTTCTCCTGCTGCGGGAAGTAGATGAGGCTGGCCGGCCCCCAGATGAAGTAATCTTCCTCGATGGCGACCTGCGGGTAACGGGCAACCAGCGTGGTGTTCTTCTCCAGTTGCGGGATGCGCCAACTGACCTGCCACCAGAACTCCCGCGTGGCCTGCGTCACTTGCACGGCCTTCTGGCTGTTAGCGTAATGGGTCAGGACGGCGACCAACACCAGCCCGCTTGCAATGACCTTGCGCAGGGACAGGCTCTCCAGGGAATACAGCAGCGCGACCAGGAAAACCACCGCTCCCGCCGAACTGACCATCGAATAGCGCGAGTAGAAACCGAAATCCACCGAACGGTTGACCAGGATGACCGGCAGCAAGCCCGCCAGCGCGCTCGTCCCGCCCAGCCAGAGCGCATCGGGACGCCAGTCCGTCATCTCGTCCGTGACCGCTGTTTCGAACTGCTGGAAGAAATAAAGGAATACCGCCAGCGCCGCCGCGCCCAGCGCCAGCCCGACCAACAGCAAGTTGCGCGACCAGACCCACGACAGCAGCGACGACAGCGGCGCGCCCCACGCCAGCAGGAGCACATCCAAACTGTCGCTGAACAGGGAGGCCAGCCAGGCCAAACCAGTCCGCAGCGGCGACTGGATCACATTGCCCAGTTGCAGGCCCAGGTCGGTTGCGCCGCGCTCCGGCTCGAAGAAAGCGATGCGCCACAGCAGGAAGAACGCCGGGACCGCGACCATCGGCCAGGCGGCGCGCAGCGTTCCGCCCAGCCTGCGCCAGAACGTCCCCGCTCCCCGGCTCGCCAGCAGGAAGACGGCCGCCCAGCGCAAGAACTCGAAGCCGATGTACCATTCCATTTGCGAGAGGGCAAACCAGCCCAACACACCGGACAAGGCAAAAAATACAACTTTTCCAGGAGGGCGGTGGGCCAGAACCGCCTTGGCCGTAAAAGCAAGCGAGAACACGGCGGCGGCCAGTCCCACGATATGCGACTGGTAATCGAGCGCATTCGGCTGGTTCAGGAAACCCGGATAGACCAGGAACAACAGCGCCATCAAGGCCGTCTCGGCGCGCTGGCGCGGCCAGAGATGCCGCAGCAGCCAGCAAAAGCCCAGCCCGCCCGCCAGCCGGAAGAGGTATGCGCTCAAGTTGTAATACAGCGGGTTCCCCCCAAACAGCAGGTAGGCCGGGACCATCACCAGGGCGCGCCCGGGGCGGTCGATGCTGAAAATATCCGCAAAGACCGAAACACCCCTGGCCCCGGCGGCGTACATGAGATACCAGTCGTCGTTGAAGTACCCGAACCTGGCAACAAAAGGCAGGTAAGCCAACCCCGCCACCAATGCCAGCAGCGCGAACACCCTGAAAGGCTCGGAGCGCCAGATTGAGGTTACCTTTTCCATTCCATTCTCCAGTAGACGCGGCGACTCACAGGCGGACGACGCTGCCGCGCGCATCCGACTCACGAACGGCCTGCACCAGTTCCTGGACGCGCATCCCATCTGCAAGCGTGCAGGACGGCTGCACCTCGCCGCGCACGACGGCCACGAAATGCTTCATCTGTTCCAGGAACATGACGTTGCGCTCCCAGCCCTCCGGCATGGGATAGGCTTGCCATTCTTTTGCTCCTGCGCGGTAGATATGCGTCATGCCGTCTGCCAGGTCCCATTTGATGGAACCTTTCACGCCGACAATATCGAAGGTATGCACCGGCGGCTGGCGGTTGTAGTCGAGATGCAAACTTCCCAGCGCGCCGCCCTCGAAGCGCAGGCCGATCTTGGCGGTGTCGTCCACGTCCACTTCCAGGTCGCTGACCTTGCCAACAAAGCCCCATACCTGCTGCACTTTTTCCCCTACCAGCCAGGGCAGGTAGTCGAGGGAATGACATTGGGTCAGCACTACGCCGCCGCCCAGGTCAGCGCGGGCGGCGTAGCCCTGGCGGTAATCCTCCCAGGGATGCCAGCCGGGCAGGTATTCGCCGAAATGCACATGCGCCGAGATGACGCGCCCGATCTCGCCATCCGTGATGAGTTGTTTGGCGCGCGCCAGGCCGGGATGATAGCGGAACTGGAAGGCGACCAGCACTTTCGATCCGCTTTCCTTTACAGCCGCTTCGAGTTGGTCCAGACGCTCGGTCGAATGCGAGATCGGCTTTTCGAGCAGGATGGCGCAGCCGGCTTGGGCGGCGGGGATAGCCACATCCAGGTGCATGGCAGTAGGATTTGCCACGATGACGGCATCCGGTCTGTGTTTTTCGAGGCCAGTGTGAATATCCGTTTCGACAGGATAGCCCGCCAGTTCGTCGTCGGGCAGGGTGGCTTTGCGCGTGCGGAGCAGGACGATGTCCGTTTCGCCGAGGGCGATCAGGTTGCGCATGTGACGGCGGCCTACAGAACCGAGGCCAGCAATGAGAATTTTCATGTTTTTACCTTACTTGCTGGTTGAGTACCTATTTTCCGCCCCCTGTCAGATGGGGTTTGGGGGCAAGGTAGCGAGGATATCCAAAATCTGTTGTTGAATGGGGCGAGGTTTTGGATAGTGAACTTGATAGCGGCCATTGGAAAACCGGGTGA
>JBMOMP010000016.1:0-22133 GCA_049323115.1 Chloroflexota bacterium
GGGAGAGGGGCCGGGGGTGAGGGACGACTGCCCCACCACCTCATGATGAATCACATTTGGCTCGAACTCGAGCAGGAAATCCTTGTCTTCCGGGTAATATTTCGCCGCGTCCATGTCTTCGCCTGCAAAGCCCTTGATGGATTCAAGGTTTTCCCAGAAGGTCAATGTGATGAAATGTGTGATGTCTCCTTCACGGCGTTCGAGCACATGGACACTGAGGTTTCCCTTCACCGATTGATAATCCGGGATGGCGCGTCCGTTGGTAAACTTACGATACGCATCCGCTTTTTCTGTAGGCACCCTGCCGTGCCACATCCTTACGATCATTCTTGCTCCTTGCTCTAAGAGAGATCAGAATTAAACAAAACAGGCATGCGCGGGCCATGCCTGTTAAATGCAATCCTGCATTAAAAAGCAGCCCTTCCATTATGTAAACAGGCACAGTTTACCGCCTGTGTCACTGCGCAGCCTTGGCCCACCCGTTACCGCGTGGTTTTCGGCAGGAGCGATAGAGTTTTTTACACTCTTATGCCCTTTGCGCTTGCTTTGGAAGGGAGAAGGGAGCCTGTGACTGGCTCCAGAGGCATCCGCTGATCTATCCGATTTTCCGCTGCCCCCACCGTCCCTTTCGGGACACCTCCCCCATTTTCCAGAAAATGGGGGAGGCTGGGAGGGGGTCATCGTTAGCGCCCCGTTCGCACGGGGGAACCTCCACCTCGTAATCCCATGTGGCTTGTAAAACATGGGACTCAGCCGCTGATTCTCCGTTTTCGATTGTTAATTTCTAGCCTTGCTATAACGTGCATGATTTTACTCGCATCCAAAAATCGAGTCAAGTTGAAAATGGCAGGAACAGCAATTCTCATTTTGAAAACAAGTTGTGCTTTTGCTGGCTCGGATTGACAAATCCGATGCCATATTGCTGGATTTGGCAATCCCGCAAAGCCATATTGAGAATTGCTATGGCAGGAAAAATATAAAACAAGACCTGACAGGTTATGCCTGTCAGGTCTATTCCCTGGGAAGGGAAACCCCGCAAATGCCGTGTGCTGCAAAGTTTTGAACCTGCTTTCGCAGGTGGGCTCCGACCCAGAAACGCCGCCTTGGCTCAGGCCTATCGCGTTATTTCTGAAAGATGGAAACCCGTTTTGAGGGTGTTGGCTCAAAACCGTGTGCGCAACATCACGGGCACAGCAGGGCCGCTTTTCTTATACCATAAACCAAAATACGTGGGTAGGGAAATATTAAATACAACCTTGTAAGTTGCTTCCATGCCCGGCTTTTGAAAAAAAGATTGGCGCGCTAATAAAAAAGCATTGATTTTGCAGTTGACTTGTGCTACTCTATAAACGTTTCACTTGTTATTGAGGAGGAGCAGCATGACATACGTACCCGGTATCGACGTCTCGTATTGGGAGGCGGGCATTGACTGGAAGAAAGTGCGCGGCGACGGCATCCGCTTCATGTTTGCAAAGGCGACCGAGGGCGAAGCCTACGTGGATCCCACCTTCGATGACAACTGGCTGGGCGCAAAATCGGTCGGCATCTTGCGCGGCGCGTATCACTTCTTCCATCCGAACATGAACCCGGTCAAGCAAGCGGACAAGTTCATCCAGGTGGTCAAGGCGATGAACGACAACGGCGAGTTGCCGCCGGTGCTAGACCTGGAAGTGACCGACAACCAGGCCAGCCAGGCCATCATCGACCGGGCAAAGACCTGGCTCGACCGCGTCCAGCAGGGACTCGGCAAGCGCCCCATCATCTATTCCAGCCCCGGCTTCCTGAAATACAGTTTCGTGGTGCCGGGCGGCGGGCCTCCCTTGTGGGCCAACGAGTACGTCTTGTGGATCGCCAATTATGGCGTCAGCCAGCCGTACCTGCCGAAGGGTTGGTTGAAATGGACCTTCTGGCAGCACTCGGAAACAGGCAAGGTGAAGGGCATCAATGCCGCGGTAGACCTGGATTGGTTCAATGGGACGGTCGAGGAACTATACCAGTTTGCCGGCGCCCAGCCTCCCGGCTCGACCACGTATAAAGTAAAACAAGGGGATACCCTGCCGGGCATTGCAGACCAGTTCGGCCTATCGCTGGCGGAGTTGGTGAGCGCCAACCCCCAATTGATCCAGGCCAATATGACGATGAAAATCCCGGCCCCTGCCAGCCTCAGCGGCGAGGAGCGGACGGTTTTGGAAGGGAGCAGCGGGGGCGAGGGGAGCAGCCAGCCGGCCGCAGCCAAGATCTACACCGTCAAGGCGGGCGATACGCTTTCGGGCATTGCCGTCAAGTTCGGCACAACCTATGGGGTGATCGCGCAACTGAACGGCATTGCGCCGCCGTATATCATCCACCCCGGGCAGGCGCTCAAGATACCGTAATCATATTCAAAGATATTGTCGACAAACTATCAAAATGTAAAAAAGGAAGTTCATTGTGCGACTGTTTTTGCCTTTCCGTAGGAGAACGGTCCCGTATACCGAAATCGTCGTTCAGGGCGGGAAGTATCACTACGACCTGCAAACCAAAAGACTGCCCGCTGGGTTATACACCTTGCGGGTATACTACAACGCCGTCAAACTAGGCAGCCTTATACCTGGACAATCCATCTGGCGGCAGGGAGAAAGTAAACCATCGTGTTCAAGCAAAAAGCGAGGGATTGGAGCAGGCCGGATATTACAACCGTGCGGACGTGTGAGAAGCGGAGATGTTTGGGTAATCAAATTGGGCGAAATTTGCATTAAAATAGGCTCTGGATGCCATGCTGTCCCGACATTTGCGCTTGGCGTGCACTTGCCAAGACGGGCAGTGCCAGGGAGTGCAAGTGTGCCCTTTGGGAGAGAACATCTCAATTTGTCAAGTAACGGCGAGCTGGCGACTCACTCTCTATCATATCAGGAGACCACCATGTTCAAAAAAATGTTCACCTTGCCAATTGTGCGATTTGGAACCGTCCTGTTTGTGATTTTGGGGCTGACGCTGGCCTTCCCCGCTACACGCGCGCTGGCTGATGAAATTCTCAAACTGTTTCGCGTCCAGCAGGTGACGGCTATCCCGGTGGATTTCACCGGCCTGGAGCAATTGACCGGCGACGGCGCGCTCGGGAATCAGTTCACCGACCTCATTTCCAGTTCCATGAAATTGACGCCGGAGCCAGACTACCCAACAGCGGTTACGAATGCCGAGGAAGCCGGCCGCTTGGCAGGATTTAACGTCCGCCTGCCGCAGGGGATACCGCCTTCACAAATCTATGTGATGGACGGCGCGGAATTCACCATTACGGTGGACCGTCAGAAAGCCCAGGCGTTGCTTGACGAAGCCGGGCGAAGCGACCTGGTCCTGCCCGACGCGATTGACGGCGCAGTAATTTCTGTCACCATTCTGCCGTCGGTCAGCGTTGGCTATGATGCCTGCCCCGCGCCTCACACGGGTTACTTGATTAATGCCGGAATCTCCGCACGGCAATATCCTGATTGTGTGATCCTGGTTGAGATGCCCAGCCCAACGGTCAGCGCGCCCGCAGAAGTGGACGTTGAACAACTGGCGCTGATCGGCCTGGAGTTCACCGGCATGACCCCCATCGAGGCTGCCGTCTTTGCCAATACGGTGGATTGGACTTCCACCTTGGTCATCCCCATTCCAAAGGGCGCCGCCTTTTACGATTTGGTGACGGTGGATGGCGTGCCCGGCACCCTCATTCGGCGCTCGGCGGACGCTCATGCACAGTACGCCCTGCTGTGGGTCAAGGATGGAATCATCCATGCCATCAGCGCGGTGGGAACCGACTATCAGAAGGCGCTGGATATGGCGAATTCGCTGCAGTGACGCCGAGTCAGGGTTTACCTATGACTGTTCCTGCAGTCGTCACCGAGAAACTAAACAAAGTGTTCGGCGAACGCGCCGCGGTGAAAGGCCTCACCCTGCAAGTGGAGCAGGGCGAGGTATTCGGCTTTCTCGGCCCGAACGGCGCGGGGAAAACCACATCGGTCAAGATGCTGTTAGGGCTGACTGCTCCCACCTCCGGTTCCGCCTCGCTGCTGGGGAGACCCATCGGCGACCGCGCCACTCGTGCCCGTATCGGCTTCCTGCCTGAACACTTCCGCTTTCAGGAGTGGCTGACCGCCCGCGAATTCCTCGAATTGCACGGCGAACTGCTGGGGATGGAATCCCGCGATCTTCGTTTACGCCGGGACAAATTGCTTGAGCGGGTGGGATTGGCTGATTTCGGCAATGCGCAGCTGCGAACCTTCTCGAAAGGGATGCTCCAGCGCATTGGGCTGGCGCAGGCCCTGCTCAACCGCCCCGCGCTGGTATTTTTGGATGAGCCGACCTCCGGTCTTGACCCCGTGGGACGCCTGCTGGTGCGGGACATCATCCATGAGTTGCACGGGCAGGGGACTTGCGTTTTCATTAATTCCCATCTATTGAGCGAAATCGAGGCGACCTGCAACCAGGTGGCTTTTATCAGCCACGGGGAGGTGGTGCGCGTCCTGGACATGGCTTCGCTCGACCGCAGCCTGTCACACGTGACCTTTCGCGCCGCTGGCCTGACGCCGGAGATTGCCGCCGGCCTGGCCGAGTGGGCAGAGACTGTCGGCATTAACGGCGATGAGGCGACCCTGATCGTCCATAAAGAGGACTGCTTGCCAGAAATCACAAATTATCTTGTGGCGCGGCAGGTCAGGGTTTATGCCATTACTCCCAAGCGTGTATCGCTCGAAGAGATCTTCATTGAAACGGTTGGAAAGGAGGCTGGGCTGTGAGAAACATCTGGACGCTGGCGCGCATGACCTACCGTGAAGCGCTTCGCCGCCGCATTGTCCTGACCGGGTTGGCGCTTGGGCTTTGTTTCCTGGTCGTTTTCTCCCTCGGTTTTTATTTCATTTACGCATCATTCTATATATCGCCAGACCGAACGATTTATCGTATCGCCCGAAGCGAAGCGACGAATATGCTTTTACTGGCTGGACTGTACGCAGTTTCGTTCCTGTCGCTGGCGATGGGCGCGCTGTTGGGCGCGGACACGCTGGCCGGGGAGATCGCTTCTGGTACGATCCAGACGATTGCATCCAAACCAGTGCGCCGCGCGGAAATCGTGCTGGGCAAATGGCTGGGATTTGCCGCCTTGCTGGCGCTATATTCCCTGCTGATGTCCGGTGGAACTGCGTTGAGCGTTTTCGCCCAAACCGGTTACGCCGTTCCCAACCTGCTGGCGGGCATTGCGCTCATCTATCTCGAATCCCTGCTGATAATGACGGTCTCGCTGGCGTTTTCGAGCGCCATACCGGCCCTGGCTGCCGGCGGGGTGGTTTTCGGATTGTACGGCCTGGCTTTCATCGGCGGCTGGATCGAGCAGTTCGGCGCGTTGCTGGACAACCAGACTGCGGTGAAGATTGGGATTGTAACCAGCCTGATTATTCCCAGCGAGGCCATCTGGCGGCGCGCTTCCTTTGAAATGCAATCACCCCTGGCGGGGGTGTGGGGCATGTCGCCGTTTGGGGCTGCCTCCGTTCCGAGTGCTGCGATGATTCTCTATGCCGTCGTGTATCTTGTAATGGCGCTGGGCGCGGCAATCAATACGTTTCAAAACCGGGATATTTAGTGAGTTCACTGCAAAAAGCCTTGTTTTCAACTGGTTTCGGCTCGTCCGAGTTAGGGTCTTTTTGGTTACGGATATACCCGTTTGATCGTCCTCGGGAAGGGAATGGCCTCGCGGATGTGCTCGATGCCGCACAGCCAGGCCACCATACGTTCGGTGCCCATCCCGAAGCCGGAGTGGGGCACGGATCCATAGCGGCGCAGTTCCAGGTACCACTTGAAGGCTTCTTCCGGCAGGTTCTCCTCGTGGATGCGTTTGAGCAGCAGGTCGGGGTTCGAGATGCGTTCCGAGCCGCCGCAGATTTCGCCGTAGCCCTCCGGGGCCAGTAAATCCACCGATTTGCACACTTCCGGGCGTCCCGGCCAGGGTTCCATGTAGAAGGCCTTGACTTTGGTCGGGTAGCCGTACACGAAGACCGGCTTGTCGAATTGCTGGGTGATGGCGGTCTCGTGCGGCGCGCCAAAGTCCATACCCCATTCGAATTTGAGCAGTTCCTTCTTTTCGGGGTCGGTCTCTTTTTCGTACAAGTCCTGGAGCAGTTTGACGGCTTGGTCGTAAGAGATACGTGGGAAGGGCGGCTGGATGGTTTCCAGTTTGGACAGGTCGCGCCCCAGCGACTTCAACTCGGCCGAGCGCTCGCGCAGCACGCGCTGGGCAATGTGGCTGACGAACTGCTCTTCGATCTCCATCAAGCCGTCCAGGTCGGTGAAGGCCGCTTCGGGTTCCACCATCCAGAACTCGGTCAGGTGGCGGCGCGTCTTGGACTTTTCGGCGCGGAAGGTCGGCCCGTAGCAATACACCTTGCCGAAGGCGAAGATGTTGGCTTCGTTGTACAGTTGACCGGTCTGCGCCAGGTAGGCCTTGCCCTCGTCGAAGTATTCGGTCTCGAACAGCGTGGTGGTGCCTTCGGCGGCGGCGGGCGTCAGGATGGGCGTGTCCATGGCGATGAAACCGTTGTTGTCCAGCCACTCGCGGACGGCCGCCATCACGGCGGCGCGCACGCGCAGGATGGCCCACTGGCTGGGCATACGGATCCACAGGTGACGGTTGTCGAGCGCGAAGTCCGGGCCGTGATCCTTGAGCGACATGGGATAATCCAGCCCCGCTTCCTGCACGACCTCGACCTGCTTCACCCCGATCTCGTAGCCGCCGGGGACGCCGGGCGCGCGTTTGTCGGCGCGGACAGGGCCGCTGATGACCAGCGACGACTCCTGCGGCAGGCGCACGAGTTGATCGAAAGCCGCTTCGTCCAGGTCGCCCTTGAAGGCCACGCACTGGACGAAACCCGTCCCGTCCCGCACCAGCAGGAAGACCAGTTTGCCCTTGTCGGTGCGGTTGTAGACCCAGCCCTGGACGGTCACTTCCTGGCCGTCGTACTTGGCAATCTCGCTTACTTGAATGATTTCTGGCATGATTCCTCCTCTCGGAGAGAGTAGAGAACAGAGAGTAGAGAGTAGTTACTCATTCTACTACTCTCTGCTTATCTACTCTCTAATCTCTATATGTAAATCCTTCAACTGCTGCTCTTCCACTGCTGACGGCGCATCGGCCATCATGTCCCTGGCGGCCTGGTTCTTCGGGAAGGCGATCACCTCGCGGATGTTGGGCTCGTCGGCCAGCAGCATGACGATGCGGTCGATGCCGGGCGCGATCCCGCCGTGCGGCGGCGTGCCGTACTCGAAGGCCTCCAGCATGTGGCCGAAGCGTTCGCGCGCCACGTCCGGGTCGAGGCCGATCAGCGCGAACACCTTTTCTTGCAGGGCGCGGTTGTGGATTCGGATCGAACCGCCGCCCACCTCGTAGTTGTTCAGCACCAGGTCGTACTGCGCGCCGCGCGCCTTGCCGGGTTCCGCCTCCAGCAGGGGGATGTCTTCGGGCATGGGCGAGGTGAACAGGTGATGGCTGGGGTCCCAGCGCCCCTCTTCCTCGTTCCACATCACGAACGGGAAATCGATCACCCAGCAGAAGCCCAGGACGTCCTTGTCGCGCAGGCCGAGACGGTCGCCCAGCAGGACGCGCAGCCGTCCCAGCGACTCGAAGGCGATGGACGGTTTGTCGGCCACGAACAACAGCAGGTCGCCTTTCTGCGCTTCCATCCTGGACAAGAGGGCCTGCAACCGTTCATCAGGGAGGAACCTGGCGAAGGAGGACCTCGTTTCCCCCTCGCTGGTCAGCGCGATGTAGGCCAGCCCCTTGGCGCCCAGGTCCTGAACGAAGGCGGTCAACTCGTCGATCTGCTTGCGGGTGTAGTCGCCCAGCCCCTTGGCGTTGAGTCCGCGCACATGCCCGCCGGCCGCGACCGTGTTCTCGAAAACGCCGAAGCCGGAACCGGCCGCCAGATCGGTAGCATCTACCAGTTCCAGCCCGAAGCGGATGTCGGGGTTGTCCTTCCCGTAGCGTTCCAGCGCGTCCTGGTAGGTGATGCGCGGCCAGGGCGTCTGCAACAGTCGCTTGTGCGGCGTCACCTCGGCCACCATCTTGGTGAACATGTCCTCCACCAGCGCCATCACGTCATCCCGCTCGACGAAGGACATTTCCATATCGAGTTGGGTGAACTCCGGCTGGCGGTCGCCGCGCTGGTCTTCGTCGCGGAAGCAGCGCGCGATCTGGAAGTAGCGTTCCATGCCGGCCACCATCAGCATCTGCTTGAGTTGCTGCGGCGACTGCGGCAGGGCGTAGAACTGGCCGGGGTGGACGCGGGAGGGGACGAGGTAGTCGCGCGCGCCTTCGGGCGTGGTCTTGAACAGGATGGGGGTCTCGATCTCGAGGAAGCCCTGGTTGTCGAGATAGTTTCGGATGAACTTGATGACCTTATGGCGCAACTCGAGGTTGCGGCGCATCTTCTCGCGGCGCAGGTCGAGGTAGCGGTACCGCAGGCGCATGTTCTCTTCGGGCAGTTTGTCGTCCTCGGTCAGCACGAAGGGCAGCGCCTTGGCCGCGTTGAGCGCCTTGACGTGCGCGGCGATGACCTCGATCTCGCCGGTGGGCAGTTTGGGGTTGGTCATGCCTTCCGGGCGCATCCGCACCTGGCCGGCGATCTGCAGCACCCATTCCGAGCGCACGTCCGCGACCAGGTCGAGGGTCTCTTTGGGAAGATCAGGGTTGATGACAATTTGAACAAGTCCGAAGCGGTCGCGCAGGTCGAAGAAGACCACCCCGCCATGGTCGCGGCGGCGATGCACCCAGCCGGCCAGCGTCACGGTCTGACCGGCGTGGGCGGCCCTCAGTTCGCCGCAGGTATGCGATTTATACATGTCGCACCTCCAATAATGTTGTTGTCATTGCGAGCGATGGTCGAGTAGGCGTGTTCTTCGCCGTATCGGGACCGAGCGAAGCAATCTCCTGGAATTGGGAGACCGCTTCCCTTCGACAATCTCAGGGCAGGCGTTCCTCGCGGTGACACTTGCAATGTACAAAATAAATCGCCCTCCGCTGTTGCGTTGGGCGATTGGTTTTTAGAACCTGTTCGTTAACCAGCAAGACTTCGCCCAACGCCCGGTTGGCGATCATTATCGTTATTATTATTGTTGGCGAAGTGGATCCTGCGTTTCATAAGTTGGCGTATTATAGCATAAAGTATAGGATATTTTGTTCTTGAATAGATGCGGATGTACGCCGATCTTGCGGTACAGGCCTTGATGAAAACGTTCGTGAATCCAATGTATCTGGGTTCACAACGCCTCCTTGCCAAGATAGATTGACATCTTGCAATAAAAGATCGCTGTCCTATAAAGGAAGATTGTTATCTTTTATTGAAAGATTATAATCTTATAATAGAAGATTAATATCCTATAAGGAAAGATAATTATCCTATAAAGGAAGATTATTATCTTTTATTAGAAGATTGTAATCTTCCAGTAAAAGATTGACATCCTATATGGAAAGATTATAATCCTATAAGGGAAGTTGCTATCGACAGATAGTTTCCCTGCCTGGAAACAACGAAAAACGTCAAAACAGGAGAGAGAACATGGCTAGGAATCAAAATAAACGCCTCACCCCTGCCAAAAAGCAGGCCGACCTGGAGGCCTACACTGCCCTGCAAGCACTGAATGATTATGCGCCTGCCAATGCCGCCTACGCCGAAGCCGCCGTACAGTCCCGGCTCCAAGCGCTGAGGAGCGCGCAGAAGGCGGAAGTCAACGCGCAGAACGCGCTGGCCGCCGCGCGCGACGCCGCTGTCGCCGCCGAATGGGAGTTCCACAACATGATCTTGGGCGTGAAGGAACAGGTCATCGCGCAGTATGGCAGGGACTCCGACCAGGTGCAGGCGCTGGGCTTGAAGAAGAAGTCCGAGTACAAAGCGCCGGTCCGCAAGGCGAAGGCGGCGGCGTGAGAGGAGGGAGACTCTCCTGAAAAGGGAGACTCTCCATCCGGCTCGAAAAAGCGATTGAAAAACCCTGGGAATGATTGTATACTTTTGTCAGTACATCAATTGCGCGCGCCGGGATACTTCGACAACTCAGCACAAGTCCGTGCGGGGGCAGTGGGGGAACTGGCTGTCCTATCCGCGATGGCGGCGATGAGAAAGATGGTAAAAGGAAAATGAAATATATCTCGGGTTTATTTTTCTTATCAGGCGATTTGGATTGGCATCTGGGCGAATCTGATGAGCCAGATGGCGAAGGCATCACGGTAGGATTTACCATTTACTCGCCTCGGGGGCAAAGAGATGCTATTACTAGATTGGCAACACAACTTAATCGCCATGATGTGAAATGGTTACGTCCTGCAAGGGGTGTGATGGATAAATGGCTATTAAACTTAAACGAGGTCAAAGCCAACTTTGATAATGTCAAAGATTTACGCTGGGCTCACGGCGTTGTCGCAGTAACCCCAGAATATGAAGTTGAAGAAAGTTACTCAAGCCTTGACCATCCGCCTAGAGTAGAAGGCAGGATAAGGTTCGTAGTCACGCCAGAAGAAATGGAACGCACTATGGGAATAATTGATTTTCCAGAATTAAAGCCGTTTTTGGAAAGGTTTTGGGAAGAACACCGAGAGCCAGAAAGGTGCGGCTTCTTAATGATGAAATTTGATGATACAAGACTTCACCCCGCTATTATTGACGCCATAAGAACCTGTTGTGCAAGATTTGGATTAGAAGTCTTTCGTGCCGATGACAGAACATATTCTGATGATTTGCTCTCAAATATTCGAACGTATATGCACGGCTGCGGCTTTGGAATAGCTGTGTATGAGCGTCTTGTCGCAGACGATTTCAATCCCAATGTTTCCCTTGAAGTCGGTTATATGATGGCTTTAGGCAAACCTATACTCTTTCTTAAAGACAGAACCTTGCGTTTTTTACATACAGACTTAGTTGGAAGGCTATATGAAACTTTTGATGTGCAATCACCACACGAGACCATCGATTCTGTGCTTGAAAAGTGGCTGAGGGATAAATCAATAATTGAATGAATATGTTCATGTGTTGCCAAATGCTGGCTAATTATGGTCGTGAGGAGGGTCGCCCCTCCCCCCGCCACTACCGAACCGGACGTGAACCCTTCGACAGGCTCAGGGCAAGAGTTTCCCTTCATCCGGCTCTTCGAATGACAGGCTCTTGTCATGAGAAAGCATTTCGATGCATTACAGCACTGCATCGCTGGCTTCGTCCAACTTTGCCACTTCTTCCTCGGTCAACTTCCAGCCCAGCGCCGCGGCGTTTTGCGCGGCCTGTTCGGCGTTCTTCGCGCCGGGGATGGGCAGCGTCCCTTTGCAGATGCACCAGTTCAGCGCCACCTGCGCATTGGACTTGCCGCCATGATCCTGGCCGATCTCGGTCATCACCTTGAGCAGGGGAGCGATCTTTTTGACCAGCCCGGCGTAGCGCCGCGCCCGTGTGCCTGTGGGCGGGTTTTCGGGCGTGTATTTCCCCGATAACAATCCCATTTCGAGCGGACTGTAGGCGATCAGGCGGATGCCCAATTCCTGGCAGCGCGCCAGCAGGCCGTTCTTCTCGACGTGACGGTCGAGCAGGCTGTATTTCACCTGGTTCGCGGCCAGCGGGACGTCCCTGCGCGCCAGCGCCGAATAGGCCGCCAGCATCTGGTTGGGGCTAAAGTTGGACACGCCCACCGTGCGGGTCAGGCCGCTTTCCACGCAAGCCGCCAGCCCGTCGGCCATGACCTCCGTCTTGAGCAGCGGACTGGGCCAATGCACCTGGTACAGGTCCACGCCCTCCACGCCGATCCGTTCCAGGCTGTGTTTCAACGCGGCCGGCAGGGTTTGCTTCGTCAAGCGCCAGGGCATGGGGAAGAACTTGGTTGCCACCAGCACGGGTTGTTCGGTCTCTTTCAGGAATTGTCCCAGCAAGCGTTCCGAACGCCCGCTGCCGTACACTTCGGCGGTATCCACGAAACGGATGCCGGCCTCCAGCGAGGCCAGGAAGGCGGCGCGGCAGTCGTCGTCCTTATGCGTCTGGCCGAATTGCCAGATCAGCCGGTCTCCCCATTGCCAGGCCCCCAATCCCATCTCGATGGCGTGCAAGAAGCGAGTCTCATTGTTCGCGGCGTCATTCATGGAGCAGCCTCCCCGGCCAGGTTTTACATTCGTTTGCTTCGTTCCGAATCACTTGATTTTAACAGAGAATAGCCAATTTGCAGACATTGTTTGCCATTTTCCCTGAGAGGCATTACAATCGAGCCGAAAAACCATAGTGGAACTGATGGAACGCGAGTGCCTCACCCCGTTCCCCTCTCCATTTTGTAGAAATGGGGAGGGACGGAGGGGAGGGGTTCTAGCGCTCCCTGAGTTCTGGGGAGGTTCCCGTGACGTTGAATCATGGCTCACCGGCAGGAGCCGAATCCGTCGCCGATCTGGCCGGGCGATTGGGACTGCCTTTTTCCAACCTGGGATTGCTGGCGCGCGCGTTGACGCATCGTTCGTATTTGAACGAAAACCAGAACGCGCTGGAAGACAATGAGCGCCTCGAATTCCTGGGCGACGCTGTGCTGGATTTCGTGGTCGGCGCCTGGGTCTATCACCATTGCCCGGAGATGCCCGAAGGCGACCTGACGCGCATCCGTTCTGCGCTTGTCCGCACCGATACACTGGCCGCCTTCGCGCGTCAACTCGGCCTGGGGCCTGCCCTGCGGCTGGGACGGGGAGAACTGGCATCCGGCGGGCGCGAACGCGACACCCTGCTGTGCGCCGCCTTCGAAGCCGTGATCGGAGCGCTCTACCTGGATGCCGGTATCCCTGCCGTGCAGCGTTTCATCGAACCCTTGATCGACAGCATGCGCGAGCGGGTGCTCGACCGCACGGAAATATTCGATCCTAAAAGCACCTTACAGGAATGGGCGCAGGCGCACAAACTGGGCGCGCCGCATTACCAGACCGTGGAAGCCAGCGGCCCCGACCATGCCAGGACCTTTGTGGTCGAAGTGCAGATTGATAACAGGGCCCATGGACGCGGCAGCGGTCCCAGCAAGCACATTGCTGCGCAGATGGCTGCCCAGGCCGCCCTGGAGTCCCTCGGCCTGGCTTGACCCTGCCGCTTCCAACCCCCTGTTCACTATTTACTACTTCCTATTCCCTACTCTCTACTCTCTACTCTTTGCTCTCTACTTCCCATGCCTCTCCGCCTGAAATCCCTCGAATTGCAAGGATACAAGACCTTCGCCTCACGCACCGTGTTCGAATTTGCCGAGGGCATTACTGCTATCGTCGGGCCGAACGGTTCCGGCAAATCCAATATTGCCGATGCCCTGCGCTGGGTGCTGGGGGAACAGTCCTTTGGCTTGTTGCGCGCCAAGAAGACCGAAGACATGATCTTCGCCGGTTCCGAGCACCGCACCCGCGCCGGGATGGCCTCTGCCAGCATCCTGTTCGACAACGCGGACGGCTGGCTGCCGGTGGATTTCAGCGAAGTCTCCATGGGACGCCGCGCCTACCGCGACGGACGCAACGACTACCTGCTCAACGGGCAGCACGTCCGCTTGCGCGAGATCAACGAACTGCTGGCCCAGTCCGGCTTGAGCGAGCGCACTTACACTATCCTCGGCCAGGGACTGGTGGACGCCTCGCTGGCGCTCAAAGCCGACGAGCGCCGCCGCCTGTTCGAGGAAGCCGCCGGGGTGGGACTGTACCGCTCCCGCCGCGAGGAAACCCTGCGGCGACTCGACACCACCCAGCGCAACCTGGAGCGTGTGCTCGACATCATGGCCGAACTCGAACCGCGCCTGCGCTCGCTCGAACGGCAGGCGCGCCGCACGCTGGAATATACCCGTATGCAGGCCGACCTGCGCGTCCTGCTGCGCGAGTGGTACGGCTACCACTGGCACAAGACCCTGCGTGAAGTGACCGAGAGCCGCGACGTGCAGCGCCAGCAGGAGTCCCGCCAGCGCGAGGCGCGCGAAGCCTTCCAGGCCAGGCAGTCTGAATATGCCGCCTTCCGCGAACGCTTGCAGGGCTTACGCGCCCGCTTGAACGCCTGGCATCGCGCACTGTCCGATCTGCACACCCGCTGGGAAGCCGCCAGCCGCGAACTGGCCGTGCTGGAGGAGCGCCAGCGCGCCCTGCTGGCCTCGCGCCAGTCGCTGGGCAGCGACCGCGACCGCCTGGCCGAGGAAAGCGCCCTGGCGCGCGAACGCTTGCAAGAAGCCGAGGCCGAATTCGCGCACGTCAAGGAAAATTTCGACGAGGCGCGTTCCCGCCTGTCTGCGGCCCAGGAAGCGCTCTCGGCGCGCCAGGCGGAACGCTCCAGCGCCGAGAGCGAACTGCGCGCCGCCCAAGAACGCGCTTCCCGCCTGAACGCCCGCCGCGCCGAGACGCAGGCGCGCCTCGACGAACTGGCTGCCCGCCGCATTGCGCTGGGAGAACGTTTCGCCGCCGCCGGGCAGGCCATCCGCGAGGCGGATGACGAGGTGGTGCGCGCGGACGGCGAACAGCGCGCCGCCGTCACCGCCCGCAGGAAAGCCGAAGAGACGCTGCGCGTTGCCGAGGAGACCCTGTCTGCGCGCAAGCAGGCTGTGGCCGCCCTGGAAAACGAAAAACGCGCCAAAAGCGACGAACTGGCCGGCCTCAAGGCCGAGTGGTCGCGCCAGGCCGCGCAACTCGACGTGCTGGAGCAGGCCGAACAGTCGCTGGCCGGTTACGCCGAGGGCGCGCGCTTCCTGCTGGACGCCGCGCGCGGTTCCCGGCTGAAGGGTGCGCGCGGCGCGTTGAGCGCCGCCCTGGACGTGCCGGCCGAACTGGAAACCGCCATCGCCGCCGCCCTGGGCGAGAGTTTGGACGCCGTGCTGCTCGAAAGCGGGCATCTCGAAGATGCGCTGGCCTTGCTCGAGGCCGGGGAGGCCGGGCGCGCCGCCCTACTCCCGCTCGAAGGCCTGGCCGCCTCCCAGCCGTTGCCGGCGCCCGCCGACCCCGATTGCCTGGGGCTGGCCGCCTCCCTGGTGGACGCCCCCGACGATTTGCGTGTAGCCAAGAACTTGCTGCTGGGGCATACTTTCATCGTCCGCGACCGCGCCGCCGCCCGCCGCCTGATCGCCGGGCAGCCGGCCCACGCCCGCGCCGTCACCCTGCGCGGCGAAGTCTTCCGCGCCGACGGCCTGGTGCTGGCTGGCAAATCCGGGCGCGGCTCGACGTTGGGCAGGCCGCGCCAGCGCCGCGAATTGCAGGATGCGTTGACCGCGCTGGGCGGGCGGGTGGACTCGCTCCAGTCCGCGCTTCGGGGCCTGACCTCGGACCTGCTGGCCGCGCAAGAAGCATTTTCCGCGGCTGAAAGCGTCCAGCGCGAGGCGCGCAGGGGGCTCGAGGCGGCAGCAACCGTCGAAAGGGAAGCCGCCGGGGCGTTGGACTCGGCGCGGCGCGCGCTGGGGTGGCAGGAAAAGCAACTCGAAGCGTTGCAGGCCGAGGCGTCCAGGGCCGAAGCGGAGGGGATCGAACTGCTCGAAGCCAAGACGGAGATCGAGTCCGGTTCTGCGCAGGCGGTGGAAGAGGTCCACGTCCTGGAGGCGCAACTGGGGGGCATGTCGCTGGACGAGGCGCAGGAGCAGGTGTCGTATTGGACGACGCGCGCGGCGGTGGCGGAACAGGCCTTGCGCGATGTGGAGGGGCGCGTCCAGGAGCGGCGCGCTGCGTCCGCGCGCCTGGAGGAACAGCGGGCTGGGTTCGAGCGCCGCTTGGAAGAGACCGGGAACAATCTGGCGCAATTGGAAAGCGAGCGCGCCGGGCTGCGTGAGCGCGAGGCGACGCTCAACGCGGAGATCGCCGCGCTGCAAACCAGGATCGAGCCGGCCGAGAAAGACCTGGCGAGCGCCGAGGAGCAGGAACGGGCGTTGCAGGAGCAAGAAGCCGAAGCCCAGCGGGTTATGTCGCTGGCCGAGCGCCAGTACAACCAGGTGCAGGTGGAGGTCATCCGCCGCCAGGAGGCGCTGGACACGCTGCGCGGACGCATCCAGGATGATTTTGGGTTGGTGAATTTCGAGTACGCGCAGGATGTATCCGGGCCGATGCCGCTTCCGCTGGACGGCATGGTGGAGCAGTTGCCGGTGGTCAGGGAGTTGGGCGCCGGGCTGGAAGAGCAATTGACCCAGCAGCGCGCGCAGTTGCGCCGCATGGGACCGGTCAACCCCGAAGCGCAGCAGGAGTTCGAATCCGAGAGCGAGCGCTATGCCTTCATGAAGACGCAGGTGGAGGACTTGCGCCAGGCCGAAGCCGATCTGCGCCAGGTGATCGCCGAACTGGACGAGTTGACCCGGCAGGAGTTCTCGAAGACCTTCGAGGCGGTGGACAAGGAGTTCCGCCAGATCTTCGTGCGGTTGTTCGGCGGCGGTTCGGCGCGCCTGGCGCTGACCGATCCCGAAAACCTGGTGGAGACCGGCATCGAGATCGAGGCGCGCCTGCCCGGCCGCCGCGAACAGGGACTGGCGCTGCTCTCCGGCGGCGAAAGGAGCCTGACGGCGATTGCGCTGGTCTTTGCGCTTCTGAAGGTCTCGCCTACGCCGGTGTGCGTGATGGACGAGGTGGACGCCATGCTGGACGAGGCCAACGTCGGGCGCTTCCGCGACCTGTTGCAGGAGTTGAGCCAGGAGACGCAGTTCATCGTCATCACCCACAACCGCAACACCGTCCAGGCGGCGGACGTGATCTACGGCGTGACCATGGGGCGCGACTCGGCCAGCCAGATCATCAGCCTGAAACTGGATGAAGTGACGGATGAGTTTATTGGGAGAGGGTAAGAGATGTCGGGGATGGATAGGGGACTTCTATGCTACAATTTAGCGTTGGAGGTGCATTATGCAAAGCCTGACCTTCCGTACCCATGTTGGTAAAGATGGCATCTTGAAATTGGAAACGCCGATTGGCATTAAGAATACAGAGTTGGAAGTTGTTTTAGTGCTTCACCCTCTTGAACAAGCGCATTCGGATTCGGGGTGGCCTGATCTGTTCTTTACTGAAATTATCGGTGGATGGGAAGGTGTGCCACTTGTCCGCGAATCGCAGGGAAGTTATGAGACGCGGAGTAAGTTCGAATGACTTATCTGCTTGATACCAACGTTTGCATTGAATTGTTGAACAAACGTGATACCCTGGCGGCGCGCAAACTAGCCTCGGTCAGTCCGCGTGAAATCCGATTGTGTTCTGTGGTGAAAGCCGAACTGTATCATGGCGCTTATAGATGATGGGCCATGATCTGGCCAGCCAGATCATCAGCCTGAAACTGGACGAATCCATATCCGCATACCGCGACTTGGCCAGCCAGATATCAACTTACGGAGGATCTTTACACCATGCCCGAACAAGCAGAGATGTTTTCCCTGAAGAGCGCCTACCAGGATTTTGTGGAGGTCATCCTCCCCTTATCCGATGAGGAGTTCTTATCTCCCATGGACGGATGGTCGCCCAGGGATGTAGTTGCCCACCTGGTGGGCTGGAACAGTTTCATGATCGAGGCCTCGTCATCCATCCTGGCGGGGAAGCCCCCCGCGTATTACGATGACGCCCCGAACGATTACAGCAACATCAATGCAGGCTTTGTAATGAAGCACTCGTCTCGCTCGAAGCAGGAACTCCTGGCGGAACTCGAATCGTCCATGCAAGCCTTCGAAGCCTTCTTGCTGGCCCTGCCGGCCGGGGAACTGGCGGCGGAGCATGGCGTCCGCCATTACAGCGGCAGCCCCGCCACTGTAGGCAGGACCGTCGAGGCGCTGGCGGGCGACTACCGGCATCACACCCGCCAGATAAGTGCGTGGCTGCACGATGCCAATCATTGACAAACCAGCGCGCTTCCTGGCTATCATAGAAAGCCTCCTGGTTACCCTGATCTGGGGTTCGTCGTTCATCTTCATCAAGGTGGGACTGGATGATATCGGGCCATTGACGATGGCAGGATTGCGCTATTTCGGGGCCTTCGTCATCTTGCTGCCGTTCATCGTCCGTAGGGGCAAGTCCCTGCGATCCATTCCGGGCCGTTCGTGGGTGCGCCTGTTCCTGATCGGCTTCAGCGGGTATACCATCGGCAACGGGGCGCTGTTCTGGGGACTGCGATATTTGCCAGCCACAACCGTCTCTTTCCTCATGAGCATGATCCCTGTATTGATCCTGTTTGCGGGCATCCTCTGGCTGCGGGAGATCCCTACGCGCTGGCAGGTCCTGGGCGTCATCGTCAGCCTGGTCGGCAGCAGTCTGTTCTTTTCGAAGGGACTGGAAGCAGGTGAATTGTTTGGCTTTTTGATTGTCGCTGTTGGCTTGTTCGGCTTTGCGTTGTTCGGGATCCTGGGACGCGCGGCGGCGCGGGAGCAGCGGTTGGATACCCTGTTGCTCACAGCGCTTCCGCTCGCGATGGGCGGGGGGATGTTGTTGCTCATTGCGCTTCCCGTAGAAGGGTTACCGACGTTCACACTGGTTGCATGGGGAATCGTACTTTGGCTGGCTGTCGTAAATACTGCCCTGGCCTACATGCTCTATAATCATTCCCTGCGAATCCTGTCGGCGCTCGAAATGAACATCATGCTCAACCTCGCGCCGTTGGTCACGGCATTGCTGGCGTGGCTTCTCCTTGATGAGCGCTTGGACATGCTCCAGATAGGCGGCATTGTGACGGTCATCCTGGGGGTGATCCTGGTCCAGCAGGCGCGGGGACGCCCGGCAAAAGGAGTTGCGGGCTGACCCGGAACGGTATCCCACAGCGCGCAGTAGCAACTTTGCGTCCCTCAGCGGGTTTATTTTGAAGTAGAATCCGAGAAAAATTTCAAGGAGGCGATATGGCAACACAAACAGCCAGCAAGCCAGCGGTCAACGACAAGCGCGAGATCTTTGGCTGGGCCATGTACGACTGGGCCAACTCGGCTTTCAGTACCACCGTAGGGACGGTGTTCCTCGGTCCCTACGTTGCCAGTTTGGCGCGCAGCGCGGCAGAAGCAGCCGGGAGTCCCACCGTCTCGTTCCTGGGAATCCCAATTGCGCCGGACTCTTTCCTGCCCTATTGTATTTCCTTCTCGGTGGGGATGCAGGTATTGTTCCTGCCCATCCTGGGCGCGATTGCCGATTACTCCCACCTGCGCAAGCAAATGATGCGCTTGTTCGCTACCATCGGCGCGCTGGCCACCATCTTGATGTTCTTCCAAGCCAGCAGCCTGTGGTGGCTGGGCGGCGTTCTTTTCATCATCGCCAACCTGGCCTTTGGCGCGGCCATTGTTTTCTACAACGCCTACCTGCCCGACATCGCCAGCGAAGAGCAGCGCGACCGGGTCTCTTCCTATGGCTGGGCGATGGGCTACCTGGGCGGCGGTCTCTTGCTGGCGCTCAACCTGGCCTTCTATCTGTTCAGCGACACGCTCGGCGTCCCCGGCGACCTGGCGGTGCGCATCAACCTGGCCTCGGCCGGCGTGTGGTGGCTGGGATTTGCCTTCATCACCTGGAGCCGCCTGCGCGCGCGTCACGCCTCCCGCGCATTGCCCGCCAACGAAACCTATGCCAGCATCGGCTTCAAGCAGTTGCGCCAGACCCTGGGCGAAGTCAAACACTTCCCCGAAACGCTCAAGTTCCTGCTGGCTTATTTCCTGTATAACGACGGCATCCAAACAGTGATTGCCGTCTCGGCCACCTTTGCCGCCGCGCCGCTCATCCAGGGCGGGCTGGAACTCGAGCAGCAAACGCTCACCGCTGTCATCCTGATGATCCAGTTCGTCGCCTTCGGCGGCGCGCTGTTATGGGGACGCCTCGCCAGTTGGATCGGCGCCAAGCAATCCGTGATCGTCAGCCTGTTCATCTGGGCCGGCGTGGTCATCTACGCCTACCTCGGCTTGAAGAGCGCCAGCATTGCCCTGGAGTTCTTCATCCTCGGCATGTTCATTGCCCTCGTCATGGGCGGCTCGCAGGCCATCAGTCGCAGTCTGTTCGCCCAGATGGTCCCTGACGGCAAGGAAGCCGAATTTTACTCTTTCTACGAGATCAGCGAACGCGGCACCTCCTGGATCGGGCCGCTCATCTTCGGCCTGGCCAACCAACTCTTCGGCAGCCTGCGTTACGGCATCCTATCCCTGATCTTCTTCTTCATTGCCGGGTTGATCATCCTGCCCTTCGTGAACGTGGACAAGGCCATTGCCGACGTCAAAAAATACGACGCGGCTCGTCCCTGAACCACAGATAAACGCCGATGAACACAGATGCGCCGAAAATCTGAGCGCATCTGTGTTTATCTGTGGTTACGAGCGTGCGTTGACCTAAAAGTCCGTGTGGATGGCGTCATCCGGGATTTTGCGCCAATCGAACGGCGTGACCTGGTAGACGTAATAGTTCAGCCAGTTGGAGAACAGCAAACTGGCGTGGCCGCGCCAGCGCACCAGCGGCGGCTTGGACGGGTCGTCTTCGGGAAAGTAATTGCGCGGCAGGGCAATCGGGATGCCCTTCTTGATGTCGCGGTCATATTCCCCTTTCAGGGTATGCGGGTCGTACTCGGAATGTCCCGTTACGAAGATGCGCCTCCCGTCTTTCGAAGCGACGATATGTACCCCCGCCTCTTCGGATTCGCTCAAAATGTGTAACTCAGGCACGGTCTCCAGATCCGCGCGGCGCACCTCGGTGTAACGCGAATGCGGGGCAAGAAAGGTATCGTCGAAGCCGAACAGCAGGCGTTCGGATGGGACCAACTTGCGGTGCTCGAAGACGCCAAAGACTTTGGCGGGCAGGCTGTACTTTGGAATGCCGTAGTGATGGTACAGGCCGGCCTGCGCTCCCCAGCAAATGTAGAAGGTGGAAAACACATTCTTCTCTGCCCAGTCGAAGACCTGGGTCAGTTCATCCCAGTAATCCACTTCTTCGAAGGCCAGGTGTTCCACCGGCGCGCCGGTGACGATCAGGCCGTCGAATTTCTCATCCCGAACATCTTCGAGCGTGTCGTAGTGATTGAGCAAGTGATCGGCGTCCACGTTTTGGGATTCATACGTGGCGGTGTGCAACAATGTCACTTCGACCTGTAACGGCGAGTTGCCAAGCAAACGGAGAATCTGTGTCTCGGTCTCCACCTTGGTTGGCATCAGGTTCAGGATGGCGACCCGCAAGGGACGGATGTCCTGGTGCGCGGCGCGTTCTTCGCCCATCACGAACACGTTCTCTTGTTCCAGGATGGCGCGGGCGGGCAGGGTAGAGGGTATTTTTACGGGCATAGTGCCTCCAATCTATTGCAGGGCCTGGTCCAGGTCCCACAGGATGTCTTCGATATCTTCGATGCCGATGCTCAAGCGGATGAAGTCGGGGCTGACGCCCGCGGCCAGTTGCTCTTCGTCCGAGAGCTGGCTGTGGGTGGTGCTGGCGGGATGGATGGCGAGGGATTTGGCGTCGCCCAGGTTGGCGACGTGGCTGAACAGTTCCAGGCTGTTGATGAACTTCGCGCCCGCTTCGCGTCCGCCCTTGACGCCGAATCCGAGCATGGCGCCTTTGCCTTTGGGGAGGTATTTTTTTGCGCGCTCGAAGTCGGGGTGACTGGGAAGGCCGGGGTAACGGACCCAGGCCACGGCTGGGTGCGAAGCGAGGAAGTCCGCTACGGCTTGGGCGTTGGCAACGTGGCGGTCCATCCGCAGGCTGAGGGTTTCCAGTCCTTGCAGGAAGAGCCAGGAGTTGAACGGGGATTGGCAGGCGCCGATGTCGCGCAGGATGCCCGCGCGGGCTTTGCTGATGAAGGCCAGTTCGCCCAGGTCGGCGAAGACGACGCCGTGGTAACTGGGGTCGGGCGCGGTGTAGTTGGGGAAGCGTTCGTGACGCCAGTCGAAGTTGCCGCCGTCTACGATGACGCCGCCGATGGAGGTGCCGTGCCCGCCGATGTATTTGGTGGTGGAATGGACGACGATGTTGGCGCCCCATTCCAGCGGACGGAACAGGTAGGGGCTGGCCAGGGTGTTGTCAATCATAAGCGGCAGGTGGAATTCCTGCGCGATCTGGGCGACTTCCTCGAAGGGGAAGATGTTGACGTTGGGGTTGCCGATGGTCTCGCCGTACAGAAGTTTGGTGTTGGGGCGGATGGCGCGGCGGAAGTTTTCGGGGTCGGTCGGGTCAACCAGCGTCACTTCGATGCCCAGGCGCGGGAAGGTGAAGC
>JBMOMP010000017.1:0-13329 GCA_049323115.1 Chloroflexota bacterium
GGACATAATTTGAGATTACAGACTCCCAATCGTATAAGTTTGCAAGGCAAGCCCGAGACCTGCCCTACACAGCCAGGAAATCATCGCTGGAGCGGACGATGTGCATCCCGGCCTGCCCAAAGCGCGCAAAGGCTTCGTCGGCCGCTTCCGTGAAGTCGGCGCCTGGCACTACGACCGGGGAAGTGCAGTCTTCGAGCAGGTAGATTTTGTTTGCCAGGCTTGGATCTTCGCGCCTCAAGTCTTCGAGCAGGTCGGCAATCGTCCATGCCACGCAATGACTCTTGGCCTGCCCGGCGATGACCAGCCGGTCCACCTGTTTGAGCATGGACACGAACTTGTCGTTGTGCTCGCCCAGCATTTCGCCTTGCGGGCCCCTGTCCACCTCCGGGCCGATGACCGAGTAATGCTCGGTGAAGGGACGGTCGCCCTTGACCTCGAAGTGCGGTTGCGACAACCTGGCTATGGAGTGGAAGAAAATCGCTTCCTCGACCGAGGAGACCAGCGCGTGACCGATGCCGCCCAGCATGGCATGGTAAGGCCAGATGGTCAGGGCGTACTTGCCGTGCGCTTCCAGCGCGGAGGTGTAGTGCAGCAGTCGTTCCTGCCCGTATTCAGGCGTGACGCCGAAGTGACCGGCCAGCGCCGGGTTGAAGCGCCATTTGCCTTCCCGGACCTCCTCGGCTGTGATGGTGCTATAGGGTGTGGGGTGTTCCCCCCGCTTATCGACCAGGAAGATGGCATGGAACACTTGCATGGCCTGGTGCGTGTCCAGCGTGGCTGTGACCTGGGTGATCTTATCCAGGTTGCGATAGATGAATTCGCACAGGCGGCGGTTATCATCCACAGCGCCCGCGCCGCTGCGCCCGGCTACGTAGAGTTCGAATCCCGGCAAGCAGAAGGTGTTTTGCACGTCCACCAGCATCAGCCAGGTGGTGGTCCGGTCAACGGAGGCAGGCAAAAGTCCGTATCGATGCGCCCAGTCTTGCGCTTGCTTGGCACGTTCTTCGTACGGCACGCGCCAGACCTGGTCCAGTTTGTCTGGGTCGAAAAAATCGGGGAGCGGCAGCATGACATCTCCTTAGAATGCGCTACCGGGGGAGGAATGGGCAAGTTTCCCCGCCGGGCAGGTACATTCTATCCCCCATTCGGATTATGTCAAGCCTTGCTCCGTACAAATTGGGTATACTTGGGCAAATTTACAAGGAGACAGCCATGAAAAAACAAGCGTTCTTTACCATTCCGGTGCTGCTGCTGGCCAGCCTGGCCTGTTCATTGGTCTCGAATTTGCCTGGTTTGGGCGACCCGGGCAGCGCAGGCCCCGACCAGCCTGCCGATGTGTTGTTCCAAGATGACTTTTCGGACACCTCCAGCGGTTGGGATCAGTACAGCGACTCTGAAGGCCTGACCGATTACGACAATGGCGCATATCGCATCCGGGTAGATGCCACGGAATATACCTATTGGGCCAATCCCAGCCAGGAGGCGCTGCCGGCCGACGTGCGCGTGGAAGTGGACGCCACCAAGGCCGGCGGGCCGGACGCCAACGATTTTGGCGTGATCTGCCGCTATCGCGAAGAGGAAAGCACGGCCGATTTCTACCAGTTCGTCGTCACCAGCGACGGCTATGCGGGCATTGTACTGGTCATAGCAAACGACCAGACCGTCCTTTCCCAGGACGCCTTGCTGCAACCCTACGATGTCATCAACCAGGGGGAGGCATCCAATCACATCACGGCCGAGTGCATTGGCAGCACGTTGACGCTGTATGTCAACGGTGTGCAGGTGGACAGCGTAACCGATACTACCCTGACGAGCGGCGATGTCGGCCTGATCGCGGGTTCTTATGACGAAAGCGGCGTAGACATCCGGTTCGACAATTTCGTGGTGACCCGCCCGTAACTTCCCTGCAAGCAGACAGGCCCCAGTCTTTGCGGACCCGGGCCTGCTCCGGTTTCTGTGGCGTTTCCTACGCCTGGTCGCCCTGCGCGTTGGACGGCGCTTGAGGATACTGCGCCAGGTTGCGGCGGAACTCGTAGGTTTCCATCATCCTTTCGACGATCGGTAGTTGTTCCGGTTTCAGGTCTTGGAACTCGAAGCCGATGTTATAGAAGGAGGGGTCAATATCCAGGTCGCAACGGACAACACGCGCGCTGACATCGAGTTTATTGGTGCTGAAGAGCCCTGTACCGGGCAGGTCGAAACGCAAGGGCAGGATGACGTCAACCGTCTGGGGCTGCTCACTGATGACCATCGCGCCCATTGGACTGAGGTCACTAAGATAGCCGAGCATTTTGCCCAGGTTGCGTTCGAAGACGCGCGAATAAATGATCAAATATTTGCGGGCCAGTTTTCGTTTTTCATCCATTCGTGCCTCCGGTACTCCCAGTTTACTTGACTTGTCGAAGAAAATCAACGGTGGAGCGCAATGATTCCTTGGGCATTCGGCTTCCCCGCCCATTTACATCTCCAACGGCTGCGACATGGTGATCAGTTCCACGCGCTGCTGCCAGCCCAGGCTCTTCCAGAATTCCAGGCCGGGGCGGTTGTCGCCCAGCACGAACAGGTGGCAGCGGTGGATGCCCTGGCGCATGAGGGCGAACATACAGCGTCCCACCAGGGATTTGCCGATGCCCTGCCGCCGGTGGGACTTGCGCACAGCCAGGTTGTGGATGTAGCCGTGCCGCCCGTCACAGCCGCACAGCGCCGCCCCGACGATCTCACCTTTGTCCAGGGCGACGAAACTCAGGTCCGGGTTATGCTCCAAGAAGCGCTTGATACTCTCGCGCGAGTCGTCTTCGCTGTTCAGTTTCAGTCCCTCGCTCTCCTTCCACAGCGCATAGACGACATCGTAGTCCTTCATGCTCATTTCTCGCAGTTCGACTTTCATGCTGCCCTCCGGGGTAACGGGAGACCCTAAAGGTCTTCAAGACCTTTAGGGTCTGAGGTTAATTGTAGGTGTAAAATCCTCTTCCCGATTTCCTGCCCAGGTAGCCCGCATCTACCATTTTCTTCAACAGGTAAGCCGGTCGGTATTTGTCATCGCCCAGGTCGCGCTGCAAGATTTCCATCACGTTCAGCACCACATCCAGGCCGATCAGGTCGGCCAGGGTGAGCGGGCCCATGGGATGGTTCATGCCCAGTTTCATCACCTGGTCAATGGCCTCCGGCGTGCCGATGCCTTCCTGCAGGGCAAAGATGGCCTCGTTGATCATCGGGCACAGGATGCGGTTGGAGATGAAGCCCGGCGCATCGTTGGCTTCGATGGGGGTTTTCCCCATCTGCTGGCAGACCTCGAAGGTGGTATCGCGCGTTTCGTCGCTGGTAGCCAGTCCGCGAATGACCTCCACCAGTTTCATCAACGGCACCGGGTTCATGAAGTGCATCCCGATCACTTTGTCGGGGCGGGAGGTGGCGGCGGCCAGTTTGGTAATGCTGATGGAGGAAGTGTTGCTCGCCAGGATCACGCCGGGGCGCGCCCTCTTGTCCAGTTCTTTGAATAGTTCGAATTTCAGTCCCGGGTTCTCGCTGGCGGCTTCGATGACCAGGTCGGAATCCTTCACCCCGGCCAGGTCCGAGACGAAGGCAATTTGCTCGGCAGCGGCCTTCTGTTCAGCGGTAAGGCTGCCTTTTTCGAGCAGTTTGGCGGTGGACTTTGCAATGGTAGATTTGGCTTTTTCGAGGGCAGCCGGCAGGACGTCCATGCAAGTGACGCGATAGCCGGAGGTGGCCGCCGTCTGGGCGATGCCGTTCCCCATCGTCCCCGCGCCGACAACGAAAATATGTTGCCCTGTCATTTCCGTTCTCTCCACAATCTGACGTTATTTTTGATCTGTTCGATATGCCCTGGGATGTGCGCCGAATAAAGGCTCAACCATTTTTCGAAAGTATACGGCTCGGAATACTCAGGATGGACCACGCTGTGGGAGAACACTTCATCGGGCAGCGTTTTGAGCAACCGGTAGGTGGTCTGCCTGGCAAGTTTGACCAGTTGCAGCGCATCGTCCGCGTCTTGGCCGTGATAGTCCAGTTCTTTGGCCCAGCGGTCCTGGTCGTAACCCATCAGTGTTCCGCCCGGCTCGACCGCCAGTTTGCGGGCGCGTAAAGCGGCGTTTGTCTCGCTGTCTGCCAGGTGGATGATGATCTCGTGGACGCTCCACTCGGCGGGGGCGGGTTTGAATTTCCACGCTTCTGCCGGGACTTCGGCCAGCGCAGCGGTCAACAGGTCGTAGCCGCGCCCGTATAATTCGAGTTTTTCATTGATCTCTTCGCGGTTCATAACATTACTCCAATTCAATCGCCATTGCCACGGCCTCGCCGCCGCCCAGGCACAGGCTGGCCAGGCCGCGTCTCAGGTTGCGGTCTTTGAGCGCGTAGATGAGGGTAGCCAGTACGCGCGCGCCGGAGGCGCCGATGGGATGGCCGAGCGCAACCCCGCCGCCGTTGACGTTGACCTTGCCCCAGTCCCAGCCCTGGCCGGCCAGTTCGTAGCCGTTGGCCAGCACCTGCGCGGCGAAGGCCTCGTTGAGTTCGATCAGGTCCACGTCGGCCAGCGTCCAACCGGCTTTTGCAAGTACTTTCGGCATGGCTTTGGCGGGAGCGGCGAACAGCCATTTCGGTTCGAGCGCGGCCTGCCCGTAGGCCACCACGCGCGCCAGTGGTTTCAGCCCGTGCGCTTCGGCGTAGGCGCGGCTGGCAATGACGGTAGCCGCCGCCCCGTCGTTGAGTGTGGAGGCGTTGCCGGCTGTCACCCGCCCGGTAGGGCGGAAGACAGGCCGCAGTTTGGCGAGCCCTTCGAGCGAGGCGTCGCGGCGCGGGCCTTCGTCGGTATCGAACAGCGTCACTTCTCCCTTGCGGCCTGGGATCTCCACCGGGACGATCTCGGCCTTGAACTTACCGCCTTCGATGGCAGCGACCGCTTTCTGGTGGCTTTCGAGCGCGAACTGGTCCATGGCCTCGCGCGTGACTTCGAACTCTTCGGCGATGAAATCGGCGGCGTTGCCCATGGCCCAGTCTTCGAAGGGGTCCCACAGGCCGTCGTGCAGCAGGGAATCTTTCAGGTCCACGTGTCCGTAGCGCAGTTCGCCGGTGCGGCCAGGGACGAGGTACGGGGCGCGCGTCATGGATTCCATGCCGCCGGTGACGAACAATTGCCCGTCCCCGGCTTTGATGGCCTGCGCCGCGTACATGGCGGTCTTCATGCCCGAGCCGCAGACTTTGTTCAGGGTGCTTGCGCCAACGGTAGCGGGCAGCCCGGCGAAAATGGCCGCCTGGCGGGCGGGCGCCTGTCCCTGCCCGGCGGGGACGACCATCCCCATCAACACTTCATCGATTTCTTCTTTGTTCTGGATGCCTGCCCGTTCTACGGCGGCTTTGACGACCACGGCCCCCAGTTTCGTTGCCGGGACGCTGCCCAGGCCTCCCTGGAAACGCGCGATCGGCGTGCGCACGGCAGAAAGGATGACGGCTTCATTCTCTTTGCTCATGAGTCTCTCCTTGGCAGAATGGCTGGATTGTCTTGTATTTATTATAGCGTGAATATCGAAAAAATCACCCGCGCTGTTCCCAGTTTCGGGTGATTTTCGTCTAACTTCCACCCGCCGCGCCGGCCGGGGCATAGTAGCGGACGCGCCAGACGCCCGGCGCTTCCTGCGTGACCTGGCTGAAGGGCGTCACGATGACGATCCAGGTGCGCCCGGGCTTGAGCGCCGCCGGGGAGCCATCCTTGTTGAGGAAGCGTATCGGGCGGCGCATACCGGTTGCGCGTTCGTAGTCGGTCGAGCGCGTGCTCCACTTGATCTCGTATCCTTGCCCGTCGCGGAACAGCCAGGCGCGTTCCTGCTCGCCCTGGTCGAGATGGATGTTCAGGTTGGTGGGCGAAACCACCTCATGCTCGGCCATGACCACCACCAGGTTCTCGAATTGCAGTTGCCGCCCGTTCAGTCGGTCGATGTCGGGGTGTAACTGACCGGCGGCGGCTTTTTCCGCGTTGTCGGTGGAGCGCAGCCAGGTCCCCGAGGCCGGGTCGTACTGCCAGCCGGATTGGTTGATCACGGCAAAGTAGACCTCCACCTGGCTGGCCGGGGAACCGCCCTGCGGCGGCGTCTCGTCGAACAGGTTGCTGGCGTAGTTGAACTCGGTATCCAGTTTCCAGTTCTCGCGCGCAATCGCTTCCATGCGGGTGATCTCCAGCATCGAGCCGCCGCCCGCGTCCTGGTGCGCCACGAAGGAACATTTTGGGATCAGTTCCAGCACTTCCTTGGAGGCAAAGGCATAGATCAGGCAGGAATCCTGGAAGAAGCCGGCGATGTGACCATACAAAAGCCGCCCAGAGCGCACCGGCCCGACCTCCGCTTTGGGCAGTTCGGCGCTGGATGGGGAGACCGGCTCGTCCAGGACCAGGCCGGCGTCCCAGCGGCGCGTATCGGCCTGGATGAGGATGCGCGCGGTCTTCCCGGACGAGGGGTCTGCGTCGCTGTCCCGGTCGTCATCCCCGCTGTCAGGGACGGTGAACGACATGCCGGGCGGCGCCTCGAAGCCGAGCGCATATTCCCCGCCCGTCTGGATATCGAAGGCAAAATAACCGTTCGAATCGGTGCTGGTCTCTTCCAGCAGGCTTCCATTCGCATCGTACAGGCGCACACAGACGCCGCCGACGCCGGGTTCGCCCGGCTCTTGCGTTCCGTCCTGGTCGGCGTCCAGCCAGACGCGGTTGCCGAGCAGGGTGTCGCTTTGCGCGAAGGCTCCCTGGCGGACTTCGCAATTGCCTGTCAGCGGAACTTCAGGAAATGGAAATGCGCCGTAAAACGCCGCCAGGAAACGGTCCGCGCCCTCGGTGATGGAAAACTGGAACACCAGCGGCGCAAAGGACAGTCCCGCCTGCGGGCGCGCCGTTGCCGGGAAGTTGGAGATCGAGACCAGCAGCGCCGGTAGTTCGAGCAGGGACGGGTCGGCGACCGGTTGCCCGGTCAGCGGGTTGTAACCAGGGGGGAAGTCCTCCTCGTCCGGGCCAAGCAGGACGGGGGGCAGGGTGGGCTGCGGAGTGGGGACGGGAGTGGCTGTGGGCGGGAGGGGAGTCCGGGTCGGCTGGGCAGGCTGGGGGGAGGCGGAGGCGGGCGGGTCGGCTTGCGCGAGGCTGCAACTGGCGAATGCCATGAAAAGGATCAGGTTCAGCGACACAATCCAAATGAGTCGTTGATTGTTGCGCCAGCAGTTGCACTGCTGGCGGGCGGCAGTACAACTGCCGCCCGAACTGGTGG
Source organism: Chloroflexota bacterium (assembly GCA_049323115.1). Taxonomy (GTDB): domain Bacteria; phylum Chloroflexota; class Anaerolineae; order Anaerolineales; family Villigracilaceae; genus JAABUE01. The sequence goes on from JBMOMP010000017.1 coordinate 7,257, forward strand.
TACACCACGCCGATTCCCAATGAGCCATTTATTCTTCCAGGAAACCGTCTTTGATCCGCTTGTAGGTATCCTCCAGCGCCTCGGGCAGTACGCGCGTCTGCGCCAGCGAGGACATGAAGTTGGTATCGCCGGCCCAGCGCGGGACGATGTGGATGTGGACATGCCCCAGCACGCCCGCGCCAGCCGCCTCGCCGATATTCGCGCCCATGTTGAAGGCCTGCGGGTGGTAGGTCTGGCGCAGCACGGTCATGGCGCGCGCGGTCAGTTCCATCATTTCGGCGCGTGTCTCCGCGTCCAGGTCCTCCAGCGTGGGCTGGTGGTCGAACGGCACCACCATCACATGCCCGCTGGTGTAGGGGTAGCGGTTGAGGATGACGTAGGCGCGCTGACCGCGGTGCGCGATCAGGTTTCCGGGGCCGTCGGCCTGGGCTTGCGCGATGCAAAACACGCAGCCATCTTCTTTTTCGTGGTTTTCGATATATTCCATACGCCAGGGGGACCAGAGGTGGTTCATAAGATTTGCGCCATTGTAGCAGAGAAGCGGGGATACGTCTAACGATGACACGGTACAAAAGTAACCTGCAATTTTCTTCCTCCAAGTTGGCGCCTGTTTTCCTTGTAAGAGCGGTTAGAATAGAGTATCCTCCCGCGCGAGAAATTCATGTCGCAACCCTCCCTCTTTGCCTCCGTCACCTGGACCGTCACCCGCCTGACCCAGCACATCCGCAGCCTGCTGGAGACCGACCCTACTTTGCAGGACCTGTGGGTGCAGGGCGAGATTTCCAACCTGGCGCGCCCGGCCTCCGGTCACGTCTATTTTACGCTCAAGGACGCGGGCGCTTCCCTGCGCTGTGTGATGTGGCGCATGGACGCCCGCCGCCTGAACCTGCCCCTCCAGGACGGCATGGCGGTCGAAGCGCATGGCAAAATCGGCGTCTACGAACCGCAGGGGCAGTACCAGTTCTACGCCGACTTGATCCGCCCGGTGGGCGAAGGCGCGCTCTACCAGGAATTCCTGCGCCTGAAAGCCCTGCTCGAAGCCGAAGGCCTGTTCGACCCGGAGCGCAAGCGACCCATCCCCGAACTGCCCCGCAAGATCGGCATCATCACTTCCGCCACCGGCGCGGCCCTGCGCGACATGCTGAACACCCTGCGCCGCCGCCTGCCGCTGGCCGAGGTCATCCTGGCGGCCTCGCCGGTACAGGGCGATGAGGCCCCGCCCGGCCTGGTTTCTTCGCTGGCAGCGCTCGAGCGCCTCTCGCCCGACGTCATCCTGCTGGCGCGCGGCGGCGGTTCCATCGAAGACCTGTGGGCCTTCAACGACGAGCGCGTCGTGCGCGCCGTGGCCGCCTGCTCCGTTCCGCTCATCAGCGGGGTGGGACACGAGACCGACTTCACCCTGGCCGACTTCGCCGCCGACCTGCGCGCCCCCACTCCTACCGCCGCCGCCGAACTGGCTACTCCGATCACGCTGGCGGACTTGTCCTCCTGGCTCCAGGAGACGAAAACCCGCCTCGCCGCCTCGACCCTGGGCCTGCTGGCCGCGCGAAAAGGCGGACTCGCGTCCCTGGCCGCCCGCCTGCGATTCGCCTCCCCCCAGCGCCGCATCCAGACCAACCGCCAACGCCTGGACGATCTCTCACGCCGGGGACTGTCGGCCTCCCAGCATCGCCTGTCGCTGGAGGGGGCGCGCTCGAAGGGACTGGAGCGGCGCTTGCAGGCCCTCAGTCCGCTGGCGGTGCTGGCGCGCGGCTATGCCGTCGTGACGAAGGTGCAAGACGGCGCGCTGGTATCGCACGTTGGGCAGGTGCAAACGGATGATGAAATCTTTGTCCGCGTAACGGATGGGGGATTTGGGGCTATTGTTCGCAAATCGTAAATTGTAAGGAGTTCTATGTCGAAACAGTCCTCTCCCAAACCTGTGGAAGAATTGACTTATGAAGAAGCCTTTACCGAATTGGAAAGCATCGTTGCCGCATTGGAGGGGGAGCAGGGTGCGCTGGAAGAGGCAATGGCGGCCTTCGAGCGGGGGCAGACGCTCGTCCGGCGCTGCGGCGTGTTGTTGGAGCAGGCCGAATTGAAAATCCGCAAATTATCCGCTGACGGGCTGGAAGAATTCGAAGCCGAGGAATAGCCATGAACCTGCTTGGCCTTTTTCAGAACCGCGTCCTGATCGTCATGGCAACGGCCTGGCTGCTGGCGCAACTCATCAAGATCCCCTTGGACTTTTTGTATACGCGCCGCTGGAACTGGGCGTTATTGCTGAGCGTGGGCGGGATGCCCAGTTCGCATTCGGCGCTGGTGACTTCGGTGACGCTGGCAATCGGGCTGTATCATGGCTTTGACAATCCCCTGTTCGCGTTGGCGCTGGCTGTGACGATGGTCGTGACCTACGACGCGGCCGGCGTGAGACGGCAGGCCGGCATTCACGCGCAGCGCATCAACGTGCTGTTCGATGAATTGCTGCGCGGACACATGTTCAACGAGAAGGAATTGCGCGAGGTGCTGGGGCATACCCCCCTGGAAGTGGCCGGCGGGGTGCTGTTTGGCATTGCGATCGCCACTGCCATGTGGCTGCTGTGGCCGCTCTAGGGCCTGGATAACCGGCGGCGGACGGCTGCTGTCACTGTTCCCAGTTCAGGGACGCGCAGCGCGGCCAGGGTCAGGGCGTAGGTCAGGCCGCCCGCCAGGATTCCGCCGGGGGCCAGCAGCCAGGCCGGTCGTCCGGGGAAGATGCGCAGCGTCAGGAGCAGGACGGCGCTCATGGCCAGCGTCCCAATCAGGGCCAGGGCCAGGCCGCGCAGCAGGTGAGTCCCGTTGATGCCGTCCAGCCGTTTGCGCATGGTGACGAAGAGGGCTGTGGCTTCGAGCGCTGTTGCCAGCGAGTTGGCCAGCGCCAGGCCGCCGTGCGGCGCCCAACCCAGGCGTGCGAACAGGGCGGAGAAGGCAAAACTGAAGACCACGTTCAATCCCATTGCAATTGCCCCGATGACGACGGGGGTGCGGGTGTCGTGTTGGGCGTAGAAGGCGCGCGTGAGCACTTCCATGATGGAGTGACCGACCATGCCGGCCGCGTACCACAGCAAGGCCCAGGCCACCAGTTCCGTCGATTGTGCGGTGAATTCGCCGCGCTGGTAGAGCATTGCCACCAGCGGCGTGCGCAGCATCATCAGTCCCAGCGAGGCGGGCAGCGCCAGCAGGATCACGCCGCGCAGCGAGGCGGCGAGCGAGGTCCGCATCTCGTCACGCTGGCCGAGGGCGTGTTGGGCGGAGAAGGTCGGCATGGCGGCGATCGCCACCGATTGGGCGATGGCGGCCTGCGCCATCAGCATCAGCGAGAAACCGTAGGAGAGTCCCGCCATGCTTTCCTCGCCCATGAACGAGGCCAGGTAACCGTTCACCCAGAAATTGACCTGTACCACCGCCACGCCGAGCAGGCGGGGTGCCATGAGCAGGAGTACGTGGCGGACATTGGGGTCGCGGAGGCCGAGGAGTCCCTCATCCCTTGCCCCTCTCCCAGCGGGGGAGGGGGCGGGGTGAGGGTAGACCTTGAGCAGACTTGGAATTTGCAGGACGAGGTAGAACCCCGCGCCGATGACGACGCCCCAGGCCAGTCCATAGACTCCCATGCTGGGGGAGAGGAACAGCGCGCCGAAGATGATGCCGAGTTGGTACATGGCGGGCGTGAGCGCAGGGATAAGGAAAACCTGGTGGGCGTTGAGGATGCCCACGATCAACCCGCCCAGGCCGAAGAGCACCGCGGAGATGAGTTGGATGCGCAGCAGGTTTACCGTCAATGTGAAGAGGTGGGGGTCAGCGGCAAAACCCGGGGCGAGGGCGTAGCGGACGATCTGCGGTGCGAAAAAGGCCGCGGCCGCCGCGAGCAGGCTGAGGCTCAGGGTCACGAGGCGGGACAGGGATGCGGCCAACGTCCAGGCGGCGGCGCGGTCGCCTTTGGCGAGGAATCCCGTAAAAGTCGGGATGAAGGCCGAGCCGAGGGCGCCGCCCGCCACGAGCAGGAAGAGCGTCTCGCTGACGCGGTTGCCGTAGTAGAAGGCGCTGAGTTCGGGCGAGGCGCCGAAGAAATGCGCGACGATGATGCTGCGCGCCAGCCCCGCGACCTGCCCGAGGACGATGGCGATCATCACCGTCCCGGCGGCGCGGGCGATCTGGCGGTTGGCGGTGGAAGCGCTCACGGTTGCAACTTGTTGGCGTTCAATCCGCGTTAATCATCAAGCGCTTGAACATCGAAACAGAAACAATGGTAGTGTTGACTATTTTATAAGCGTCTTCGAAATCCCCATCCCCAGTGATTAAGAAATCAGCGTTGCTTGATAGCGCACAAGCCAGGAAAATTGCGTCTTTCTGGTCACGTGGAAAATCTACACTGGTAGTTACTGACAAGAGATGCGTATCTCGATCCAATATTACTTCCCATGTGTGCAAAATCTCTGATGGGAAGGAAAACTTTTTACGATGTAATACGTCCTTATACTCCTGTATGATTTCTGGGGAGACCAGCCATTGCCAATCGGGGTGAGCAATGATCCACAAAATTACCTCTTCTGGTTTCCTGTCGCGCCAGACTGCTGAAATAAAGACGTTCGTATCGATCAGGACTTTCATGCTTTCTTCCCGGCGCGGTAGGCGGCGATTTCAGCAGCGATTTCTTCCTCGGTGATTGTTTGCGCTTGGGGTAATGCCTGGGTCTTTTTGAACAAAGCTTCCCATTCACGCACGCGCGCCTGGAGCGTCTCAGCAGATTCGGGCTTGTCTTCTACCAGCACGATCACTTCGGCCTCTGTACCGGGCATTAGGAATGGTTCCAGGATTTCGATGCGCCCATCAGGACGAACTTTTACTTTTTTTCGATAAGCAGTAATCATGTTACTCGCTCCTGCGACAGCGCGAACAGCGTTGTCTACAAATCCTATTCTACACTACAACATGAGCAGCGCGCATGGCTGCCTGGCAAACTGATTTACTTTGCGACGGTCCAATACGAGGAAGTTTCCCCAAAGTTGATTGACATCATTACGAAGCGCCAACCTGTTGACCTTGAAAATCACCAATACTTTTTCGAGCAAGTCCAAAAAACGCAATACCGCAAAACTCACTTTTTGGCCCTTTGAAAACCTGACAAGAAATACCCAGATATGGGTTAAACGGTGTGCGGAAGCCTATCCAGTCCATATCTGGCAATAGGCAGACAGATTGCCGCAGAGGCAAACTGGCACGCAATAGTGACTTTTGCGGTAGTGCCAAAAAACGTTATACTAAAGTGTCCCAATTTATGCAAATTAAGACACTTCAACTTTCCCATGACCACCCGCTGCTCAATGCATCTCACGAATTACGCACTCCGTATCGTATACCCTTCACCCCGATGATATTCGTATACTTGCGTTCCGGCAGGCGGGCGATGAGCGCCTCCCAATTGTCGAGCGGCGCCACCTTCCCGCGCGGCCTTTCTTTCAATTCATGCAGGGTAAAGCCCAGGTCTGACAGCATGGTGAGGTAGGCAATCGCATCCCCGCCCGCCTCGCGCAGTCCCTTCGGCCAGAACTCGGTCATCAGGATCGCGTTGTCCGAGCGCGCCAGGGTCTTTTGGAAACCGCTGATGGCGTTCTGCTCGTAACCCTGGATGTCTATCTTGACGAAGTTGACCTGCTGGATGCCCAGGTCTGCCAGCACGTCGTCCACCGGGCGTCCTTCCACGGGCAGCGTTTCCCATTGCTCGACCTTGCCCTGGTAGGTGCCCTGGTACAAGCGGTTGTCGCCGCGGTTCTCCGGGTTCAAGCGCAGTTCCTGCCGCCCGCGTTCCGGCGTTGCGGCCAGGTTCAAGGCTGCCACGCGGGGGCAAAACCGGGCGTCGGCCTGATTCGCGGCCACGTTCTTTTGCAGGAAAGCGAACGTGCCGGGATGCGGCTCGAAGGCCACGATGCACCCGGTCGCATCCAGTTGGCGCATGGCCAGCGCCGTGTACAGGCCAATGTTGGCGCCGATGTCCACCAGCGTCATGCCGCCGCGGCAGTATTCCTGGAAGAAGGCCAGTTCGCTCGGCTCGAACACG
>JBMOMP010000017.1:13339-21866 GCA_049323115.1 Chloroflexota bacterium
GCGCAAGCGCGCCCGAAACGACCGGGTCCGACAGGTCGAGATGCAGGGTGGCCGGTCCCACACGCAGCGTCTTGGGGATGATGCGCAGCAGCACGGCGTTTGCCAGCGCCTTGAGCGGCCTGGGCTTGAGGACTTCAGTGTAAATGAATTCAGGGAATGACATAGCGGGGCGAATTATATCACCGCCCCCATAGAACATTCATGCTATAATTGCGCCAGGAGACGCCATGCTAAAAATATCCCGCCTGCCGCTTTTGATCGGATTGTTGATGCTTGCCGCCTGCCTGCCCGTGAATGGGGGCGACTCGTCATCAGGGACGCCGGCCCCGCCTCTGACCCAGCCGCTGCCTGGCGCCGTTACCCTGACGCCTTTCCAACCCTCGGGGCTGGTCCCGGCCAACCCGCCGGCCGCTTATGGCGCCCACGGTTCCTGGATAGAGGTCTACTTCACCGACCCGCACAACCCGCTCTCCGCGCAGGAGACCGGCGGGGTGGATAGCATCCTGGTCGCCGCCATTGACGCCGCCCGCCTGAGTGTGGACGTTGCCATTTATAACTTGACGATCAACAGTATGCGCGACGCGCTCATCCGCGCATACCAGCGCGGCGTACAGGTGCGCGTGGTCATGGAAAGCGACAACCGCGACAAGGACGATCCCGAAATGCTGATGGAGGCCGGGATCACCGTGCTGGGCGACCGCCGCGAAGGGCTGATGCACAACAAGTTCGTCGTCATCGACCGTTCCGAAGTGTGGCTGGGTTCGATGAACTTCACCAACACCGGCGTGTACAGCGACAACAATAACTGGCTCCTGATCCGCTCGGTCAAGATGGCAGAGAACTACACCAAAGAGTTCGACGAAATGTTCGTGGACGACAAGTTCGGGCCCGACGTGCTCCCGGCTACGCCCAACCCCGTGCTGACCATAGACGGCACGGTCGTCGAAACCTACTTTTCACCGGATGATTCGGTCGCCCTCAGCCTGCTGCCGCTCCTGGAAAACGCCCAGGAAAGCATCTACTTCATGGCCTATTCCTTTACTTCCGATCCGCTCGGCGAAGTGATCCGCGCGCGCGCCGCCGCCGGCGTGACGGTGGCGGGCGTGATGGATGCGGAGCAGATCAAGTCGAACATCGGCACGGAGTATGACCTTTTCCAACAGGCCGGGCTGGATGTCCGCCCGGATGGCAACGCCGGCCTCTTGCACCACAAGGTGATGATTATCGATGAAGAGATCGTAATCACCGGTTCGTACAACTTTACCAACAGCGCCGAAACGCGCAACGACGAAAACCTGGTCATTATCTACAACGACCAGGTGGCAGATTTTTTCCTGCAAGAGTTCCAAAGGGTATTTGCGCAAGCGCAGCCTTGAACGCAAACGTCCCGAAGGTTCGAACCTTCGGGACGTTCCTCTACTTGTAGTGGCGACTTTAGTCGCTTTTTCAATGACTGAAGTCGTTACTACGAAACTTTTCATCTACTGGCCACGTAATACTCGATCAGCAAACGCGGTCGCTCTGCCAGTTCGTCGTGGTCGCCGCTGTAGAAGCGCAAGTAGTCGTCTCCCAGGTCATCGTTATCGTCGAGTTGGAAGCGCAGGCGCAATTGTGTGATGCCGCGCAGGTTGATGTGGGTGAACGCTGCGCCGTCCAGCCAGGCCCAATACCAACTATCCAATGGATTGTTCTCGATGATGCCAGCGGCGTCCATGCTGGCAGGACTCTGGAAATCCGAGTTCTGCAAGCCGCGGAAGGGGAACGGGCCGAAGTAGCCGAACGCGCCGGGGCGGATGTCTACCAGGATGTTCTGGTGGGTGGTAAAGGGATCCTCGCCGACCAAGCCTTCCTTCTTGATCATCAAGAGCGCCCGGGTGATGACGGCGTTATCGGGTAGGTAGTGGGTGGGGAAATGCAGGATGGCGCGGAACTGGCGATCCTGGGCATCGTCGCCCAGCACGAATGTGTGGGAAGTAGAATCTTTGGAGCCGCCCTGGTTGCTGTCTTCGCTCGATTCGAGCACCCAGCCGTCGTTCGCGCCGGTGGAGCGGAACGACTCGATGATCTTGTTGACCGGCGTGCGGGCAAAGGTGTAGGCTTCACCGGTCGTGAAGTTGCCGTTGCCAAGCCCGGTCCCGCCTAGGGGCTGGCCGATGACATCCATGATACTGTCATTGTCCAAGACGTCCAGACGCAGGGTACCGTCACCGCTACCAGAAGCAGCAGTCACAGTGTATGTGTTGCCGGAGCCGCTGATGCCGGTAATGGTTGCACCTGAGATAGTGCCTGTGGTTGTCAGGGAGAAGTCACTCGCGTCCACACCAGTGACGGATTCAGAGAAGGTCACGGTGAAGTTGACGCTGGCAGCCGAGGTGGGGCTGGGGTCGGCACGCAGGCTGGAGGTCACGCTGGGTGCGCTTTTGTCAATCGTGTATGTTTCGCCTGTGGTGAAGTTTCCGTTTCCTGCGCCCGGCTCACCCAGGGGGTACCCAGAAGCGTTCTGGATGCTGTCGTCATCGATGAGATCCAGGCGCAATTCGCCATCTCCGCTTCCTGTGTTGATCGTGACAATATAGGCATTACCGGAACCGTTCACGTTTTCCACAAAAGCGCCGCTGATACTGCCAGTTGTGACCAGAGTGAAATCGGATGAATCAACGCCGCTGACAGAATCGGTGAAGGTCACGCTGAAATCTACGTATAGGGCAAGGGTCGGATTGTGGTCGGCGCGCAAGATGCCGGTCACGCTGGGGTAACTCGGTATGCTTTTGTCAATGGTATAGGCCTCGCCCGTTGTGAAGTCCCCGTTGCCCGCGCCTGCGCCACCCAGCGGGGTATCTGCAACATCTCGGATGCTGTCGTCATCGATGAGGTCAAGTCGCAGGGTACCATCACCTGTGCCGGTGTTGACCGTGACGGTGTAGCTCGTTTCGTAGTCGTATCCATCGCCATCAGGATCGGTGACCCCCGTTATCGCCGCACCCGCAATGCTGCCAGTTATGGTCAGCGCAAAATCGCTCGCATCTACGGGCCAGACCCCTTCGGAGAAGCTCACTATGAAATGGACATTCTCAGCGCCGGTTGGGTTGGGGTCTGCAAGCGTAATCCCTGTGGCGATAGGATTGTTCTTGTCGATCCGATATAAATGTCCGCTCGTGAAATCCCCGTTCCCTGTTCCCGCGCCCCCCAGCGGGTTCAGGCCGGAGTCCAGGATGCTGTCGTCATCGATCACATTCACGCGCAGCGTTCCATCTCCTGCGCCGGTGTCAACGGTCACGAGATATTGATCCCCGGATCCGCTGACCCCCGTGATGGCAGCGCCGCTCAAGCCGCTGCTGGCTTCCAAGGAAAAGTCATCAGCGGTCACGCCCGTGACCCGCTCTGAGAAAATCGCAAGGAAGGAAACGCTGGCGGGAGTGGGATACGAGCATCCTGATTCAAACATCTTACATGCAGGGTCAACCGAGAGGACTGTTGGGTTGCGGTCGGGGCCGTACGAGATTTCACTGACGAAAACGTCTGGGACGCCATTGGTGTCCCCGTCGACCAAGTTGTTGGAGCGCGAGGTGTAAGCGACCAGGCTACCATCTGCCGACAGCGATGGGCCATAGGACGAATCTTCGGAATCTGCTCCGCCATCCGTCACCTGAACGGTTTCGCCCATCTGGAGATCACGGACCCAGATATTCATCAACCCTAGCTCCCCATGCCCATAGAATCCGTAGGCCATGTAGCGCCCATCCCTGGATATTGTGGGGGCATCGATTTCGCCCGTGAACATAGGCTCTCCGTTCGAATAGCGCGAAGCCAGGGTGGTCTGGCCAGTCTGGCGGTCGTGCAGGTAGACCTGGCCATCGTATAAATCATATTCAGTTGTCAGATTATGTGAATAGGAGCTGAACATGACATAGCGCCCGTCCGCCGAGATGTCCGCGCCGCTCCCGCCCATATTTGCCTGGACGCCGAACGAGTTGACCGAAACGCGTGTGGTTGCTCCCGTCTGCAGGTCGTGCACGAAGGCGTCCGTCTTGCCGTTGGTATCCCCGGCAACCAGGTTCGTGGCGCTAGAGGAGAGCGCCACATAGCGCCCGTCGCTGGAGATGGAGCCTCCGGAATCGTCATTTGCCTCGAGACCGCTCGAATCGACCGAGACGCGGGTCGTCTGGCCTGTATCGCGGTCATGTACGAACACATCGTAGGCATTGTTGGTATCCCCGCTGACCAGGTTGGTCGCAGCGGAGGAAAATGCTACATAGCGACCATCGCTAGAGATGGAGGCGCCTCCGGAACCGTCATTTGCCTCGAGACTGCTCGAATCGACCGAAACGCGCGTTGTCTGGCCGGTAGTGCGGTCATGCACGAAGATATCGCCCACCCCGTTCGTATCCCCACTGACCAGGTTGCTGGCGTCGCTGGCAAAGGCCACATACCGTCCGTCGTATGACAAGGCTGGCGAATAGGAGTCACCATTGGGCTCCAGTCCGCTCGAATTGACCGAGACGCGCGTCGTTGTGCCCGTCTGGCGGTCATGAACGAAAATGTCCTCATGGTTGTTCGTATCCCCGCTGACTAGGTTGGTCGCACTCGATATAAACGCCACGTAGCGCCCGTCGCCGGAGATGGCGGCATCTTTGGAATAGTTGTTTGCCTCTGCGCCGCCCAAGCCGACCGAGACGCGGGTTGTGTCGCCGGGCGCAGCGCGGACCGGCAGCGCCGTCCCTGGCAGCGGGCCAGCCAATAATGCCATGACCAGGAAGGCAGCCAGGCTGGATAAGAGGATTTTCGGATATTTGGGATTCATTTTTTACTCCTGCTATGAAACCCGCCCAATGGCAATAGAGAAGATGGCTATACAGACGAAGGTTCCACAAGCCAATGTGAGGCCGCCCATAGACCCCAAGGTTGATGGAGTTGTTTTTGAGGTTACAGGTTTTTCCCACTATTTTTTAGTCCCTGCAATTTTCCTCGGGAGCGCCTCAATAGAAGGATAACGCTCTTTTGTTTGCTCGAACAGCATAATACTGTTCTACAGAATTCATTCTACAAGATTTCATTTCGTTCTTCGATAACAATAGCATAATAAAATGCCACGCACTTCCAAAGTGCATGGCATCTTGCCTTTACAGGTAATACGTCATCCTTTGCAAGTGAGTGGCCGGATCGATATGTTGTACTTTGACGCCTTCCGGAACGTTCAAACTGATGGGCGCATAATTGAGGATGGCCCTCACCCCGGCTTTCACCAGTTGATCGGTCACCTCTTGGGCAGCGGAGGCTGGTACGGTCAGCATGGCTACCGTGATGCCCGCTTCCCGGATTTTTCCTATCATCTCCGCCGCATCCATGACAACGTACTTTCCGACCTTTTGTCCCACCTTCCCGGCATCGTTGTCGAAGACCATCGTGATCTGGAAACCGCGATTGACAAAGCCGGGATAATTGGCAAGGGCGTGTCCCATGTCGCCCGCGCCGACAACGGCAACGTCCCAGATGCGATCCACTTTCAGGATTTCGCGCAGTTTCTCGATCAGGTAAGTGATCCGGTAGCCGGTTCCCTGCTTGCCGAATTCCCCGAATTGCGAGATGTCCTTCCGGATCTGGGCAGCAGAAATGCCCACGCGCTCTCCCAGTTCCTTTGAGGAGGTGGTTTGACTCCCGCTTTCGGCCATGCGTTGTAACGCACGCAGATAAATGGGCAGGCGACCAATAATTATGTCAGGGATTTTGTCTGCGTTCATGGGAACCCTCACCAATATAGGATAATTTGCATAGACTCTACCATAAAATACCTGTTTGTACAATTCGCCACAAGTCATTTTTCATGGATGTTCTCTTGTTGAGAGAATAGTGGAAAAAAGTATTGACAAGGGAGGCAATTTTTGCTACACTATTAACGCGCGTTACTAAAGCGCGTTAATAAACTCACGGAGTCGGATAGGAGAAGCAGTGGCAGAAAAGCGGGTGACCAGCCAGGATGTTGCGGACCTGGCTGGCGTTTCTCGAACGACAGTCTCCCTGGTGTTGAATGATGTCAAGGGATTCAACATTTCTTCGGAGACGCGCCAAAGAGTTCACCAGGCGGCTGAAAAACTCGGCTATATCCCGAACGCCACCGCGCAGGCGTTGGCCACCCGGCGTGCAAAAGCGATTGGCCTGGTTATGACCCGCAGCCCGCATCACATTGCTTCGGATACGTTCCTTCCGCAAATCCTTGGGGGGCTTCTGGATGTCGTTCGCCAGAACAAATTGCGTTTGCTGATCGAGTCTGTAGACGTAGAACATCAAGACCGGGCATACCTGGAACTCATCCGTGCCAAGCATATTGACGGTATGATCCTGCTAACGCCGCGCCTGGACGACGCCGGGTTGAAAAGGCTGGAGGAAGCGGATGTGCCGACGGTTTTGATGGGGAAACTGGAAAATTCGAACCTTCATTCTGTAGACGTAGATAACTGCCTGGCAGCCAAAAAAGCAGTCCAATACCTGCTGGATTTGGGGCATACTGATATTGCTTGTATCGCGAACGCTCCCGCTTCTTATAGCGCTGCCCCTGACCGCGTGCTCGGTTACAAAGATGCGCTCACAGAAGCCGGGATAACGCCAGACGAGGCCTTGATACGATATGCGGATTTCGACCCGCAAAGCGGTTTTGAGCGTATGAAATCCCTGCTCAGTGGGGAAAAGAAATTTACGGCGGTCTTCGTAGCCAGTGACAACGTTGCCATGGGCGCCAAGTCTGCCCTGCGCGAGGCCAACCTGCGCATCCCGGACGACATTTCCATTGTTGGTTTCGACGATATTCCCTGGGCGCGCTATTCCGACCCGCCGTTGACCACCATCCATTTGCCAGCCCAGGAACTGGCCCGCACGGCCTGTGTGACATTGATGGATTTGATGAGAGACGCGGAAATGGATGAGAGAAATCTGATCCTGGATACCGAACTTGTTGTGCGCCAATCGTGCCGCAATGTGCGCTCCCATTGAATATTCCTTGAAAGGAGGTGAGTCCTGGAAAACTATTCCCCCACTTTTTTACCAACATTCTCTAACCCAATTCTATAGAAAGAGGAGAACATGAAAACAACCCGTACGTTCTGGTCAATCCTGACCATGTTGATCGTCGCTTCCATGCTGCTGGCCGCCTGCGGCGCCCCGCCTGCTGAAGAGCCCGCTGCAACCGAAGCGCCTGCTGCCACGGAAGCGCCCGCCGCAACCGAAGCGCCCGCCGCAACCGAAGAACCTGCTGCGGCAGTGGTCGACTTTCCCGTGATGCCCGGCGGCGCCCTCGAAGAAGCGCTCAAAGGCACATACGCTGGTACAACCGTCACTGTGGACGGCGCGATGGAGGGCAACGATCCGGATGGCGTCAAATTTGCTAAAGGGGTGGAGGCATTTGAAGAGGCAACCGGTATCGATGTCAATTACATCGGCAACAAAGAGTTCGAGGCCACCATCTCCGTGCGCGTCGATGCTGGCGATGCCCCCGACATTGCGGACTTCCCGCAACCGGGTAAAGTAACGCAATACGTGAAAAGCGGTAAGGTGGTCGATGTCACCACCTTTATGTCGGAGGAATGGTTGGGCCAGCAGTACAACCAAAGCTGGCGCGACATGGCTACCATTGACGGCGTCGAGGCTGGTGTATTCCATCGCTTCAACGGCAAGAGCCTGGTTTGGTATCCCAAGAAAGCCTGGGACGCAGCCGGTTACGAAATCCCCGAAACCTGGGAAGAGTTGATGGCCCTGAACCAGCAGATCGCTGATGACGGCGATACCCCTTGGTGCATCGGCATCGAGTCTGGCGCGGCAACCGGTTGGGCTGCTACGGACTGGACCGAAGAGATGATGCTGCGCACCACCTCGTTGGAGAACTACGATGCCTGGGTCGCAGGCGAATTGCCCTTCGATTCCCCCGAAGTGAAGAAGGCAATCGAGACCTGGAGCGAACTGTGGTTCAATGACGCTTTTGTCTTTGGCGGTCGTTCATCCATCGTTTCTACTTACTTTGGCGACTCTCCTGCCCCGATGTTCGAAGACCCGCCCAAATGCTGGATGCACAAACAGGGTAACTTCATCACTGGTTTCTTCCCTGAAGGTACAGAAGCAGGCGTGGACTATGGCTTCTTCTACTTCCCGCCCGTGGATCCGGCCTATGGCAAGCCGTTCCTTGTGGCTGGCGACGTTATGGTGATGTTCAACGACCGGCCTGAAGTGCGCGCGTTGATGGAATACTTCACCACCCCGCAGTCCGCCAGCGGTTTCCTGGAAGGCGGCGGCGCGTTGGCCGCGCATCAAACCGCCACGCCTGACATGTACGGCGTAGAGCTGGAACGCGGCATCGCCGAACTTGTAACACAGGCGACCAGTTTCCGCTTCGACGGCTCGGACCTGATGCCCGGTGAAGTTGGAGCCGGCTCCTTCTGGGAGCACATCTCCAGCTATGTGGCTGGGTCTGAAGATCTGGATACGGCCATGAAGGCCATTGACGCAACCTGGCCCAAATAAGTTCTCTGCAACAAGTTGGGTG
>JBMOMP010000018.1:0-118037 GCA_049323115.1 Chloroflexota bacterium
AAAAGAACAGCCGGGCGCTTCTCTGGCGGCATCAGGTAGCAAGCCAGGCCAATCGACTCGATGATTTTCTGGATGGAGCGGGAAGCGCCTCCAACTGTTCCGCCTGCCAGGATCACCACGTCCGGACGGGCATGCAAGACGGCGTCGAGTTGCTCGTCAGGCTTACGATGGTCGTTCAGGTCAATCGTTTCTACGATATGTAAGTAGGCCGTTTCCGCCAGTTTCCGGGCGCTTTCCAGGGAAACGTCCGAAAGCAGCCCGACGACGACAGCGCGCAGGATGGGGCCAGCGGAGAGTGTCACTGCAAGCGCATCCACGCCGAACCCGTTGGGCTGCGTAGGCGTTATCAAGCGCTGGTCAGCATCGAGGATCGTCCTGCCTGCGACCGATTGCAGGTTGGCGATTGCCTGCCGGACGCCGAGCGAAATGTTCTTGAAAGGCGCTTCTGTCGTAGAAGGCGCCTGCCCGTACGCAATGAAGCGATATTCACCATCTACCACGTCGAACAGCGCCGCCCGCGTAGAAGACGCGCCGACGTTCACAGCCAAGAGGGAACTATCTTCGATCAAAGAGACTGGCATATACGCTAGAAGAACTGTCCGATCAGGTAAATAAGTTCGCGCAATGAAGACACGCGCTCGACCAGGGCGGTCAGGGCGGCCATGTATACACCCGCAAACAGCAAGCCGAATGTAATGGCAATGTAGATGCGCCCAATCCAGGCCAGGCCTTCAATGAAAACATTGCGCCGTACAGCGCCGTCCGCTTTCCGGCGCGCCCCAAAATGGAAGTAGGCCAGCACGCTGACCACGCCCAACAAAGTGACAACGCCAGTAGGTAGGGCAAACAAAAGATCAGCGCCGGCTGCCCGCATATCGAAAGCAAGCACGGTTGCGTTGAATTGCGGAATGAGCGTCCCCAACAGCGCGCCGCCGATAGCCACCGCCGCGCCAACGCCAACCAGGTAGGCCACAGGAAGTTGCCCCAAGCCAGATAAGCGTGGTGCGATTTTGGTCAGCAAAAGGGCGCTGCCCAGCAAAAGGATAGCCAGGTGGGCCGTGACAACAGGATCACGAAAAGCCGTCCCTGACACGAACGGGTGCACAAGCAATGGCCAGATCACCTGGCGTGAGGCAATCGCAACAGCATATCCTGCTACGATACCCACAAATACGTACATTGCCGCCCGGAATAAGAAATTATCTCCCCAGAGATAACTCAGGATGAGCACGGTAAAGAGAAAGCCAATCACCGAAGAAATGCTCATGTCCCACGCTCTGTCTTGCGTAATCGCCAGGTCGAGATCAGATTCCAAAGGGAACCAAGCGCGATCAGCGTCACGGCAGCCAGCAGCCCCAGCCCATAAGCATCCCAATAGCGACGCGCCAAGCCGGGGCGTCCGCTGTTGATCTGCTCGATGGGCGCGCTGCCGCCCAAACCCGTGACCAGCCCATCCACCTGGCCAGATTGCACATAAGGCTGGAGCATGGGGCCGGCCTGCGCGCTGGAGACCACCAACAAGTGCGCCTGCTGACCCAATTTACCTTCTGTTTGTTCGATCCAAAGACGGGCAGTCTCGGCGTCATCGGTCAACAGGATGACGGCTGCAAAATCAGATAATTGCTGTACGCCTTGTAAAACAGGAGTCTCCCAGGCATTTTGACCATCCAAGGTCAAGGGTTTTGTCGCTGCCGGGTTTTCGGCAAAGGCCAGCACCCCGGCTGCGCCGCCAGGGATAAAGCCCAGGTTGACGAACGTTTGTCCGGGTTGGTAATGTGCGGCTACTTGCGTATTTTCCAGTTTCATGAAACGTTCGGATAAACCCGCGCTTACCGGCGTAGCGGCAACCAAAACCAGGTGCGGATGCTTGCGCAGAATCATATAATCAACCAGGGGCGCCGCTGCGGCTTCCAGTTCGCCTGCCAGCGCGGCCTCATAGTCGAAGACTATCAACACAAGCGCATCGGGCAGAAGGGTTGTTTCGATCACATCTATGGCGGCGCCGGTCTCTAGCGGAGCGCTGAAAGGGATCGGGCTGCTCTGCATATTCAAGAAAATGGGGACAACGACTGCAAGCAATACCACCAGCGCAATGATCTGGCGTAGGAAGCGTTGGGAAAAAGCCATTGCCTGTGTGGTTATAGGCCTGGGATAGGTCTCACCGACCAGCAACTGCTCCAACAAAGCCGCGTTGGTGCGCTGCTCTTCGCTGACCTGGAGTTTAAGCGTATAGGCTTTTGGCTTGCTGGAAGGGAGCGCGCCCAGGGCAGGCGGCAATACGCCCCTCAAACCGGCCAACGGCCCTTTTTCTTCTACAAACTGGTCGGAGGTTCCCTCTTCGCTTTCGGAAAGGACCGCCTCCACAGGGCGCATAGCCTGCACCCAGGAGGGCAGTTCTGCAGGGCTGAGATCACCTTCTTGCCCTGTATCAGGCATTGCAGCAGATTCTCCCCGATCGGCGCCGCCTACATCGGAAAGCCAGGCTGGCATTTCCAACGAGAAAATTGCATCTACATCGCCGCTGGAAATGGGCGTACCTTCATCATCCACAAAGGCGGGGGCGCTGCCTGCCTCCCCCCGTCCTTCCTCCTCCGCCTCAAACGCAGCTGCCTGGAATTGTTCTCCTGCCGGACGGGCCGGTTCGACCATCCCTGCACTGCTGGCAGCCATCCAGGGGGGTATCTCTTCGCCCCCAGGTACTTGCGCTTCTTCCTGCCCTTCGAGAGTTGGGGTTTGCCCTTCAAGCGACGCGAGCCAGTCGGGTGTGCTTCCTGCAAAAGCCTGGGGCGCTTCTTCGGTAAAGGCAACGGACGCAGGCGCTTCCGGTTGTGAAGCGCCCTCTTCGCCCAGTGAGGATAGCCAGTCGGGCATGTCGCCCGCAGCAGGCTGCAAAGGTTCTTCCCCCTGCGGGGACTGCGCGGTAAAGGCGGCTGGGGCAGGCGTTTCTGGTTGCGAAGCGCCCTCTTCGCCCAGTGAGGATAGCCAGTCAGGCATGTCGCCCGCAGCAGGCTGCGAGGGTTCTTCCCCCTGCGGGGACTGCGCGGTAAAGGCGGCTGGGGCAGGCGTTTCCGGTTGCGAAGCGCCCTCTTCGCCCAGTGAGGATAGCCAGTCAGGCATGTCGCCCGCAGCAGGCTGCGAGGGTTCTTCGGTAAAAGCGGCCGGTGCGGGCGCTTCTGGTTGTGCACCGCTTTCTTTTTCCAATGAAGCCAGCCAGGCAGCCATGCTGTCTGCGCCAGTTCGAGACGTTTCCCCGCCAGGAGCGGGTGACGCGGCGACTCCTGGCGAGGTAGTTGCCCCGGTCATCCCGGTCTGCGCTTCGGCATCGCCTGCGCCTGGAGGTTCTTCACCGGGCAACTTCAACCAATCGGGCAGGCCAACGTCCAGGGAGGCAGAATCAGCGGACGCAGCCTCAGGCTGGAAATCCGCCTCGAGACCGGCGCGCCAGCCCAGGTCTGGGGCAGAGGCGCTGGATGGTTCTTGTACGGGAGCGGCTTCTCCTTTTGCGCTATCCGCCAGCCAGGCGGTCAAATCGTCTTCTTCCTCGCCAGCCGTCGCCCCCAGGTCAGAGATCCAGCCAGGCAGGGATTCCACGCCGCTGCCTTCAACCGGCAGGGGCTCTTCGACAGGCTTTTCTTCGCTGGGCGCTGGCGTCTCCCCGCGCAGGCCGGCCAGCCAGTCGGGGATCTCTTCTTCGTCTTCGGGCTGGGATTGCAGACCGGCCAGCAGGTCTTCCGGTTCTTGCTGCGGAGGCGCTTCTTCCTGCGCCGGGGCCTGCTCGGTTTCCTCCTCGGCCGATTCCCGCGCCTGTTGGCGAACCTGGCGCAGCCATTGCGGGAGGACGGGTTCCAACTCGGCGGTGACCTTTTTCGTCGGCTCTTCGCCTGGGTGGATGGGCGGCTGCGAACGGCTCAATTCGTCGGTCATGGGTTGCAGGCGCGCATCGCAGAACTGGCAGGTTTGCAGGTCTGAGGGATTAGGCTTGCCGCACATTGGGCAGGTGATCTCGGCCATCACTTGCCTCCGTAAGGGCGATCCATGCCGAACAACACGCGCAGGCCGGCGGTCAACGCGCCAAGCGCCAC
This sequence comes from Chloroflexota bacterium, assembly GCA_049323115.1. GTDB lineage: Bacteria > Chloroflexota > Anaerolineae > Anaerolineales > Villigracilaceae > JAABUE01. The sequence continues at coordinate 4,083 of JBMOMP010000018.1, forward strand.
CCCCAGCAGGAGGCCGCGCGCGCCGCCGGTCGCAAACGGCTGGATGACCAGGAATTGTATTTCACCCAGCAAGGGCAATTTTCCGATGACCGGCAGCGGCGCCGCAGCCAGCAAGGCAAACACCGCAACGGCCAGGAAAACGATCGTCATCGGGTCGGCGCGGTGCCGGAGCAGGCGAATGCTGGCATATACCAGGGTGACAGCCAACAAAGCCATCAAGGTTGCTTCGACCGGAATAATCACGGCATCTAACAGGGAACGCATGAAGGAACTTTGCGGGCCCAGGGCGATCCCAAATGCTGCGGAGAGGACCAGGGAAACGATCAACAGGGCGCTGTAAACGCTCCCTTTCCCCTTGTCGCGGATCTTTTTCCAATGCGCCGCAAACAAGTTTGCCGCTCCTACCAATACAGCCACCGCCGCCAGGATGATCGCCCCCTGCGCCAACAGTAAGCGGACTTGGAGCAACGTCCCAACCGGGAATATATAGCCCAGCAAAACGATGAAGCCAAATGCGATGGCGGTGACCGCGGTCAGGACGCGCATCAGATCACCCCCTCCAGCAATTTCAAGGCGGAAGCGCCCAAGAGAGCCAGGATGATGAGCCAGCGCAGGACATCTTGCATTTGCAGGCTGGCCTGGTGCGCCGTGCCTGCCCCTGCGTAAGCCCCGGCTGCAAAGAGTTCCTCGCCAACCAACGGCTCGTCTACGCTGGCGAACAGAACAGCCTGGGCGGCCGGTTCGTCTGCGGCGGCTACGGTCAGGGAATTGGCGCGTTCAGCGGCATCGGCCAACAGGGCTACTTCGGAGCCAAAATGGCCGATAAAGACGTTGAGCGAAACATTCTCGTCACGGATGGCCGGGATGGCCCCGGCAGCATACGAGAAGGGCGACAGGCCCGTCAGGCGGGCAGTGGTCGGGTCGTAGAGTTCCTCCGCGCCGGCCGCTTTGTAGCCGCTCTTCAACGTGTCGCCGGTCAGAATGGATAAGGCTCCGTCCCCTGAAGTGACGAGCGGGGGTTTATCGCTTACCGAGGTCAATTCTGCCAGGTGGCGCAGCAAGCCCAACCCGGCCAACGCGGAGGCGCTTTGCGCGGTTTGTAATCCGCCCCGCCCCAGCGACAGGTGCAGGCGTGTGCCATCTTCTACAGAAAGTCCAATGGCGCGTTTGAAACGGATGAAAGCCTTGATCTCGCGAAAGACGGGAGTCAACCTGCGCTGCAAGACGGTCAAGCCCAATAGCATTCCCCCGGCAAGGATGACAAGCGCAAGCGCAATGATCTCATTCATACAAGTTTTTCCCCTCGTAGAAAGCCAATAAAAGCGCGCGTTTCATCGCCCTGTTCGAGCATGGATGCCAGCGCCTCGACTTGCCCGACGCTATGGAAGGGACGCACGAAATAAAGCATCTGGGCAACGAGTAAGGTAAACGGCGCTCCCGCGTCGAGCAGCCAGGCAACGAAAGAGTCCAATTTCAGGTTTTGGAGATGCTCAACCCAGGCGGGCCAGTAGGCGCGCGGCGTTTGCATGAATAGAGTATAGCATAATTTTTAAGGTTGGCGATATACAGCGGGTTGCCCCATTGGGTCTAAGGATTACAAGAGAATTGCAATTTGACGTTTACGGAGGATTCCCCACCAGGCCCAGTTCCGGGGCAATGGTTCGCATGGCTGCAATGACATTGTCCACGTGTTCCCAGAGTTCCACGCCAAATTCCCGGGCGGCCTGTTCCATTTCGGCGCGGTCGGTACCGGCGGCGAAAGCCTTGTCTTTCCATTTCTTTTTTACGGACTTGGCTTCCAGGTCGAGCAGGGAGCGGGAAGGGCGCACCAGGGCAACAGCGGTGACCAGGCCGGTGATCTCGTCGCAGGCGAAGAGCGCTTTGCGACGCAGGGTATCGCGCGGCGGCAGGTCATCGCCAAATCCATGGCTGAGAATGTCCTGGATGAGTCCCTCGTCCAGCCCGCGCTCGCGCAGGATGGGTGCGCCCGCGCTGGGATGTTCTTCAAGCGTGGGATGGATTTCCCAGTCGAAGTCGTGCAGCAGGCCGAGCAGGCCCCAGGTCTCCACGTCTTTGCCGAATTTCCCGGCGTAAAAGCGCATGGCGGCCTCCACCGCCAGCATGTGCTTGACCAGGTTTTCGCTTTTGACATACTCCTGTACGAGGGCAAGGGCTTGGTCGCGGGTCATGTTACCTCACATATTTTCCAGGATTTGATCGTAATCAGCATGGGAACCGATCCAGAACCACGTGATTTCGCCCTCTTTTTGCACACCAAGCGCTCGGTAGCCTTTCGCAATCCGAATAGAATAGATCTCGCGCAAGGTGTGTATCTTCTTGGAATGCAGGCCTGGATGTCCCGGTGATATTTGAAACTTCTGATAAGCTCGGCGCGCCTGCTGTTGAATTTGCTTGGGCAGGCGCGCAAATGCTTTGTGAAAATCGTCGTTGATGCTTGACTTCATAACGCTGACAGATCAAGCGGTTGTGTCTTGCCGCGGGCGCGGTCCTTCAAGGCCTGGACTGCCATTTTTTCCAGTAAGTCTTGCGACTGCGAAAATTTTTCTTGCCAGCGGAGATCGTCCTCCAATTCTTCCAAGATCCAGTCTGCCAGGGCATTCTGCTCCTCGGCAGGAAGTTCTCCTACCTTGACAATCACTCGCTCAAATTTTTTGGTGACCATTGGGACCTCCGCACCCATTATACCGCCAACGTAGGAGTATTGTTCCTTCTGGAATTCTACTTTGCTGGGTCTGCTCCCTACAAGAGCGCTTCGCCGGGTTATCGGGAGCATCCGGGTTATGAGAAGATCGGTTCCGGATCGCCCAGAACGGGCAGCGGTTTCGAAATGCAAACATCCCAAAACGCGCCGAGGGTGGCGAACAGTTCGCGCGCCTGCCAGTACAGGCGCGAACGTTTCAGGTAATAGATGTTGTCTGCGCCCACGCCGGTGGCGTTCAGTCCCAGCGCGTTGCAGGTGAACAGGGCGCGCGGCAGGTGGAAGTTCTGCGTGACCAGGATGGCGGATTCGACTCCAAAGATGGCTTTGGCGCGATAGCAGGTATCGTAGGTGCGGCGGCCGGCGTAGTCTAACACCATCGCTTCATCCGGGACCCCGAGGCTGCGGGCGTACTGACGCATGGCCTCCGGCTCGTTGTAGTCTACGAAGCGGTTGTCGCCGCTCAGGAGCAGTTTCTCGATCTTGCCAGCAAAGTAGAGTTGCGCGGCAGTTTCCACGCGGTCGCGCAACACGGCGGTTGGGCTTCCGTCGCGGCGCAGGCCAGCGCCAAAGACAATGGCAACCCGTTCGGCGGGGACTTCTGGGACAGTAAACGTTCGGGCAGCGGCGTAGAGGGCGGTCACCAGGCGGGGCAGGAAAAGCCCAAGGAGGCCGAGCAGGCCCAGGGTCAGCGCGAGGCGCCACATCCACTTGAGGATCTTTTTCCACATAGACGAGGATTTTACTATAAATAGGGAACAGCCCATCCAAGTCCTGAACGGGCTGTTGCCGGGACCGAGAGGCGTGCTAGATGGTCTTCTCGCGCAGCACGGAGGAGATGTAGTCCATGCTGGCAACGACCACTGCAATTGCCAGCATCTGTGCGCTGGCGCCACGGTAGTTGAGCAGGTTGATATTCTGCTGGAGCAGGAAGCCGATGCCGCCGCCGCCCACAAAACCGATGATGGTGGACATACGCACGTTGATGTCCCAACGGTACATGGTGTAAGAGATGTAGGGCGGCACGATCTGCGGGATGACAGCATAGATGATGGTTTGCAAGCGGTTCGCGCCAGTGGCTTCCACTGCTTCGAGCGGGCCAGGCAGGATGCTTTCCACCTGCTCCGAGTAGAGTTTCGCCAGGCTGACGATGGTATGCAGGCCGAGCGCCATCACGCCTGCAAACGGACCAATGCCAACCGCGATGACAAACACGATAGCCATAACGAGCGCTTCTACGGAGCGCAGGGCGTTGAGGAAGGTGCGCGTGATGGAATAAATGACCATACCAACAGGCAGGGCGTCTTTGGCTTTCGCAAATATGGCCAGCGCCAGCCCGAGCGCGCCGCCAACAATAAGGGGACCCCAGGTGGTGTAGACCGGGTTGCCGATCTGGTAGAGCCATTCGACCAACATGCCAAGCAGGAACAGAATGATCGCGCCCGCAGCAGTGGAAAGCACCAAGTTGAGGGTCTTGACAGCCGCGTCGGGCATTTTCTCGGTGAGGCGCTGGCCGATACGGCCCATGAAACTGCTCAACGCCCCGCCAGCGACCAATGCGCCAACGGCGGCTGTGGTAATGGCAAGGATGTCTCCAACCTGGAACAGGAAGTATCCCAGGAAACCAAAGACGCCAAGCGCATTTTGCAGGGTTTCCCCGATGGTCATGGACAGACTGGCAAGTTGGAACAGCCCGAAAAAGATCACTACGACAACCATCAGAAGAACGGCCAGGCGCGCCAGTCTCAGCCCCAGGCTTGGCTGCGCGGCCTCTACTTGTGGCATGGCCCACCGCAAGCCAAACGTAACGATGAAGGGGGCAATCACTACACTCGCCAGGTTGATCACAACATTGGAGCCGACCAGCGCGCTCAGGTTGCCGACCGCACGGAAGATGACGAAACCCAGCACGATGCCAATCGGCCAGCCGAGGATGGAAAGCGCCACGCTGGTGAGCGGGCTCTTGACCGGCTTCATCAGGTTGCGGGCAGCGATAAAACTGAGAGGGATCGCAAGCAGGGTCCCAAAGACAGTTGCAAGCAACGCCAGGAAAACGGTTTCGACGATCTTATCCCAGGTATCTTTGGCAGTCTGGGTGAAGTGTGGGCTACCCACATTGCGGCGCAGCGTAGCGCGGATGTACTGCACATCGTCGCTGGGACGTTTGGGGAGAACCAGATTGACAACGAAATGCCCATCCGCATCTGTTTCGGCGTTGTCGCGTCCTAGTGTGACCGTGTTCCCAGGATCACTACCCGGGACGAAGCGCAGCGGACCAATCGTGTAGGGAGCAAAATTGAACCCTTCCACCTGGATCGTATCGCCGGGACTGCCGCAGGCCGGCGTAAGCACAATGACCGGTTCCGCGCCGCCGGGCTCCGGCGCGGCGGGCAAGTTGCCATCCGCAGGGCAGGGCACGTAGACAGGCGCGTTGACGATCTCTTCCTCCTGGTCATATTCGAACAGGTCGGGCTCCGCCAGCGCGCGGGTGACGCGCACCAGGCTTTCCTGGCGCGTTTCACTGCGCAGTTCCTCAAGGTCTACTTTGGTGATCTCGAAACCATAGGCCAGAACGACCATCGAGACAAAGGCAATCAAACCAACACGCAGGGATTTCCAAGGGGATGCTTTCGCGTTTTTTTTCATGGCTGCACCGTCCTACCCGACCCGCTCTGCATCGCGGCCATAGATTTCTTTGAATTTCTTGTCATCGATGTCTTTGGGCAAGCCTTCGAACACCAATTTGCCCTCGTTCAAAGCCACAACCCGGTCGGCGTAGCGGTGGACCAGGTCCAGGAAGTGCAGGCTGCACAGCACGGTCACGTTGTCTTTTTGGTTGATGTCTTCCAGGTGGGTCATGATGCTGTGCGCCAGCACCGGATCAAGGCTGGCGACCGGTTCATCCGCCAGGATCATCTGAGGGTCTTGCATCAAGGCGCGGGCGATGCCCACGCGCTGCTGTTGCCCGCCGCTCAGTTCATCGGCGCGCTGGTTGGCTTTATCCGCAATGCCCACACGGTTCAATTGCTGGATGGCCTTCTCCACATCTTCCCTGGGAAAGCGGTTCATCAGGCTCCAGGCCGGGTTGACGTATCCCAGCCGTCCAGCCAATACGTTGGTAATGACTTTGGAACGATGCACCAGATTGAAATGCTGGAAGACCATTCCGATGTGGCGACGGATGCGGCGCATTTCATCCTGCGAGGCAGCGGTGATATCTTCGCCATTCCAGATGATTTGCCCTTCGGTCGGCTCGATCAGGCGATTGATACAGCGCAGCAAGGTAGATTTTCCCGATCCACTCAAGCCGATCACTGCCAGGAACTGACCGTCTGGCACTTCAAAACTGACGTTGTCCAACGCCTTGACGCCGCCTTCATAAACTTTGGTCAGGTTTTTGATTTGAAGCATAGCGGATATCCTGAAAAACTAATTCTGTCGCGTTACAGCGCCAGTGATGTTCGAGCCTTATCAAGTTTACCCCTCCAGGTTATGCAGCCGCAGCAGCCTGGGAACCCCCTGAATTTGAGGGAGATGGAGGTGCTGTGCACGTTCGCAATCCTCAAATCCAGTTCCATAAAAAGCAGGGGAATAAGTACAATTTGGGGCAGGGAAACTTCCCTGCCCCAAAACCTACTACAAACGGACGGACTATTCTTCGATCTTGTAGCCGGTGGCTTCCACCATGGCGCGGACCATGTCGTACTCAGCGTCGGTAGCGGGTTCAATACCTGTCCAGCCGTAAAAGTCGTTGCTGCCGATGGACTCACCCCAGGCATCGGTCTGGGCGAAGGCCACCAGGGCCTCGGCGATCTGAGCGCGCACGTCAGTGGGGAACTCAGGCCCAAAGGCCAGGGTGTCGTTCGGGATGGCCTGGGAGACCGCCAGGATGCGGACTTTCTGCATCACATCGGGGGCCTCGGTGCGGATGTTGGCGCGGGCGTCGAGCACACGCCATCCGTCGCACAACAGTTTCTTGCCTTCGGCATCGGGGGCGCAGTTCGGGATGGCCTCTTCGGGGATTTCATACATATCCTCGGTCACTTTGCCTTCCTGGTAATCGGCCCAACTGAAGACAGGAGCGCCTTCCGGGGTCAGCGGGACGCTGTAGAAGACGGTGCCAAAGTCAACTTCGCCATTGTAGACGGCAGTGACGGTCTGGTTGTGGCCGCCGGTCTGTACCTGCTCGCCGGGGGTAATACCAGCCGCAGCCAATTCCACGGTCGGGACCATGTAGCCGGAGGTCGAGCCCTGGTCGCCGTAGCCCCAGGTGGCGCCTTCGAGGTCAGCCAGGGTCTGGAATTCGCTGTCACGGGCAACGATATACTCAGCCCAGTAAACAGGATAGCCGTAGCGGATAGCTTTGAATTCGACATCCACGCCGCACAATTGGCTGGCGATAGCATAGCCCAGGCCAGGGATGAAGCCCATGGTGTCGGTCGGGGAAGCGCACATCTCCTCGATGGTGGCAGCATAGGAGGTCGGGACGGTCACTTCGAAGGTCAGGCCGGTTGCCGCGTTCAACGCATCCGCCATGACCTGACCGCCGGTCACGATAATGTTGGCATCTACCGACGGGACGAACAGCACCTTGATGGGATGTTCGGGAGAACCGACAGCGGGTTCAGGCACTGCGGTCGGTTCCGGGGCAGGCGGCTCGGTGGGCGCCTCGGTCGGTTCGGGGGCCGGGGCCTCGGTGGCCGCCGGGCCGCAGGCAGACAACACTAACGCTGCCGCAGCAACCAGGACGAACAACAGGTAGGTAAAGCGTGCTTTGGTCATTTCTTCTCCTCTCAGAAGATTGGAATAAGGTGGGGAAAACCCCTGACGAATTCGATAATAATACAGTTTGGCGGCTAAGACAAGTCACTTTCCTGCCCGCCGAGTACTATTAACCAAATCTTTAAGGTTCATTAACCCTCAATTGCCTGCCCTATGGCGGCTTCCACGAGTTTCTTGATCAAGTCGATTTTCGTCCGAAACTGTTGGTGCAAGGCTTGAAACCCCGGCCCTGCCAGCAAGACCGGGTCAACTTCTTTGTGGAACTGCGCTCGTTCCTTTTGTCCCGTTGGGCAACATTCGTACCACAACACAAAATAAAATCCCAGCCCCCACCGACCTGACGGCCACCTCCCCCATTTTCCGCGCACTCCAGCGGAAAATGGGGGAGGCCGGGAGGAGACTATTTCACCATATTCCGCAACACCGTATGCAGGATGCCGCCGTTGCGATGGTTATTGACTCGATTAATTCACTGGTCGGGCAACCTGACGGGCAATATAAGCCGCGTCCGCGCCTACCCCGCCGAGCAGGGATGAATTCAATGCCCTCTGGAAGAACAACCCAATGAAGTACAGTCCCGGCGCATCCGGGACAATTCCTTGCGAATGTTTGGGGTATCCCCGCTCATCGAACACCGGCAGGTCGATCCAGCGGTAATCCGGGCGGAACCCGGTTGCCCAGACTACCCCTTCCACCGGCAGGATGCGCCCATCTTCGAGTTGCGGCTTGCCAGCATGGATGCCCGAAACGCGCGGCGTCAGTTCGACGCCCGCCGCCATGATCCCCTGGCGTGTGGCGCGCCCCAGCGGGGTACCGCGATGAAATTCGCCTGAACGAACTTTTCGTCCGATAGGGGTATTCACGGTCAAGATGTGGCCCATGAACCACCAGATCGGATGTCCACCTAGGAACTTTCCCAGCGGCCCATTGGCAGGGATGCGCCCCACGTCCCGCCCCGCCAACCAGACCTTTTTGCCTGCCCTGACCAACTCCAGCGCGATCTCCACCCCGGAATTGCCCGCCCCAACCACTAAAACGGATTGCGCCGGGATTTGCTGCGTGTTGTGATAAGCGCTGGAATGTACTTGCAGGATGGTCGGGTCAAGTTCGTTTGCAAAGGCAGGGATGTAGGGCGTCTGGAATGGGCCTGTAGCAACGATCACATTCCTGGCAAGGATGTAGGAATCGCCTGTGGATATGTGATAACCCTGACCGTTACGGATGAGTTCCTTGACCTTTACATTGCGTCTCACCGGCAGGTCGAACTGTTTGGCATATCCGTCCAGGTAGTCGGCGACTTCGTCTTTTGTAGGGAGATGATCACCGGGCATTGGGAAGGCCAATCCCGGCAGGCTGTTGAACTTGCCAGGAGTGAATAATTTCAAATCGTCCCAGCGTTTGCGCCACGACGCGCCGGTGCGCGGGTTTTCATCCAGGATGATGAAATTCACGCCTTGCTGCATGAGAAAATAACCGACGGCCAAGCCTGCCTGGCCGCCGCCAATCACGATCGTGTCGAACGCTTCTTCGGTTTTGCTGTTACCTATAATCCGTTCTGTAGACATTCCTTGCTCCTTCTGGATACTTGTAAGACGTATACTTGTTAACTTAGATAAAGTATAACTGTATTGAATAAATATATGATACAATTAAACTACAAAAGAGTCAAGAGCAATGGCAGAACAAACTCCCCAAAAACGCAAATATGATTCGTCCCGCCGTAAGGCGCAGGCGCGTCAAACACGGCTCCAAATCGTCGAAGCGGCGCGCAGGCTTTTCGTCGAGAAAGGATACGCCGGAGCAACCATCGAGGCGATTGCCCAGGAGGCAGGCGTTGCGCAGGAAACGGTCTACGCCAATTTTGGCAGCAAACGCAAAATCCTGTCCTTCCTGCTGGACATTTCCGTTGGCGGCGACGACCAGCCTGTCCGCCTCCTTGACCGCCCCAAGCCGCAGGCAGTATTGCGCGACACGGATCAACATCGCCAACTGGAACTGTTCTGCCAGGATATTTCCGAAATCCTGGCGCGCGCCGCGCCGGTCCTTGAGATCATGCGCAGCGCAGCCAAACTCGAACCGGAAATTGCGGAAATGGTCCAAAATATGCTTGCAGAGCGTTTGCAAAACATGACCCGCTTTGCGCAGGGTGTGGCAGCCAACGGGCCGTTGCGGGAATGTTTGGATGATACACAGGCGGGTGAAATTGTCTGGGCGATAACCAGCCCGGAACTTTTCCAACTTTTGACTGTCGACCGTGGCTGGTCAAAAGAAAAATACGCACAATGGCTGGCTGGTACACTCGCGCGGCTGCTCTTGCCCTAGAAAATCCCCACACATGCAATCAGAAATGAGACCGCGATGAGCCGGTCTCGTTTCTCTGCCCCCACCCAGCCTCCCCCATTTTCCGCTGAAGTTCGCGGAAAATGGGGGAGGTGTCCGAAGGCCGGGAGGGGGCTATTTCACCATATTCCGCAACACCGTATGCAGGATGCCGCCGTTGCGGTAGTAATTCACTTCCACTTCGGTGTTGAGCAGGGCCTCCACTTCGAACAGATCCACTCGCCCATCGGGGTGGTGGACACGCACGTTGACGCGGCTGCGCGGGGGCATATCATCGCGCAGGCATTCGATGTCATAGACCTCGTCGCCTTTCAAGCCGAGCGACTCGGCGTTCTGCCCGTCCACGAACTGCAAGGGCAGGATGCCCATCCCCACCAAGTTGGAGCGGTGGATGCGCTCGAAAGATTCGGCGATGACGGCCTGCACACCTTGCAGCATGGGTCCCTTGGCGGCCCAGTCGCGGCTGGAGCCGGTACCGTATTCCTTGCCCGCAATGACGATGGATGGCGCGCCCGCTTGCTTGTATTTCATCGCGGCGTCGTAGATCGCCATTTCTTCGCCGGAGGGCATGAGTTTGGTCAGGTTGCCTTCTTTCGGTGCAACCAATTGGTTCTTCAAGCGGATGTTGGCGAACGTGCCGCGCGCCATCACCAGGTCGTTGCCGCGCCGCGAACCGTACGAGTTGAATTCGCGCTGCTGCACGCCGTTTGCCAGCAGGAACTTGCCGGCCGGGCTGTCGGCAGCGATGGAGCCGGCCGGGGAGATGTGGTCGGTGGTGATCGAATCGCCGAACAGGCCCAGCACGCGCGCGCCCCGGATGTCGCTCACCGAAGGCGCGTCCAGCGTCAATTCCTGGAAGAAGGGCGGGTGTTGGATGTAGGTCGAGGCCGCGTCCCATTCGTACAGGTCGCCGCCAGAAACCTTGATCTCCTGCCACATCTCGGAGCCGGAGAACACGTCTGCATATTTCTCGCGGAACATCCCCGAAGTGATATTGGCAGACACGGCTTGTTGGATTTCCTCGTTGGTCGGCCAGATGTCTTTCAGGTACACGTCTCCCCCGTCTGTACCCGCGCCGAGCGGCTCATTGACCAGGTCGATGTCCACCGTGCCAGCCAGGGCGTAGGCCACCACCAGCGGCGGCGAGGCCAGGTAATTGGCCTTCACCAGCGGGTGAACGCGTCCCTCGAAGTTGCGGTTGCCCGAAATAACGGCGGCAGCCACCAGGTCCCCGCCAGAGACGGCTTTCGCCACTTCGCCGGGCAGCGGGCCGGAGTTCCCGATGCAGGTCGTGCAGCCGTAGGCCACCACGTTGAATCCCAGTTGGCTGAGCGGTTCGATCAGCCCGGCCTTGTCCAGGTATTCGGTCACCACGCGCGAGCCGGGTGCCAGCGAGGTCTTGACCTGCGGCGCGGTTTTCAGCCCCTTTTCGACCGCTTTCTTGGCGACCAGTCCCGCCGCCACGAGCACCGACGGGTTGCTGGTGTTGGTGCAGGAGGTGATGGCGGCAATGACGACCGCCCCGTGCCCGATCTGGTACGACCCGCCGTTGACGCCGACCGTAGCCTGACGGTTCAACGCTTCGGGACTCAGCTCGAAGCCGCGTTCCTTGACCGGGGCCTTGAGCGCCGCCTGGAAGGTTTCCTGCATGGCCGAGAGCGGCACGCGGTCCTGTGGGCGCTTGGGCCCGGCCAGGGACGGTACGACCGCCCCCAGGTCCAGTTCGAGCGTATCGGTGAATTCGGGGTCGGGGGTGCCGGGTTCGCGGAAAAGTCCCTGCGCGCGCAGGTAGGCTTCCGTGCGCTCGATGACTTCTTCCGGGCGGCCGGTCAGGCGCATGTAGCGCAGGGTTTCGGCGTCCACCGGAAAGAAGCCCATGGTCGCGCCGTATTCGGGCGCCATGTTGGCGATGGTGGCGCGGTCGGTCAGCGACATGCTTTCGAGGCCGGGACCGAAGAACTCGACGAACTTGCCGACCACACCCCTGGCGCGCAGCATCTGGGTGACGGTCAAAACTAAATCAGTAGCGGTCACGCCTTCGGACAGTTTGCCGTACAATTTGAAGCCGATCACGTCCGGCAGGAGCATGTCCATCGGCTGACCGAGCATCACGGCTTCGGCTTCGATGCCGCCCACGCCCCAGCCCAGCACGCCCAGGCCGTTGATCATGGTGGTGTGCGAGTCGGTGCCGACCAGCGAGTCGGGGAACAAGACCCTAAAGGTCTCCGAACCCTTCAGGGTCTCTTCCTTCATCATCACCACATCCGCCAGGTATTCCAGGTTGACCTGGTGAACGATGCCGGTCATGGGCGGCACCACACGGAAGTTGGAGAAGGCCTTCTGCCCCCATTTCAGGAATTCATACCGCTCACGATTTCTCTGGAACTCGACTTCGGCGTTGCGTTGGAGCGCGTCGGGGGTGGCGAAGAAGTCAATCTGCACCGAATGATCGATGACCAGGTCCACCGGCACGAGCGGGTTGATCTTCTTCGGGTCGCCGCCCAGGCGGGCCACTGCCGCGCGCATGGCCGCCAGGTCCACCACCGCCGGGACGCCGGTGAAATCCTGCATCACCACGCGCGAGGGTAAGAAGGGAATGCCACCCCCCCCTTTTTTTCCCCCCATTTTCTCCGAAAATGGGGGGGGCGGGGCAGGCGTCCACGCGGCAATGTTTTTCACATCTTCTTGTGTGATCTCGCGGTCGTTGCATTGACGCAGGGCCGCCTCGAGCAGGATGCGGATCGAAAACGGGAGCCGCTTCAAGTCGGTCAGACCGGCTTTTTCGAGCGCGTCGAGACGGTAGTAAGTGTACGTCCCGTGCCTGGTCTCCAGGGTGTCACGGGCATTGAAAAAATCATTCATGGATCGCTCCTTTGGGTGAAAAATGTCCACCACAAAGTCACGAAAGATACCCCATTTCCTGGGGCAGGCAAAGGAGCGCCTTTGCTACCCTTGGGGCTTGTGTGGTGGGATCAGGCAACGTTATATTTGTAAGGTCTTCCTGAGATTTTGGATCAGTGTATTTTTCTCGGCTTCCGGCAGGAAGGTCGCCCTGGCCGCAGACAAGATGGTCTGCTGGAGCGTCTCCATCGGCAGGCCCAGGTCTTCGTGCGCCAGTTTGTACTCGTGGCTCAGGTCGATGCGCGAGACGCTGGGGTCGTCGGTGTTGATGGTCACATTCAACCCGGCCTGCAACATGCGCGGCAAGGGATGCACGCCCAAGGCCGGCACGACGCCGCTCTGGTAATTGCTGGTGGGACAGACCTCGAAGGCCGCGCCGCGCTCCCGCGCCAGCGCAATGACATCGTCATCTTCCATCACGCGCACGCCATGCCCGATGCGCTCCGCGCCCAGCTGCTCGATGGCCTCGCGCACGTTCCCAGCGCCGGCCCACTCCCCGGCGTGGACGGTGACATGCAGCCCGGCCTGCCGGGCCTCGTTGAGCAGCCCGGCAAACGGCAGCGCCGGGAATTCGGCCTCATTCCCGGCCAGGTCCATCCCGACGATGCCGCGCCCGATGTGAGAAGCCGCCAGCCAGGCTACCTGCTCGGCCAGTTCCGCGCTCTCATGCCGGTTGACGGATGCGATCAGCCGCACCGTGACGCCAAGGTCCTGCGCCGCCTGCGCCGCGCTGGAACAAACCCAGTCCATCACATCGTGCAGCGGGAAGCGCTCTGCCCGGCTCAGGGCCACCGGCGTGAAACGCAATTCCATATACCTGACGTTATCCCGCGCGGCGTCTTCCACGGCCTCGCGCGTGACGCGGTGGATGACCTCCGGCGAGCGATAGAACGTGCGCAGCGTATTGAACTTGGCCAGGAAATTCTGGAACGTAAGCGGGTCCTCGTCCTGCACCTGTACCATGCCGCTCAAACGCAAAACGCTGGCCGGCACCGTCACGCCATGCGCGCGGGCAATATCCAGCATCGTCTGCAGGCGCAGCGACCCCTCCAAATGGCGGTGCAACTCCACCTTAGGCAGGATTTTGTACGGGTTCAGGGGGACGGTTAAATTAGCCACAAAATTTTAATGTCGTTTGCGCTTCTTTTTCTTCTTTTCGCCTTGCGCCGCCGGGCTTGCCTGTCCGCCAGCGGCAGCCGGACGCGCCTCGCTCGTGTCGGCGATCGTCAGGTGGATCTGGCGCGGGCGATAGGCAAAGACGCGGCTGATGACCAGCGCGCGGATGTCTGCCATGAGTTGCTGGAACATTTCGGACGCCTGGCTTTTGTATTGTACCAGCGGGTCGCGTTGGGCGTAAGCCTCCAGGCCGATGGACACGCGCAAGGCCTCGACGCGCGTCAGGTAGTCCACCCACTGCTCGGTGATGGCTTGCAGCAGCAACTGGCGGTGGACTTGATTCAGCACCTGCCGCCCCACTTCGCGGACTTGCGCTTCGTCCTGGACCTCGGCTTGCCCTCGTTTCGCAAGTTCTCCCTGCCCCCAGGCCAGCGCCAGCGCCTCTTCGGCCTGCGCCAGGTGGTCCAGCACGTCTTCGATGACCTCTTCCGCCGGGCGGTCTTGCAGGTAGCGCGCGGTCAGGAAGACATAACTGAAACGGGTGAAGGCCTGTTTCACCTGGCGGTGGGTCTTGGAATCGAAGGCCGTGCGCAGGCCTTGCGAGAGCGCCATCAGCAGGCGCAGTTTGGCGCTGTCATCCTGCGCAGGTTCGCGCTCGAGCGCGGTTTCGATGTCGCGCTGGATCTGCCCGTTCGGCCCGACCAGGCGCTCGCGCTGTTTTTGCAGCAGGGTTTCGGCGGCGTCTGACAACCTGGCAGCCAGCCCGTCCCAGTCACCGGTTTGGAAGGCGCCCCTGTCCATGCCGAGCGATTCGCCCAGGCGGTTCTCGATGGCGGCCGCCACGCGCATTGCGCCCAGGGCGGTCAATTGAACGGTGATGGTCTGCCTGAGGTCGTCTTCCAGGGCAGACGGGTCGCTTGCCAGGGTACGCATCTGCTCGTTGGACAGTTTCAGCGGCAGGCGGACCAGGCCCTGCAACTCCTCCAGGATCTGCTGCGGGCGGCGGTGTCCTGAGCCTGTCGAAGGGCGTTGTTCTTCGCTGTCCCGCAAGCCCTCGAGGAAGGTATCCAGCGCGTCAGAACGCTCGTCGATCTGCTGATCGAGGCTTTCGGCGCTGCGTTCGAGCAAGTGTTGAATAGCGCGCAGGGTATGGGCGTGTTCGGCTTCGATGGCCTCGCGCACCACTGCCAGGGCGGCGGAGCGGATATCGCCCGGGTCGCCGAGTCGCTCGAGGAGCAGGCGCAGGCCGAAACTGGGGAAGATGCGCTCGTCGCCATACGCAAAGGGCGGCTGGATCTGTTCCAGCCAGGCCATCAACTTCCAGGGGCCTTCTTCGTCATCCAGCCCGGCCGGCACGCGCGCTTCCACTTCGGCGCGCAGCATGGCCTGTACGTCGTCGCGCAGGTCTTCTTTGGTGAAGACGCGGTCGCGCTGGCCGTAGATGCGCTCGCGCTGGCTGTTGAGCACGTCGTCGTATTCCAGCAGGTGCTTGCGGACGTCGAAGTTGGCGCCCTCCACACGATGCTGGGACTGTTCGACGATGTTGCTGACCAGGCGGCTTTCGAGCGGGAGCGAATCGTCCACTTTGAGGCGCTCCATAAGCGCGCCCACTTGCTGGCCGGCGAACAGGCGCATCAGGTCGTCTTCGAGCGACAGGTAGAAACGCGAGGAGCCGGGGTCGCCCTGGCGGGCGGCGCGCCCGCGCAACTGGTTGTCGATGCGGCGCGCTTCGTGGCGCTCGGAGCCGATGACGTGTAAGCCGCCCAGCGCCTTGACGCGCTCCATGTCCTCGAAGTACCCCAAGAAGTATTTGACCTCGCCCTCGTAGATGCCGAAGGCGGCGGGGTCGGCCTTGAGCAGCGCCTGGCGCTTCTCTTCCAGCGGCAGGTCGTAGGGATCAGCCACGCCGACGCGGCGCAGCACGCGGTTGACGACGGCAACGACCTCCTCGGCCAGTTCGCCGCCCAGTTTGATGTCTACGCCGCGCCCGGCCATGTTGGTGGCGATGGTCACCGCCCCAAACGCGCCCGCCCCGGCGATGATCTGGCTCTCCTCGGTATGCTTGCGGGCGTTCAAGACCTGGTGCGGCACGCCGCCTTGCAGCACAGCCCTCAAACGGTCGGTGTACTCTTCCGACAGACCGAGGATTTCCAGCAGGACAGGCAGGTTGGCGTCGTCGTCCGGGTTGAGGCTGGAGATGCCCAACGGCTGGGCAAACTTGCGCAGTTGGCTGACGTCGATCTTGTCCAGCGGCGCATTGAAGGGGATGAATTCCTCGATCAAGCGGCCGTCTTCCACACGGTCGTTGGCTTGCAGCCAGCGATGGCGGACCAGAAGGATCTGCATCAGGCGGCGAATGGGTTCCGCGCGCAGCCGGCCAGACAGCAGGTCGGACGACTCGACCGAAGTCGTTCCCACAAGTTGCGGCCTGCCCATGACGTGGAAACGGACAATCTCCCTGACGATGGAGCGCAGTTTGGCTTCCACGGTGCGGTAGATGATGTCGGGGTAGTCCTTGCGTTTCCAAAGTACTACCCCTCCCTCACCCCTGCGCCCCTCTCCCATTGGGAGAGGGGATGGGGGTGAGGGGGCGTCCGCGCGCGCGTAGTAAGTATATTGGTAGCCGTCCTCATCCTTGGCCTTGTGTTCGACCAGCGGGGCGCCCTTGCCAAAGGCCTGGTATTCCAGGTTGGTGGGGATGGGGGTGACTTCCAGTTTGTAGATCTTGTTGAACTCTTCCGCTTCGGTCAGCGCTGTGCCGGTCATACCGGCCAGTTTCTTGTACATGCGGAAATAGTTTTGCAGGGTGATGGTGGCGTAGGTGACGCTCTCCGGCTCGACCCGCACGCCTTCTTTTGCCTCCACCGCCTGGTGCAGGCCGTCGCTCCAGCGGCGTCCCGGCATCAGGCGACCGGTGAACTCGTCCACGATGACCACCTTGCCGGCCTGGACGAGGTAGTCCTTGTTGCGTTTGAAAAGATGCTGGGCGCGCAGCGCCTGTTCGAGGTAGCCCAGCAGGCGCGCCTGTTCGGGGGTCACGTCTTCGGGGCGGTCGGGGTCCTGGAGCGGCTGGCCGAGCAATCCCTCGACGTGGGCAATGCCGATCTCGGTCAGAGACACGTTGCGGTCCTTTTCGCTGACCTCGTAGTCTTCCGGGTTGAGTTGTTTGACGAGTTGCGCCATCTTGCCGTACCACTCCAGGTCGCCGGAAGCCGGCCCGGAGATGATGAGAGGCGTGCGCGCTTCGTCGATCAGCACGTTGTCCACTTCGTCCACAATGGCGTAGTGGTGCGGGCGGACGCCAGGCCTGCCCCCACTCTGGACGCGGTCTTCCAGGCGCATGGTCATGTTGTCGCGCAGGTAGTCGAAGCCGAACTCGGAGTTGGTGCCGTAGGTGATGTCGGCGCGGTAAGCCTCGGCGCGGTCCACCATGCGCAACTGGCGCTGGTCTTCGTGCGGGGATTCCTTTTCGAGATCGACCAGGAAGGCCTTCTTGCCGTTCTCGGTGACGGCGGCCATTTGCAGCACGCCGACCGACAGTCCCAGGAAATTGTAGATGGGTGCCATCCAGCGCGCGTCGCGTCGCGCCAGGTAATCGTTGACCGTGATGAGGTGCGCGCCGCGCCCGGACAGCGCGTTGAGGTATAGCGGCAGCGTGGCGACCAGGGTCTTGCCTTCGCCGGTGCGCATCTCGGCAATGGATTTGCGGTGCAGGGCAATACCGCCGATCATCTGCACGTCGTAGTGGCGCAGTCCGATGGTGCGCTTGGAGGTTTCGCGCACGACCGCGTAGGCCTCGGGCAGGATTTCTTCTAACACACCCTGTTCGACTTCGAATTTTTCTTCGTCGTCTTCGATGCCATTCGTGGCATCCTTTACTTGTGCGCGGAACTCGTCCGTCTTGGCGCGCAAGGCATCGTCGCTTAAAGCCTCCAGGGTTGGTTCGAACGTGTTGATGTGTTCGACCAGTTGGCTCAATTTCTCGATCTCGCGTTTGTTGGGGTCTCCCCCGAAGAATTTGACAAAGTTTTGCAGCATTTTTCGCCTTTCCGGGGAGGGATTATAACAGACGGATATTGGAGGAATGTTAGAATAAGCGGAATCCGACTCGATAGGGAAACCCTGCTGATGACCCAAACACTTGCGCTTCTCTTCCTGACCGTTTTGCCTGTTGCTTATTTCCTGTGGATCCGTCCCTGGCAGTTGCGCTGGGGTGCAACGGAGGCAGAACTCAGCCGCGCCATGCCC
Organism: Chloroflexota bacterium; assembly: GCA_049323115.1. Classification (GTDB taxonomy): domain Bacteria; phylum Chloroflexota; class Anaerolineae; order Anaerolineales; family Villigracilaceae; genus JAABUE01. Next base: position 22,189 of record JBMOMP010000018.1, read on the forward strand.
GGCGATGAGGATGTCCCGGCGCCCTCCTTCGACGCCACGCGCGGCGTTACCGTTCACGCGCCGCCCGCAGCCATCTATCCCTGGATCGTCCAGATCGGGATGACCCGCGCCGGCTGGTACAGTTACGACCTGCTCGACAACCTGGGCCGCCCCAGCGCGCGGCAACTCCTGCCGGAACACCAGCAAATCTATCTCGGCCAGTTGATCCCGATGAGTCCCGACGGGAAATACGGCATCTACGTCAAAGAGTTCAGAGAAAACGAGTGGATTTTGTGGAACGACAAGGAGGGCGTCACCACCTGGTTCTGGGGCCTCTACCCCGCAGGGGAAGACCGCACCCGGCTGGTGACGCGCGTCCGCATGAAGTACCACTGGAACTCGCCCGCCGCCCTGTTCAACCTGCTGGTCGAGTTCGGCGACCTGCCGATGATGCGCAAGTGTATGTTGGGGATCAAGGAGCGCGCTGAGGCGTTGGCGCACACCCCCTGATGCAAGTCCAACTCATGTTTCGGCTGGGATTACCCACGCACAAAAAAAACCAAACGGGGCGAGGCAGACCGATCTTATCGGGGAATTCAATATGGCTTTGCGGGAGTGCCAAATCCAGCAAAAACGGCTTCGGGTTTGTCAATACCCATTCTGGGTACTTTCCGAGCCAGCAAAAGCGCATCTTGTTTTCGAAATGAGAATTGCTGCCAAAATCCGTCCTTTTCCCCTCCCGCAACGGATTGGTTTCTCACCGAGATTCGTTCCGTTCCTCAGCGAGATTCATCCCATTTCTCACCGAGATTCGCTTCGTCCCTCACTGAGGAAACCGGCATTTCCTTGCTGGCGCCAGCGCGTTTCCAATAAGGATGTGTTGCGTTTCCTTATTGGAGCCATCCCATTTCCAATAAGGAAAACCAGGTTCTCCAATAAGGAAATCGAGCGTCCCCAATAAGGAAAACGGACGTCCCCAATAAGGAAATCGGGCTGTCCCGTTTTCGAGGGGATTCAGCCGCAGATTCCCAAGGGGACGCTGTAAATACAGATAAATTGGCTTTCAAGGGGCTTCATCGGACTTTTTATCAAAAAATCAAAGTTCATCGGTTTGTCAATCATAGAAGGCGGGCGGCATGAAGACGCACCAGAAGCCTTCGTGCCCGTCTTTGAAATGCGCGGCAACCTCGTTGGCGATGACGCCGGGGAACCACAATTCGATCTCGTATCTTCCCTTATCGACAAAGTGACAGCGGAGTTTGGCGGGGAAATCCCTGTTTTCCCAGGACAACCGGAAATCGTAATCGAAGTTCATCACGTCCTTGCCGGATTTGTAGATTTTGCGCACCTCATCGAAGTAAGGTGAATGCTCCATGTCCGGCATGTTGTAGGGCTTCAACAAGGAAAGCCATTGGATGCACTTCGAAAAGGCGTCCGACGAGTCGAGCAGGAAAAAGGCAGAGACATCCGAGGCGCTCTTTTTCATCTTCTCGGCGTACGCGACCGGGTCCCATCCGCTGGTCGTCGCCCGGCTTCCAGTTGTTCGGGAGGGCGTTGGGTCTGCCGGGAAATATTGAGGCGTCCTGTCTGGCGAGATGAAGGTGGAAGGCGCGTCTGACAACTGGTATTCTTCGAACAGTTCCGCTTCTTTGCGCGACCACCTGAATTCGAGGTGCTTCAATTCAGAGAATTGCTCGAACAATTTCCCCAGGCGATTGACGGCCGCGGCCTCGGCGCTGATCGAGAACCGGCAGACGCCTTCGTCCGGCCCGTCTTTGTTCAGGTTGATGGTGAACTGAATGGCGCAATGCCCCAGGGCGTCGGTCGTATAGGCGCGCAATACGAAATACCGGTAGAATAGATTCTCGCGTTCCTCTGAACCATGCACATAGCGATATTCGTCGCCGGCTCTGGCGGGGAATTCCTGGAGCGCGCCGCCGATCTCTTTCAGTTCCTGGACGCCGCAATAGATGTCCGTACTCCCGCCGAAGACGCCGTTCGACGCGACGATTTCCAGGCGGGTGTGATAGGGTTCTTCATAGGGGATTCGGCGAACGATGATGAGCGGTTCCATGTTTCTCACGTTTTGGAGGGAGTCGTAATATTCGAGGGAGTTCATAGGCTTTCCTTTTTGTGCAAACTCATCAGGGATATAGGGCTGTTTGCTTGCGTCTATGCCCGCGCCCACGATGACATCGCTTCTCACAGAGACCGTCAGCCAAAAGTCGCGTTGGCAGCGCGGGCAGACGACATAAGCCTCATCGTCGTAGTTCCCGCCTGCGGGGCGGGTTTCCGGCGTCTTGACGCCCATGCCCTCCCAGCGCAATCGATCCCCGATGCGATAGTGGGTCAATTCCATCAAGCCAAACCGGAATTCAGCCTCCATCTCTGCTTCGATACCGCAGCGAGGACATGTGATCGTCAACGAGAGGGTGTTGTATAGGCCCATTTTGCCTCGCTATCCTACCGAGGTCAACTCCAGCGCCCTTATCTCCTCAAACGGGTGAGAGGCTGAAATCGTTGTCGAGGATGACTTCCACCGTAGCAACGTGGAAATCATGGAACATGCTGCTGCTGATGGCCTCCGTGCCGTCATAGCGGCGATATTCTGAAACGTAGCGGTCGCCTTGCCGGCGCAGCCTTTTTCCCAATTCGGCATACGCCGCCGGGTATCCATTTTCAAGGGTTTGCAGCAACTTCTCCAGGGTCAGTTCTCCCGGGATCGCAAACGCGGCAAGCGGCTGCCGCAGGTTATCGACATCGTACAACACGAAAGCGCCGTCGCTGGCCTGGAAAAGATAGTGGCAGAACGTCAACTTGATGATACGAGTATAGTCGAGTCCCAGCCTGAGTTCGCTCCCGGACAGTAGCCCATATTTACCATCTGCGATCACGATCGGGAAATTGTACTCGCCCACATCGATCACACCCGGGTCATCCTTGTAATTCTCGAGGCTGTACTCTTTGGAATAATCATTGATGACTTCCACGCAAGAGTAGACCGGCTCCAGCACGGGAATGCGGTGATAGGACAGGCCATACTTCCCGTTTTGCTCCTCGACCTGGTAGCCGCGTTCTTCATACTGTTTGCGGAATTCTTTGGCCCGTTCTTCCCCCAATTCGGCCAGGCGTCTCTCCAGGAAGCCCCATTCGCTAAAATCGCCCTCCAGCATCTTCCGGCAATATTTCTTCACGTATTCCGCCTGCCTCGACAGGGGGATTTGCGGGATCGTCCCTTGCCACCATTCCGGGGCCAGGTCAGGCTCGTAACAGCGGGCGATGCCGGCAACCGTCAAGGCTTTCCCCCGAACTCCATTTTCGACCAGCGCCTGCCGGGCAGCGCCCGCGGCCTGGATCATCACCAAGCCGCTATCACTCGAACTATGATTGACAAGGATTCTCAGGGTGCAGGCCTCCGATTCGGCAACATACAGGTCTCCAAACGGGTCCGCGGTATGGCGAACCTGGAAGCCATAGTCCGACTCTAGAAATCCGAAATAACGGGAAAATGGATCGGGGTCTGGATGATTCGGCATCATTGCTCGCCTTCGATGCTGCGCGGATAGGATTGGTCATGGGCGGGCGCTTCGCCCCGCCAGGCATGCAGGTAAGGATGGGGTCCATCCAGTCCGCCGTTCCCCAGGATGCTGTACCAGGAGGGCGCGATATCGCCATACGGGAAATCCGCTGCCGGCCCTTTGACCAGGCGCGTGATGTCCCCCGGGTCCATCCAGGACAACCGGCCTGCCCTCGCCCATTTGAGCACATCGTTGTCCCGCCACACTCCCCGGCTCGCCGGTCCGCCCAGATCGTTTGGCACCCACATTTCATCCGTAAACAGGTTGGTGCCCTCTTCGGCAAAGTAAGTGGCGACATACATCGTGTAACGATGCGTCAATTCCTGGTCGTCGAGCCGCCCGATGGGAATGGCGCGCAGGACGGCGCTGGTATAACGGGCAATCAACGGCCAGACCATCACCTGGGGGGACGAATCGAGGCGTTGGATGGCGCTCCCCATCAACCACGCCGCCAGGTCGTTCGGGGTATTTCCATTCAAGTTGACCGAAACCGTGGCGCACAGGGCGTGTGGGCAGGTTTGCCTGAACGGGATTGGCTGCTGCCAGCCTCCCAGGTCGAAAAAGGCGCGAGCGGCCCTGAAATCGTCGTGGAATCCCATCAGGCTGAAGACGTCAACCGGCTGCAGGATGTAAGTTTCGCAATACGGACATTGCGCCAGGCGTTGGACGGGCAGCCTGCGGTGATAATCCTCCACCAGGGAGCGATACTGGTTCGATATTACGTCATACTGAAACCATTCCCGGGTTTTCGGGCGTTCCTTTTGCGGGTAGGCCTGTATGGCGGCGTGGATTCGTCTCTTTTGCTCATCGAGCGCCCGCGCCTGGCTCAGGAACTCTTTGTACGAGCCGAAATCGAACACCTGCGAGGGTTGTGCGATGGTGGGGTCCAATTCGATGCGTTCCCCCAGGCGGGGTATCCGCAGCGGCTTCCCAGGCGCTTCCGGCTTTTGTTTTGGGAGCCTCAAGCGCCCCGACAGCCAGAATGAGCCTGTGATGATGTTGCCCGGATGGATAGCGGTGTGGAGAACCTCCGGGTCTATGACGACGTCGAAGTCGCCGCCTAGGGCATGCACCAGCGCCCATTCATATTTCGAACCGGTGACCCAGTTCGTGAATGTCGAGCATTGGACGACCCTGCCTGTGATAATCGCATTTGCGTTTGGCGGTTCGATGCTCTCCATGCTTGGGGTAAACAGCCCGGATGGAATGAACGCTTCAGCCGCAAGCGACGCGCCCGCTTCTTCATAATAAGCCTTTTCGTCAGCGTAGACCTGGATTTCGTGCGCAAAGGCGGCAATCTGGGCGTCGAGGACAGCGGGCAGGCTCGGGCGGTGGGCCAAAAAGTCGGGCGAGTCGAACACCAGGGGATATTCCCCGTCACGGGACGTCCCGTCTGTGGGATTGACCCAGCCATAAAAACCGCCATCCAGGAGTGAGTTTCCCTGCCGAAACACCTCCCTTGCCAGGCCAACTTGTATCGCCGCCCTGCCTGCAAAATGCGGGTTGACGCCGATGACTGCGCCATCCTGGTCGAGTTGGACCCAGACCTCTGCCCCGTTTCTCTCCCGCCATTGAACATAAGCGCCCGAAGCGGTTTCGATGCGCCTGCCGCTCTCGATTGCCCTGGCGGCCAGGACTTGAAGTTCGTCCTGGTCTTGCACTGGAAAACCAATGGATGAAAAGTGTGACGGCATAATTCTTGATTTTCCAACTCAGTCGTAGAACTGTGGAGGCATGAAAGCGCAATAGAAGCCTTCCTGCCCATCCTTGAACGCATCCGCAACCTCATCGGCGATGACGCCGGGGAGCAGCAGTTCGATTTCGTATCTTCCCTGGTCGAAAAAGTGACAGCGCAGGAAGCCCTGTAATTCCTGGTTTTCCCAGGAAAACTTGAACTCGTAGTCGAAGTTGGTCACTTGCTTGCCCATTGCATAGATTTCACGCACCTGGTCGAAGTATTGCGAATCTTCCATGTCGGGCATGTTGTAGGGCTTCAACAGGGACAGCCATTGGATACATTTCGGAATGGCTTCCAGCGAGTCGATCAGGAAAAATGCAGAGACCAGCGCGGTGCTCTTCCGGTTGTGGTCCGCAAAAACCTGTGGATCCCAACTTTCTTTGCTCCGGATTGGCGGTTTCTTTTTCGCAGGTTGGACAGGCGGCGCCGGGGGATGCGGCTCAGGGTGGGATATCGAGATGAACAAGCCTTCATAAGAAGGGCGCGCTTCTTCGATCTCTTCGACGTCTTGGAACCTGCCCATCAGGCGTTCTTTGCTTTCCGGGTCGTTCGTCTCGATGTAGAATCCGCTGCCATCCCAGGCGCGGATGAAAAGCCAGTGGGAGGCTGCGCCTTCGTCGAAGGCTTTCAAGTCGCCCTCGATGGTCTGGTAGATGCCTGAGGTAATACGCAGGAAATCCGCTCCCGGAATGGGCCGCTTGTGGTCGGTGTAAGCGTACAGTTCTTCCGCGTTTTCCCCAAAACACTCGACGGTGTCACCCAGCCAGATTGAATTCACCGCCCGCTCGCCCAGCGCGACCAGGATGCTGTGTAAATCCAGGTCCTGGTTTGCATAGAGGGCGACCGACGCGCCGCACGTCCGGCAAAACCACCAGCGCCCTTCGCCGAACATGGCGTCAACTTCCCTTTTTTCGACTTCGGTCCCCTGCAATCTTTTTTTGCAGGCGGGACACCAAAACTGATCTTCACTCATGAGAATTCACCATCTCCCTACAAGTATCCAACGAAACTGTCGAAAAACATCGCTTCGACCGGACACATCATACCTAAACGCCAGGTCTCGACGCCCTATCAGGGGATGGAGCGGTTCCTCATCGCCCGGCGCAGCGGACCTCCCGGCTATAAAGAAGGGCAAGATTTGCTCTTGCCCTACCAGATAATTTGAGCAAAATGGGGGTCAGGCTTGCGCGCCGGCCATCCACAGGCCAAGTTGTTCGCGGGTGGCCGTCTTGCTGTCCACGCTGGCAACGATCTGCCCGCGATACATGACCGCGATGCGGTCGGAGAGCGCCATGATCTCGTCCAGTTCGGCAGAGATGAGCAGGACGCCGATGCCCCGGTCGCGCATGAGGATGATCTCTTTGTGGATGTATTCGATGGAACCCACGTCCAGGCCGCGCGTCGGCTGGGAGGCAATGAGCAGTTTCACGTCCCGGCTGAGTTCGCGCGCTACGATCACCTTTTGCTGGTTGCCGCCCGATAATTTGGAGGTCGGCACGAAGGGCGAGGGAGTCCGTACGTCGAAATCATCGATCAGTTTGCGGGCGTTGGCGTCCACCGCCTCCTGCTGGAGCGCCAGCCCTTTGGCAAAGGGCGGCCGGTAGTAATTGCACAGCACCATATTGTCCGCCACGCTATAGCCAAGCACCAGGCCATGCCGCTGGCGGTCTTCGGGGATGTGCGCCAGGCCGGTCTCGATGATCGGGCGCGGCGTCTTGCCGGTGACATCCTTGCCGCTCAAGGTGACGCGGCCGCTTTTGGTATCCCGCAGGCCGGTCAGCGCTTCGGCCAATTGGGTCTGCCCATTGCCTTGCACGCCCGCAATGCCCAGGATTTCTCCCTGCCGCACCTCGAACGAGACGCCGCGCACGGTTTCCAGCCCGCGGTCGTCCTGCACGTGCAGGTCTTCGACTTTCAGGATTTCTTCCTTCGGCCTGGCCGGCTCTTTTTTGACCTTGAGGATGACCTCGCGGCCCACCATCATGGAGGCCAGTTTCGCTTCGTTCATCTCCTGCGGGGTGACAGTGCCCACGACCCGCCCGGCGCGCATGACGGTGATGCGGTCGGAAACGGCCAGCACTTCCTTGAGTTTGTGCGTGATGAAGATGATGGAGACGCCGCGCTCGGTCAGTCCGCGCATGATGACGAAGAGTTCTTCGGCCTCCTGCGGCGTGAGGACGGCGGTCGGCTCATCCAGGATGAGGATCTGCGCGTCGCGGTACAAGGTTTTCACGATCTCGACGCGCTGCTGGACGCCGACGGGCAACTGCCCGACCAGGGCGTCAGGATCGACATCCAGCCCGTATTGATGCGAGAGTTCCCTCACTTTGGCGGAGACCGTTTTCCGGTCCAGGAAGCCGCGTTTGGTGGTCTCGTCGCCCAGCATCACGTTTTCCGCCACCGTGAAGACCGGGACAAGCATGAAGTGCTGGTGCACCATGCCAATGCCCTGCGCAATCGAGTCGTTCGGGTCTTTGATCTTGACCGGCTTCCCATTGACGAGCATCTCGCCTTCGTCCTGGTGGTACAGCCCATACAGGATGTTCATCAGGGTGGTCTTGCCGGCGCCGTTTTCGCCGAGCAGTACGTGGATCTCGCCTTTCCTCAGGTCGAAATCCACCTTGTCATTCGCCAGCACGCCGGGGAAGCGCTTGGTGATACCCTTAGCCTGGAGGACGATATTGTTGTCTGTCATGTGGTCCTCCTATTTCTCGTAAGGCACGCCGTCTGCGGCGGGCGGGATGGTCTTGCCGATGATGCCGGTCAGGATCAGCATGGTCAGGATATAGGGGGTCAATCCAACGATATAGGCGTTTTGCAGGAAAGCCCATTGCGCCGGGATGACCTCGCGAAAGAGTTGCAATTTGATCTGGAAGGCCTGCGCAGCGCCGAAGACCAGCGCAGCCGCCCAGGCCCCGAACGGCGACCAGTTGCCAAAGACCATCGCAGCCAGCGCGATGAATCCGCGCCCGTTGGTGAGCAGCGGCTCGAAGGAGGGGACGGATTCGAGCGTAAAGTACGCGCCGCCCAGCCCCGCCAGCAGCCCGCCGATGATCACGTTGGCATAACGCGTGAATGCAACATTGATGCCGACCGTATCAGCCGCCTTGGGATGCTCCCCAACCGCGCGCATCCGCAAGCCCCAGCGGGTATGAAAGATCACATAGTGCGAGATGACGACCAGCAGGATGGCCGAAAGCGTGATCGGCTGCTGGTCGAAAATACGCCCGATCACCGGGATGTCAACCAGGAACGGGATCTGGATGCGCGGCAGGACGCCCGGCGCGTGCGGCACCTGCCCGCCAAAGATGCTGCCCGATTCGAAGAACAGTTGGCGGTTCAGGAAACCGGTCACGCCGACGGCGAGGATGTTGATGACCGTCCCGCCGATGATCTGGTCCACTTTGTATGTGATCGAGAGGACAGCGTGTAACAGGGCAAACAATCCGCCGGTCAGCATGGCCCCAACCACGCCGATAATCAGGCTTGGCAGCGGGGCGATTTCGAAGATGGTGTTCATATAAATCGCTGTCAGCCAGCCGAAGAAGGCGGCTGATAGCATCATGCCTTCGATGCCGATGTTGACCACCCCCGGACGTTCACAGAAAGTGCCGGCAAGCGCCCCCAGCGTCAACGGGGTAGCAACCGCAATGGTGGTTGCCATCAGGCTGGTGAGGATGACGATAGGGTTATCTGTTGATTTGCCGATCAAGACCACCACCGTAAACAGGATGACAATGACCAAAGCGATGACACTAAAACGTTTCCACTCCATATCAGCCTCCCCATCCCCGTGTCAGCACGATACGCTCTTCGCGGGCGCGGATGCGGTAAATGTAACGGATGATGGCGTCGGCCGCCACGAAGAGCAGGATCAAGGCCTGGATGACCGAGATGACATCCACCGGGATCTGGGTCAGGAACTGCATGCGCGTCCCGCCGTTGCGCATCCCGGCGAACAGGATGGCCGCCAGCACCACCCCCAGCGGATGCGTCTTCCCCAGCAGGGCAATAGCAATGGCGTCGAAACCGTAGCCGACCGAAAATCCGAGTTCGTGGCGGTAGTTCAGGCCGGTGACCTCGACCACGCCCGCCAGTCCCGCCAGGAAACCGGACAGCGCCATGGTCAGGATGATCGTCCGTTTGACGTTGATGCCCGCATACTTGGCCGCATCCGGGTTCGAACCTACCGTGCGGATCTCGAACCCGAGGGTGGTTTTCCAGAGCAGCCACCAGACAACTGCGGCGACAACCAGGGCCAGCACAAAACCCCAGTGGATGCGGAAGCCTTCGAAAATAGCAGGGATACGCGCCCCTTCCGCGATCTCCGGCGTACGCGCCACCACGTTGTTGGGGCTTTTGTCTTTCATCGGCCCGTTGAGCAGGAAAGAAACCATATTGAGGGCGATGTAGTTCATCATGATGGTATTGATGACCTCATGCCCACCGGTGTAGGCTTTCAATGCGCCCGGGATGGCCGCCCAAAGCGCGCCGGCCAGCACGCCCAGGACGATGGCCAGGGGAAGATGGATAATTGCAGGCAAAGAAATTCCGAGCATATCGGGCAAGGCGTAGCCGATCCAGGCGGCTACCACCGCACCAAGCGCCAATTGCCCTTCCGCGCCGATGTTGAACAGCCCGCCTTTGAAGGCCAGGGCCACCGCCAGCCCGGCAAAAATATACGGGGAGGCCCACACCGCCGTTTCGCTCCAGGCCTTGGCTGAACCGAATGCGCCCTGGAATAAACCGAGATAGGCGTAGAGCGGGTTGCCGCCCGCCATCAAGATGACCACAGCGCCGATCAGCATGGCTGTCAGCACTGCCAATACAGGAACCAGCATGGTGCTGCTGGCTGTCTTCATGAACTTTTGGAAAGAGGATTCAAGCCTGGCATTTTGTTCTTCGTTTGATTCCATAATTTGTCTCTGAAAAAATCTGACGAAAAGGGGAAAGGGCGTTTACCCTTTCCCCTTTTTGAACCAAAAGTGTGATACTTACGGTTTGACAGGCGGGACGTTGGTCTTGATACTTCCGTCAATCAGGCCGGCGGCAATTTCTTCCATCTTCGCCTTGACATCGGCCGGGACTTCGTTCTCCAGGTCGTGGTACGGGGCATAACCAGCAGCGCCAAAATAGTTGCCGCTCGGGAAGGAGCCTTCCTTAGCCATTTTGATCAGGCCAAACACGCCTGGGGTGATGAGTTTCATGGCGCTCGAAAGCATGCGAGGGGCAGCCTCGGGCAGGGTGAGATACTGGTCGGTATCGACGCCGACAGCGTACACACCGCGCTGCGCGGCAGCCGTGACGGCGCCGTTACCGGTCTTGCCGCCCGCGCCGAAGATCACATCCGCGCCCTGGTCGATCATCGAGTTGGCGGTCGCTGCGCCCCATTCGGGGTCAACGAAGGTCTTGTCGAAGCCGACATCGTTGTGATAGACCACGAACACTTCCACAGCCGGGTCGATGTAAGCGGCGCCCGCGCGATAGCCTTCACCGAAGCGCCACACCGGAGGCACCGCATCCGTACCGAGCACGGAGCCGATCTTGCCGCTCTTGGTCATCATGGCGGCCAGAGCGCCCACCAGGAAGCCAGCGTTGTCTTCGGGGAAGTTCAGGCCGGCCATATTGGCAGGTGCAACTTCGAGGAACTGGTCCACGCCAATGAACTTGGTGTTGGGGTACTTTTCCGAAGCGGCCACGGTGGCCTCGGTCAGGGCGAAACCAACGGTCACGACCACATCGTAACCGGCATCGCCAAAGGTGGAAATATTCTTGTCATAGTCCTTGGAGTCGGTGGTCTCGATGTACTGCACCTGGGCAGCAATGCCTTCTTCCTTAGCCTGCTGTACGCCTTCCCAAGCCGACTGGTTGAAGGACTTGTCGTCGATCTTGCCCACGTCGGTCACCAGACCCACGCAGAACACATCCTCTTTCGTGCAGTCAGGGGCGGCGGGCGCGCAGGCTGGCAGGACCAATGCAAACACCATGACCAACGCCAGGACAAAATACAGTTTCTTAAGCATGTTCTAACTTCTCCTCTTGAAAGTGTTTAGATATGAAATACTAACGTAGGGAACGATTGGGTTGAATTGGTTTCAGCGAACCACCTCCTTTATCATCATATCAATTATTTTCTAAGGATTCAGGCCCCACCACTAAAGTATACAGTCTAATCAATGGTTCGACAAGCCCAGTGTGAAAAATATGACAAATGACCGTTGAATCTGTCACTTTATACGTGGACATCTGCGCCTCGCACGCGGAAACCAGCCTGCTTCCGTTTCATGACTCCTGCTTACGCCTCGGCATTCCCGCGTTTCACGCCCAGCATCGCCAGGAACGCAAACGCCATGAAGGCGAAACTGAACAGCCACAACCAGCGATACTGGTCCCCAAGCGCATCCACCAGGATGCCTCCCAGGGTCGGTCCCAACACGGCTGCCAACTGTGACGAAAAATAATACAAGCCGGTAAAGGCCCCAATGCGCTTCTCATCCCCATGGTCATACACCAGCGGCAGGCTGTTGACATTCACCATCGCCCACAAGAAGCCCGCCAGCACCAGGATGACGGCGAAAGTGACGGCGCTCTGGATGATGAAAAAACCGGCCAGCGTAACCAGGGTCAGGCCGACCAGCCCAATGCGGATGATCGGCCCGCGCCCGTAGCGCGTTCCCAGCAAACCGGCCGGCACCGAAAACAGGATGAAGGAGATCGTCACCAGGCCTGCATAAATGGAGGCCGTTCCCGCCTTCATCCCCAGGGAAAAGACCGCAAACGAAGAAAGCCCGGTTTCGAGCGCATTGAAGGCCATGAACCACAGCAATATCCCCAGCAAGACGAACAAGCCACTTTTGTCCGGGTTGGCAAAGACGGTTCTCAGGTTATCCAAAACACCGACCTGCTTCTCCTGCGCTGCTGTTTCGATCTGGCCTGGTTCTTTGACAAAAAGCACGGCAACGGCCAGCGCTGCGAACATGGCGACTGCCCCGGCGATGAAAGGCGCTTCCCGGCCAAAGGCGTTGAACAACATTCCGCCCCCAAAATAGGCCAGCAATCCGCCCACGCCGCCCATCAGGTTGATGACGCCGTTGGCTTTGCTGCGGTCGTTCGGCTCGAACAGGTCGCCCAGCCAGGAGATGGTCGGCGAGCGGAACAACGCCATGCCGAAGTTTGTCACCAGGATGAAAACGGCAATCGCCAACACGGATTGCGCCACAGGGATGAATACGAACCCCAACAGCGCAACAGGCGCGCCAACCAGGATCCACGGCTTGCGCCGCCCAAATCGGTTCCGCGTCTGGTCGCTTTTGGCGCCCACCCAGGGCTGGACGAACATGTTGATGATGTTATCCCAGGTCATGATAAACAATGCCAGGCTGGGCGCCAGGCCAAACCCCACAATGTCCGGCAGCGCGCGCCCCTCGGCCAGCAACTGGCGCTCGAACTCCGGGTTGCCTGCCTGGAGGAAGAGGGGGATATATTGGTTGAAAACCGGCCAGATGATGCTGATGCCCAGGAAGCCGAAACCGAGCAGGAAGGTCTTGCCGTAGTTGAAGCGTGTGGCCATGGGGGTTCCTCCGGTTGACATGGTTTACCTGGGCAGGATGTGAACTTCCACGCGGGCATTGAGTACGGCCGCTACGCGTCTAAGAAATGATAAACTGGGCAAACTCTTCCCATTTTCGATACGCGCAATGGACGGCTGGTGTGTGCCAACCAACTCAGCCAGTTGCGCCTGTGTCAAACCGCGCGCAATCCGCAAGCGGGCAATCTGGTAGCCCGGCTCCAGTTCACGGGCGATGGCGGCAAACTCAGGGTCTTTGAGTTGTTCTGTTTGCCATTCTTTAAAAGTAGTTTTTGAGATGGGACACATATCTAACGCTCCAACAATTCGTTCAACAGGCGCGAACCACTGAGACACAGAGGCACGGAGTTTGCTTATAACTTATCTCAGTGACTCCGTGTCTCGGTGGTAAGGATTCAGGGTTTTTGCATCAGGGTTCTCGATACTTTTCAAAAATTTCAGATCCTTCTCCGTCAAATCCGCCTTTTCCAGCAAATCCGGCCTCCTTGCCAGCGTCCTGAGCAGGGATTGTTCCCGCCGCCATTGCGCTACCCTGGCGTGATCGCCGGAGAGCAGGATTTCCGGAACTTCCCAGCCGCGAAATTCCGGCGGGCGGGTGTAATGCGGGTATTCCAGCAGGCCGGTGGCGTGCGAATCGTCCGCCGCGCCATCTGGGTCGCCCAACACGCCGGGGATCAGGCGCGAGACCGCGTCTATCAGGATCAGCGCCGGGAGTTCGCCGCCGGTCAGCACGTAGTCGCCGACCGAGATTTCATCCGTTGCCAGGTGTTCACGGATGCGCTCGTCCACGCCTTCGTAGCGCCCACAAATCAGGGCAATCTTTTCGTAACGGGATAACTCGTCGGCGATGGATTGGGAGAAAACCCGTCCCTGGGGATCGAGCAGGATGACCGGGCACACAGGCCGGGGGTGGGGATGAAGCGCGTCCAGTCCCAGGACGGTTTCGACCGCTTCGAACACCGGTTCCACTTTCATCACCATCCCGCCGCCGCCGCCGTAGGGCGTGTCATCGGTGGTATGGTGCTTGTCGTGCGTGTAGTCGCGGATGTTGTGGATGTTGACCGTCACCAGGCCCCGCTGGCGGGCGCGTTGCAGGATACTGCTTTCCAGGTAGGGGGGAAAGATTTCGGGCAGCAGGGTGAAAACCTCGAACTGCATGACTTGATTCTAGCATAAGAAGCCTGCTTGCAACCATGTTGGCCGGAATTGTTAACTTGACGCCTTTCCCCCTCCCCGATATGATGAAGGCCTATGAAGAAGAACGCTTCCCTTGACCCCGAACACCTCCGCCAGGCCATGCGAGCCTGGTCTTCCGGCGTGACCGTTGTGACAGCCCGGCACAACGGCGAGCAGCATGGCATGACCGTCAGTTCGTTTACGTCCATTGCGTTGGAACCGCCGCTGGTCATCATCTCGCTGCAAGTTGCCAGCCGCACGCACCGGTTGGTCTCCCAGGCGGGCGCTTTTGCGGTCACGATCCTGGCGGAAGACCAGCAGGAAATTTCCGAGCGCTTCGCCGGGCGCGTCCCGGCCCAGGAAGACCGTCTGGCGGGCCTGGAAACCGAGACGCTGGCGACCGGCGCGCCGCTCCTTAAGGGCGGGCTGGCCTGGCTGGATTGCCGCGTCACCCAAGCCATCCCGGCCGGGACGAACACCCTGTTCCTGGCGGAAGTGATCGCTGCGCGCGGCAATGGCGAGGGGACGCCGCTTCTTTATCATGACCGCCAATATTGGCGGATGGCGGCATGACCGATTCCTGGAAAGGAAGGGGAGGGGCAGATGACAGAAAACAATCTAACCATGGCAGAGAAGGATACCCTGCTGCAACTGGCGCGCGAGGCGCTCGAGCGAGGCGTGCGAGGCCAGGAACGCAGTGAACTGGATATTGCGTCCTTATCGCCGCGCCTGCGTGAACAGGGTGCGTCCTTTGTCACGCTGACCATTGCGGGCAACCTGCGCGGCTGCATCGGCGCGCTGGAGCCGTACCAGCCGCTGGCCGAGGACGTACAAGAACATGCCATTGCAGCCGCCTTGCAGGATTATCGCTTCCCACCCGTGCAGCCGGGGGAACTATCCCGGATCGAAATCGAAATTTCCCGCCTCACCCTGCCCGTTCCGCTCGACTACACCACTCCCGAAGACCTGCTTGCCAGATTGCGCCCTCACATAGACGGCGTGATCTTGCGCGATGGGATGCGCCGCGCCACCTTCCTGCCCCAGGTGTGGGAAAAACTTCCCGATCCTGCCGATTTCCTGGACAACCTGTGCTACAAAATGGGCGCCTCGCCCAACCTGTGGCGGCAGAAACACATCGAAGTCCTGATCTACCAGGTGGAAGAGTTCCACGAATAAATCCTTGTCCCATCCCCCAGCATGGTATACAATCGAAGCATGGCAGATGATTCCATGTTCCAGGAGGCGGTCGAAGCCTTGCGGCAAAAAGACAAGGCCAAGGCCAAAGACCTGCTGACCAAACTGCTCAAAAGCGACCAGAACAATGTCCAGTATTGGATCTGGTTGAGCGCTGCGGTCGAGACGACCAAGGAACAGGCCTACTGCCTGCAAACCGCGCTCCGCCTGGACCCGGAGAATGCCACCGCCAAACGCGGCCTGGTGCTGCTTGGGGCGCTGCCCCCGGATGAAGGCGTCCAGCCCTTCCCGCTCAACCGTCCGCGTCTGTGGGACGAGCGACTGGCCCTGGATTCAGACCGGCCAAAAGAAAGCGGCCTGAAAGTATTGTTCTCCAACCCGGTGGCGCGCCTGGCGGCGTTTTCGATCCTGGGGGTCGTGCTTATGGGGGCGGTCATTTTCGGCCTGGTCATGTCGCGCCTCAACCGCGCTGCCCCGCCTACCATCACCCCTGGTCCATCCCCCACATGGACGTTGACGCCGACCTTTGTCAACGCTACAGCGCCTCCTCCGCAGGCTACTATGACATTTGCTCCTATGGCAGAGTTGTTGGCAGCGACGTACACGCCTACGCCGTTGTACGTTGACAACCCGCGCCAGCCGATTTCCGGCGACTACAACCGTCAGTTCAAGTCTGCCTATGAGAAGGGTGATTGGGATACCGTCATCTCCAGCATGGAAGAGATCGCCAGGCTGGAGCCGGAAGCCGCTGATCCCTATTACTATATCGGTGAAGCCTACCGTTTCAAAGGCAACCACCGCAAAGCGCTGGATGCATACAACCAGGCGCTCAAAATCGACTCGCAATTTGGTCCCGCTTACCTCGGCCTGGCGCGCGCGCGCCTGATGCAGGACCCCAATGCAAATGTAACCGTACTACTGGATGAGGCGCTGAAGCGCGACCCGAACTTCGGCGAAGTTTACCTGGAACGCGCCATGTACTACTTGAAGCACAAAGAACCGGAGCAGGCGTTAGCCGACCTGTCTACTGCCGAGCGCTTGATGCCGGGGTCGCCGCTGGTCTATTACTACCAATCGCAGGCATACCTGGCGCTCGAAGACTACGACAAAGCCCTGGAAGCAGCCCAAAACGCCAACCAGGCTGACCTGACCATGTTGCCAGCCTATTTCACGCTGGGAAAAATCTATCTTTGGCAGGGCGATTCCGCCCAGGCCATTGCTGCGCTGGAAGCCTATACCCAATACGAGTCGCGCGATGCAGAGGCGTTTGCCTTGTTGGGGAAGGCATATTATGAACAAGGGGATTGCGAGGCGGCCATCGAGACGATGGGATTGGGCATCAGCCTGGACAGCGCCCGGCGGGACACCTATCTGTATCGCGGCCTGTGCTACGTAGAAATCGGGCAGGCGGATAAGGCCGAGTTCGACCTCAAGCGCGCCCTGCAGGTCTATAAGAACGCTTTTGCCCCCAACCTGGGCTTGATGCGCGTCTACATCCTGCAAGAACATTTTGGCGACGCATATTTGCAGGGAGAACGCGCCCTGTCCCTGGCAGAGACGGACGAAGAAAAAGCCCAAGCCTATTACTGGCGGGCGATCAATTTCGAAAAGCGGGAAGAACCTGCCAACGAGGCCAAATCGTGGAATGACCTGCTGGCCCTGCCGGAGGAGGCCGTGTCGGTCGCTGTGCGTGAACAGGCAGAGACGCGCCTGCTTGCCCTGCACACGCCCACCCCCAGCCCCACCGCCGGGAAGAAGACCGTGACCGTTACGCCCACGAAACTGCCAGCCACAAAAGCAATCACACCGACCAGGACCCCCACGCCCCTCAAGACTCAAACGCCATAAGCGGCGGTAGTAAATTGAATGAGCCATGCACTTCGGAAGTGCGTGGCTCATTTGCCGCCCTACTGCATCTTAGCCCAGGCCACCACTTCGAGCACTTCTGGCAAGTCTATGCCCAGTTCGCGCAGTTTTTCAGGGGTGGGAATGCTGTCGCGATCCCAGCCGCGCCGTTTGTAGACTGCGTCCAGCAGCAATTCGTATTGTCCCTCGCGGTAATCGCGCAGGTGTTTGATTTTCTCTGCGGTGGTCAAGCCAGCCGGATTGATTTCGGCCAGGCGCATCAATTGCTCGTCATAGCGTTCCTGGCGCGATTCGTACTCTTCGACCGTCACCGGCCCCATGGCGCGGTAGGGCGGATAGTCGTGCTGGCGGCCAACGCGCCCCATGCGGATGGAGAAAATCTTCTGGAAATTGTAAACTCGCTCAGACTGGTCCAGCAGCGTCTTGGCGGTAGTGGGAACGCCGGTTACGCCTTGGTGGATCCAGGTATAGTTTTCCACATGCTCCGGCACTTTGGCGGGTTCAGCGGTCTCTTTATTGTTTGCGGGCGAGATGTCGTTCCAGGGTAGTTTGCACAGACCGTGCAGGCTGAACCAGGTGCGCCACATAGGGAAGTAGTGCAGCGCCTCGGCTTTGTCCTCGAAGGTGGGCAGCAGGTTGTGGACCTGGTCCATGAAGATCAGCCAGGCCTCGTCGTGCTGCGCGCCTTTGGTGGAAAGGCCATAGCCGCCCTGTTGGGCAATGGATTCTTTGGTCAGGTATTCGGAAATTTCCATGCCCTTGATCTCCATACCGATGTCGTGCAGGAAGGCTGGGTCGCCGCCGAATTCATCGGCGAAATATTTCTTCATGTAACGCACCCCCTGGCCGACAATCAAGCCAAAGCCCTCGCCGCGCGCCAACTGGTGTAGCAATTCCAGCGCGGCCTCACCGTTGCCGAAGCGCAGTTCCAGGCCGCCGGTGTGTTCCCTCGTCAAAACACCGGCTTCATAACATTCCATGGCAAAGGCCACGCAGTTGGCAAACGAAATACTGTCCACGCCGTAGGTGTCGCAATAGAAATTCAACTCCAGCACTTTCTGGGCGTCGAAATTGCCGATGTTCGCCCCCAGCCCGGCGGCGTTCTCGTATTCGGGACCATCTACCAGGACGCAGGAGCCGGCATAGGGTCCGGTTCGAAGCGGGAAGTGGTCCACGCCATGCGAGCAGGACATGGTGCATCCCAGCCAGCAGCCATCCGGCAATCCCTGGGTGAATTTTTCCTTCCAAACCTTCGAGTCGATCTTGTGCGTATCGGGATGCGAACCGAAGCGGAAGTTGTGCACCGGCAGCAGGTCGAAGTGGTCCATGACGTCGACGATGTTGGCGGTACCGACCTTGCGCATCTGGTTCTGGGCATCGTCCAGGTCGGCGATCTCCTTGTTGATGCGCGCGCCGGCTTTGCGGATGAGCGCCATATCGGCCACGCCGTTCTTGTCGCCGCTCATGCTGCTGAACTTGACCACCACGCCCTTGATCTTCTTGTCGCGGAAGACGCGCCCCGCGCCGCCTCGCCCGGCTTGTTTGAGGCGCACTTCCTTGCGGCGCACGTCATACCAGGTGGAGTTGATGAGGGCGTAGCGGGTATGCTCGGCGCCCCGCCCGGTAGACAGCACCGCAATGCCGCGCTTGGATTTTTCGTCGCCGTCGCTGTACATGTCGGTCAGGACGCTGCCAAGCAGGTGTGAAGCGACCTCTTCCAGCGGCGCCGCTTCGATCGCAATTCGGCCTGCGTCGCCATCGATGAAGATGACCACGTCCTCAGCCGCTTTGCCCTGAATTTCGAGCGCGTCGAAACCGGCAAATTTCAGGAAGGGGGCGAAATAACCGCCCACGTTGGAGTCGATCACATTTTCGGTCAGCGGGCCGAGGGTCACGACCGTTGCCTTGCCGGAACCGGGATAGGCGGTGATGCCGCAGATGGGGCCGTTGGCAATTACCAGTTCGTTCTCCGGGCTGTCCCACTTTGTTTGAGGCGTCACGGCGTCCCATAGCAGTTTGAGGGCAAAGCCGCGCCCGCCGGTGAACAGGTCTTTCATTTGCTGCGTGACCGGTTTCTCGGTAATGGTGTTGTCGGTCAGGTTGATATAGAGCGTACGGTTGGCGTATCCGCGCTCGACAGGTTTCAGTTCGTAGGTGTATTCCCCCAGCAAGTTGTGGGCGGATTTCATTTTTTCGATGGTTTCAGACAGGGTCATGGATTCAGTCTCCTGGTGATTGGAGTAAGAAAGCAAACGTCATTTTCTATTATGGCAAGGTTTGCATTTTTTGTCCATTGACTATCTTCCCGTTGTTGGGAGGTAAAGAGCATGAATAACCCTGAAAAATCCTGTTCATCCTCAGGCATTTCTGGTAAAGTTCCAGTCATGCCAACCGAAAAAGAAGTCTACGAAGCCCATGCCGGCCAATACGAACGCCTGATCCAGCGCGAGGATTACCAGGGGAACATCCTGCGCGAGATCGGGAAGGTAGTTGCGCTGGATGATATTGATGTAGTCGAACTCGGCGCCGGGACGGGTCGGTTGACGCGCCTGCTGGCCTCGTATGTGAAGTCCATCAAGGCCTTCGATTCGTCCGCACACATGCTGGAAGTTGCGGAAAAGTCCCTGCGCACGCTGGGGCTGTCCAATTGGACGACAGGCGTTGCAGACCACCGCCGGGTCCCGGTCGGCGATTCCAGCGCGGACCTGGTCATCTCTGGCTGGAGTTTTTGTTACCTGGCCGTCTGGGGTGGGTCGGATTGGCAATTTGACCTACAGGCCGGGCTGGCTGAAACCAACCGTATCCTGCGGCCAGGTGGGACGGTCATCTTGCTGGAAACGTTGGGGACGGGCAGCGAGACTCCAACCCCGCCGGGGCATTTGGGCGGGTATTACGCCTGGTTAACGGAGGCAGGCTTCAGCCGGGGTTGGATGCGGACGGATTATCGTTTCGAATCCCTTGAGGAAGCGGTCGAACTGTCCACTTTTTTCTTTGGCGAGGAGATGGGGCAGGAAGTCCGCGAGAATCAGCAGGTGATTTTGCCCGAATGTACCGGCATTTGGCATCGAAAGCGCGTATAATTGCGATATGGACAAGGAGATTTTGCTTCTGAAACCGATGGGGCAGTTGCCAAACTGGGAAGCGCCTACTATAATTTAGAGAATATATAGGAGTCGCACACTGGAAACGCAACGCATTACCCAACCTGATGAAGAATTTGGGGGTGCAAAGCCTCGCAGACAACTCGAGGCAGGTATTACCCTGTTCAACCGCTACTTGATCCAAGATGTGATCGGGATCGGCGGGATGGGGTCTGTATATCGCGCTCGCGACCTGCACTTTCCCAATGTCGTCAAACTGGTAGCGGTCAAGGAAATGGTGAATACCGCGCCCGATCCGCTGATACGCCAGACCATTGTGCAAAACTTTGAGCGTGAGGCGAACCTGTTGGCAACGCTCAACCATGCGGCGATTCCGCGTATTTACGATTATTTTTCCGAAGACGAACGCTCGTACCTTGTATTGGAATATATTCACGGCAAAGACCTGGAAGCGGTCATCAGTGAGACGAACGGTTTCCTGGCCGAGGAACAGGTGCTGACCTGGGCCATTGAACTTTGCGACGTGCTTGCGTTCTTGCACAATCACAAGCCAGACCCGATCATCTTCCGCGACATGAAGCCATCGAATGTGATGATCGATTACAACGGGGATGTCAAGTTGGTGGATTTTGGGATCGCCAAGACGTTCCAGGTAGGGCAAAAAGGGACGATGATCGGGACGGAGGGGTATTCGCCGCCGGAGCAATATCGCGGCGACGCTACGCCCCTGGCTGATCTGTATGCCCTGGGCGCGACCCTGCACCATGCCCTGACCCGGCGCGACCCGCGCATGGAGCCGCCTTTTTCGTTCAGCGAAAGGCCGATTCGGAAGATCAACCCTGCGGTTTCGCTCGAACTGGAAGCGGTGGTCAATGCGGCGCTTCAGTACAACCCGGAAGACCGTTTCCCAAATGCGGAGGATATGAAGGAAGCCTTGATGTCTGCCGCGCGAAAGACAGGAATGTTGGACAGGGTAACATCCCACCTTAGCCCGACAAATGGGGTCAAGCCGTTATGGACGTTCCAGTGTGAGGACGAAATCCGCAGTACGCCGCTTTATCACCAAAATACGATTTTTATCGGTTGTTATGACCATAACCTGTACGCGATCAACGCCGGTGATGGAAAATTTCTGTGGAAATACCCGACCGATGGCGGCATTGTATCGAAGCCTGTCGCGTATGAAGATAATATTTATTTTGGTTCGGAAGATCGGCGTCTGCATACGGTGGGAGTGCGGTCAGGCAAGGTGGTCTGGACATATTACGCCGATGGGCCGATCCGTTCCTCCCCACGCATTGCGGAAGGCCACTTGTTCTTTGGCGCAGATGACCAATATCTTCATGCCGTCAATATAAACAATGGCCGCGCTGCCTGGAAATTCGAGACCTCGGAAGCCGTTCGCTCCACGCCATTCGTTGCCAATGAGTTGGTTTATGTAGGGAATGAGGCCGGCGATTTCATGGCAATCGATTTCCGCGGCGAGTTGAAATGGCGCTTCCAATCCAAGCGGGCGATTACCTCCTCTCCCACTATTTTTGGGCAGATGGTTTTGTTCAGTTCACTCGATGCGACGCTCTATGCCCTGGATCATCGCAATGGATGGGTCATCTGGCGCTTCCGTTTGGGGAAAGGTTCTATTTCGTCGCCTTGCGCTATGGATGACCTGGCTTTCGTAGGAGCGGCGGATGGATTCATCTATGCGGTCGAAACAAAGACCGCCAAAGAGGCCTGGCGCTTCCGCACGGAACACCAGGTGAGCAGTTCCCCGGTCATCTACAAGGATGCGCTCTATTGCGGCTCTGTGGACGGGAATCTTTATTGCCTTGAATATCGCACAGGGCGATTGCGTTGGAAATTTCCCACCGAAGGGCATATTATTGGCTCACCATTGATATTTGATGATATAGTATATTTTGGTTCGACAGACCACAAGGTGTACGCGTTGTTGGCCTAGAAGGAGCATCTGTGTTCGAAATTTTCCGTAAGCTGTTCAAAAGACCTGCCCGTACGGTAGACATGGCAACAACTGCACCGTTGACTGAGCAGCAAATTCAATCCATCCTGCATAGCCAAACTGTCCGTTACGACGTTCAACAATTGGCGGCCAGCACCGGGCAGTCTGTTGGCAAGCAGCGCGAACTCAATGAAGACAGCCTGTTGGCGCTTACTGCCACGATGGCTGGCAATTCTGGGAGCTTGCCGTTTGGGCTTTACATTGTGGCAGATGGAATGGGCGGCCATCAGTATGGGGAAGTTGCCAGCAATGCAGCTGTCCGCATTGTTGCTGGCTATGTGATGCGTAAGTTTTCTCCCTACCTGTTCAGCCTGAACCCCACGCCGCCAGAAGAATCCCTGCAAGAGATCATGCAGGCGGCCGTGCGGGAAGCGCAAAAGACCATCCAGCACGAAGCGCCCAGCAGCGGTACGACGCTGACCGCGGCTTTGGTGTTGGGACAGCAAGTCACTATTGCCCATGTAGGAGATAGCCGCGCCTACCATATTCATCCTGATGGGCGCGCCGAAGTTATCACGCGCGATCACTCCCTGGTGAAGAGATTGGAGGAACTCGGCCACATTAGCGCGGATGAAGCCGCCAACTACCCGCACCGCAATGTGCTCTATCGGGCGCTTGGGCAAGGCGACATCTTGGAGCCAGACATCTTTACAGTAACTTTCCCACAAACAGGATATTTGATGCTATGCAGCGATGGTTTGTGGGGCGTATTATCAGACCACGACATTTTCCGGGTGATAAAAGAGGCGCCTAACCTGCATCGCGCCTGCCAAAACCTGGTGGAGGCGGCCAATTCGGCCGGCGGCCCGGATAATATCAGCGTCGTCCTTGTACAGTTGATTGGATAATGGCGAAAGAATCAGATTACTACGCCATTCTCGGCATAAGACGCGATGCAACGCAGGAGGAGATCAAGCGGGCTTATTTGCAAGCCGCGCAGCGTTTACACCCGGATAAAAACAGGCTTGCGGGGGAAACGGAAATTTTCCTGGAAGTCCAGCAAGCGTATGAAATCCTCTCGAACCCAAAACGCCGCAGTCAATACGATTCCCTCCTGCCGCCGGAGCAAAAAGGACCGTCGCCGGTCGAATGCCAGGTATATTACAGCCGTCCAAACCTGGTCAGGCTCAAGGAACCCCAGATGGTTTACATCCTGTTGGAACTGGCGCCTTCTCGACAAGCCACGGACATACCCATCCCTCCGTTGAACGTTTGCCTGGCTTTGGATTGTTCCACATCCATGAAGGGGGAAAAGATGGACATGCTCAGGGCTGCCGCGATCAACGTCCTGCGAGATCTGCGCCCGCAAGATATTTTCAGTGTGGTTACCTTCAGCGACCGGGCAGAAGTGCTGATCCCTGCCTCGTATCGCCCGGAAAAGCGCAAGTTGGAGTCCCACATTCGGATGTTGCAGCCTTCCGGCGCAACGGAAATCTTCCAAGGGATCGAAGCCGCCTATAAAGAAGTGCAGGCAAATGCAGATGGGACGCGCGTCAACCATATCATCTTGATCACCGACGGTCATACCTACGGGGATGAACCTGCTTGCCTGAGTTTGGCAGAAGAAGCCTCCCAAAAGGGAATTGGCATCAGCGCCATGGGAATCGGTAAAGAATGGAATGACGTTTTTCTGGATGCCCTTTGCGCCCACACTGGCGGCAGCAGCAAATACGTTTCCAAACCAGATGACATTCGTAAATTCCTGGTAGATGAGTTCGAGACATTATCCCGCGTTGTGGCAAGCGACACCCTTTTGGAATTCACTGGCACACCGGGGGTCGAAATCACCTATGCGTTCCGCACACAACCGGAGGCCGGGCCCCTGCCGGTGGAAAGCCCCGTCCATCTCGGGGCCGTACTGCAAGATACTCCACTGAACGTATTGTTCGAATACCGCATTGATCCTTCTTTGGCTCACCAAGACACAGTTACCCTGTTGAAAGGTTCCATAAAACCAGCCATTGCCGGATTACCAATGCCAATACCGCCTATTCCGCTGGAGTTCTCTCGGCCTGTCAGAAATGAAGCGGGCATGGATCCGCCTCATCCTGGAATTATCCATTCCTTGGGCAAGTTGACCCTTTACCGTATCCAGGATAAAGCGCGCATAGAATTGAATGCCGGACAGTATGAACTTGCCGCCCAGCATCTAAAACAACTTGCTACCAATTTACTTGCCCAGGGGGAACGCAGTTTGGCGCGCACTGCGTTGATCGAAGCAGAAAATATCCTTCAAATGCAATCTCTCTCAGAAGAAGGCTCGAAAACGATAAAATACGGGACCCGGTCTCTCCTGATGAAACAGAAATAAGGAGTAGCAAAATGATTATTTGCCCTAACTGTAAGAATGAGAACCTTGATGGAAGTATGTTCTGTATCAATTGCGGCTCACAACTATCGGGAGCCGGTTCATTGGTAACACAAAATATCGAAACAGAGTATTCCAAAGAGATGCCGTCTACAGAAGAAACGTATGCGCCTGTGCCTCAATATACCCTTAATACCTGGGCGTCCTTACATTTGGTAGATAGCGGCCAAATCCTGCCGTTGAACGATCGCAGCGAATTCACACTGGGCCGCGTCAGCGACGCGCAGCCGATCATGCCCGATATTGACCTGACCCCATACCAGGCATATTCCTGCGGCGTTTCCCGTCTCCATGCCGTCTTGAAACGCGAAGGCAAACGAGTCTTCATCATGGACCTGGGCTCATCCAACGGGACTTTCTTGAACGGGAAGCGTTTACAGCCCCATGTCGAGCATTTGCTCAACCACAGCGATATCTTTTCCCTGGGAAAACTCAAGATCCAAATCCTCCTGAAGAAATAGGAAACTCTTGTAAAGAGGAACTGAAACAATGGCCCATTCCGTCATTTTACATATTTCCGGGGAGCCATCCATCATTGGGGAGGTGGACGAATTACCCAAGCCAACCGATACGCTGATCATTGTGAGCAACCCTCGACAAAAAGACGGGAAAGAGTTGCACTATATTGAGAACAATGTGGTCAAGGTCATCTGGCCGATATCCAATGTGAACTTGATCGAGGTCATTGCTGGCGAGGAAGAAGAGCACATCATCGGCTTCGTGAGGGAATAGAGTCTATGCCAGACGAATTCGAACGCCGACGCATCCTTGTCGTTGACGATGAAGAACGCATGGTGCGTTTTATCCGCCTGAACCTGGAACATGATGGTTTCCAGGTGAGCGAGGCTTTGAATGGGAAACAAACCATCCAGAAGATGCGCGACCTGACGCCTGACCTGATCCTGTTGGATGTGATGATGCCCGATCTGGACGGTTTCGAAGTCCTGGAGACCATCCGCGAGATCAGCAGTGTGCCGGTTATCATGTTGACCGCCAAAGGCGAGGAAGATGATCGCGTCCGCGGGCTGGAATTGGGCGCAGACGACTATGTAACCAAGCCATTCAGCCCAAGGGAACTCGTCAGTCGCGTAAAAGCGGTGTTGCGGCGCACCGAGGGTGCCAGCGGCTCGATGCACGGCTTGATCGAAGTGGACGAACGCCTGAAGATTGACTTCGACCGCCGGGAGATCTGGTTGGAAGGCAAACTGGTCAAACTGCGCCCCACCGAATACCGAATGCTCTATCACCTGGTGCAAAATGCTGGCTGGGTCGTTTCACACGATCAGTTGTTGACAAAGGTCTGGGGCTATGAGTACCAGGATGAGCCCCATTATGTACGTCTGTACATCAACTACCTGCGCCAAAAACTGGAAACGGACCCGGCCAATCCCAAATACATCTTGACCGAACGCGGGGTGGGTTACCGGTTTGTGGATTTTAGACGCTCGAAAGAATGACCCGCACCATGCAGGCGCAAGGAGTAGTGCGATTCCTTAGATCATCTGTTCGCGCATCATTCATTATTAGTTGCCCTTGCCAGACGTTTACCTCTCGGCTATACTTTCATCCCCATATCTTGGAGACAAAATTAAATGGCAAAACAACGTATTATTTTAGTGGATGATCACGAGGTAGTGCGCCTGGGGCTGAAATCCCTGCTGGAACGGCATCCGCATTTCGAAGTGGTCGGCGAGGCCGGTTCAGCGCGCGAGGCAATGGAGCAGGTGGCAGCCCTGGAACCGGACGTGGTTGTGATGGACATTCGCCTGCCGGGCGTCTCAGGCATCGAGGTCTGTGAAGAGATCGTCAACCGTTATCCCAATATCAGGGTCATTATGCTGACTTCCTATGCCGAGGATGAAATGCTTTTCTCAGCGATCCGCGCCGGGGCTTCGGGATACATCCTGAAACAGATCGGCAGCGAAGACCTGGTAAAAGCGCTCGAGGCGGTGGGGCGCGGCGAAGCCCTGCTCGACCCGGCCGTGACCCAACGTGTTTTCCAGGAAGTGCGCCGCGCAGTGAAAGAAGAAGAGGCCTCGGCCTTTGCACACCTCAGCCAGCAGGAAAAACATGTATTGTTGTTGGTCTCGGAAGGCAAGACCAACCGTGAGATCGCCAAGTCGCTCTTCCTGGGCGAAGGAACGGTGCGCAACTACGTAAGCAGCATCCTGTCGAAACTGGGAGTCAACAACCGGGCAGAGGCCGCTGCTTACGCAGTGGAACATAACCTGCGTGAATACATCACGATGTAACCCCTGACCTGCGTCTCACGCAGGTCAGGCTTTTGGGGGACTTTGCGCCTCTCCCCGCACGATTGGCCTGCTACCGCTATATAATCTACGCATGACGAAAAAAGACACCTCCATCCTCTTCCTCGGCAAAGCCGACGACCCATACTGCAACCGCGCCCTGGCCTTTTGCCAGGAACACTTCGATAATGTGACAGCCTGCCTGGGGGTCTGGGGCGACCCGTTGCCAGGGGCCGCCAGGGACTGGCTTGGCGATTACATCATCTCCTACCTCTCGCGTTGGGTGGTGCCGGCCTTTTTGCTGGAACGCGCCCGCAAAGCCTCGTTCAACTTCCACCCCGCTCCGCCGGAATACCCGGGCATCGGCTGCAACAACTTTGCGCTTTACGAAGACGCCAAAGAATATGGCGTAACTTGCCACCACATGGCTCCCAAAGTGGATACCGGCAAGATCATTGCCGTCAGCCGTTTCCCGGTCTATCCGCAGGATGGCGTGGCCGAACTGCTGGAGCGCACTTACGAACACCAGATCGCCCTGTTCTACCAGATCGTCGGCCTGCTGGCCGATGGGAAGGACCTGCCCGTCGCGGGGGAAACCTGGACGCGCCCGCCCTTCACACGAGAGCAGTTCAATGAATTGTTCCACATCACGCCGGACATGAGCAGGGAAGAGATCACCCGCCGCATCCGCGCGATAAGTTACCTTCACTGGCAACCGTATGTGGAACTACACGGCTACCGCTTCGAATATAAATCGGGGCAATAGCTGCCACGTCGAGAAATGAAAGAATTCCTGTACTCCCGGAACGCCGTCTATGAAGCCTTGCGCGCCCGGCGACGCCAGTTTTTCCTGCTCGAAGTTGCCGAGGGCGTGCAGGAAAAAGGCCGCCTGGGCGACATCCTGCGCCTGGGCGCCGGGCGTAAACTGCCGATCCGGCGTGCGCCGCGCAAACGGCTCGACCAGGTCCACGCCAATCACCAGGGGGTGATATTGGAAGCCTCCGCCTATCCCTACGCAGACCTGACCGACATCTTCGAACTGGCTGAAAAACGGCAAGAACCACTCTTTGTGTTGTTGCTGGATACGCTCAACGACCCGCAAAATTTCGGCGCCTTGCTGCGCACCGCAGAAGCAGTGGGGGCGCACGGCGTGGTCATCCCGCTGGCGCGAACGGTGGGAGTCACCCCCGCTGTTGTGAATGCCTCGTCGGGCGCGTGTGAGCATTTGCTGGTTGCGCAGGCCAACCTTTCGCAAGCCATCACGGCGCTGAAGGAGGCCGGGGCGTGGATCATCGGCCTCGATAGCGGCGAGCAGGCCCAAAGTCCAGAAAAGGTGCGCCTGGATGGCGCCATTGGCCTGGTGGTCGGCTCGGAGGGAGAAGGGATGCGTCCGCTGACGGTCAAATCCTGCGACATCCTGATGAGAATGCCGATGGTCGGAAAGGTCGAATCGCTCAACGCCGCCGTCGCGGGATCCGTGGCCTTGTACCTTGCGTATTTTGCGCGCTCGAAAAAGGGATAAAATGCAGCCGGGTTAAGCCGTTTTGGTGTAATGGTGTTACAATCCAAGAAAGTGAAATACCGGCTTTCTTAGAAGAATCGACCTATGGCGAACTCACTAGAACGCATCCTTGTTGTTGCTGACGACCCTGATGTCAGCGACTTGATCGCCCGGCAAGCCTTGCAGCCTTTGGGATATCAGGTGACTGTCGTTGCCGAGGCCCCTGCAGCGCTGCAAAAGGCGGTTCAGACTCCCCCCGACCTGATCATTGCAAATTTGAATCTCCCCGGCCTGAGCGCCAAAGACCTGTTGGTGGCGCTTGCTTCCCAGGGCATACAGGTGCCCCTGGTCGTTTTTGCTGAAAAGGGACACGAACAGGACATCATCCAGGCATTCCGCATGGGCGCCATGGATTACCTGTCCTGGCCGGCGCGTGACGCGGAAGTGGTCTCGGTCGTCGAACGCGCCTTGCGCCAAACGCGCGAGTCGCGCACCCGCCAGAAATTGGATCGCCAATTGCAGGACCTCAATGCGCAATTGGAACGCAAGGTCAACCAACTGACCGCTATCCTGGCGATTGGCAAAGCAGTGGTCTCCATTACCGACCAGCGTCGTTTGTTTACCCGGATTGTGGAAGGGGCGGTGAAAGTGGTAAGCGCCGACATCGGCTGGTTGATGTTACGCGAAGAAACGAGCAAAGTGTTTTTGTTGACAGCCTATCAAAACCTGCCCGACGGATGGGCAAAAAAAATGAACAAGCCGCTGGATGACGGGATCAGTTCACTGGTCACAATCTCTGGTGAAACCCTCCTGATCCATGGGAAACCGTTGGAGAAATTCAAGGTGGCTGCGTTGGGAAGGTCTGCGGCAGTCGTGCCAATCAAAGTGCAAAACGAGGTGATTGGATTGCTGATCGTTTTGCGCCGGGAGGAACGCCCATTCGACCGCACCGACCAGACTTTACTGGAAGCAATGGCTGACTTTGCGTCTATTTCGCTGGTCAACGCCCGCCTGTTCCGCGCCCTGGAGCAGACGGCCGAATCAGCCAGGGCGGGGGAAAGACAACAAAATGCTCTGCTCGAATCAGTGCGTGAGGCGGTCAGGGATGAACTTCAGGCTGCTACTTATCCCATTGAACTGTTGTTGACAGAGAAAGCCGGTCCTTTGCAACCGCAACAACGACAGGCGCTACAGACCGCGCAGGCTGCCCTCCGCCGCCTGTCCCGCGCAACAGAGAAGACCGTACCGCCTGCCATCCCAACGCTGAAAAAGTAGACCCGGCCACATTATGCCCAAAAGTGACTTAATCCTGCTGGCCTTAGATGATTCTACAGCATTGCTACTCTTGCAGCGCGCTTTACATGCGGCCTCTTATGAAGTGGCGGTTGCGCAAGAGCCGGCCATGCTGGGAAAACTTATACAGGAATCCATTCCTGCGCTTCTTTTGATGGGTGAAAATTTTGGGGGCCAGCGCGGTATCAAGATGGTCACTGAGATTCTCGACCGCTTCCCTACCATGCCTGCGCTTTTATATGCTGAGACCGATTCCCTGGCGTTGTGCAAGGAAGTCCTGCAGGCTGGCTTGAATGGATATTTGTGCCCCCCCCTGCGAAATGATGACATCGTCAATGCAGTCGAACGCAGCCTGGAACACGCTCGTCACATGGGAGACTGGCTGCGGCGTGAGGTCAAGAAAACGACCGCTTCCCTGGAGAAGCGCGCTGAAATCAGCGAAGCCGAGCGCAAACGCTTTGAACACATCCTTGCCAATGTGCAAGACGGCGTTATCATTTTGGATGAAGAAGGCCGCATCCAACTGCTCAACCGGGTCATGGAATCTACGTTTGAACTCAAGGACGACTTTCGTGGAAAGCCGTTGATCGAAGTGATCGCGCATCCTGATATGCACGCCCTGGTGAAACGAGCAAAACTTATCCCCTTGAAATATCATGAGATCAGTTTCGATGATGGTCGCATCTTCAATGCGCAATATACTCCCATCGAAGGCATCGGAGCGGCCATAACAATGCAGGATATCAGTTACCTGAAGCAACTGGACCGCATGAAAAATGAGTTCGTGCATACTGTGTCTCACGATCTGCGCTCTCCCCTCACCTCGGTGCTGGGGTATACAGAACTTGTAGAGCGCGTCGGCGCGCTCAATGAACAACAGGTCGAATTCTTGGATCGCATCCGCGCCAGTGTCGAGAGCATCACATCGCTCGTCAATGATTTGTTGGACCTGAGCCGGTTGGAGGCAGGCTTCGACTCGCGCCGGGAAATCGTACACCCCGAAAACATCCTCAAGTTCGCCCTCGATACAGTCGAAAGCCAATTCCAGTTGAATGATCTGTCTTTGCAGACCGAGATCAGTTCGGACCTGCCAAGCCTGCATGGCAACCCTATCCGTTTGCGCCAGTTATTCGATAACCTGATCAGCAATGCTATCAAATATTCCCCGCCTGGTGGTGTAGTGGATATTTCCCTGACCACTGAAGGGCAGCAGATCATCTTCCGAATTTCAGATCAGGGAGAGGGCGTCCCGCCGCTCGAACAGGCGCGTATCTTCGAGAAGTTCTATCGCGCCAGCAACACACCTGAAAATGTAAGTGGGTCTGGGTTGGGCCTGGCAATCGTCAAATCCATTGTAGACGCATACCAGGGACGGATCTGGGTAGAATCGACGCTTGGGAAAGGCTCCACCTTCTTTGTCGTCCTGCCTGCGTAACACAGCCGAGCATTCGCGCCACAGCCATGACAACAAGGCGGTTAAATACGCCTCCGCCGGTGGAGAGCCGGCGGAGGCTTTCGCCAAAGGAGGAGACAGTGAGGAGCATCTTGGAGGTGTCTTGTTCCGTCTCCGCGCTTATAATAGCCTACAAACCTGTTTGTGTATATCGCCGAATGTCATGTGTTATGTGTGAGATTATTCACAAAGAGCACGCCATCAAAAGAAACTCCCGCATAATTCGTATTCCCGCCTCCACATTTGTATAATGCCTCATAAACAAACCTGGGTGCGGATTTCCGCTAATCATCTTCGAGACCGGGCGTCCCTCCTGCGCCAGGCATAGCACCGGCTTGCCTTCTCCCAGCGCAAAACCGATCTCATATCCCACCCCATGCGAAGGGACGCTGACCTCTGCGATCAACGCATCGCAAGCGCGGATCCAGGTTGTATCGCGCTCATACACATCCTGTGGGGTTACGACCTTCTCCAGCGCGACCACCTCGGTCTCGGCCAGGTACGCGGTTGGGACTTCGTGCCCGTCCTCCAACAATGCGCGCGTGAAAACCTGGTAAAGAGCCTCAAACTCGCGTCCGCCGGTGATCGAACAAGCAAAATAGATGTTCATTTGTGAGGCAGCCTTGAAAGGATGGACTGGTCTCGTGGGCGCGCTTTTACTTCCCCGCCTCCCGCGCGCATACTGTCGAGTTCGGCGCTGAAGCGCAGCCAATCCTCCACCAAAATGACCAGGTGCGGCGTCTTATCCTTGAAAAAGAACGGCGAAAGGAAAAACCGCAGCATGGCAGGCGGCATCGGGTATCCATTTAGGTTGATGACCAGGGCGGTCATGGACGCCAACGGCGCAATGATCTCCCGCCGCCAGCCCGAAATACTCGCAGGGGGAAAGAGCGCCTGCATCGTGGTCGTGGTGGTGCCGCGCAAGCGCCGGTAGGAGATGTGCAGGCGCAAGAACGGCGTCACCAGGCGCAGGTGATCCTTGTATGGTTTGACATACGCGGCCTTACGAATGAGGAAAAGAAACACCGTCACTGCCAGCGCAAAAATGCCCAGCCCATACAGCGCTCTTACCGTCAGCGGATTTGCCATGCCCTCCGGCCTGCGCGATACCCCCCAGCCTAACAAGAACAGCCCCACTGCCAGGAGCAAGGTGGCAGGCCACCAGCGATTCATCATCCGTGTGTAGATGACAAGCGGATAACGACGACCAGCCCTTGCCATAAGATTACACCTCCCCCTCCTCGCTCGACGCAAAAGTCGCCCCGCTTCGTTCCGGACCCTCGGCCTGCCCGCCGTTTAACTGGGCGCTCAACCGCCCGATGGCCTGCTCCAGGTGCTCGCCGCGCAGGCTGAAGGTGATATCGCCGCGCGTCTTCTCGATGATGTTGCGCGCCACATCTGTCTGGCGGCGCAAGCCGTTGGTGATTGCATCCGGGTAATCCATCGTGACCAGCACGGAATAGATCTCGTCCATGACGCTGAGCAGGCGCTCGGCTTCTTCCGAGTAGCCGTGCCGCAGGATGTCCAGGACGCGCCGTCGCAACTCCCCGACCACTTCCGCCAGGCCGTTGAGATACGTGGCAGAAACGACCCCCAATTCATCGGGCGCTGGAAGCGGTTGGCGGCGGATCAGGGCGCAAGTGATGTTCGCCTCCACGTATTCCTTGAGCGCATCCTGGGTGTAGCCGGCAAAGAACAGGTCGGGGTGGTCGCGCAGGCCGCTCTCCAGGCTCTCGGCCAGCGCGCGCGCTTCGGCCAGGTGACCATCCATGCTGTCCGTTTCTTCGCGGTGCACAGCGCGGATGGCCAGTGAGCAGGCGCGCGTCAGTTGGCGCGCCTGGGCCAGGGCTTTGTCGCGGGCGATTGTGCGGGCGTCGAAGTCCTGGCGAATCCTTTCGGCAATGCTTTCCAGTTTTTGCATTTATCCCTGGTTCTCTTTCGGCGGTTCCGGCGGCTGGTGCGGGCGGAAGAGTTGCTCCGCCAGGGGGGAATTCCCCGGCACGTGGATCTCACCGAAGGCAGCCTCGTAACGTGAAATGTTATCTGCCAGCGCCCGCAAAAGCAACTTGGCGCTCAAAGGTGACATCAACACGCGCGTCTGTACGGTAGCATTTTGTTCGCCGGGGAGAAGGTGCGCAAAATCGATCACAATGTCGGCCGGCGAGTGGGCAATGCGCGCCAGGTTGGTGTAAACGGTTTTCAAGCCGTCCGGGGACAGCAAAGTCGGGCCAGAAGGGATTGGGGGAGTTGCCATACGAAATTCCGGTCGAAAATATAAGAGAACGCTTACAAGGCGGACGGGCTGCCTTGTAAGCATGGACAACGGGCGAGGCTAGAAGGGGATGTCATCCTCCGGCGGCAGCATATCACCGGCATCCATCGGGCCGCTGCTTCCAGGAGTAGAAGCGTCAAACTCGCCTCGGGATGACAGGAAACGTACTGTGGCGGCAGTGACCTCGAACGAAGCGCGAGGGGAGCCGTCCTGCCCGGTCCAGACGCGCGGACCGCCGGTGTTCGAGTCGGCTGTAAGGCGTCCTTCTACCAGCACTTTCATTCCTTTTTTTACATACTGATTGCAAATTTCTGCCGTCTTGCCCCAAGCTGAGATGCGGAACCAGATGGTCTCTTTGACCTGTTCGCCGCTGGATGCGGTGTATTGGCGATTGGTTGCAATAGAAAACGATGTTACAGCCTGACCAGATGGGGTATAACGCATTTCCGCATCGCGGCCAACATTTCCGGCAATAATAACGGTATGGAACATAGGGAAAATCTCCTTGTGGCGTAAATGAACGCAGCAGTCGCGGCGTTTTATGTTGACTGTCTCATTTTACCCCACTCGGCCCCGGATTTGTAATTTTGCGCTGCATTGCTATGGTTCGCTTACTTTAAACCAATCGAAGGCCAGGACGACCGGCAGGTCATCGAACGAAGCAGCGGTGATGCCTACCCTGCCGCCTGCCAGCCCAAAACGTGAGACGTCCACTTTGCGGATGATTTTGCCGTTGATGTAGGCCTGTACGATATCCTCGTAGCAATCCAGCCCCAGTTCGTTGACGGCGCTGCCGGGCGCGATGCGGTCAGAAGCCTCGCTGCGGATGGGGGTGTAGCGGGCGATCCCTTCTGCCAGCCATTGGCCGTAGAGCAGGGTGTAGGTGCCGTCGCTGGAGATGTTGAATTCGTACCAGCCATTCTGTTCATCGTAATGACAGACCAGCCCCATGTAGTTCACTTCGCTGCGGGATGATTCGATCCGCGCTTCGAGGTGTACGGTCTGATATTCATGCACGCCAAAGAGGGCGTACAGCCAGGTATTGGGATGGTAGAGTTCGAAGACCAGTTTTCCATCCCGGTGAAACAAGTCCGCTTTTGCTGGATCGCCGGAAGCGTATAGGGCGCTCCAGTAGGCGGGCGGACTCTCGAATTCCTCGATGAAGAAGCGCGGGGGAGGGGTGGGGGTGAAGGTCGGGGGTGGGATCGGCGTCAGGGTAGCGGTGGCAGATGGAGGCGTAGGGATGAGGCGGACGGCGGTCGCTGTGGGGGCGGGCGTTGCCGCCTGGCAGGCGGTCAGGAGGAGTAGTCCGATCAGCAGGGGTCTTTGCATGGCGTATCCAGATAGTTGCAGACCCTAAAGGTCATCCTTTAGGGTCTGGAAGGTGGAGATGGCGGGAATCGAACCCGCGTCCGAAAGATTCGCCCCTCGGAAATCTACGAGTGTAGCCGGTTGAAGTTTGTCGCGCAGGGCGCCTCAACTGGCGCGGACTGCCCTGGGCCAGCCGCTGGTCTTTCGCGCGTGTAGCGGCGTCGCGCGCGGCACTCCGCGTTTGTCACGCCCGAGCCTGCTCCTGGCGGAGATCGGGGCAGGTGGACGCGGCCTCATCTAGGGAAGCCGACTGTTATGCGGATCGCTCTTCGGCTTTGCTCAGAGCAAGCTTATGCAGCGAGGGGCATAGCAGCATAGGAAGTGCGGTTGGCACTTGATGTTTTGCGCTGAGTTTACGAGATCGGCGCCTCTCGACTCGCATTCCGGGAGCAGCCTCTCCCGTCGAAGCCTGTCATCCCCATACGGGGACCTTCCCCATGCGGGGATTTCACCAATTTCAGGGAGGCTCCCCATCAATTTCATTATATCACGCCAAATCAGGATAAAATAGGGGTTGATTTGGTTCGTGCATTCCTTTCAAGATGACAGGTGTTAGAATTGCATCCGTTAAGCATTGCCATGCGCTTGCTTGAACCCGTCCTTTATGCTAGACTTTGATTGCAAGCCGAAGGATGAACTATGACCGAAAAAATATTGATTATTGACGACGATCTCGATACCCTGCGATTGGTTGGCTTGATGCTGCAACGCCAGGGGTACCAGATTATGGCTGCCACCAACGGTCAACAGGGGTTGGCAAAGGCTTTCGAAGACAAGCCCGATTTGATCCTGCTGGATATTATGATGCCCGAAATGGACGGGTATGAAGTAGCCCGTAGGCTGCGCAGCAATCCGCTCACAGAGCACACGCCCATCTTGATGTTCACGGCCAAGACGCAATTGGATGACAAGGTAGCAGGGTTCGAGGTAGGCGCAGACGATTACCTTACCAAACCGACCCATCCCTCGGAACTACAGGCGCACGTCAAGGCGCTGCTGGCGCGCTCGGAACAAGCCCCGAAAGACATCAAGACGATGCAACATGAGCATCACGGGTACGTTATCGGTTTTATCTCTGCACGCGGCGGGATGGGCGTTTCTTCCCTGGCCGCCAACCTGGCTGCGGGTTTGTTCAAAAAGACCCAGGTTGAGGTGATCCTGGCCGAACTGACGCCGGGGCAGGGCAGCCTGGGTCTTGACCTGGGTTCTGACGAAAACGCCGGGCTGGCTACGCTATTATCGTTGTCGCCTTCGGAGATTACACGCGATAAAGTGGCCGAACAACTGATTGCACATACAGCCGGATTCAAAATGTTGCTGGCATCCAACCACCCGCGCGATTTTCACTTGAGCGGACAGGTAAGCCAGTATGAGAACCTGGTAGCCCGGCTCTCGACATTGGGACGCTTTGTCGTTCTGGATATGGGAATGGGACTGCCTCCGTTTGTGCAGCGCTTATTGCCCCTTGTCGATGAGATGATTGTCGTTGTCGAGGGAGTACCCAACACCATTGCACATACGAAAGCGCTGGTAGCCGACCTGGTCGAACTGGGTGCAGACAAGAACCATATCCTGGCTGTGCTCAATAACCGTATGCGTACAGATACCCAGATGCCCTGGGCAGAAGTCCAGCAGCAATTGGGTCACTCGATTGCCGCCACACTGACCCCTGCTCCAGAACTTTTCTCGCAAGCAGTGCGCATGAAAACGCCGGCCTTGCTTTGCCAACCCGACAGCCTGACGGCGCAGCAGGTCAACAAACTGGCAGACTTGATCGTGGAGCACGAGGCGCGCTCGCAATGACGTCTTTTTCCGGTCAGACCTCCGCAAATATCGAGTATGCCGCCGAGTTGCTTCGGAAAGCCAGGCGGGCGGTAGTTCTGACCGGGGCGGGGATTTCCACCCCCTCAGGCATCCCCGATTTCCGTTCCGAAGGGACAGGCCTGTGGTCCAGGGATGAGCCGATGGAAGTGGCTTCCCTTTCCACTTTTCGCACAGACCCGGAAAAATTCTTTGTGTGGTTCCGTCCACTGGCGGGGCAAATCTTCAATGCGCAGCCCAACCCGGCTCACAAAGCCCTGGCAGAGTTGGAGCAGGCGGGACGCATTCACAGCATCATTACCCAGAACATTGATGCGCTGCACCATAAGGCCGGTTCGAAACAAGTGATTGAGACGCATGGCACGATGCGCACACTTTCCTGTACGCAATGTTTCCACCAGGTAGAAGCGCAGGGATATTTGAAACCTTTCGTGGAGCAGGGCCAGTTGCCGCGCTGCTCGAAATGCGGCAGTCTCCTGAAACCGGACGTGGTCCTGTTTGGCGAGCAACTGCCCCAGCGCGCCTGGTATGAAGCCCAGCGCGATAGCCGCCAGTGCGACTTGATGATCGTGGCAGGCTCCTCGCTGGAGGTGCTCCCGGTGGCCGGGCTGCCGATGCAGGCCATTGACCGCGGCGCCCACCTGGTCATATTGAATAATACGCCCACCTACCTTAATGTAAGGGCAGACCTTGTCTTCACAGAAGATGTCGCCGAGATCATTCCCGTCATTGCGGAGAGAACGTTACATGGCTGAAATCAAAACCGAACGCCTGGACAGTTACGTGCGCTTGATCGATATAGCGCGCGACCTCGCCTCGACCCTGGACCTGGACGTGCTGCTGGACCGCATTGTCCAAGCCGCAGCCGATATTACCTCCGCAGCAGCAGCCTCCATTCTGCTAT
Source organism: Chloroflexota bacterium (assembly GCA_049323115.1). Taxonomy (GTDB): domain Bacteria; phylum Chloroflexota; class Anaerolineae; order Anaerolineales; family Villigracilaceae; genus JAABUE01. The sequence goes on from JBMOMP010000018.1 coordinate 59,658, forward strand.
ACGATAATACGTCGCGCCAACTCTATTTCCAGGTTGCCACCAACATCGACGAACCGACCTTGCGCGGGCTGGTCGTTCCCCTGGAGGGCAGCATTGCCGGGTGGATCGTGACCAATTGCAAGCCGGTGCGCATCGATAACGCGCACAAGGACCCGCGTCACTTCGGTAATATCGAGCAGACCACCGGCTTTCTTACCCACTCCCTGCTGGGCATTCCATTGGTCACAAAGAACAAAGTTGTGGGGGTCTTGGAAGTCTTGAACAAACGGGAAGGCCAATTCTCGACCGGCGACGAGAACCTGCTTTCGGTGTTGGGCGCGCAGGCTGCCGTTGCCATCGAGAACGCGCGTCTCTTCCAACAATCCGACCTGATCTCGGAGTTCGTGCATGAACTGCGCACTCCCCTGGCGTCGTTGAGCACAGCCACCTACCTGTTGCTGCGCCCGGAGATGTCGCGCGAACAGCAGGAGCAGATCGTCAACAATATCCACAACGAGACCTTGCGCCTGAATTCCCTGGCGTCTTCGTTCCTCGACCTGGCGCGGCTGGAATCGGGGCGGGTACAGTTCCGCAAATCCGCCTTCGATATCTCAGACCTGCTCTACGAGTGCCGCGATGTGATGGCCTCGAAAGCCGAGGAAGAGCACATCCAGATCGTGATCGAGGAGCCGGAGGGTTCCACCATGCTGGAGGCCGACCGGGACAAGATCAAGCAGGTCGTCCTCAACCTGCTCAGTAACGCCATCAAGTACAACCGCCCGAACGGTTCGATCATCATGAAGACCGAGGCGAGCGAGAGCAACCTGCGCCTTTCGGTGCAAGATACCGGCGTGGGCATTCCCGATGACGCCCTGGTGCACGTCTTCGAGAAGTTCTACCGCGTGCGCGAACACGAGACCCGCACCACCGGCACGGGGCTGGGACTTTCCATCTGCAAGCAGATCATACAAGGACATGGCGGGACGATCGAGGTCAAGAGCAAATTGGGGATAGGTACGAATATCATCATTGACCTGCCTCGCGTCAGCAAGACCTCGCCCAAAAAGAAGAGCCAACCGGCGTAGCGTTTTGCCCTTTTCTCCCCCATCTTTTACAACAGCATCCTCATAATCCAGGAGATGCCAGTCGGGCAAGGATTCCCCCAGCCCTGGCTGCTATTTCGTTCACATCTCAAATCCACTCCGCTTCGACTGTGCGGTCGTCGGTCACATTTCCCGTATTCGAAGTGGTCTTCGGCTCCAGCATCATGATCCAGACTTCTGCCTCTGCTACCGGCATATGCTCCACGCCGCGCGGAATGATGGCAAATTCGCCTTCGCGGATGGTCAAATCGCGCTCGCGTAACTTGATTGTCAGCGTACCCTTGACCACGAAGAACAATTCGTCCTCGTGCTCGTGGTGGTGCCAGATGAACTCGCCCTGTACCCTGGCGAGTTTGACGTAAGAGTCGTTCAGTTCCCCGGCGATCTTGGGGCGCCATTGTTCGGTGAAGAGGCTGAATTTTTCGGCCAGGCTGATGACTTGGGTCATGCTTGTTCCTTCTTCGTCTTCGACAACTTGATGGTCACGTCCGTCGGCAAGGCCAGTTTGGCTTCGATCTCCACCGCCTTGAGGATGCCCACCGGCACGGGACAGGCAGCATGGGTACAATATTTGTGTCCCGCCGCGTGGATCTTGGGCATGGCGCGCCGGAACGATATTTCCTGGTAAGGATCGACCTCGGTCAATTCTTCGGCCATTTTGCGGATGGCGGCGCATCCGCTGGTGATGCTCAATTTACAGACTTTCCCGTCCATGCTCGCTTCGACTTCGGTATCGAAGCCGCAATTGCCCGCGAAGATTTCTGCTTTTGCCATAAGGATACTCCTAAAAGAAGGTCTCAATCACTGGGATTTTGCCATCCGATCGCGCCAATTTTATCAAACTTCCTATTTGTTCGCACAAAAGCGCGAGAATTACTCCAAACTCACTCCAAATTCCCTCTTGCTATTTCATCCCCTGTTGAGGTACTATTATACGCAACGCAATGGACTCACTCCCTGTCCCGCCCGCTCGCGTCCCCGCCCGTGGAAGTCTTCGCCCTGCGCGCGTCTTTGCAAGCACGCTTGGCTTGGCTGTCTTGCTGGCGACCCTGTTCAACCTTTGGGCGCCTTCGGACGGCCTGTTCACCACCAGCATGTCGGACAAACTGGCGCTTTTGTTGACCGCCCAGCCGGAGAACGAATTCGTCCTGACCCCGCAGCCGCAATTGCGCATCGGCATCGTGGCCGGGCACGCCGGGAACGACTCGGGCGCGGTCTGCTACGACGACCAGGGCAATCCCACCCTGACCGAGGCGGAGGTCAACATGGACATCGCCAGCCGTGCCCAGAAAGCCCTCAGCGCCGAAGGCTACCAGGTGGACCTGCTCAATGAATTCGACACGCGCCTGAACGGCTACCGCGCGGTGGCGCTGGTCTCCATCCATAACGACTCGTGCGACTACATTAACGACGAGGCCACCGGCTTCAAAGTGGCGGCGGCGCTCAACACGCATGACTTCAACCGCGCCACGCGCCTGACCGAGTGCCTGCGCGACCGTTACCAGGCTGCCACCGGCCTGACGTTCCATGCCGGGAGCATCACCGGCGACATGCGCGAATATCACGCCTTTTCGGAGATCAACCCGAATACGATCGCCGCCATCATCGAGACCGGCTTCCTGAACCTCGACCAGGAACTGCTGGTCGAGGAGCCGGACAAGGTCGCCGACGGCGTGGTGCGCGGCATCCTGTGCTTTGTCCGCAACGAGAACGTCGAGCCAACCCCCTCTCCCACCTTTGCGCCATGAACGCTACCCTCTTGCAGGCCCAACAGTTCATCCAATATGCCCGCGAGGCCCTGCGCAGCGGCGACCGGGGCGGGGCGCGGCGTTGGGCCGAGCAGGCCGCCGAACTTGCGCCGCAACTGGAGGACCCCTGGCTGATCCTGGCGGCGGTCGCCAGTCCGCGCGCCAGTGTAACCTTCATCCAGCGCGCCTTGCAAATCAATCCCGACAGCCCGCGCGCGCTCCAGGGGATGCAGTGGGCCTTGAAGCGCTTGCAGGAGAAACCGTCAGGGGAGGCGAGGCCGGTGCACCGGAAGCCCCCTTCGGGGACAATGCAGGCCCCGGTCCCGGCGCGAAGCGGGGGCAGCCTCCCGCAAACGGCAGCGCCCCAAAAAGCCCGGCGGACGCCCGTCTATCCCATCCTGCTGCTGGCCTTGGGCTGCCTGGTCGTCCTGTTTGCCGCATGGACGGCCAGCACGAACCCGGCGCTGGCGTCTATCTTGAGCGGACAGTCCCAGGCGGTCGAAAAGGAGCATCCGCAGGTTTGGGCGCAGGTGGAGATCGCCAAGCCGACCTACACGCCCCAGCCGGCCCCGGAACTTGCGCAGGCCGAGCCGACGCTGCCGCCTCCCACACCGACGGCCCTGCCCGCCACACAAGCGTCCACACTGGAACCCGCGCCTACGTCCACGCCGGAACCTGACCCAACCAACACCCCGGAACTTGCGCCGACTGCTGCGCCGGAAATCGCGATTACGCCCGGCGAACTGGTTATGGAAGTGCTGCCCGATACGCCCACGCCGGTGGCCCCGCCGACCAGCGAATACACGGCCCCGACCGCCAAACCGCAGGAACAGCCCCAACCGGTTGCCGGGAACGGTGTGCGCTGGATCGACATCAATCTCTCGGAACAACGTTTATACGCTTATGAGGGCGATGTGGCGGTCAACGTTTTCCTCGTTTCCACCGGCACCTGGGCGCATCCGACCGTTACCGGCACGTTCACGATTTGGAACAAGACCCGCGTCCAGGATATGTCCGGGCCGGGATATTACCTGCCAGATGTGCCTTATGTGATGTATTTCTACAAAGATTACGGCATCCATGGCACGTACTGGCACAACAATTTCGGCACCCCCATGAGTCACGGCTGCGTCAACCTGACCATCCCGGATGCAGCGTGGCTCTATAGCTGGGCTTACGAGGGGATGACAGTGAGAGTCCACTATTAGGCCTCTTGAGCCATGCACTCCATTTCCAGGCTGTCGCGCCGCGACTTCTTGAGACTGGCCGGTTACGGCGCGTTGGGGTTGTTGCTGCCCGATCTTCCCGCCTCTCCTTTCCCACAGATCCTGGTCCCCGGCCTGGAAGGGCGCGTGACCGACAAGAGCGCCTGGCTGTACAGCGAACCGACGCCGCAGGCCAGCAAGGTCGAAATGGTCTGGCGCGACTTGGTCATCCCCATCACCGGCGCGGTCATCAGCGAGGACGAGTCCGCCTACAACCGCCTGTGGTACGAGGTGGAAAAAAAAGGTTATATCTATTCAGGCGGCGTCCAGCCAGTGCATACGCTCTTGAACGAGCCGGTCGCGGAAGTGCCGGCCAGCGGGCTGTTGGGCGAGATTTCCGTCCCCTTTGCCGATGCGCACGAAGAACCCGGCCCGGACGCCAAAGTCTCCCACCGGCTGTACTACCAGACCGTCCACTGGATCATGACGCTGGAACCGGGCGCGGATGGGCAGGCCTGGTACGGGCTGCTGGACGACAAGCGCGAACTGCTCTACTACATCCCGGCGCGCTACATCCGCCTCATCCCCGACGCCGAACTTGCTCCCCTTTCCCCGGAGATTCCCGACGACGAGAAATTGATCGAGGTGAACCTGGCCCGCCAACTGGTGCTGGCCTACGAACAGTCCCGGCTGGTGTTCGCGGCGCGCGCCGCCACCGGCGGCCAGTTCCGCGACGGACGCTGGACGACCCCGCAGGGACAGTTCATCACCTCATACAAACGTCCCACCCGCCACATGGCGGCCGGCGATATTACCGCCAGCGGATTCGACCTGCCCGGCGTACCCTGGGTGCTGTACATCACCAAAGGTGGGATTTCCCTGCACGGCACTTACTGGCATAATGACTACGGTCACCCGCGCAGTCACGGCTGCATCAACCTGACGCCGCAGGCCGCCAAATGGCTCTATCGCTGGACGGCGCCGGTCGTCGAACCTGGGAAACAATTTGCTTACGAGTATTACGGCACAAAAGTGTTGATCGTCGAATGAACAGGAACGTCCCGAAGGTTTCATCAAAAGTTTTGGCTGTCTTCCGAACCACCAGTTCTGGCGGCAGTATAACTGCCGCCAGCCAGCAGTGCAACTGCTGGCAAAACGAGGTTACTCGAAGATGAAACCTGCTACTTCTTTCACCCGCCGCGATTTCCTGAAGTTCAGCGCCGCCGGGGCGGTGGGAATGCTGCTGGCCGAGACCGGCCTCGACCGCGCGCTGGCTGCCGCCGCGCCTGTCGCCTCGCGGGGGCGCGTGCTGATGAGCGGGCTGTTCATGTATGATTCGCCCTCCTTCACTGGCAAGCAGCACAAGGCCTTCGGCAAGGACTGGGTGGTGCCCATTTCGGAGGTGGTGGAGGGCGACGAAGGCAATCCCTTCAACAAGGCCTGGTACCGCATCGGCGACGAGGGCTATACCTATTCTGGCTGGGTACAGCCGGTCGAGATAGTTTACCAGAAGCCGGTTTTCCACATCCGTGCATCGGGGCAGGTAGGCGAGATCAGCGTCCCCTACAGCGTGCCGCGCATCCAGCCTGATACGCGCTCCGAGAGTGCCGACCGCCTGTACTACCAAAGCACGCACTGGGTCCGGCAGACTATCGTCAACCGCCAGGAGAAAAGCATCTGGTATGAGATTTACAACTTCCACCGCCAACTTTCCTATTACGTCCCGGCGTATGACATGCGCATCATCCCTGACGAGGAACTGGCGCCGCTTTCCCCGGACGTTCCCGAAGCCCTGAAACACATCTACGTGGACCTGGCCACCCAGAGCGTGACCGCCTTCGAGGACGACCAGCCTGTGCTGGTCTCACGCTGCTCCAGCGGCGCGGGCAAGACCAAGACACCACTGGGCGATTTCCGCACCTTCCACAAAGGGCCTACCGTCCACATGACCAACGAGGGCGACGACGAGGCCGGTGTCTATGACCTGGCCGGCGTGCCCTGGGTTTCGTTCTTTACCGGCACAGGCATTGCCTTTCACGGCACATACTGGCATAATGATTACGGACGCCCGCGCAGTCACGGCTGCGTGAACCTTCCGTCGGTGGACGCAAAATTCATCTATCGCTGGACCAGCCCGGTTGTCCCGCCCGAGGCGAATTACCTGTATCGCTTGGGAGAAGGCACAAACGTCCAGATCACCAAATCCACTTAATGTTACCAGTCTGACCAAAGGAGAGAAGCATGAATCCCATTTTCGAACATAACCAGTACCTGCTCAAGCGCCAGGTCTTTGCGCTGACCGGCAAGTTCCGCTACTATGATCCGGCCGGCAACCTGGTGCTGTTCAGCGAGCAGAAGATGTTCAAACTGCGCGAGGACATCCGCGTGTTTGCGGATGAGGGCAAGTCGCAGGAGGTGTTGCAGATCAAGGCGCGCCAGATCATCGACTTTTCGGCCGCCTACGATGTCATTGACAGCGCCACCGGGCAGAAAGCCGGGACGCTGCGCCGCAAGGGTTTCAAGTCCATGCTGCGCGACGAATGGGAAGTGCTGGATGTGAACGACCAGGTGATCGGCCTGTTGTTCGAGGACAGCATGGGATTGGCCCTGCTGCGCCGCTTGCTGCTCGGCTCGCTGCTGCCGCAGAACTACGACCTGACCATCCGCGGGCAGCGCGCAGCCGACCTGCGCCAGCGCTTCAACATTTTCCGCTACGAACTGGACGTGGACTTCAGCATGGACCCCGCCCGCACGCTTGACCGGCGCGTGGGCCTCGCGGCCGGTATCCTGCTGGCGGCTATCGAAGGGAAGCAGAGCAGTTGAGATGCGAGATAGGAGTTAGGAGGTAGGAGATGGGCATCGAATTTGTGAAATTCGAGGATTGGGAAAAGACGGTTCCCGGTTATATAAAGAAAGACCCATTGTGGGAATCGTTGTACTATCGTGTTGCCCTATATCTTTACGATCTCGTCTGGGATGATTGCGAAATTCTTCAAAAGGATTTTCGAGCCAAGCACAACATCGTACAGATCATACACAGTTCGGGAAGCGTCAGCGCCAACATGGAGGAGGCGTACGGTCGGGGGGTTGGAACGCCGGACTATGTACGGATCATCAAGATCAGCCTCGGCGAAGCCCGCGAGACGAGAGGTTGGTATTATCGCTGCCGTCGCGCCCTGCCGGCCGATCTGCTCGAACATCGCTACAAAGTAATCGACCACCTGATCTCCCTCATCACCAACCTCCTCAATTCCCACAAACGAAATTTGGGAAAAAAGTAACCCCACAACCTATCTCCTAACTTGCATCTTCTGACGCGCATCTCCTATCCCAAAAAACACCATGTCGAGAACCCCCCTCTTTGCCGGGCTGGTCGTTGACGAGACCGACCGCCCCGTAGAAAGCGCCTTCGTCGGCGACGAACCCTGCTACGTGATCGACGACGCCGGGTTCCGCCGCCATATCCCTGCCGCGCAGGTGGACCGCCAGGTGCTCCAGCACATGCAGTCCCTGATCAAAGGCAGCGAAGACCTGATCTCCGAGCAGACCGCCAAAATGCTCGGCCAGGAAGATGTCTTTACTGTGGCGGCCATCGAACAGCAACTGAAGAACATGGACAAGCAATTCGACGCGCTGATGCAACAGGGACTCCCGGAAGACGCGCGCGCCTACCTGGGCATGATGGGCTTCAAGGTGGTCATCAATTATCACGGCGAGGTGCTGCGCGTCGAACAGCCCGGCGCGGTGGAAGACGGCGGCGAGGAATAAGAAACGTCCCATTGGTCATAACTTAAGGCCAAGATATCTGGACATTCCATGCCCCAAGCGAGTATGCTAGGGGCATGGCTCAACAAAAGAAACCACGCAACCCTGCCTAAGCGGGCATACCAGAATAACTAACAAGATTTTGGCTGTGGTTTAACGGTGTAATTCCAATCAGGATGGAATTCATCGTGGAGAATATTCAAGTGTTCCATTTGGTCGTCGGATATTTTTATACCGGTAGGATAGGATTGCTGATCCAACATGGCGCTCACGGTCAGACCGGATTTGGTGGTGGTATGGTTGATACTTGAGTTTAGAGTTCAATACCCGTGAATGAATTTTTGCCTGATTGAGAACAGATCGAGTAACATAGGCTAAAAAACGCCCGAGGTGTATCATGATTTTTGGAAGCAGCAAAAGCACTTGCCGATCTGGCAGAGGCCTTCAGTCTTGCACCGTTTGACACACAACTTCAGGCACTGATTGATGATGTTCTTATAGAACAGGGAAAAGACGCCTATCGCAAAAATACAGTGCTGATCCCCCGTTTGCTAATCTGACTGGTACTGGTGTTGACCTTGCGCCGTGACCTCAATTATGACAAGGCTCTGAACTGGATGCTGTCAGGGTTTCGTTGGATGTCCAATTTATTACCTGCGAAGTCGAAACTGGTCCGTGACGGGGCGATCAGTCATGCACGAGTCAAGTTGGGTTCAGAAGTGTTTCGGGCGTTATTTGTCAAACATGCTGGAAGCTTTAAGTCGCTGCCGAGCGATTTTTGCGGGTACGCCAGCGTTGCCTTCGATGGAAGTACGGGAACGATGCCTGACACGGCAGAGAATCAAGCCGCCTTCGGCAAGCCCAGTGCTCGAAAGGATGCTGCCGCTTTTCCTCAAGCCCGGTTGATGGCGTTGTTGGCCGTGGGGCAGCGGTGCCTTCTGGAATTAGCTTTGGCTGCCATCGCGGCAAAGGCACAGGTGAACGAGCCTTGATGACGGAGATTGTGGAGCGGATTACCTGCGAAGGGTTATTGTTTCTGTTGAATGCGGGTCTGTTTTCATTTGACTTATTGATGCTTTTCCAACACAAGCAGGGTAAGTTCATCGTCAAAGCACCCCTGCATGTCAAACCGCAACTGCTCCAACGTTTGCCAGATGAGAGTTGGTTGGCCGAGGTCCAGGGTAAAGCCGTGAATCCAGAAGTTCCCCCGACTCCAAGTGAACGGAAACATTGGAAAACAGTGACCCTGACGGTGCGCGTGATCCATATCGTTATTCCTGGCTTCCGCCCTTTTTGGTTGATGACCAATTTGCTCGATCCGACCATTACCGCCCGCGAAATTGCCTTGCATTATCACAAACGTTGGGACATTGAAATCGCCTACGATGAAATCAAGACACATCAGTGTGCTACCCTGCGCGGACAATCGCCCACGACTTTTCGCAGTAAGCTACCGGAACTGGTCAAACAAGAACTGTACGCTCTGGCAATCAGCTATAACGCCGTGCGCACGATCATTTCCCAGGCAGCCGAGCAATATGCCCAAGACCCACGCACCATCAGCTTTCTGGAAACTTTCCAGCACATCCAAGATGTCGCCCCTATTCTGAGCGCCACAGGTTCTGAGCAGCGCAGCTCCAACCGAAATTATCTATTCGAATTGATTGCAAGTTGTTTGATTGATCGCCCGCGCCGCCCACGCCTCAACCCTCGTGTTGTGAAGGTCAAAATGTCCAAGTTCGCACGTAAAAACGCTGACCACAAGTCTCAAGTGCGAGACATCGTTCAGGATTTGAAAATCATCGAGGTCTCACCGAGAAATCTGTCAGTGGCTCAAACAGCATGAACATAACTTTCATTCACGGGTATTGGATTAAAAACTCTTTCTGCTTGCCTCTTTCGGTGAAAAAAAGTAACTGCCTACCGTGTCAAACAAGATAGACAGGATGTTCAGGATAAGCCCGAAAAATATTCCCTTTCCAGCGCCTGCCAGGGTTCGTCCGGCAGGCGCATATATTTTGCCAGCAGCGGATGCACGCGCGCGATCTCCTCGTACACGCGCTGCGCCACGCGCCGGATCGAAAAATGCGCATTCGCCGCCGCCCGCAGTTGACAGAAAGCGTACGCTTCCCTCAGGTTGAACGTTGCCAGCACGCGGCGGTTGAAGGCGTTGGGGACGACGTACTGCGCGACATAGGAATTGAAGTCATACAGCTTCGCCCACATCGACCGCGCCGCGTCCATGGCCGCCTCATACCTGGACCCGAAGCCTGCTTCCGTTATAAGGAGCGGAGTCGCGTACCCGAGCGCCGCCGTCTGGGTTTGCGGCGTCTGCGACATCATGCGGTGGCGTTTGAATTCGGCGTACGCGCCCTGGTCCATGACCAGGTCGAAGGTGTAGTGACAATGCTCCAGTTCGCGCAGCGGGACATCGTAACGGCCCAGGTTTCCCAGCAGGGCTCCGGCCAGTTTCTCGCGCTGTGACGGGTCGCCGGCCTGCTGCATCGCCTCCGCAAAAGACATGTTCCCGAAACGATACAAGGCGGCAGCCAGGATTTTGTTTTCACCATCCGCATCGAAATCTACCAGCGTACACCAATCCTCGCCCCCCTCTGTCTCTCCCCCCATTTTCAAGGCAAATGGGGGGAGCCGGAGGGGGGCCTCTGCCTCCATTTTCGAGGAAAATGGTGCGAGCCGATACGGGGCTTCAGCCAGGTACTCCACCTTCCCTGCATACTTCACCAGCGTGGGAATCTCGCGCCGCGCTGCCTCTTTGACCGCCTCGCCGATCTCGCGCACTTCCGCCAACGGATGCGACAGCCACTTGCGGATGGCGTTCTCGATCACGCGCCCGTTGGCGGTCATGCCCACGTTGGCGAGCGAAGCGGCCGGCAGGATAAAGCGGCAGGCGTCAACGTAGCGCGAGCGGATGCGGCGGTCGTAGGTCTCCTCCGATTCGTTTTCGCGGCGCGGGGATTGTCTTGCTGCCAGCGCCTTGACAGGCTCCAGCGAGGCAGCGTAAGCCTCGAGCAGGGCGCGGATGGTGGCAATGTAACCATCGCGCAAGGGATGGTTTTCCAATTCGACGGGCGTGTAGAAAGAATCCGCGTCCCATTTCTGGTAACGGGTGGATTTTTCGGTGTAAGAGGCCAGGCGGTTGCTCTCGATGGCCTCCATCGCCAAACGGGAGGCGTTCTCGATGGCAAGATGCAGCACGGCGTGTTCCGCCACCGAAGCGTGCCCGTATCCCACCACCCACTTCTCGTGGAACTGGGCTGACTTTTCGTCCGTTAATTCGGCGGCGATGTCGCGGAAAGAATCGGGAAAGCGGGAGGTCTTGGCAAAGGCCACCGCAATGGTTTCAGGGGACAGGTCTTTGGAAGATAACAGGTAGATGTCTCGTTTGGGCGCGGGCATGGGGACTCCTCTGGCAGGTTGCACAGATTATACTTTGCCGCGAGGAAAAAACACACAACGTATGTTCGATATATGACATTCGCCCACAGTTCAACTGCGGGCGAAACAAGTCTTGGTAACAGGATAGAACGGGTACGGCGCAATTAATTTTCCAGCGCGCCCTGGTTGACCCAATCCGTAAACAACTGTACCTGGGGAGGGGTGAGTTTGGCGCCGCGTTTGGGCATCTTCTGGTTGGCGACCAGTTCCACGAACAGGCTGTTGGCGGCGTCGCCGGGGACGACCACCGGGCCGTTGTCCGAGCCGGCCATCAGGTCGGCGTAGGTCTTGACGCTCAGGCCTTCCCGGGTGCTGTCGCCGCCGTGACAGTTCAGGCAGCGGCTCTCGAGGATGGGATACACATCATTGGCAAAACTGACCGTAGCCGATTCCGCGGCTGGCGCGGGGGCGGGGGATTCCGTCATTTCGGGAGAGGCCGTCTCGGTAACGGGGACAGGCTCCACGTCGGCGGTAGGAGGCGCTTGGGTGGCGGCCGGCTCGGGGGCCGGCGGCTGGGTCGCCTGCGTCCCACAGGCCGATAAAGCCAGGGCGAAGATCAGGCTGAAGGTGAAGGGGACAAGGGTTCGAGTGATTTTCATTTTTCTCCTGAATTAGAAACCGTAAAGGATGACGCCGCCCAGGAAGGCCAGGACGATAGCCAGGGCGAAACTGACGAAGTAGGCGGCCAGGTAGGGCGCCCTGGCTTGCGTGAAGAGATATGGGTTCTTCCAGCGCGCCAGGGAGGTGACAGCAGTGACGACCAGGAGCGCCAGCGCCAGGACCATTTTCAGGCTTGCGTTGGGGGCCTCGCCCAGGTAGTTGACCTGGTTGTCGTACAGGCCGGTGAGACCGGCGGCGATGGTGGCGACCGAGGCCAGGGAGAGGTTGGCAAAGGCGGCCTGTTCGAAGAATTCCCGTTCTTTCCACAGCGCCAGGAGGATGAAAAATAGCGCTGCGCCCGTGAGGGCAATGGGGAAGTGCACCAGCATGGGATGGATGGGGTGCGTCTCTGTCAGGGCCTGGAGGATGCGGTTGATGAGGTCCATGCGAGTTCCTTTCTCTTGAGTTGATTTACCTGAGTATTTTCACCTTTTTAGTTAAGATTTGGATTAAGAAAAGGATCGCCCGGTACAGATGGGCGATATTCTTTTGTCAAAGCGGCAGGTGAATGAAGACGGTCAATCCCTGCCCAGGCGCACTCTCGGCCCACATCTGACCGTCGTGCGCTTGGACAATGGACTTTGCGATGGCCAATCCCAGGCCAGAGCCGCCGTCCTCGCGCTGGCGGGAGGCGTCGGCGCGGTAGAAGCGGTCGAAGATGCGCCCTGCTTCCTCAGGCGGGACGCCGGGGCCGCTATCGCGCACGGAGAGTTCCAGGCTGTCCCCTGCCTGCCTGGCGGACAGGGTGACGCTTCCGCCTTTGGGCGTGTGACGCAGGGCGTTGTCCATCACATTCGAAAGCACCTGGGTCATGCGGCCCGGGTCGAGTTCTACCATTGGCAATCCAGACGCGATGTCCAGGACGATACTTACCTTTTTCTGCCGGGCGCGATAGCGATAGGCGCCATGCAAGTCTTCGAGCAATCGGGCGGGCGAAATCGGCTGGCATGTTATGGATAATTCACCAGCGTCGGCCAACGACAGGAGGCGCAGGTCGTCCACCAGTTTTTCGAGGCGGCCGGCTTCTTCGCGGATGATCTCGAAGTTTTCGCGCGAAGGCGGCAGGACGCCGTCATGCACCGCTTCGGCGTGACCCAGGATCAGGCTGAGCGGGGTGCGCAGTTCGTGGGCAATATCGGCGGTCATCTGGCGGCGGGCGTTGATCGAGCGCGCCAGTTGGGCGCTCATCTTGTTGAAGGCTGTTGCCAGTTCGCCCAATTCATCGCGTGAGCGGACGGGCACCTGCTGGGACAAATCCCCTTCCGAGACAGCGTGGGTGGCCAGCGTCAATTCGTGCAGCGGGTGGGTGAGGGTGCGCGACAGGAAGATGCCCAGCAGCAGGGCAACCGCGGTGGCGCCCAGAGCGCTGTAGAGCATCAATTGATTCGTGCGTTCGATGAACTGGGTCTCCAGGGGGTTCTCACCGAACGGGACGCGCTCCAAGAGCAGAATGGCGATAGTCTTCCCTTCTATCACGATGGGCATCCCTGCTTCCAACGATTCGGGAGGGACCTGGTCACCCACTTCGAAACCCGCCCCGGCCAGAATGACCTGTCCAATTTCATCCACCAGCGTAAAGCGCGATTCCGGCTTGGGTTCATTTTTGTCATGCAGCGGCGGGGGCGGGTCGCCGCGCCAGGCCAGCGATTCGGGCAGCCCTTCCCAGGAGCCGTTCGTCTGGTAATATGTTTCGAGGGCGGCGACGAAGTCTTCTTCGCGGCGGTCGGACACGAAGCGGGAAAACTCGGTCTTGGTATTCCAACGCGCCAGCAAGACGACCAACAGGGTGCTGACCAGGCCGATGACCAGGAAACCCAAGACCATTTTGACTGTGATCGAGCGCATGATTATTCTCGCGCAAAGCGATAGCCCACGCCATAGACCGTTTCGATATAGCGAGGGGTGCGGGGGTTGTTTTCGATCTTGGCGCGCAGGTTCTTGATGTGGGTATCGATGGTGCGCTCGTAGCCCTCGTAACGGACGCCCTGGACGACATCGAGCAGGTCGAGGCGGGAAAAGACGCGCCCCGGCGCAGACATCAGGGCGGCCAGCAGGTCGAACTCAGAGGGTGTCAGGTCCACGAAGCGTTCAGCCACTTTGACGATGCGCGCCTCGCGGTCCAGGCTCAAGTCGGCGGCGCGCAACACCTGGGGGATGGGTTCCATTTTCCCCGCGCGGCGCAGGACGGAACGCACGCGCGCCACCAGTTCGCGCGGGCGGGTGGGCTTGGTCACGTAGTCGTCGGCGCCCAGTTCCAGGCCGATGATCTTTTCGTCATCGTCCACCCTGGCGGTCAGCATGATGATGGGCGTATCTTTCTCCTTGCGGTGCTGGCGCATGAATTCGTAGCCGTCCATCTTGGGCATCATGATATCGAGGATGATCAGGTCGGGAGTGGCTTTGCGGGCCACTTGCAGGGCTTCGACCCCATTGTATGCGGTGACGACGTGGAAGCCTTCCTGCTTGAGATAACTCTCCAGCAGGGACACCAGACGTTTCTCGTCGTCTACGATCAAAATCGTTTTGTTCATCATCTTTCCTTCCAGTATACCAAGTTGCTGGCATTTTGTTTGTTGCAGCAAGTATCCTGGATCGTTACTGGTCATTATTCTGCCGCCATATCCGTTGCAACCACATCGCCTGCTTCCAAACCCGACTTCACTTCAACATACACTTGGCCCTGCAGGCCTACTTCAACCGTACGCAGAGTGGGTTCGTTATTCTCTACCACATAAACTGCATAGTCACCGGCAGATATTTCATGCAGCGCTTCAACCGGGATGAGCACCGCGTCCTCCACACGCGCATAGATTACATCTACAATCGCACTGGACCCGATGGGGAGGTTGATCTCATCCATACCGCTATCTAATTGCACCACTCCTTTAATTACAGATGCGTTATCACTTTGGTAAAGTTCCTCATCTATTTGAGACACCTTGCCGGTAAAGGTCTTATCCAGCAAAGTATCAAAAACGATTTCCACCGGGCTCCCAATTGCAACCAGTTCCCAGTCCGTTTCATCCAGGTAGATTTCCAATACGGGCTTACTCAAGTCGGCCATGACGATGACCGTCCCTGTTACCGCATCCGTATCCCGGTCGTTATCAACCATATGGCCCGTCACCAAATCCACGGACAGGATCGTCCCCGTGATGGGGGCAAATATTTTGGTGCCGTCCAAATCAGCCTGGGCATCTTCGAGGTTGCGTCTGGCGTCCTGCAGTGCAATCAGGGCATTGCTACTCGCGTTCTCTGGCATCGGCTCTCCCATCAATACGTTATAATACTCCTCGCTTTCCTCTAATTGTTTCTGGGCTTCTTCAATGGCAGTGCGCGCCAGCAAGATGTGCAGGTCGGTCGGGGTGTTGTAAATGTCTTTTTCGCCAATTTCCTTCACAATTGAAAAAGTCTCAGGCACATATTCTTCATAGTACCGTTCCCAGGCGTCTTCGAGACTGTCCTCCGCAAAATCGAGATAAGCCTCTATTTTCTGGAGATCGCTTTGCGCTTCTTCATCGGATGGATTAGTCTCAATGGCAAGCATGGCCTTTTCACGAGCCTGACGGGCTTCTGCAATTTCCAATTCCCAATACAGGACATCGGGGCTGATTAAATATTCCAGTTCCAAAAAGGCAGATTTCAGGTCAACATGCGCCTGCGCCAACTGTTCCTGCGCAGCGGCGATCGCAGCGTCAGAGGTAAGTTCCAGGTACGTTTGTCTGGCCTGCTCGTATTTGATCCGGGCATTCTCATTATCTATCTCGGCCAGGAGAGTGCCCTCTTTTACCAGGTCTCCAGGCTTGATATAGACGCCGGTTACTTGCCCGCTGCTTTTGAATTCAAGTTCGATCTCCTCGACAGCGGTCAGAATCCCGGTGCCGCTTGCAGAAACAACCAGGTCGCCCTGCTGCGCAGTGGCAGTCTGCAGGGCGGGCTCCCCGGTCCCCGCGGCCGCCTGGCGCAGGTGAAAGGCATAGGCAGCCCCGCCCGCCCCCAGCAGTAGGGTCAGCGCCAGCCCAATCAGGAGCGGGCGGGAATGTTTCAGGGAACGCAGCCTCTTCAAGAAAATAGCCATTCAGACGCAGCCTTTCATTGACATCGGATGTACTGCCGACCTTGGGCCGGCATTGCCAGGCGCAGCCTGGCGCTACCGCGTGCTGCCACCTTTGGTCGGCATTGCCAGGCGCAGCCTGGCGCTACCGCGTGCTGCCACCTTTGGTCGGCATTGCCAAGCGCAGCCTGGTGCTACTGCGTACCGCCGACCTTTGGTCGGTTTTACCAGGCAAAGCCTGGTGTTACATAAACAGCCCATCAAGAATCGGCTTTTTCTTCTAGGAATTGAATGAGCGCCTCCAGCAGCGCCGGCGGGACGCGGTTGAAGCCGCCGCCCTGCCCCCGCGCCGCCTGCGCGGTAGCGATCTGTTCTGGACTAAGGGTCTGCCCGCCGGGACCCTGGCCAGGTTGCATGCCCGGACCGCCGCCCGGCATCCCGCCGGCGGGTATGCCGCCATCGGGAGGCGCAAAGCCGCCCCCGCCCTGGTTGCCGCCATTGCCGGTGTTGCCCGTGTTGCCTGCGCCGGGGCCGCCGCCCATTGTCACGCCTCGTTCTTCCATGATGGCGCGCATGTCTTCGCGCGTCAGTTGCATGGCTTGGATGGCGCTCATTTGCTCGTCGGTCATGGCCTCCTGGATCTGTTCGAGCAGGGCATCGATTTCGGCCTGCGCCGCCGTATCGCTTTCGGTCAGGCCCTGGTAGACCTGCCAGAGTGGGAGCAGGTCCGCGGCCTGCTCGGCGGTGATAGCCTGGTCTGTACCTTCGAGCCTGAAACTGCCAAGCACGAGTTCCATCGAAGCGGATAACGTCATCGCGGAGGGATCGTCCATCGGGGCCGAGCCGGTACCGGTCGCGTTCGATGCGCCGCCGCAGGCGGTCATCCCCAGCGCGAACAGGGTCAGGATCAAGAAAGTCAATTTTCGAGTCATTTTGTCTCCTTTTGTTTTATTCGTAGCGCAAGGCCTCGATAGGATCGAGTTGGGCGGCCTGGTTGGCAGGGTAATAGCCAAAGAAAGCACCTACGATGGCTGCCGATCCAAAGGCCAGCAAGATGGAACTGATCGAAATGACGGTGCGCATATCGCTGACCGCCCCGAAGATGAAAGCGCCTCCAATTCCCACAACCGCGCCGATCAAACCGCCGATCACACTCAACATAAGCGCCTCGGTCAGGAATTGCAGGCGGATGTCGGCCGGCGTCGCGCCGACTGACTGGCGGATGCCGATCTCGCGCGTACGCTCGGTGACGCTGACCAGCATGATGTTCATGATACCGATGCCGCCCACGATGAGCGAGACGCCCGCCACCCAGGCCAGCAGGGAACGGAAGGCGGCCGTTGTCGATTCCTGCGTGCTGATGACATCCTGCTGGGTTGTGACGGTAAAGTCAGCCTCATCAAGCGAGACATCGTGACGTTTGGACAGCAACAACTCAATCTGGAGGATGATTTCATCCAGGTTGGCTTCCGGGTTCACTTCTACGTAGATCATGCGGATGCTGTCACCCATGATGCGGGCAAACATGGAGGGGGTGAACTTTTGGAAGACCACCGTGATTGGGATGTAAAGGCGCGAATCGTAATCGGTATTGCCAACCATCCCTTTTTCTGCGAACACGCCAATGACTGCCAGTTTTGTGCTCCCGACCGTCACATATTGCCCAATCGGGCTGGATTCGCCAAACAGTTCCTCAGCGATGCTTGCGCCAAGTACGACTACTTTGTTTTTGCGGTCAATATCTTGTTGGTTGAAGTAACGACCCTCGGCAATCTCGACATCGCGCACCGAGGGAAAACCAGTGGTCGTCCCCAGGATTTCGATATCTTCCAGGAGGATATCGCCAAATTTGACCGTTTCGCTGGAGTTTTGTTCCACCACGACGGCCGTCACGCCGTCTACTCCATCCTGGATGGCGGCCGCGTCATCGAAGACCAGGCCGCCCGTGGGAGGCTGTCCCGGCCCGCCGCGCATCATGGCGCCCTGGACAAAG
Source organism: Chloroflexota bacterium (assembly GCA_049323115.1). Classification (GTDB taxonomy): domain Bacteria; phylum Chloroflexota; class Anaerolineae; order Anaerolineales; family Villigracilaceae; genus JAABUE01. Next base: position 77,621 of record JBMOMP010000018.1, read on the forward strand.
ACCAGGTTCGAGCCCAGGCTGGTGATCTGCTCCTGGATGGTGGCTTCAGTGCCGGCGCTGATGGCCACCATGATGATGACCGCCGCCACGCCGATGATGATGCCCAGCATGGTCAGGAAGGAACGCACCTTGTTCTTCAGGATCGCTTCCCAGGCGATGCGCATGGCTTCAATGGGTTTCATGCTGCGCCTCGACTACGGCTTGCTCCCTGCCGTTGTGGACAATCGTGTCGACTTGCCCATCAACCAGGTTGATCGTACGCTGGGTGTGGGCGGCGATCTTCGGGTCGTGCGTCACCATGACGATGGTGGTGCCCCGCCGGTGAAGGGTGTGCAGCAAGCTCATGATCTCCTCGCCAGAGCGGCTGTCCAGGTTGCCGGTCGGCTCGTCGGCGATGACCAGGACGGGGTCATTGATGAGCGCGCGGGCAATGGCCACCCGCTGCTGTTGCCCGCCGGAGAGTTCGTGCGGCTGGTGTTCGATCCGCTCCGCCAGGCCGACCAGTCCCAGCATGGCGCGCGCTTTCTCATCGCCCGCCTCCATCGTTTTTGGGTTGACATGATCGTACAACAGGGGCAGGGTCACGTTGCGCAGGGCGCTGGTGCGCGCCAACAGGTTATAGGCCTGGAAGATGAAGCCGATCTTGCGGTTGCGGACCCCGGCCAGTTGCGCCTTGTCCAGGTCACTGACATCTTCCCCATCCAGGATGTATTGCCCGCTGGTAGGGCGCGAAAGGCAGCCCAGGATGTGCATCAACGTACTCTTGCCAGAGCCGGAAGGCCCCATGATGGCAACGAACTCGCCCTCGTCAATCGTGATACTGACCCCGTTCAAGGCCGCTACGCTGATGTCACCCATGCCATAGATTTTGGTCAGGTCTACAGTGGAAATGATTTTGCGTCCGGCGCTCATTGTGTCTCCGTGATGCCGGTCGTCACGACATCGCCCGCGTTGAGCCCGGATTTGACCTCAGCATACAACAAATCCTGGATGCCGATCTCGATCACGCGTAATCTGGGCGCACCATTCTCCATGACGAAGACCGTGTATTGCTCGCCAGCCTTGTGCAAGGCCTCGATCGGTACGAGGACTGCATTTTCGGCGCGCCCGCCAATGACGTCCACCGAGGCGCTGGTGCCGAGCGGGAAGTTGAAAGACGCCTCGGTTTCATCCAACTTAACCAACGTTCGTACAACAGAAGTGTTGCCTTCTGAGTATAAGCCGGGGTCTACCTGCGTCACTGTCCCAGTGAATGTCTTTTCTGGGAGGATGTCGAAGACGATTTCCGCCTCGTATCCAACGCCGACATTGGACCAATCCGACTCGTCCAGGAAGACTTCCAAGACAGGATGGGTCAGATCGGCCAGCGTGATCGCTGAACCGGACTCGCCGACCGAGTCGCCCACGCCGATGTCAATTGACATCACAGTTCCTGAGATCGGGGCGATCAATTGTGTGCCTTCTAGTTTGGTTTGCGCCGCATCGAGTTCCAACTGGGCGTTTTCGAATTCGGTCAAGCCGCTGCCGGTGGCGTCTTCCGGCACTTCACCGCCGGTCAGGGCTGTATAGAGGTATTGCGCTTCTTGCAGCGCAGCCTCCGCTGCGGCCACTGTAGCGCGCGCCCCAAGGATATCCGCTTCGCTGGGCCTGGCAATATATTTTTTGCCTGTCCTCCCATCCCAGCGGGTAAAATTGTCCGGCAGGTATTCGTTCTCATAATACGACTGTGCACTTTTCAAGTTGGCATTGGCGCGCTTCAAATAGGCTTGCGCCTCTTCCAGCGCCTTCTGCGCATCCTCGTCCCCGGGAGAAGCATTCAGGGCGGTTTGCGCTTCCGCTAGCGCCTCTTCTGCCTCCTGTACCTCGCCCTCCCAGCGCAGCACGGAAGGGCTGATCAGGTATCCCAAGGAACTGTTTGCATCGCCCAGGTCTGCTTCAGCCTGCGCGATTGCCTGTTGGGCGCTTGCAATAGCGGCCGGTGAAATCAAATCTGCCAGGTTGCGTTTGGCCTGGATATAGGAAACCTGGGCATCGGTATCGTCCACTGTCGCCAGGAGATCCCCTGCTTTTACCTGGTCGCTAACCTCGCATAAAATCTCGGTTACCTGACCAGCTGTTGTGAAAGCCAGATCTACTTCATCAGCAGCGATCAATGTTCCGGTCCCACTGGCATAAATGACCAGGTCTCCTTGCTGCACAACGGCCGTTTGCAGCGTAGACACTTCGGATACCTGGCCAGGCAGATAGACCATGCGGTAGTAGGCAAACCCGCCCCCACCCATCAGCACGACCGCCGCAGCCAATACCCAAATGGCCCGTTTGGAAAGCCTCGAAAGGATGGCTGGCTTCTTGATCTTGGACAGGAATGCAGACATTTTGAACTTGAGGCGCATGAGACTTTCCTTTCGCTGGAAGGATGGTTATCGCCTAAAGTATAGTGAGCCGATGTAAAGGAAAAGCGGGCAAAGTGTGAAGAAATTGTGTGGATATGACCCGTAAACGTCCCGAAGGTTGCCATACATGTTCTTCATACCATTCCAAAACCTTCGGGACGTTCGGTCTCTTGCAGGCAAGATGTTATACTTGCAGAAACTTTCCAAGAGGCGCATACATGGAAGATTCCCTCTGGTGGCGCGACGGCGTCATCTACCAAATCTACCCGCGTTCCTTTGCGGACGGGGACGACGACGGCCTGGGCGACCTGCCCGGCATCATCGGCAAACTGGATTACCTGGCCGATCTGGGCGTGGACGCCATCTGGCTTTCGCCCATCTACCCCAGCCCTGACAAGGATTTCGGCTACGACGTCGCCGACTACCAGGACATAGACCCGCGCTTCGGTTCCCTCGCCGACTTCGACCTGCTCCTGTCCGAGGCGCATCGTCGCGGCCTGAAAGTCATCCTCGACCTGGTCCTCAACCACACCTCCGACCGGCATCCCTGGTTCCTGGAATCGCGTTCCAGCCGCGACAACCCCAAGGCCGACTGGTACATCTGGAGACCCCCCTCCGGCTCCCCCCATTTTTTTCAAAAATGGGGGGAGAGCAAGAGGGGGACGGGGGTTCCCAACGGCTGGCAATCCATCTTCGGCGGCAGCGCATGGACCTACGTCCCTGAGCGCGAACAGTACTACTATCACATGTTCCTGCCCGAACAGCCGGACGTGAACTGGCGCAACCCGCAAGTGCGCCAGGCCATGCTGGAAGTCGTCCGCTTTTGGCTGGAGCGCGGCGTAGACGGCTTCCGCCTGGACGTATTCAACATGTACTTCAAAGACGACCAGTTGCGCGAAAACCCGCCCAAACTCGGCCTGCGCGCCTTCGACCGCCAGCAGCACATCTACGACTGCGACCAGCCAGAGATGGTTCCCTTGCTGAAGGAACTGCGCGGCGTCCTCGATTCCTACCCGGAACGCTACGCTGTTGGGGAAACTTTCGTCTCGACCAGGGAAAAGATCATCCAATACTCCGGCGCAGACAAATTGCACGCCGCCTTCAACTTCGAGTTCACCTGGAGCAAATTCGACCCGGCGCAGTATGCGAAATACATCCTGGACTGGGAAAACTTGTACACTGAATACGGCATCTGGCCCAACTACGTCTTGGGCAACCACGATGTCCCGCGCATGGCTACCCGCCACGCCAAAGCTTGCCCTGAGCCTGGTCGAAGGGGCGAAGATGACGCCCGCCTGAAAGTCTTGCTGGCGTTGCTGCTCACCCTGCGCGGCACGCCCTTCCTGTATTATGGAGAAGAGATCGGGATGCGCGACATTCCCCTCAAGCGGGGTGAAATCCTCGATCCACCCGGCAAACGCTTCTGGCCCTTCTTCAAGGGACGGGACGGCTGCCGCTCACCCATGCAATGGGACAATTTGCCCAACGCCGGATTTTCCTCCGCGAAACCCTGGCTGCCGGTGCATCCCAACTTCCGCGCCCGAAATGTGGCAGCCCAGCAAGCGGACCCGGCCTCGTTGCTCCATTTCACTCGCCAACTGCTTCACTTGCGCCGCTCCCACCCCGCCCTGGTGCGCGGGGACTTCACCCTGCTGACCGAGCAACCCAAAGACGCCCTGGCCTACCTGCGCGAAACGCCGGGACAAAAAATCCTGATAGCGTTGAATTTCAGGGATAGGCCAGTACGCTTGCAAACCATCCCCGCCGGACGCTGGAAGACGCTCTTGCCAACCCAGGGGAGCGCGACATCCCTCCCTGCCGCCGCCCTCGAACTCGCGCCCTATGAAGCGCTGTTGTTGGAAGATTCGACCGCCGGGAATCCAGCCTCATGAGCCTCGACCTGCGTAAATTCTCCATCGCCGCCGTCATCCCCGCCTACCGCGTCGCCGACCAGATCGAAGCCGTGCTGCGCGGCCTGCCCAATGACCTGCGCCACATCATCGTCGTAGACGACGCCTCGCCGGACGAAACTTCGAGGCTGGTATCCGCCCTCTCGGAGGGTGACAGGCGCATCGTCCTGGTGCGACACGCGCACAACCAGGGCGTGGGCGGCGCAATGGTCAGCGGCTTCCGCAAGGCGCTTGAACTCGGCGCGCAGGTCATCGTCAAAATAGACGGAGACGGCCAGATGGACCCCGCCTACATCCCGGCGCTGGTCAGGCCGCTGGTCGAAGGCCGCGCCGATTACGCCAAGGGCAACCGCTTCCGCGACCTGGACGCCCTGCGCCACATGCCGCTGGTGCGGCGCTTCGGCAACCTGGGGCTGAGTTTCCTCACCAAGGCCGCTACCGGCTACTGGAATTGCTTCGATCCCACCAACGGCTTCTTTGCCGTCCGCGCCGAAATCCTGGCCGAACTGCCGCTGGAGCGTCTCGACCGGCGCTACTTCTTCGAGACCTCCATGCTTGCCAACCTGTACCTGCTGGACGCTTTCGTACTGGACGTGCCCATCCCCGCCTGCTATCGCGGCGAACGTTCCAGCCTGTCCGTCTGGCGCGTCTTGGGCGAGTTCCCGTTCAAACTGCTTGCCACTTTCCTGCGTCGCATCCTGCTCAAATACTACCTGTACGATTTTTCCATGATGTCCGTGTACCTGCTCACCGGCTTGCCGCTGCTGCTCTTTGGGCTAATCTTTGGCAGCCTCAAGTGGATCCAATACGCCCAACTTGGCGTCGCTGCCCCCACCGGCACCGTCATCATCCCTACCCTGGCGCTCATCCTGGGCTTCCAGATTTTGCTCTCCGCCATCGAACTCGACATGAATGCCGCGCCCAAATCCCCGCGCAGCCAGCCGCTTGGATAACCGATGAAACATTCCGAATTCAACGCCTACAAAGCCGACTTCCGCGCCGTCATCCGCAAAGTGCTGGCCGAAGCCGAGCCAGGCCGCCTCGACGAAGCCGGCTTCCCCGCCTACTCGCACCCCAACCCGCTCATCAACTACCTGTTCTGGCAGCGCCTGCGCAAAGTGATGGATTACCTCGAACGGGACGCGCCCTACGAGCATGTGCTGGACTTTGGCTGCGGCAGCGGCGTCATGCTGCCCTTCCTGTGCCGTATCAGCGCCCGCGTCACCGCCCTGGACGTGGACCTGCTCCCGTTCGAGCAAATCAGCCGCCGCCAGGCCTTTCCCCCCAACCTGCAAGTCCACGATGCCCGCCAGGTGACACTGAAAGACCTGCCGCCCGCCTCCTTCGACCGCATCATCGCCACCGACGTGCTCGAACACGTGGACGACCTGTCCGGCGCGTTGAACGACATGCAAACCCTGCTGAAGCCCGGTGGGCAGGTCGTCATCTCCGGGCCCACCGAAAACCTCTTCTACCAAATCGGGCGGAAACTGGCCGGCCCCGAATACTCCGGCGACTACCACGAGCGCGGCATCTTGGAAGTGCGCAACTTGCTGGCGATGCAGATGCAAGTCATTCCCATTGCAACACTGTACTGGCCCGTACCACTGTTCGAGGTCTTCGCCGTCTCCTTGACAACCCAAGAAAATTTGATATAATCACATAAAAATATAAACTTGTAGAGTATTTTTTCCTGCCGCCTCTGACCCGCCAAAAGGGAAACAGGCTGTGCAGGCTTGTCTGCGCGATTGGCTTCTTGTACCCGCCTGCGCGCCCCTTATGGAGATTCGAAGTGACCACACTGTTCAAGATCGCCTGGCGCAACGTCTGGCGGCAGCGCCGCAAGACAGTTTTGATTGCGGTTGCAATGGGCGTCATCATGTCTTTGCTGGTCTTCTATGACGGCCTGTTCATCGGCTTTGAACAAGCGATCTATGGGAATGCCATCCGCTTTATGGGCGGCAATATTCAGGTCCACGCCCCGGGCTTCAAGGTGGAAACGGGCCGTTTGCCGCTGCTTGCATTGGAAAACCCAGACGCAGTCGTCCAGGCTGCCGAAGGGCACCCGGATGTGGTCAGCGCCTCGAAACGGATCAATACCGGCGGGATGGTCTCCAACCGCGAGGGCGCCTTTTCTGTGACGTTCGTCGGCCTGGAACCCGAAAAAGAGGCGGCCATCAATCCGGTTGCGCAGAATATTTCGGCAGGTCGTTTCCTGTCCCCGAAGGATGGCGACCGGGTCGTCATCGGCCAGGGACTGGCAACGGCGATGGAGGTTGGCGTTGGCGACCGCATTGTCATGGTCGCGCACACCAAACACGAACAGACGCGGCAACGCACGGTGACAGTAATCGGCATCTACGATGTCGGCGTCCCTATGATCGAGAAAGATCGCATCTATATGTCGCTCGACGAGGCGCAGCGGCTTCTTGGCCTGGACGGACAGGCGACCGAGGTCGTTGTCACCTTGCGCCAGATAGGCCAGGAAACGGCAGTTGTCCAGGCGCTCTATAGCAGGCAGCCGGGCTATGAAGTGGATACCTGGGTGACCGGCATGCCGGAATTCAAAAAGGCAATGGATATGGACAAATCCGTCATGGCAATATTTGGCTTCGTCATGCTTGGCATCGCCGCCATTGGCATCCTGAACCTGCTGATGATGGCTGTCTTCGAGCGCACACGCGAGATCGGCGTCTTGAGCGCGCTTGGATTGAAGCCGGCCCAGGTCATGACCCTGTTCCTGCTCGAAGGCATCCTGGTCGGCGTGATGGGCGCTGTCATCGGCGCGCTGCTGGGCACCATGCTCAACGGCCTGTTCAGTTATATCGGCATTGATTACAGCCAGTTTGCCGATATGACCGAATATACCGCCCTGATCTCTGACAAAATCTACTCTCAACTCGTCCCGCTCAAAGTGCTTCAACATGCTCTTACGGTGACCATGATCGCTGCCATTGCAGCCCTCTACCCTGCTCGGCAAGCCTCCCGGCGGGAGCCAGCCGAAGCGCTGCACTATGTTTGACAACGGTACAATCATTGTGGAGGTAAGAACGTGACCATTCTCTTGAAAATCGCCTGGCGCAACGTCTGGCGGCAGCGCCGCAGGACATTATTGATCGCTGTTGCGATGGGCGGCATCATGTCCCTGTTGGTGCTGTTCGATGGCATCTTGGTTGGATTCGAACAGTCCATCTATGGGAATGCCATCCAACTGCTGGGCGGCAACATCCAGGTGCACGCGCCTGGTTACAGCGAAAAACCAGAGCAAAAGCCGCTGCTGCCCCTGGCGGACCCAGCCGGAATCATCCAGACGGCGGAAGCCAATTCCTACACCGTGGCCGCCGCCCCACGCATTGTCACGGGTGGATTGGTCACCAACCGCGAGGGCGCTTTCTCGGTCTCGATCACCGGTGTCGAACCGGACAAGGAAGCCCGCATCAGCCCGGTGGCGGAGAACATCACCGCCGGCCGTTACCTGAACCCTGACGACGGCGACTTGATCGTCATTGGACAGGGACTGGCAACCGCAATGGAGGTCGCCGTCGGCGACCGCATCACCATGGCTGGCGGCTCCCTGCACGAACAGACGCGCCAGCGCACGATGACGGTGGTCGGGATTTTCGACGTGGGCGTACCTTCGGTCGAAAAAGAGACCATCTACCTGTCCCTGGCTGAAGCGCAGAGTTTGTTCGGGCTGGACGGCCAAGTCACTGAAGTTGTGATTTCGCTGAAACAAATCGGGCAGGAACCCGCTGTGGTTGCCCAACTCAACCGGGAGCAACCCGGCTATGAAGTGGAAACCTGGGTCAACAATATGCCCGAACTCAAACAAACGATGGATATGAAGACCTCCGTGATGAATATTTTCGGCACTATCATGCTGGGCATTGCCGCCATTGGCATTCTCAACCTGTTGATGATGGCCGTCTTCGAACGCACGCGCGAGATCGGCGTTATTGGCGCCCTGGGATTGAAGCCGCGTGAAATCACGCTTCTGTTCTTGCTGGAAGGCATCCTGATCGGTCTCATGGGCGCGCTCCTCGGCGTCTTGCTGGGATTGGCGTTTACTGGCATCCTGGGCATGGTCGGCATAGACTATACCGAGTTTGCCGACCTGACTGAATACACCGCGCTCATCACCGGCAAGATCTACCCCGAAATCCTGCCGCTCAAAGTGCTTGGTCGTGCCATCACCCTGGCTGTCATCGCTGCCCTGGCAGCCCTCTACCCGGCGCGCGAGGCTGCCCGGCGCGAACCGGCTGAAGCCCTGCACTACGTTTAGGAGCCTGTCATGCAAAATTATTTCAAGATGGCTTACCGTAACCTGGGCCGCAATCGCCGCCGGTCCCTGCTCTCGGCGCTGGCCCTGTCCATCGGACTGGCGCTGTTGTTGTTCATCGCCGCCTTCTACGAAGGGGAAATGCGCAGTTCGATGGAATCCACCCTGCGGCTCGATAGCGGACACATCCAGATCCGCAGCGTAGACTACGACCCCGACAAACTCAGCGTCGCCTGGGAATATCTGATCGAAAACCCGGAGCAGGTCGCGGGTCAGTTGGAAGCGCTGGAGCAGGTCGAGGCTGCCACCCCGCGCCTGGTCGCCAGCGGCATCGTGTCGGTGGGGGATGAGTCCAGCGGCGTCCAGATTTTGGGCGTCGAACCAGACTCGAGCGCCAACGATCCCTATCGCCAGGGACTGGTCAACGGCGAATTCCTGGAGGAGAACGACCGTGAAGGGATTTTAATCGGCCTGCCGCTGGCAAAGAACCTGGGCTTGAGCGTAGGCGATCAACTCAACTTGCTGGTGAACACCTCCGATGGCAGCGTAGATGAACAGTTATTCACCGTGCGCGGCATTTTCACGACCGGCGTTACTACCTACGACAAGGGCATGGTATTGCTCCCGCTGGCCAAAGCGCAGGCCTTCTCCGGCGCAGAAAACCACGCCAGTTTCATCTTCGTACTGTTGAAAGACCGTGAACAGACCGAAGCCGTGGCCGCCGCCCTGCAGAGTTCGAAGTACCAGGTCGAAACCTGGCAGGAACTGAACGAAATCCTGGTCCTTATGGAAGATTTCTCGAATGCCTACCTGTTCATCTTGAACCTGATTGTAATGGGCGTGACCGCCACCGTCATCGTCAACACGCTGGTCATGGCTGTGTTCGAACGCACGCGCGAGATCGGCATCCTGGCCGCCATCGGCATGAAGGGACGCCAGGTCATCGTCCTTTTCCTGGTCGAAGCGGGGATCCTGGCGCTGGGCGGACTCGCTTTCGGCATCCTGCTTGGCTGGGGCGTCTCCGCCTACTTTGGGGAGGTCGGCATGTACTTTGGCGACCTGGGCCTGAGCGGCATTTACCTGGGCGACCGCATCTACACTTACCTGACCCTCCAGGACACGCTCAACTTGACCATCCTGTCCCTCGTCATTACTTTACTCGCTTCCCTCTATCCCGCCCGGCTGGCTGCCCGCATGGAGCCGGTCGAGGCCCTGCATGGCAAGAATTAAGGAGCACCTCATGGAAGTCGCAAAATTGACCGATGTGACCCGCATCTACAAGATCGGCGAAGTCGAAACCCACGCCCTGCGGGGCGTCACCCTGACCGTCCAAAGCGGCGAATTCACCGCCCTGGTGGGACCCTCCGGCTCTGGCAAGACCACCCTGTTGCAACTCATCGGCTGCCTTGACCAGCCCACCTCGGGCAAGGTTGTCATCAACGGCCAGGAGACCACCGGCCTCAACCGCAACCAGCGCGCCGACCTGCGCAAAGGGACGATCGGCTTCGTCTTCCAGTTCTTTGCCCTCATCCCCACCCTGACCGCCTACGAGAACGTGGAAATGCCGCTCCTGCTCAACGCGAAAACCCCCGCCGAGCGCCGCCAGCGCGTGGAGGAATTGCTCGAAGCCGTAGACATGACCAGTCACGCCCACCACCGCCCCGACCAACTCAGCGGCGGCCAGCAGCAACGCGTAGCCGTAGCGCGCGCCCTGTCCACCCACCCTCAAATGATCCTGGCCGACGAACCCACTGCCAACCTCGACACCGAGAACGGCGAACAGGTGATGAACATCATGCAAAAACTCAACCAGGAAACCGGCACCACCTTCGTCTTTGCCACCCACGACCCGCGCGTCATCCGTTACGCCCGGCGCGTCGTCACCCTGCGCGACGGTTTGATAGAAGATGATAAGATTGTTCCGTAAGATCGGCCTGAACCTCTTTGAAACCAGGAAGAACAAATGAAAAAAATAATCCTCGCCCTTGCCTTGACATTGATCCTGACCGCTTGCGGTCAGACCTCTTCTCCCGCTCCTATCCCTACCCTGGTGCTGGACGCTGGCGCCTCGGACTCAGGGACGGCGGCTCCCGTTACCGGGGGCGTTGTCGCCGCTTCGGCCGAGGTGCGTCCGGCGGAATTCGTCGAACTGAGTTTCCCGCTCTTGGGCGCGGTTGTCAGCGTAGACGTGGAAGCCGGCGATTCCGTCGCCGCCGGGCAGGCGCTGGCTGCGCTCGACCCAACCCTCCAGCAGGCGCGTGTCGCGGAGGCCGAAGCCAACATTGCCGCCGCCGAAGCGCAATTGGCCTACCTCGTCCGCTCCGGCGCCAGCCAGGACCAACTGGACTCTGCCCAGGCCGACATAGACCGCGCCAAAGCCCTGGCAGACCAGGCGCGCGCTACCCTGGCGCAGGCCACGCTCTACACGCCCATCGCCGGCACGGTCGTGTCTGTGGATGTTGCCGTTGGCGAGACCGCCAACCCCGGCCAGGTCGTCATCGTAGTGGCTGATTTAAGTCACATGCGCATCGAGACCACCGACCTGAGCGAGCGCGACATCCCCGCCGTGCAGGTCGGGCAGGCGGCCAGCGTCTTCATCGACGCCCTGGACGAATCCTTCCAAGGCACGGTGACGGACATCGCCCGCCAATCCGAAACCGTCGGCGGCGACGTGACCTACGAAGTCACCATCGAACTGGACGGGCAGCCGGCCGGTTTGCGCTGGGGCATGACCGCTGAAGTCGAAATCCAAACGGAGCAATGAGATGAAGCGTTACCTGTGGACAATGCTCCTGGCGCTGGCGCTCCTGGCGGCCGGCTGCGGCCCGGCGGCAACGGTCACTCCCCTGCCCACGCTTGCGCTCGATGCGAACGCTGCTGCCGTCAAAACCGTCAAAGCCTCGGCAGAGGTCGTCCCGGCGCAAGAAGCCCAACTGGGTTTCGTGATCTCTGGCATGGTCAAGGAGGTGCTCGTTGCAGAAGGGCAGGCCGTCCAGGCCGGGCAGGCGCTGGTTGCGCTCGACACCGCCGAACTGCAGTTTGCCGTCGCTGCCGCCGAAGCCGACCTGCGCGCGGCAGAACTGGACGCCGCCATCCAGCGTTACCGCCGCAAATATACCAACGACGCCGGTAGGACCGTCTACCTCAGCGGCCCCAGGGAACAGATCCTGAAAGCCGACGCCAAAGTAGCCGCCAAGCAAGCCGCGCTGGAAACAGCAAAAGCCTCGCTGGCGCAAGGGACGCTGGCGGCGCCCTTTGCAGGCACGGTCGTTTCCATTGACATAAAGCCCGGCGAATACGTCCAGCCCGGGCAGGCAGTGCTCGTCCTGGCCGACCTTGCCAACTTACAGATCGAAACCACCGACCTGGGCGAACTCAACGTAGCCGCCGTAGCAACCGGCCAGCCCGCCTCCGTCTACGTGGAAGCGCTCGATAAAGAATTCCCCGGCAAAGTGACCCTCATCTCGCCCCTCTCCGAGACCATCGGCGGCGACGTGGTCTTCCGCGTCACGGTGCGCCTGGAGGAACAGCCGCCCGCCCTCCTGTGGGGCATGAGCGCCGACGTGGAGATCAACGTAGAGTAGGGCGGGATTTATCCTGCCCCGCGCAGGTCGAATTTGCCATGTCCTTCGACAGGAAAGGCCAGGGTATGCTACAATGCGTTTGAGTTACAGGAGAGAAGCCGATGCGTATCAACTGGCAAAATTACATTACCATAGACCCAGACCTGCATCATGGTGAACCTTGCATCCAAGGAACACGTGTGCCTGTGGCTATCATTGTCGGCAGCGTTGCGGATGGAATGACCTTCGACGAGATCATGGATGCGTATCCTCAATTGGACCGGGAATCTATCCAGGCTGCCCTGGCATACGCGGCAGAAGTTGTCCGGCAGGATGTCTTATTGCCGCTGGCAGGCTGAGGTATGGCCATAAAAATCAAAGTAGACGAGGACTTGCCGCGTCTGGCTGCGTCCGTATTACGGGAACACGGCTACGACGCGGCAAATGTCATCGAACAGGGAATGGGCGGGTGGAAAGATCCCCAATTATGGGAGGCTGTTCAAGCCGAAAAACGGTTTCTCATCACAGCAGATAAAAGGTTTGCGAATATCCAGATCTATCCGCCGGGAAAACATCCAGGCGTCTTGCTCTTGCGCCCTGATCAGGACGGAATCCGCCCATTGATGACCCTGTTGGAGCGGGTGATGCAGTCGTATCAATTGGACGAGTTAGAAGGGACGATAACGGTCGCAACGCCGAGGGGAATCAGGGTACGCAGGGGCTAAACAGGCCAAGAAATCGAAAGGAAGAAATGGAATGACTCTCCCCGCCAAAATCGTCGTCCTCGGCGCGGGCAGCGCTTCTTTTGGCGAGAACACCCTCTCTGCCATCCTGCGCTCCCCCCGCTTGCGCGGCTCCACGCTGGCGCTGGTTGACCGGAATCCCCAGAGTTTGGATATCGTCCATCGCTTGGCAAGCAGGCTGAATTCCGCGTGGGATGCGGGCTTTGTCCTCAGCGCCCACACCCACCACCAGGAAGCGCTGCAGGGCGCGGATTTCGTCGTCTCGGCCATCGAGGTCGGCCCGCGCGAGGGACTATGGAAGTCCGATTTCGAGATCCCGCTCAAGTACGGCCTGCGCCAGCCCTACGCCGAAAACGGCGGCCCCGGCGGTTTTGCCCACGCCGCGCGCAACATCGGCCCGCTGATGGAAATCGTGCGCGACATGGAGCAGGCCTGCCCCAACGCCTGGTTCATCAATTTCACCAATCCGATGGCGCGCATCTGCGATGCGGTCAACCGCCACAGCCGCATCAAGGCCGTCGGCCTGTGCCACCAGGTCTTCATCGGCTACGCTTTCGTGGGCATGGCGCTGGGGCGCGACCTGGGCATCGAGGTCCCGGACGGCATCCAGGGCATGCACGCCGACTTCACGCAGCACGCCCTGCGCGAGACGGTCATCTGCCAGACCCTGCCGCGCGTGGACATCACCGCCGCCGGACTGAACCACTTCACCTGGATTTTGGGGATGCGCGACCGGGAGACCGGCGCCGACCTGTACCCGCTCTTCCGGGAGCGCTTCGCCTCATTCTCCCCCCAATTTGAACCGCTGACGAGGGACATTTTCGAGGCTTTTGGCGTTTTCCCCGTCCCCGGCGACACGCACCTGTGCGAATACCTGCCCTGGGTCAGCGACCCGCAGACGAAGCCCTGGGAACATTACAACCTGCGCCTGTACGATTGGGAGGCCTGGGCCGGCCTGCGCGATTTCAGCCTCGACCGCCTGAACGACATGGCCGACGGTCACATGACGGTGGACGGCCTGCGCGAAACCGACTCGGAAGGCGCGCTGGAGATGATCGAGAACATCGCTGGCGCTGGGACGCACTACCACCTGGCCGCCAACCTGCCCAATGTTGGGCAGATTGCCAATTTGCCTATGGGCGCAACGGTCGAAACCCCCGTGCTGGTCAACGGGACGGGCGTACATCCGGTGCATGTCGGCGCGCTGCCCGAGGGCGTGGCCGAACTGTGCCGCCGCGAGATTGTCGCGGCTCAGTTGTGCGTGGATGCTGCCATCGAAGGCAGCCGCGAAAAGGCCTTACAGTGCCTGCTGCTCGACCCCATGATGAGGGACATCCGCACGGCGCGGCTTATCCTGGACGATTACCTGGCAACTTACAAGGAATACCTGCCGCAGTTCTGGACGTAGGAGAAACCCTAAAGGTCTCGGAGACCTTTAGGGTGTTTACAATTGCAGGCGAACTGGTCTGGCTGCTACGGAATTTGAATCACCTGGTTGGCGGTCAACAGCGTGGAAGTCAATCCATTTTGCTGCATGATGGCCTGCGGGTCGACGTCCCCAAAATAGCAAGCCACTTTGTAAACGGTCGTCTGGCTGTCAGGTACGGTATAGGTAGTGGGGTGTGTACGGAGCGCCCTGGTGGTCGGGAAAGGGCGGCCTGTTTGCGGAATCTGCAAGACCAGGCCCTGGTGATAAATCTGCCCCGCTGCGCTGGTCAAGCCGTTCAACGTCAGCAGGTCCTGGGGATGGACGTTGTACCGCCGGGCGATGCAGTACGGGAATTCCCCTTTTTGCAGGGTATAAGACGCAGGGCGCACCAACGTCCCGGTCGGCAGGAGTGTGATGGTAGGGGTAGGCGTAGTTGTCTCTGTCGCTGTGAGGGCAACCAGGGTCGGGTCGAGCGTAAGGGTCGGTGTGGGAGTATTTTCGACAGAGACGGTAGGCGTCTGCGCCACGGCCAGCATGGCGGCAAACTCATTCGCGATTGCCGTCTCCGTAGCCCCAAGGTCCGCCGGGGCTGCTCCCATCGTGCAAGAAGAGACAGATGCCATCACGACAACCAGGAATACGATTGGCAAACCGAAAAGCATCATGCGATTTTTCTTACTCATAGGACCCGCTCCCTTGGCCGTTCCGAGCCTGAACAATGATCGATTCGTCTACGTTACCCCTATCCTATCATAAAATCCCCGCAAAATATCAGACCTCTTGCAAAAAATCCCAAGAAGCCGGGCGGCCTGTAAACCTACCCTGTGAATTTTTGCAAGAGGTCAGTTCGTGGAAATAAACGTCAGAGCAATTTTGGTTGTTCTTCGGCCTTCTCGTCCCCATTCCCGTTGACCTGCGCCCCGGCGCGTTTCAGGTCTTCGGCGGCAATGCGCGCCACGGAGACTACGTAGTCGCCCTCGCCCAGGCGCATCAGGCGCACGCCGCGTGTGGCGCGCCCGGCCGCTTTGACGTCCTTGACCTTCAAGCGGATGGCTACGCCGCTTGCCGAGATGAGCGTCAGGTGATCGGCCGGCTGGACGACGCGCGCGGCCGTGATCTTGCCGATGGACGAGATGGCGTTCTTGTCGATGGTGGAGACGCCGCCCGTGGCGCGGCCTTTGGCCGGGTATTCCCTGAGCGGAGTCTGCTTGCCGTACCCGCCTGTGGTGACGATGAACAGCGAGCCGCCCGGCTGGGGGATGGTCATGCTGGTGACGGCGTCGCCTTTCGACAGGCGGATGCCCTGCACGCCGGCGGCTGCGCGCCCCATGGGGCGCACCAGGTCCTCGCCGAAGCGCAACGCCTGGCCCTGCTCGGTGACGATGATGACCTCGTCCTTGCCGGAGGTCAGGCGCGCCCAGCCCAGTTCGTCGTCCGCCTCTAAAGTAACAGCGATCAGGCCCGAGGGTCGGACAGAGGCGAATTCTTCCAGGTCCACGCGCTTGATCTTGCCTTTGGTCGTCATCATGGTGCAGTAGCCGTGTGAGGTGAAGTCCGGCACCGGGATGGCGGCGGTGATGCGTTCCCCGGCGTCCAGCGAGAGGACGTTGACCAGCGGGATGCCCTTGCCGGTGCGGTCCGCATCGGGGATCTGGTAGACCTTTTCGGAGTAGACCTTGCCGCGGTCGGAGAAGAACAGCATCGTGTCGAGCGTGCGCGCGGGGATGAGCGCCAGCACCTCGTCCTCTTCTTTGGTGGCGTGGCCGGTGACGCCGCGTCCGCCGATAGACTGCGATTTGAAGGCCTTGGCTGCCACGCGCTTGACGTAACCGCGCTCGGTCAGGCTGATGAGAACCGCCTCATCGGGGACCAGGTCGGCTTCGCTCAATTCCTCTTTGGCGTCGACAGCAATGCGCGTGCGGCGGTCGTCGCCGTATTTTTCGACCAGTTCGTTCAGGTCGGATTGGATCAGCGCCAGGATTTTCTTCGGGTGCGCCAACAGGTCTTCGAGATATTCGATCTGCGCCTTGACCTGCTTGTGCTCTTCTTCGATCTTCCAGCGTTCCAGCGCTGCCAGGCGGCGCAACTGCATGTCGAGGATGGCCTGCGCCTGGACCTCGGACAGTTTGAAGCGTTTCATCAGGCGTTCTTTGGCCTGGTCGGCGTCGGGGGATTCTTTGATGGTCTGGATGACGGCGTCAATATTTTCCAGCGCAACCAGCAGGCCGTCCAGGATGTGGATGCGGGCGCGCGCTTTAGCCAGTTCATAGGTGGAGCGCCGTACGATCACTGCCTGGCGGTGTTCGATGAAGATCTGCAGGGCGCGTTTGAGCGGCAGGGTGCGCGGTTCTCCGTCTACCAGGGCCAGCATCTGCACGCCAAAAGTGGACTGTAAAGGAGTGAATTTGTATAACTGGTTGAGCACTTTCTTGGGCTGCGCGCCGCGCTTGAGTTCGATGACGATGCTCATGCCGCGCTGGTCGGACTCATCGCGCAGGTCGGAGATCATGTCGATCTTATCTTCGCGGACGAGTTCGGCGATGCGCTCGATCAGGCTGGTCTTATTGACCTGGTATGGGATTTCGGTGATGACGATCTGGTGACGGCCGCCCTTCCCTTCCTCGATGTGCGCCAGTCCGCGCACTACCAGGCGGCCCTTGCCGGTTCCGTAGGCGTGTTCTATCCCTTCCCGTCCTACAATGATACCGCCGGTCGGGAAGTCAGGACCAGGGATGTACTTCATCAGTTCTTCGACCGGGATGTCATCGGCATTGTCGAAGTTTTCGATGAGGAAGTTGAGGGTGTTCACCAACTCGCGCAGGTTATGCGGCGGGATGTTGGTTGCCATGCCCACCGCAATGCCGGATGTGCCGTTCAACAATAAATTGGGCAGGCGGGCCGGCAGGACGGTCGGTTCTTCTAATGAGTCGTCGAAGTTGGGCGCAAAGTCTACGGTATCTCTGTCGATGTCGGCCAGCAGTTCTTCGGCCATCTTGCTCAAGCGCGCTTCGGTATAGCGCATGGCAGCCGGGGCGTCGCCGTCGATGGAGCCGAAGTTGCCTTGCCCGTCCACCAGGGTGTAGCGCATGGAGAAATCCTGCGCCATGCGCGCCATGGTCTCGTAGACGGCCGAGTCGCCGTGCGGGTGGTATTTGCCCAGCACTTCGCCGACGATGCGGGCAGATTTCTTGTATGCGCTGTTCGAGCGCAGCCCCAATTCGGACATAGCGTACAGGATGCGGCGGTGGACCGGTTTGAGACCATCGCGAGCATCCGGCAGGGCGCGCGCTACGATCACGCTCATGGCGTAATCGAGGTAGGCCTGCCGCATCTGAACGTCAATGTCAACTTGTTGAACGGTACCGATTTCCATACGTTTCCTGCTTGACTTTACAAAGATTTTCGTCGACCAAACATCGTCCCGCCCCGTCCTGGTCCGGACGGGACAGGGAGGGTTCGTAAAACGGCCCAAGGCTTCGAGCAGGCCTTCCCTTACAGGACGCTTCGCAGCGGGGCGTTCTCCCCTTATCAGGCGCAAAAAGACACGAAGGCTATCGCTGAGGCTTCGTGTCTTCTGAGGATTGAAGCACACCTGCTTTCCAGATTATACCGCATAGAGAACAAAAAACCCGCCTTCCGGCGGGTCTCTTCGTGTGTGCCGAAGGAGGGATTTGAACCCTCACGGGGGAACCCCCACTACGCCCTGAACGTAGCGCGTCTGCCAATTCCGCCACTTCGGCTGGCGGGTTGTATTTTATCCCAAAAGGGCGTTTTGTCAACCTTCGTTTCGGCGGCTACCAAAGCGGGATACGGATCAGGGCAACCACCCAGGCCAGCAACGGTTGGTAGATTTGCAGGCCCAGGATGGCGATGACGACGCCGGTCACTGCGCCAGCCAGGATATCCGAGAGGTAATGGACACCCATGGCTACGCGCGCCAGTGACACCAGCGGCGCCCAGAGCCACAGGATGACCGCCAGCCATGCGGGTCCCAGGGCGGTTACAACGACCGCGATCAGGAAAGCGCGCGCGGCGTGCCCGGATGGGAAGGAGTGCGGGTCGGTGTTGCGATAGATACCGCCCCATTCGCCTTCCGGCCTGCGGCGGCGGATGGTGAATTTGAGCGCCATCACGATCACAGCCAGCACGGCGATGCCGCCGAACAGCACCACCGCCCACTTCTTCCAGCCTGAATCGCTAAACAACCATAGCAATACCAGTCCAAGTCCCCAGAACCACGAATCCCCGGAGTGGGCAAAGAAGACCGAGATGCTGCGCAGCAGGCCAGGACGCTCGGCAACGCGCAGCCGGTCAGAAAGGCGCGCGTCCAGTTGCAGCAAGGGGCGCAACTTCATCTGCTTTTTCGATGGGCGACTTTCCTGGCTCTTTCAGGGTCGCTCTTATGTGTTGCCGGTTGGACTTGTTTCGCCAGGTCCTCGCGCAGGATTTCGAGTTGGTGCGGTTTATCCACGTCCATGCCGGGTTCGGCGTGATCCCAAACGATAGCGCGCCCGGTGACGCCGATGCGTCTGGTGACGCGCTCCACCGCATCGGCCAGGGTCAGGCGTCGAAGCAGGAGCAGGAAGAGGGTCCCGAAACCGATCGTGGCGGCCTGTTTGAGGGAGGATTTGCGGTTGCCGATCAATTCTTCCCACATATCGAGGTGTTCGGTCGCCATGCTGACGTGGGAGATGTGAATGTCCGCGCCGCAAAGTTCGATGTCCTTGAGGCGGGTGTAGGAGCGCTTCGAGCCGGGATAGCGCGTTTCCATGACTTCACGCGGGATGACGCCGTAGTACAGGTCCACCTTTTCTGCCATGGAGGTTTCCACCAGCCAGTCCACCATTTCGGGTTTGAGGCCGGGAATGTCGGAAGAGACCACCAGCACGTATTCGGTTTTGGGGTTCAGTTCGAGCGTCTTTTCCACGCCTGCAACGATATTTGCTAACATGCGTCCCTGGTTGGAAAGGTAATGCAGGGGTTTCTTGCACGTGACGCCGCTCTTGGGCGACAGGCCGACGATGATGACGCTATCCACCTGTTTGGCGTCGCCGAGCGCATCCAGCACCCATTGGATCATGGGCTTGCCAGCGATGTCTACCAGGGCCTTGGAATCGCCGTTGGTGTAGGTATACAAGGGGTCTTCGGGCTGCGGGATCCCGCCTGCGGTTACGATTGCGTCCATAAGTTCTCCTAACGTATACTTAAGGAAACACGTACACAGGTAATAGCAAGGCTTGTTTACCTGTCTACCTGATACCTTAATTGAGTTCCTGCAATTGCGGCTCGAAGTTGAGTTTTTCGAGCAGTTCGCTGTACTCGTCCCAGGTCAGCGGGCGGTTCTTGCCAGAGATGGCGACCAGCGCGGCCTCCATCATGTTGGTGCCGAAGGAGCGACCGTCCAGTACCGGTGTGGTTGTGACGAGGTATTTTACACCGCATTGTTTGAACAAGGCCACATCTTCCGGCGTGGTTGTGTTGGTGACAACGACCTTGCCGGTCATATCGTCAGGCATGTGTTTCTTGATGTAATGGCAATCGCCAGCAACCACGGTAGCCCACTGATAATATTTTTCGTATTTCGGGATGCGCACATCCTGTTTTTCACCGGTCGGGTAAAGCCACTCGAAGGGGAAGCGCGTCACAATAGGGATCATGATCTTGGCCAATGTGCGCAGGCCATCCAGGCTGCGGATGGCGATTGGCACGCCCAGCGCGAACATCAGGTCGCCAAAGACCACTTCGTAGCCTGCTTCCACAAAGGATTTGGACAGCCCCCAACGGTCTACGCCCAATGTGACAAAAACCTTGCGCCCATGTTCTTTGAGGTAACCACCGATTTTTTCATCCAGGAAGGCTGGGGCTTTGTTTTCGAGGGTGTTCTTCAAGCCGCCGCCGTCTACCAGCGGGGTCTTTTTCACGAAGCGCACCATCGGCTGCACGGAATGGAAGGGGAAGAACTTCCCGTCCACCAGCGCGCCCAGGTCGGCGCCGCCCACGCCAAAGGCGTCCACTTTCCCGTCCATTTCCTTGTATTTCAGCGCGGCGGCTTCCATATCGCCATCCGTGCCGATGCGCTCGATGCTGACCTTTTCGCCCAGCAAGGTCACTTCCACGGCTTTGTTGCGCTTGGACGAACCAATGCTGATGCTGACTGCTCGTTTCATGCGTCCTCCTCACAGATGAGTTCTTGCCAGTATACACCCAAGTCAAAATCCTGAGAACAGATTGCTTATCTGCTAAAACAACCCAAGCGCACAAAGGTTGCTGTAAATGACATCGCCCGGCGCGCCGGGCGATGTATTTCGTGATCCACTCTCA
Organism: Chloroflexota bacterium; assembly: GCA_049323115.1. GTDB lineage: Bacteria > Chloroflexota > Anaerolineae > Anaerolineales > Villigracilaceae > JAABUE01. Next base: position 98,259 of record JBMOMP010000018.1, read on the forward strand.
GTCGCTTGCAAGCGCAAACGTCACATCCACCGGCATGCCGGGTTTCAGTTTGCCGTCCGGGTTTTTCACGGTCAATTCCACCGCGTATACGGTCGTCTGGCGTTCTTCTTTCGTTTGTACGTTGCGCGGGGTGTACTCGGCCTGGTCGGCAATGCGCGTGACGGCGGCGGTGAACGTCTCGCCGGGGAACGAGTCCACGCCCAGGCTGGCGCCCTGTCCCAGGGTGACTTCGCCGTAGCGGTCTTCGGGGATGTAGACGGTGACCGTCAACCGGTCGAGTTGGGCGATGGTCAGGGCGGTCATGCCGGCCTGGATGACTTCACCGGGCTGGATGCTGCGCACCAGGACGACACCGTCCCGCGGGGCATACACGACCAGTTTTTCCATCTGCGCCTCGAGCGCGGACATTTGGGCTTGCCCCCCTTTCACAGCCGTTTTCGCGGCTTCAAGTTGGCTCCGCGCCCCTTCGACAGCCTGCGCCGCCAGCACGACTTCGGGCGAGTCCGCGCCGGTTTGGAAGGCGCGCAAGGCATCGAGAGCCGTGTCGTAGCGTTCCTGCGCAACGTAGACGCGGGCGCGCGCTTCGAGCAGGTCGTCGGCGTCGTCGCTGGTCAGGGCGTCGTCATAATCGTCCTGCGCATCTTCGAGGTCGAGTTTGGCGTCGTCGTAGGCGGTATCGGCGGCGTCTTTCAACTCGCCGCTGGGAGCACGGTCGCGGATATCTTTGGCGATCTCGAAAGCAATACGCGCTTCGTTCAATTTCTTTTCGGCTTCGAGGAATGCAGTGCTTTCCACCTGCTTTTCCACGCTGGACAGTTTCTCCTGCTCGGCGGCCAGGTTGGCCTTGGCCGCATCTACTTCGACCAGCGTGGCCTGGTAGCGTTCATCCTTGTCGAAGTACCAGGCCGGCTGGTCGAACTCGCCCGGTTTGGACTCTTTCCAGATGGCAACGCGGGTTTTGCTTTCGGCTGCCAGCGCGGCGTCGAGCAGTTGGTCATATTGCAGTTGCGCCATATCGAGCGCGGATTGGGCCGCGGCTACGCTGGCGTTGGCGGAATCCAGCCCGGCTTCGAGAGTCCGCTTTTCGGCCTGGAGCAGGCTGTCGTCCAGGGAAAGAAGCGGATCGCCCGCCTTGACGGAATCCCCTTCCGCAACCAGGACTTCGACCACGCGTCCGCTCAGTTCCGGCGCGACGGCGATCTCGGTCGCCTCAACAAGGCCGGAGGCCTGAAGCGCAGTGGTTTGGTCAGGACCGCAAGCGGCGAGTAAGAGGGTGAGAAGTAAGAAGGTAAGAAGTTTTTTCATGACAGCCTCCACGTTTTACGTTTTACGAATTACTTACGCTTTCATCGCAGAGATAAAGACATCTTCCAGGGAGGGTTCGATGATGTCGGCATGCGTGGTACGGATGCCCGCCCGGCGCAGTTCGTGCTCGATATCGCGCTGGCGTTTTTTCATATCGGGCGCAACCACATGGACCAGCGAACCGTACAATTCGACTTCCTCGATAGGCAGCACGCCAGACTCTTGCGCCGCGCGCAGCACCTTGACCGCTTTGACTGCATCAGACGGGGCGATCTCGAGCACCTGCCCGCGCATCATCTTGGATTTGATCGCGGCGGGCGAGCCGTAGGCGATGATCTTTCCGCGCTGGATGAAGGCCAGGCGGTGACAGTGCTCGGCTTCGTCCATGTAGTGGGTGGTGACGAAGACGGTAACCCCCCTCCGGCTCCCCCCATTTTCTTCGAAAATAGGGGGAGAGACCAACGTGTAAAGCAAATCCCAGAAGGCGCGGCGGGAAACGGGGTCGACGCCCGCAGTGGGTTCGTCGAGGAAGAGCACTTCGGGGCGATGCAGGATAGCCGCGCTGAGCGCCAACCGCTGGCGCCAGCCGCCGGACAGGTCTTTGGTTTTGGCGTGTTCGCGGCCTTCGAGCCCGGCCATGACCAGCGCGCTTTGGATGCTGTCTTGCAGTTCGGCGTTTTCCAGGCCATAAGCCGCGCCGTAGAAGTTCAGGTTTTGCAGCACGGTCAGGTCGTTGTACAGGCTGAAGCGCTGGGACATGTAGCCAACGCGCGGGCGGATCCTGGCGGTGTCGCCGTCCACTTTCATGCCCAGCACGTCCACTTCGCCCGAGGTGGGCTTCATCAGCCCCAGCATCATGCGGATGGTGGTGGTCTTGCCCGATCCGTTCGGGCCGAGGAAGCCGAAGATTTCACCGGCGTAGACTTCGAAGTTGACATTGTTCACAGCAGTGAAATCGCCGAAGCGTTTGGTGAGGTTGGTTGCCTGTATGGCGGGTTGTTGATTGTTCACTCAAAACCTTTATCCGCTAATCTGCGCGAATTTTCGCTAATCTTTTATTCGCGCAGATTAGCGTAGATTAGCGGATCAATCCAGCACTCGCCGCACAAAGCGCAGCGAGAATGTTCCGATCACCACTCCCAGCCCTGCCAGCGCCAGCACGTTCGGCCAGAGCACGTCCAGGCCGGCGCCTTTGAGCAGGATGCCGCGCAAGATGGTTAGCCAGTGGTGGGCAGGGACGAAGTTGGCGAACCACTGCAAGACTTGCGGCATACCTTCCACAGGCGCGGCGTAACCGGTGAACATGAAGTCGGTCATGCCGACCAGCATCACCAGCAGGAAGGCCTGGTGCTGGGTGCGAGACAGCACCGAGATGACCAGTCCCTTACTGAGTTCGACCAGCAGGTAGCCGAAGGCCAGCACGAGCAGCAGCGGCAGCGATCCGCGCACGGGGATGGCAAAGGCGAAGTGCACCATCGTCAGCATCAGCAGGAAGTCCGCGAAGCCGATCAGGACGACTGGGATGGCCTTGCCGATGATGATCTCCATCGAGGAGAACGGCATGACCAGCAACTGCTCCAGCGTGTCGAGTTCGCGTTCGCGCGAAAAGGCCAGCGCCGCAAAAAGCAGGACGGTAAATTCCAGCATCATTCCCAATTCGGCGGGGGTGGTGTACAGGGATTCTTTCAGGGCCTCATTGAACCAAACCCGCAGGCTGGGGTCGAATCCGCTGAATTCATCAGGTCCCAGCCCCAGGCGTTGGATGCTGATGCGCTGTCCCAAATCCTGCGCCACGCCTTCGAGTGCGCGTTTGGCAGCGATAGCAGGCGTGCTCTCCGCGCCGTTCAAGATGACGGCCAGGGTCGGTTTGCCGGTAGGAGAGGCCATTTGCTCGTCGAAATCCGGCGGGATGACGATGGCTGCGTTGATCGCGCCACGCGTGAGCGCAGCCTCGATGGCCGGCATATCGCCGACATATTCCGGCCGGCGGAACGTACCCGTGCTCTCGATGGCGGTCACCAGCGCGCGGCTGGCGGCGCTGCGGTCGTGATCCAGCACCATGATAGGCAGGTTGGTGATCGGGCGCGACGTGGCCCAGCCCACCAGGAACAACTCCATTGCCCCGCCGAAGAGCATGAAGGCTGGCATCCACCAGTCGTTGCGCAGGTGAATGAATTCTTTAATAACCAGTGACCAGATTCTTCTAAGCATAAAATATCCGTGTAGGGGCGGTGTCCCGCCGCCCGGACGGGAGAACCCCGTCCCTACGCCAATTTTTTCCTGAAAAACAACGCCGCTACCAGCGTGAAGACCACGCCCAGCACCACTAACATGACCGCGTACGGCCAGAGCACGTCCAATCCTACGCCGGGCAGGAAGACCCCGCGCGTGATGATGGCGTAATGTGTGCCTGGCAGGAACATCGATTCCATGCGCGCTTCCTCCGGCATGGATGCGATCGGGAAAAAGATGCCGGTCAGGAAGAAGCCGGGGAAGAAGATCACCAGGAACGACAGCGCCAGCGCCGCCGCCTGGGTGCGCATGAACACGCCCACGATCATGCCCATGCTCAACACCGCGAACATGAACAACGCCGACAGCCCGAAAAAGAGCGCAAAATTGCCGTTGAACGAAATCCCGAACCAGGCAATCGCCAGCAGCGGGATGACGATCACATTGACCAATCCCACGATGATGTACGGGATGATCTTGCCAATCAGCAGTTCGCCGCGCCCGATAGGCGTCGCCAGCAACTGCTCCAGCGTGCCGTGCTCGCGTTCGTGCGCCAGCGTCAACGCCACCGACAGGGCGGGCAGCCCCAGCATCATCGAGATCAGGCCGGGGATGATGTCGTTGCGCGGTTTCAGGTCGGGATTGAACCAGGTGCGGATGCGCAGGTCGATTGGCTGGAGCGTGTCCACCGTCAGCCCCTGCGCCTGCAACTGTCCCGCCAGCGCCGTGCTGATGAACTCCTCCGCCCGGTTGGCAATGTGTTCCACCGCGAACCCGCCGCTTTCCGGCTCCGTGCCGTCGATGATGACCTGCATCGGCATCCCCCTCAGCGCCTGCATGTCTGCGGCAAAGCCCGGCGAAATCACCAGCGCCGCCTTGATCTCGCCGCGCATCAGCATCGACTCCACCTCATCCATGCTGGCGGCGTACGCGTACAGGTCCAAATCCTGTCCAGCCGTAATCTGCGCCACAAACGCCCGCGAAGTCTGGCTCTGGTCATAATCCAGCACCGCCAACGGCACGTGCTTCAAATCCACCGTCAGCGCGTAAGCCATCAACAGCAGCAGCGCGGTCGGCATGAACAGCACCAGGATCAGCGTGCTGCGGTCACGCAGGATGTGATTCACTTCCTTGCGGGTCACTGCCCAGATGTGACGTAGTGACACTATTCCTCCATCCTGCGGATCAACGAAATGAACGCTTCTTCCATGCGCGCAGGCGCGATGCGAAGGCTGCGATATTTGATCCTGGATCTTTTCAGGACTTTTTCGATCTCGCGCAGACGTTTCCTGCCGTCATCTACCAGCAGGTTGACGGCTTCGCCGTAGGTCTGCGCCTCGCGGACTCCCGACAGGCCTGCTACCGTTTCCAAGGCCTTTTGCCAATCCTCGGCCTGGACCTCGATCACCTCCCCGTCGAGCCGACTCCTGATATTCTGCGGCGTGTCGCACTCGACCAGTTTACCCGCATACATCAGCCCCACGCGCGAGCAGCGGTCGGCCTCGTCCATGTAGGGCGTGCTGACGATGATGGTCGTGCCCCCTACATGCAGTTCGGTCAGGATGTTCCAGAACTCGCGCCGGGAAACCGGGTCGACGCCGGTGGTGGGTTCGTCCAATAGCAAAATTTCGGGCTGGTGGATGAGCGTGCAGGCCAATGCCAACTTCTTCTGCATCCCGCCGGAGAGATTCGCCGCCCGGCGGTCGGTGAACTCGGTCAGCCCGGCGAATTCGAGCAGGCGTTGGGTGCGCTCCTTTTGATCCTGTTTCGAGACATCGAACAACTCAGCGAAGAAACCCAAATTTTCCAGCACCGACAACTCGCCATACAGGCTGAACTGCTGCGCCATGTATCCCACGTGCGGCTTGATGGACTCGGCCTGCGACTTGAGATCGAAGCCGAGGATGCTTGCCTCACCGTCGGTCATACCCAGCAGGCCAGCCAGCAGGCGCAGCGCCGTCGTCTTGCCCGCGCCATCCGGGCCGACCAGCCCGAACAACTCGCCGGGCGCGATCGACAGGGTCAACCCGTCCACAGCGGTAGCAGACTTGAAGTCCCGTTTGAGGCGGTTGGTCTCGATGATGGGTAGTCTATCAGTCATACATTTTCCCACCACGGAGACACTGAGTCACGGAGTTTTTAAATTTTCTCCGTGTTTTCGTGTCTCTGTGGTGTTCTCTATTTTTTCGCCACCCGAACGATCCACAACACCAGCAGCGCCCCGAGGGCGGGTTCCATTGCCACGCCCAAGTTGCGGAGCGAATCGCTGAATCCCATGGCCGGGATGACGAACCAGTCGATCAGGCCAACGGCTACCGCCGTGATAACCGCTGCAATGTAGTCACCCTGCACACCAATGGGGCGGTTGCCCTTCCAGATAAAGCCCGCGATCCAGCCCATCAGCAGGCCGACCACGATCATTGCGGCAATAAGGATTACGATTTCCATGAGGTTCTCCTTTCCTAAAGAACATGAAACGCAACCACCGGGAGCGCCCTCGCCATCGCATGGACACTTTCCGGGCTGCCATCATAGGGGATATTCAGGATTTTGCTGAGTTCGCGCAGGGCAGTGGGATGATGGTAAGCGTAATCTGCCAGGATGGCTTCGCCATCTCCCATCGAAAGCCGCTCCGCGTGAGCAGACATTTTTCGCCCTCCAACCTGGATGTCCACATCCGGCGTGTGCATGATGTTCTGGAACCAGTGCGCCTTTTCGCCAAAGCCCGAGACCGAATAGTATGTGTCGGTCTGGGCGTCTATCTTGACCACTTCGATGACGGCCTGGCGGGATTGTCCGCTTTTGCGGCCAACGTGGTTGAGCAGCAGGAAACGTTTGCCGAGCAAGCCGCCCAACCCCATGCGGTAGAACCAGATCGGAGCGCGCCAGAGATTGGCTTTCCAGCCGCGCGGGGGCGAGGGGAGTTGGATGTTGTTCATTTCGCCTTTACCCCTTCCAGGAGCAATTGCATTCCTGACCGGATGTGCTTCTCCGGCTCGACCAGTGAATTATCGTAGACCCATAGCAAGAGCGTCCCTTCCAGGATAGCGCCTATTGCGATGGCGATTCCCCTTGCGTCAGCAGGGCGGAACTCGCCGGCGTCGATGCCATGTTGGATGATAGGGACGAGTATGTCCATGTAGCGATTGAAGTAGGTTTTGAAGGCTTTTTGGACAAATTTGTTGCGGAAAGCCAGCCCCATGAATTCATAAGTGATTGGCAGCAGGCGTATCATGATCTTGATGTCCTTGGCGGTCGTTTCGACGAAAACCCGGATGGCATCCGTAGCGCTCACGCTGGCCAGGTCGAGTTTCTCAAAGGTCTTGAACTCGCGCTGGAAGAGGCGGTCGAGGATGGCCACGATGAGATCATCTTTGCTCTTGAAATACAGGTATAGTGTGCCTTTGCTCAGGCCGGTCTCTTCGGCGATGTCGTCCATGCGCGCATCGCTGAAGCCTTTCTTCGAGAAGATTTCCTCTGCGGCGTTCATGATCTGGTCCTTGCGCTCATCACTTACATTGGGTTTAGGGGACATAGGTTCCTTTTTGTAAAATAACTGACCGGTCAGTCATTTATAGTATAGCCAATTAACCAAGTTTGTCAAGCGCTATTCCCCAATCACAGCTATTACTCATAGTAAATTGGGCAAATGAGAATTGCTGCCACCGAGCAGGCGCTCTTGCACGCCGTCGGGTATAATGCAATATGGGCACTCTTGAATCATTTTGTTATGGAGTAAGCCAAGCCTATTGAGAGCGTGTTATGCAAGCCCTTACGTTTTGGAAGATCGTAACAATGGACAATGCGAACCTGCTGGAAACCCTGATCGCTTTTTTGCATCAACAAGGCATCCGGTTTTGTGTCATTGGCGGACAGGCGGTCAATGCCTATGTCGAACCGCTGGTCAGCCTGGATGTGGATATTGTTGTGGCGGTGGACTCGCTGGAGGAATTGGAAAAATCCCTGGCCGAGCATTTTACGATCCAACGCTTCCCACACAGTCTGAACATTTCCTCGCCGCTATCTGATTTACGCGCACAAATTCAAACCGATGAACGTTACTACTCCTTTATAGAACGCGTCCAAATCAGGCAGGTGCTGGGCATGGAGTTGCCGGTCGCCAGCCTGGAAGATGTTTTACAAGGGAAAATTTGGGCGGCAATGGACCCAGGACGGCGCGGCAGCAAGCGCCAGAAAGACCTGGCTGATATTGCTCGCCTCCTGGAGGCGTACCCGGCTTTGGTTACCCTGGTGCCGCAGGAAATCCAGGCGCGCCTCGAGGTTTGAGCAGGGAGGCGACCTCTCTTCGGCAAACAAAAATCCCTCGAACATCGTTCGAGGGATTTGCTCATTTGTCATGCTTTTGCCAGCAACTCTTCCAACACCTTCTTCGACTGCTGGTCAATGACCGCGTGTTGGCTTTGGCCGTGCGCGTCCATCGTCACGACTACAGGGAAATCCTTGACCTCGATCACCCACATCGCTTCCGGCACGCCAAAATCATATTTAAACACGCCCCGTACCTTCTTTACCGATTGGGCGATATACGAGGCCGCGCCGCCAATAGCATGGAAGTACACGAACGGCACCTCCCGGCAGCCGGCCAGCGTCTTGGGGCCCATACCGCCCTTGCCTATCACGCCCTTGGCGTTGAAGTGCTTCATCACATCTGCCTGGTAGGGTTCCTCGCGCGTGGAGGTGGTCGGCCCGGCGGCCACGAACTTGTAATCCTTCGTGTCCAGCCCGGAAACGACCGGCCCGCAGTGGTAGATCACGCCGCCTTCCAGCAGCGGCTTGATGGCTTCGTACACTGCCAGGTCATCGCCCTGCGGCTCGCGGGTTTTCTTGACGAAGGTCTCGATCATCCACTTGTGGACGGCGTCGCGCCCGGTCATCATCACGCCGGAGAGCAGGGCCGGCTCGCCGACCTTCAAACTGCGAATGACCTCATCGCTGATAGGGATGGTTATCTCTCTCATTGAATTCTCCTGACTTACGCATTACGTTTTACGTGACGTATCCCGTAAAACGTGAAACGTAAGTTCCTAATCGTAACTCACAGCCTCGCCATCGACGACCATCTTGCGGCGGCGATAGGCCCAACACATGTACGACACAGAGACAAAGAACGACGCCGGCAGGCGGTGCAGCCCGGTGATCTTGGTATCGATCACGGTCGTTTGGCCGCCAAAGCCCATCGGGCCGATGCCCATCTGGTTGGCTTCCTCGGTCAACTGCTCCTCCAGCGCGGCCAGTTTCGGGTCGGGATTGCGCGTACCGATCTTATCGTACAGAACTTCCTTCGACTTAATGTAAGACGATCCCCGGTCGCCGCCGATGGCCACGCCCAGGATGCCCGGCGCGCAGCCCTGTCCCTGCGCCTTGTGGACTGCGTCCAGCACCACCTTGCGCACGCCCTTCAAGTCGCGGCCTGCGCCCAGTTGGGAATTAGGCAGCGAGTATTGCGCGCCGACGTTCTCGCAGCCGCCGCCCTTGAGCATCAACTCCATGACCAGCGGCTGGTCGGCGTCCACCTCCTCGAAATGGATGGACGGGAAGTCGTCGCCGCCCAGGTTGTTTCCGGAGTTCTTGTCGTAGACGGCGTCCACCGCATTCGGTCGCATATAGGACCGTTTGGTTGCTTCCGCCATCGCAGCCCGGATCTGCGCCGTGAGTTTTCTTGTGGACCAGCCCTCTGGGTAGTGCACGTAGAAAATGGGCGTGCCGGTATCCTGGCAAATGGGCGTGGACTGGGCGCGGGAAAGTTCGATGTTCTTCATGATGGTTTCCAGCGCGCCGCGCGCCGCCGAGCCGGGTTCTTCCTTTTCCACCGCAGCCTTCAGCCGTTCTTCCACGTCTGCGGGCAGGCTGGTAGAGGTGCGGCGAATCAGTTCGAGAATCTCATTGGTCAAGTCTTTCATGGGGCCTCCAATGGTCGTGTAAACGTATGCTTCAATCATACTCCAAAACCAGTTGGTTGATAAACTCTCTTGAAAAAGCGCCCAAAATCGTTAAACTGGAAAGTAGAAATCAAGCCCAGAAGGGAGCCCCGTATGTCAACCCAAGCAATGCTCAGTGCAGATGATCTGTCCCTGCGCGCCAAGATGCAGGATTTTGTCGCCAGCGTCCCACGCCGGTTGCTGCTGGACATGGACGCGAACAAGGTCGCCTACCCAAAAGAATATTTGCAAGAGGCTGGCAAACGCGGACTGCTCGGCCTGCGCTTCGATCCGCGCTGGGGCGGCGGCGGTCTGCCCTGGACCTCGGAATTGGTCGCGCTGGAAGAAGTGGGAGTGCTGGGGACGTCGCTGGCCTGCCTGTATTCGCTGGTGTCCATCGTCGGGGAGGCCATCCACGTCTTCGGCGCGGACGAGCAGAAGGAGCGCTTCCTCAAGCCGATGATCCGCGGCGAGTTGGGTGTGGCCGAAGGGCTGACCGAGCCGCGCGGCGGCTCTGATTTCTTTGCGGCCACCACGCGCGCCCGCCGTGATGGGGATGCCTTCTACCTGACCGGGCAGAAGCGCTTCGTGGTCGGCGCGGAGGGCGCGGACCTGATCCTGGTGTACGGCAAGGTGGAAGGGATCGAAGACCCCAAGCGCGCTATGACGGCCTTCCTGGTCGAGCGCGGACCCGGCGTGGAGGTGCAGCATGTCTATGGCCTGATGGGCACGCGCGGGGGCAGGACGGGGCGGCTGGTCTTCCGCGATGCGAAGGTCCCCATCGAGAACGTCCTGGGCGGCGAGGCGGGAATCGGGCGCGGGACGGAGGTCTTCCACCAGATGATGATCCCCGAACGGATGACCTCGGCAGGCGGGGCGGTCGGCATGGGACGCGCGGCCATCCAGGTCGCCGCCCGTTATGCAGACAAGCGTCACGCCTTTGGCGAAAAGATCCGCCGCTTCGAGGGCGTCAGTTTCAAGGTGGCCGAGAGCCTGACCCTGCTGGACGCGGCGCGCGCCCTGAACCACGCGGCCGGCGTCGCCATCGAGAGCGGGGCTGAGGCGGGAAAGGTGCGCCGCCTGGTGTCGGAGGCCAAGAAATTCTCCACCGAGAGCGCCTGGACGGTCGTCAACCACGCCATGCAGATCTTGGGCGGCATCGGCTACACCGACATCTACCCGGTCGAGCGCCTGTTGCGCGACGTGCGCCTGATCACCATCTGGACCGGCACGAACGAAATCATGGACCTGGTCATCCAGTCCGAGTTCTACAAGGGGTTCCTGGCAGAGAAGCCCAAAGGCCGTGACGTGGAAGCCGATGCGGAAGGGGCAGAGTTGCCGGATGAGAAGATTTACAATGTGGAGGGTGAGGCTGCTTGAGACAGAAAATGCAGTTTCCTATCGATGCAGGGTGCAGGTGCTCCTAACCCGGACGAGCCGGAAAAGTTCACCACAAAGGCGCAAAGTTCACGAAGAAATCCTTTGTGGTCACAAAGAAAGCCTTTGTGTTCTCTGTGTCTCTGTGGTGAAAATTCTTGCACACGTGTGCCTGCCTGTCCTGGCGGTCAGGCCAGGGCGGCTCAGTGCAGGCAAAAAACAAGAACCTTACTTGTCAGGTACTAAAGACCAAGTTCCTTGCGGAGCAAATCCAGATCCATTGTGGGCGGCTCTCCCTTCCGGGCGCGCAATTCGTTGTAATACTCGACCTGCTTGAGAACCTCGATCACTCTCTTACGCCCTTCCAGGGTCTGTGCTGCCTGGCGGGGGGTGAGTTTGCCGCCATCTATTGATGGTTGGTCGAGCCACTCCCTGGTCATGCGTTGCAGCATCTCCTCCTGTACGATTCTGCCTTCTTCCGTCCATTTGCTGGAGGGTTCTTCGTGCAGCCTGCCAGGTTCGAGGGGATGCTTTCTATCATACGCTTCCCAGTCTTCGAACCGGTCGCCCGAATGCCGGATCAGTTTTCCCAGGATGCTTTCGAGCAGGGCTTTTCCGGCTGCCAGGCGCTCGCGCGATAGACATTCCAGCTCGAGCCACTTCGCTGCCAGGCGCAGGTCGCCCAGGTTGAGATAACTGGGCTGCCCTGGGCCCTCGGTCCACTGTGTTTTCAACACGACGGCCCGTTCTTCGGGCTTGTGATCAGACTGCGGGACAAAGGAACGCCCGCGTTGGAGCCAGTTGTAGTGCAGCGCTCCACCGTGTTCTTCGGATGGCCCGGCGTAGACAAACTCTTCACTGGCGTCCAGCGCCGCCTCGACCTGGCGCGGGTCGCCGCGGATGGCGTACCTGGCCCTGGAGATCACCAGCGCGTGTCCCTCCGCCGAGAGTGGAATGGGCGGTCTGGATGTTTTTTCCGCAGCGCGTTTCATAGCCAGGTGTAGGGTCAGGCTGTGGTCGCGATAGAAATCGGACAGGCTGGCCTGGGGGTGTTCGACCTGGTAAGCCGACCACAGCGCCCGGGCGGTCTCGAGCACGCTCGCTTTTTCGATTGGAGGCAGCATCAACGCCGAACCAGTGAATGAAACCCGTCCTGCCGTGCGGATCGGGCGAAACAGGCCAAAGGTCCAGCGGGTGGCGCTGTAGGAAGCCGATATATCGTTGACCTCGAAGGTCTCCTCGCTCAACAGGTCCTGGACCACCACCCCGATGCCCGGCTTGGCCTCCTGGAACTCCAGCAGGCGCGCCCGATTCCAGACCAGCCAGTCCGCGAGCATGGCGCGTTGGGCATCGTTCAGACGCGGGCCGATTTCCTCGAGGAACAGGTCAATGATCCGTTTGCCCGTGCGCGTGACGAAGTCGAAGAAAAACCATTCCTGGAAACCCGGCATATCACCATCATCAAGATAGAGCGGCGCACCCTGACCGGGCTTTTGTTCGAGGTAAAGTTCGATGGCCTTTTCGAAGTCTGCCTTGAAGCGGTCGCCTTGATAAGCGAATCCCTGGATGCGCTTGCGCAGTGATTTTTCCGTATAGCCTGGTTCAGGGGGGCGGATGCGCGGCGCTGGTTCGACCACCGGCCTGGGCCGGGTGGAGGTGTAGCGTTTGCCGGTACCTTTCGAGACTTTACGTTTCGGTTTTGGACTCACGGTTGTTCCTTCAATCAATCTATAGAAGCGGGAAAGAAAGGCATGGGATACCATTCAACGCCCTTATTATACCCAATGCTCAGGAAGGAGCGCCTCCTCAAGCCGATGATCCGCGGCGAGTTGGGTGTGGTCGAAGGGCTGTGACCGAGCCGCGCGGCGGCTCCGATTTCTTTGCGGCCACCACGCGCGCCCGCCGCGAAGGGAATGCGTTCTACTTGAGCGGGCAGAAGCGCTTCGTGGTCGGCGCAGAGGGCGCGGATTTGATCCTGGTCTACGGCAAGGTGGAGGGCATCGACGACCCCAAGGCTGCTATGACGGCCTTCCTGGTCGAGCGCGGACCCGGCGTGGAGGTGCAGCATGTCTACGGCCTGATGGACACGCGCGGGGGCGGGATGGGGAGGCCGATGCGCAGGGGGCGGAGTTGCCAGACGGGAAGATTTACAATGTGGAGGGTGAGGCTGCTTGAGGAGGAAAGGCTGGTTTCTTGAAGTGTCCCTGCGCCAAAAATGTGGACATTTTTATGGATACCGGATAGAATCCTTCCCAACGATGTCGGTTCCAGCGTAATTCTTTCCAAATACCATGTGGCATTTTTTCGACCAAGCAGACAATTCCGTCCTGGGCGATTCACCGGTCGGTCCGGAAATGGAATTTCAGGGCCAAAATATCACTGGCTTGATCGAAAAACGAACCGACGAGGGGAGCCATTTCATCCTGTTGTTGTCTGGCGGTTCGCCTGTTGGCGCTTATCTTCTTGAGGCCGCTGGCGCAAGACCCATCCCGATTTCCGAATTCATTTCCTCTGCGCTTTCCGAGCAGAAAAGGGTGCACGCTGTCAAGTTGCCAGACGCGGCCGGGCGCATGGTATGGCTGGCGCTCGAATCCAAACCGCAAGGGAAAATATCCCTTGCAGGGAACGATGCCTGGCAGGGCAAACTAGCCGAGTGGAAAGCCAGCCGTTGGAGCGGACTGGTCGAGATCAAAGCCGACGCCTATCACGGGTTCGCATTTATCTGGCAAGGGGAGACGCTCGCGACAGAGGCAGTGCTCCATACCCCGCTGGGCTTTGCAACCGGATTATCTGTCTTCGGGCAGATGGAGACGGCCAACCGGGAAATCATCTTATATGAACTGGGGAATGCTTCTCCCGCCTGCCAGTGCTTCATCCTCCGCCAGGGAGCCGTGCACTGGAGCCATGCGGTCTTGAGCCGTTACCAGGAACTGGTGGGGAAGAACCTTTTGCAAGTCATGAATCGCGAGATCAATCGTTCGATCCAACCCTGGAACTGGAAACTGGCCCTGGAGGAAGATACCCTGGTGGATGCGCATTTCTTCCCCCATCTTCAATCGGCGGCTCATGCCTACCGCGCCTTGTTCATGGGCATGGGTGCACAGATGAGTTTTATGATCGGAAACAACCTGGCCCAACGCATTTTCAGCGAGGCCTTCAAAATGACCTTCCCAGATGAAACGGCCGCCCTGCAAGCGCAACGACTGATCCCGGCGGCGTTCACGGATTGAATCGAAGACATGAGTGAAGATCACCGTCCCATCCCTCGCTTTTCCCCACTGCGCGTATTGCAGGTCAGCACAGCCGGTTCCATCCTCCTGCTGGCTGCCCTGGCCTGGATCTATTTTGCGGCCCCGATCCCGGACGAATATTGGAACGATAAAGCGGCCGATCTCCTGATCATCCTGGCCTCCGCGGGCGCGGCCCTGGCCGGCACCCGGGTGGCAAGGTTGTTCGAAAAAACCGAAGCGCCCTGGCGCATCTGGTGGGTTTTCGCCGCCGGCTTGTGGCTCTGGCTGGCCGGTGAAATCAGCGGCCTGGTCTACGATGCCATCTATTGGGAAACAGGCTACCCTGACCTGACGTTGATCGACCTGTTCTGGATCCTGGGCTATCTCTCGCTGGGACTGTCCCTGTACTACCAGTACAGGCTGATCTACGGCAGGCAGAACAAACGCGGCACCCGCTACTACTTAGGGTTGGTGGCGCTGGCCTTGCTGCTGACCGCGCTCCTGACGAACCTGGCTATCGGGGCAGGCCTCGGCGAGGGCTATGCCTGGATCGTGCTGTTCATCACCGTCCTTTACCCGGTCTTCGATGCGGCCGAGGGGCTGGGGGCCATCCGATTGTCCCTGCTCTTTGGGCGCGGACAATGGTGCCGTCCGTGGTGGGGGCTGATCCTGTTCGCGCTGGCAGACAGTATCAACAGTTTCAACTGGCTGGGCGGCTACCAGTGGTTGAGCGCAGGGGTGCGGACCGTCTTCGATGTAATCACGAATGTCACTTACCCGGCCGCTTACCTGGTGGCCGGGCTGGCCCTGCTGACCAATTACTATCTCATCAAGTACGGAGGGGCGGATAGTTTGATGAGTCCTGCCCAAAAGGCTCCATGAGCCGTCTGCCCGGTAAGCGCCTGTTACATCGAGCGCTTGCTCGCATTTGGGCTGGCGCGAACGAGATCATAAACTTGGTCATCCAGTCCGAGTTTTAGGTGGAGTACCTGGCCGAGAAGCCATGCGGCCGCGATGTGGAAGCAGATGCGGAGGGAGTTGAGTTGCCGGAGGAGAAGATTTACAGATTGGCGGGAGAGGCTGTTTGAAAAAACTGAATTTAGTAGGGCAATTTGAAATGAAAAAGGCTTGTATTTAGTGTTTTTATATTGTAAGATAAATCTAGATTGCTGGTTGTTTTTTATGGGTGAGGGAGTCGACTCACGCTTACTCAGTTAATGTGGAAAGGTTTTGTGCAAAGAACGACTTGCATATTTTCATTCACTCTTCCTTTGAGGAGATTGTAATGGGACATCATGTTGCACTAACAGACATACAAATTGTAGAATTAAACAATGAGTATTTGCGTGCAGCAAGCAAAGCGCGTAATGATCCCAGTTACAAGAGTGACCTTGAGGCTGCATTACTTGCTCCTGTTGCCTTCCTGAGAAATCCGGATACTTTTGAAGTCACCTTTGATGCCATCATTCATCATTTGGACGAGGCTTTAAAAAAAGCTGCTTCAGAGGAAGCCAAATATTCTATACAAAGAACGGCAGAAGAACTATTTCATAGCCATGTTTATATAATTGAAGCAAAGATAAATTATATAAAGGAAATGAAGAACAGGACATGGCTTGTAAAAATTAAAGATTTTATCAAAGGAACGACAAGTCTTTTGGATATGATCGACATTATTGGATTAGTTGCAAGTTATGTTCCCAAAATTGCTGATTTGTTGGTTGCTTATTTTGAAAAACTTGCTCTGGAATGGAAAATAAAACAGCAAGAGGAGTTTTTCTATAACCAACTGGGGAATGTTTATCAAAAAATCTTAAATTCACAATGCTTCACTGGTCAGCATGCCCTATTGCAAAATACATTTTCTCGTACGAAACCGATGGTCTTGCCGCAAGTAATACACAAAAAAGGTTTAGCAGCTGCAATTAATCTCATGGAATTTGACAAGTTTGAAAGTGAATTACAAGAAAGTGCAAATATAATTTTTCAAACTTTAATAGTAGATAAAAATTGGGAGGGAATAATTAATTTTGCATCACTAATAAAACCAAAAAAACTGGTGAACTATGGGGAAATGGAAAATAATATATTGCGTTCTTACAAAGCAGATTTAGAGCACTCCCCTGGTTGTTTACAATCATTATTTGGTCTGGTAGAAAACATTATGCCGCTAATAGCAATTGGAGCTTTTCTAGTTATTTGTGTATTGCTTTGTTCGATTTTTCCTGTTTTCCCAAAATTTAGGATAACATGGCAATGGAATTACTTGTTTGTTCCTTTATTCATCGTATTATTTGTATTAGTCATTGCATTAATAGGTGATTTCATGCGTAAGATTTGGCAGACACTTATCTACACTCAATATAAAATGAAACTAAAGAAGCTTTAGAAAAAATAGTTCTTGGCCAGAGCTAGCTTAAAAAGTCAGTGATTACAAAAAAGCATTGAACATCCCAATAGGAGGATTCATCCACATTTCAGCACTTCACCATACTCTTTTTTACATCATTTCGAAAAGGAGTAAGTATGATGAATTATCACTTAGGTTTAAAAGGACTCAAACGAAATTTACCAAAAGAAGTACAGAAGCAATTTACTGCTCTTGAGAGGCGGTTGATACTTAACATCCAATCCCCGTTGTCAGATGGTCAAAAACAAGCTGATGAACGCAGAGCTATCGTTGCAGAATTGAATAAGTTTGCTCTCCAATTTCTTGATATTGACTTCGAGGCTCTTTGTGATGGTAAAAAGCCTGACCAAAGAACAAAGCTAAAGAAAGAAATCGATTGGCTGATCGGGAAAATGTCCGACCCAGCCGGAGAACCCACACTAGCTGTGAGGAATCCATCCGTTGCCCGAGGCAACGCGGATTCCAAACTCGCCATACATCCCAGATCAATTCAAAAATATTGGGCTTTAGTGATTGGAGTTGAACGATACCATCGCGATTTTGACGACCTAAAATATGCGGTGGATGACGCTGTTGCAATGGAACAATTGCTTCGGGAACACGATTATTTTGTGGTGATGTTAAATGACGATCAGGATGAAGAAAAACAACCAAATCGGTCTAACGTTTTAGCTGCTCTGAAGACGATTTGTTCCAATGTGGAACGAGACGATCTTCTACTTGTTTATTTTGCAGGTCACGGTAAGTCTTTGAATGGTAATCCTTATTTGATTGTCCAAGATACTCGCATAGCAGCGCTGGAAGATACTGCCGTCTCCGTTTCTAAAGTGAAAAGCATCATGAATAAAAGTCCGGCGGAAAGAAAAATATTGATTATCGATGCCTGCCAAAGTGGTCCAGGCAGGAGCGCCACCATAGTGGATGAAGAATTCACTAAGAATGTGTATGAGCTGGCATCTGGATTTGCTACTATTGCTGCCTGTACATCAGAACAGATTGCCCATGAAATGGATGACAAGAAACATGGTGCTTTTACTTATTATCTATTAGAAGCACTAAGAGGCAATGCTGATCGCGACAATAATGAGTATATTACAGTTGATGAAGTGGAGAAACATACTCTTAGTAAATTGCGCGAGTTGTATACGGATAAAATAATGGGGGAATTCCAGGATCCTTCTCAGGATGTTAAAGGCATCGGCTATATGATCATTGTCGATTTTAGGAGAAGAAAGGAGAAATAAAACCATGAGCAAGAAAGTGGTATTCAAAATTGTGTGTTTGGCAGCATTCCTGATGTTGAGCGTCTCGACAATTTTCGCTGAAGAAGAACCAACCACAGGTATTACCTTGACTCCTTCAAGTTTGACTATTGCGGGAATTCGAGGAACAAGTATAACTCGCACAGTGCTCATTCAGGCATCTGGGGGCGAGGTTGACCTTCAACTTATTCCATTGGACTTGAGCCGTAACGACGGGAAAGGCATTCTACCAGCCAGTGCGATTTCCTTTGAAAGTCGCGATATCAAGGTAGATCCTAAGAATCCCATTACTATTCCGATTACTATTAATCTCGCAGGAGTCGGCAGTGGGGAATATACTGGTACGCTATTAGTTCAAAATGGAGAGAACGCGACTTCGTTGGACCTCACGGTAAAAGTTAAAGACCCACTGGTCTGGCCTTTAATTACACTTTTCATTGGTGTATTGTTAAGCAGTGGTGTCTCTTACTATATCAAAAAGGGCAAAAATCGCGATGCTGTTCTTTCCATGATCGGACATTTGACACAGAAGTTCGATGCCGATGACGAATACAAGGCATCCAAGATTGGTCTGGCATTCCAGACCTATGTCAATAATTCTATCGTGGATGCGCGTGTTGCACTCAGGGAGGAAAAGTGGGAAGAAGCCAACACAGCAGCCAAGGAAGCTGAAAATTATTGGAGAAAATGGGTCAAAGGGAGATCGGATTGGATTCTACTCTCGCAGTCCTATGACAGGCAAAAGGCTGTGATTGCCAAGTTAATCAAATTCAATACCCCCGAACTAAAACCAATCTCGCCTTTCTTAGTAGGTTTGGATAGATTAGCTGATGACGCTATCAAACAAGCGCCTACCAAAGATAAGACAGATTTGGTTCGAGATGAATTGGAAAAAGTCAACAAACAAGCCAAAGGGTATGATGATATAAGCAATGCGATTGATAAGTTTTACAAGATGGTGAATAAGTTGCAAAAAGATAGTGAAAAAGCGGAGTGGCGCAAGATTGCAGAGAAACTTGAAGAATCTCTCAATGAAGCCGATCCAAATCAGCCGTTGACTGAGATTAAGAACCAAGTCGAAAACAAAATGGCGGAATTAGAAAAACTCCTGCCTAGTGTTGATGAACAAAGTGGTCGAGGCCTTAACTTAACTGGGAGAAAGGCAATCATAGAGAATCGTGAAATCGATGCAATCGGGATCAATGTAGTCCAAAACGAAACCTCCCAATCTGACATCCGCCAAAAGATATTCCTGGGAGCCAGTTTTGTGATCGGCGTTGTCCTGCTTGCTGGCGCCGGTTTCGGTGAGTTGTATGTAACCCCGGACACATTCGGTAGTAATCCTTGGGGAGATTATTTTTCCCTCCTGGCCTGGGGTTTTGGTGCAGAAGCCACACGTAATGCCATTGCTGGACTGGTCGAAGGATGGGGCTTGCCTTGGTTGAAATAAAGGATCTATAGAGAAATTCTTTGGAGTACAAACAGAAGTGAGGTAGTGATTGTTGAGGTAAGGACGAATTTGGCAAATAGGTGAAAACGTGAATGAATAACATTGTTCTGAATCTGTTGCTGAAAGCGATCTAGAGCCGGAAAAAAGGACTTCGAAATCAACTCGGTTTCAGAGTCCTTTTTGTTTATCAGTTTCACCGCATCCCACCCCACTAAACATCCCCAAGCTTTACCTCGTCATCATCCACGGGCATGAAATCGAATTCAGCGCGTACTGGTTATACCGGTCAGTTGCTCCTTCTCCGTAACCTCATCACCACCATCGTCAGCCAGGGGGAGGGATTCTTCTTGTCCGCGAAGGACCAGCCCTTCCAGGCCTGGTACATGGAACCGGCCGTGTAGCGTCCATCTGTGTCCGCTTGGGATGTGGCGGCGGACAGCATCTCCTGGAAACGCGGGCGCGGTACTCTTGCGGGTGATAAACCACCCGTGCTGGGTTTACTCCAAAGAGATGGTGAAATCGTCATCCGTATGTTGCCTAATGTTCAACAAGAGACCATCAAGCCAGTGATTAC
>JBMOMP010000019.1:0-21654 GCA_049323115.1 Chloroflexota bacterium
AACTTTTGGTGCTAGTCCTATATATGGTGATTTAGCGATTGCGAAAACACCATATGTGGTGGTTGAATACTGCAAGAATGCGCGTAACAGTCGAAAATCAGCCCAAACTAGCACCATTGGTTATATAAACCGGAGAGGCACTTATTCCTGGAGAATCTGGCTTGATAGGTTAGCAATTAACCCAAGAAGCAGTAAAATAGCGCTTATGGCTTTTCCCGTCTCTGCCAACTTACCTGTCGTCGTCTTCGCCTGCCGGGTCTTCCAGAACTGGCTGGAGCACCTGCTACCAGAACGGCTAGGCGCAAACGTCACCTTCTTCGATTACGCCCTGCACAGCGTTCCAAAGAACCTGCACAAAACCGTCCAAGATGCGATTGACAGCCTCGAGCAGCCCAGCCTGGTGATCCTCGGCTACGGGCTGTGCGGCAACGGCCTGCACGAAATCCAGGCCAGGGAGCACACGCTGGTCATCCCCCGCACCGACGACTGCATCGCCATCATCCTGGGCTCCTACCAGTCCTACCGGCGCGAATTCGAGAACGAACCGGCCACCTATTACCTCTCGAAAGGCTGGCTGGAAGGCGGCAGTACACCCTTGCAAGAACATCACGAAATGGTCGAAAAATACGGCCAGAAAAAGGCCGAATGGCTGATGGACTACCAGTACCACAATTACAAACGGCTGGCGCTGATCGTCCAGAACGCCCAAGACCTGGAAACCTACCGTCCCGCCGCGCAGGAAGTGGCGAAGTATTGCGAACGTTGGGGACTGCGCTACGAAGAACTCCTCGGCACAGACACCATGCTGAAGCGCCTGATCGAAATCGCCGCCGGGCTGGACCAGGCGGATGACAACTTCCTGGTGGTTCCGCCCGGCGGCGTTCTCTCGCAAAACCAGTTTTTCCGCTAACGGATTCCCCGCTTCAACCTCCCCTTTCCCTTGCTTCCGCTTCGAGGAGGATCGTCTCGACCCTGGCAGGGACGCCCTCCGGCAGAGACGTTGGCTGGTGCGTCTCCAGGATCTTGTTCACCTTTGCAGCGACCAGGTCTTCGGTCGTCGGACTCCCCTTCCCGCTCCAACTGTTGAACGGACTGCGGTCCAGCACGGACGGCACCCAGGCCTCCTTGCGGCTCAACGAAGCGGACTTTGCCTGGCTGATGAACGTCCCCCCCGGGCCGACCTTCTCGATCAGGTCGAGCATGATGGTTTCGCGGCTGACCTCCACCCCGCGCATGACGCGCGCCGCCATGCCGATGATCTCATCCACCAGCACCAGGTAAGGCAGCGATCCGATGTCCGCGCAGTCCAGGAAACCGACGTCGTGGACCAGCGACGCGCCGCTCAAGGCCGAGAGCATCACCTGTAAGGCGGCTTCCGCGCCCGCCTGGGCGTCCACGCGCTTGGCTTCGGATGCGCCGGCTGTGCCCATGAACGGCAGGCCGAGATAGCGCGCCAGGTCCACCGCGGCAGCGGAATGCAGGCTGGCCTCCGGCGAACCGTAGGCGGGGCGCGCGGTGCGCAAATCCATCATCGAGGGCAACCCGCCAATCGCCATGGGCGCGCCGGGGACGTGCGTCTGCACGACGGTCAACGCGGCCAGCGCGCTGGCAAGATGCAGCACCAGCGCCGCCGCGCCCGTGAACGGCGACTCCAGCCCAACCGTTGGCCCGCCCAGACAGATCGAAGGGACGCCCAATTCCGCAGCCTTCATCAACGTGGACAGCGCGGAGTCCGCTAGTTTGAGTGGGGACTCGTAAGTGGTGAAGAGGGCGAAGATCGGTTTCTCGCGCAGGGCCGCTTCCCCACCTGCCGCAGCAACAGCCATCCGGTAAATATCCGTAAACGTGGCAACATTGTTCGCCCAGGCCACGATAGGCTTGGAGGTGTTCGCCAATTCCTCTGCAAACTCGTAGACCGGGGCCAGGACTGGCGTCACGTCGTCGAACAGGCTCAGGCCCATGATGTAATCAATGTTGGGCAGCGCGTCGCACACCCTGGCGACCGTGCCCGCGTCGCCGCGCCGGGCTTTACGGCGCTCGCCAGTCTTGGGATCAATGAAATAGGTGCAGGTCGGGCCGGGACCGAAATGCACCCGGTCGAGCGCCACGCGCATCTCGTGTTTCCCATCCCGCCCCCAAACGGTGTACTCATGCGGCGCAGCGGCAACGGCCTGCTTGACCAGTCCCGCCGGGATGTGGACGATGCCCCCCTCCACGCGCGCGCCGTGCGCGGCCAGCAGGTCACAGGCGGCCGGGTTGTGCATCTGGATGCCCACCCGTTCCAGGCACTCCAGCGCCGCGGCGTATATCTCCTGGCACTGCGAGTCGGACAATACCCGGAACTGGGGGGTATGGTGTTCAAGAGAATTGGCAAGGATCATAGTTGGATTGCTCCATAAAAAAAATTAACCACGGAGACACTGATGCACCGAGATTTCCGCCTAATTTCTCAGTGTCTCCATGTCTCTGTAGTTAGACTCACACATGCCCGTAATAATCACGATGGACGACCACCGACCAGGCGTAGTCCATCAGCGTGCCCCAACTGAAGATGGGGATGCCGATCTCGCGCTGTAACGCCCGCGCAAAGGGCGGGAATCCGGTGCATTCCAACACCATCGCGCCCATTTTGGGATTCGCCTTGTAAAACTCGGTTGCCACCGCGAGGAACTCGGACTCGGCCAAAGCGTAGTCCGCGGCCGGGGGATCGGTGCGCAGGCCCTCGGTCCAGAGATGATCGAACTGGGTACAGCGCAGGTCGTCCATGGCGCCGCCGATCACGTAGTTCGATCCGAGTTTAATCCCCACCGATTCCAGGTGATGATTGGTTAGATATTTCGAGTTCGCCATCAAAATTCCCACCGTGCGGTCCGCGCCGATCAACTGCTGCGCCATCGGCGCCTGCAACAGGCTGGACATGAACACGGGAAGTTTCACGCTGGACGCAACCTCGCGCTGGAAATACGCGAAGTATCCGCATTCGGCCACGATGGCGCGGCAGCCGAGTTTCTCCAATTTTTGAGCGGCGCGGATCAGCGGCGGCAGGCACATGATCTTGTTCGGCTCGACCACCAGTTTTTTGATGTCCACGCCGGTGACGATTTCGTATTGGATCGGGAACGGGTAGCCGCTGGCGTTGCGCACGTCGCCGGGGAAACCGGGGTACACATCGTCCAGCAACATCACGCCCAGCCCCATGCCGTAGGCCTGCTGGCCGGCGCGCGCCCGGATGCGCTGGATGCCAAAATCGCGGTTCACGCTAACTCACGATTTTCAGGCCCAGGCCCCTGGCCTCGGCCTCCCGGTAAGCCAGCAGCGCAATGGCCGTATCCTGGATGCCGACCCCGGTCAGGTCGCAGACGGTGATCTCCTGCTCGGATACGCGCCCCGGTTTGCGCCCGGCGACCACCTCGCCGATCTCATCCACCGCATCTTGCGCGGACAACAGGCCTGCTTCCGCTGCAAAATGATGTTCCCCCAGCCGGAAGACCTGCGGCTTCAGGTCGCAGATACGCCGGTCGGCGCGCGCCAGCACTTCAGGGAAGAGTTCCTGTTTGTGACCATTGTCCGCTCCCATCGCCGTGATGTGCAGCCCGGGATGCAGCCACTCCGCGCGGACGAACGGCTCGCGGGAGGGCGTGGCGGTGACGAGGTAGTCGCTTTCGCGCACCACGCTTTCAGCCGATTCTGCTGCGGCTACACGCAAACCAAGAACGGATGTCATTTCCGCAGCAAACTGGTTCAGCCGGTCTGCATCCGTGTCATACGCTAGCACCCGCTCGAAATCGCGCACCAGTTGCAGCGCCCGCAATTGGAACTGCCCCTGCCGCCCTGCGCCGATCACCCCGGCGGTGACGACTTTCTCTGGCGCAAAGTACTTTGCGACCATCGCCCCGGCTGCGCCGGTGCGGGTATGGGTCAGGTAGCCGTTGTCGAGCAGGACAGCCTGGGGAAAGCCGGTGCGGGCGTCGAACAGCAACATCATGCCGCTGCCGGAGGGCAATCCGTGTTTAGGGTTGTCAAAGAAACCCGAAGCGATCTTGACGGCAAAACTGTCGAAGTCCTGGATGACCGCCGACTTGACGTGCATCTCGCCGTTGTGCTGCGGCACAGGGATGCTCATCAGCGGCGTCGAGGCGCGCCCCTCGGACAGGGCAATGAAAGCCTCTTCGACGACCCTCACGGCTTCCAGGTCCAGGGAAACGCACTGGCGGATTTCAGTTTCGTTCAGGATTTTGATTTCCATGGTTGACTCCAAAATGTATTGCGACATTTATGTCGCTCTTTACGAGATAAATCTCGCATTACGGTTACACGATGGGAACCTCACCGCGCAAGATTATGTTCAAATGCTCCAGGTCGAGATTACCGCCGGAAACGAGGCAGGCAACTTTCCCATTTCCGGCCTGGCCAGTCAGCGCGGCAGCAAGGGACACCGCGCCCGCGCCCTCGACGATGATATGCTGGTTCAGCGCCATCAGGCGGATGGCTTCGGCTGTCTGCGCAACGGATACTGCTATCGAGCCGTCCAGCAACCCGAAAGCCAGGTCCCACATCTCCGGGAAGACGTACGGCGCGCCAATCCCATTGACGAAACTGTGCCGGTAAGGCACTTCCACCGGCTGTCCCGCCGCAAATGACCCGGCAAACGGCGCGCCGGTCTCGACTTCGGCGGCGTAGATTTTGATGGCTGGCTTCACGGCGCGCAGGGCAGCTGCCAACCCGCAACTCAACCCGCCGCCGCCATAGGGGATGACGACGGCGTCCAGGTCAGGCAACGCGTCCAGGAGTTCGAGGCCGATGACGCCGTTCCCGGCCATCATCGCCGCATCCGCAAAGGGATGAATCAACGCGCCGCACATCTCGTCGAAGGCGCGCTGGCGCTGGATTTCCTGATATTGGGCAAAGGGGACGACGCGGGTCTGCGCGCCAAAGGCCTCGATCTTCGCTTTCTTGAGCGGGGAGACGTTATCCGGGACGACCACTGTGCAAGGGATACCCAGTTTTTGGGCATACCAGGCCAGCGCCTGCCCCATGTTGCCCGCCGAGGCCGTCCACACGCCATCCCTGAGTTGGGACGACCCTGCCGAGAGCAGCGCGTTCCCGGCCCCGCGCACTTTGAAAGAGCCGGTCGGTTGGAGATTTTCGAGTTTGAGGTAAATTTCAGTAGTAGCGACTTCAGTCGCAGTCGCTTTTGAACGACTAAAGTCGTTACTACCGCTTTCAAATTTCACCAACGGCGTATGGAGGATCGTCCCGGCAAGACGCTGGCGAGCAGTGTGGATGGCTTCGAGCGTAGGAGGTTGGAGGCTTCTCATTCATCAAATCCGTCACAGATGAACTGATAAACGAGTTACAAAAACCAGGCAAGTTCATCGGTGTTTATCTGTGGTTATACAACGAGGGAACAACAACCGTTCAGGCAAATCCTTCACCTGAACGGTTCTCACATCAATCGAATGCTCCTAAATTTTGGACAGCGCCTGGTCGAGGTCGGCGATCAGGTCATCCGGGTCTTCCAGGCCGACCGACAGGCGGATCAGGCCGTCATTGATACCGGCGATGTCGCGCTCTTCCTGGGTCATGTGCTCGTGCGTGATGGTGCGCGGGTGCATACAGATCGTGCGGCTGGTGCCGAAGGTCACGGCATGGATGACCAACTTGAAATTATTGGTCATCGTGCGGGCGCTGGGAATTCCACCCTGGACGACGAAGGACAACATCCCGCCGCCGGTTCTCATCTGCTTGCGCGAGAGTTCGTACTGCGGGTGACTCGTCAATCCCGGATAGTTGACCAGCGTGACTTTGGAGTGCGCGGACAGGAACTCGGCGATCTTCTGCGCATTGGAGGCGTGCTTTTCCATGCGCAGGGACAGGGTTTCGAGGTATTGGAGGGTCAGCCATGAATCGAAGGGCTGCATGATCGCGCCGGCAAATTCGGTCGTGTTCCAACGGATGTCCTCGGTCAAGTCGAGCGGGCCAACAATAGCGCCGCCCAGCACAGTAGCGTTTCCCGCCATGAACTTGGTAATGCTCAACAGGATGATGTCAGCCCCAAATTCCATGGGGCGCTGGAGGGCGGCGGTGGCGGTGGTATTGTCCACCAGTAACGGGACGCCACGCGCATGGGCTACCTCCGCAACGGCTTGGATATCGGTGACGAACAAGGTCGGGTTGGAGGGCGTCTCCACCCAAACGAGTTTGGTTCGGTCGTCAATCGCCTCATCCCAGGCCTCAGGGTTGCCCGGCTGCCTGACGAAGTGGAACTCCACCCCGCAGCGTTCAGGGAAAATTGTAGCAGCCTGCTTGTATCCTTCGCCAAACGTGTTGAGCGAGGTGACAATATTGTCGCCGGGGCGGGCAATGGTGAAAATCAGGTTGAAAAGCGCCTGCGAGCCAGAACCGGCGGTGACCGCCGCTTCGCCGCCCTCGAGGGCGGCAATGCGCTGTTCGAGCAGGTCGGCAGTCGGGGTTTTGGTGCGCCCGTAGACGGGATAAGGAATCTCGTCGAAGTGCTTGTACGGATATGTCATCGAGGGGACGATGGGTGGCACAAAGGCGCGGAAACGCTCCAGGTCTTCATCCGGGCGGAACCCGGCATGGAGGGATTTGGTATCGAAACCAAGATGGTCGCCTTGGCGGGCAGGCCGCTTGTAGTTCAGATCGAATTGCCAGGGATCGCGCATGAAAAATTGTTTTTCGTCGTTCATGGCTGGATAACCTTCCAGGTAAGATGAGTGGAGCAAACTGTCAATTTGCTCTACAATTTATTCAGTTCTTCTGGTGATAAGTGACAGTAGATCAGGTGTCCGCCCCCCATATCGCGCCTGGGAGGTTCTTCCGTTTCGCAGATTTCGCCAATTTTGTATGGGCAGCGGGTGTTGAAACGGCAGCCGCTGGGCGGATTGACCGCACTGGGCACGCGGCCTTGCAGGCGCACGCCAGTCTGCTCTCGCTCCGGGTCCGGGCGGGGGACGGCCGCCAGCAGCGCCGCCGTGTAAGGATGGCTGGGCGAACTGTAGATCGATTCGCACGGGCCGATCTCGCACAGGCGTCCCAGATACATCACAGCCACATCGTCCGAGAAAAAGCGCACCGAACTCAGGTCGTGCGAGATCAGGATCATGGTGGTATTCTGCTGGTTCTGGATTTCCAGCAACAAGTTCAGCACCGCTGCCTGGACAGAGACATCCAACGCGGAAACCGGCTCGTCACAGATGACCGTCGCCGGGTTAGAGGCGATGGCGCGCGCGATCCCCACACGCTGTTTCTCGCCGCCGCTCAACTGGCGCGGCAGGCGGTGGTAATAGTTCTCGCCCAGTTTGACGGCCTTGAGCAGGCGCACAACTTCATCGTATTCCTGCTCACGCGGTACGGTCCTGAAACGCCGCAGTGACAGGGCGATCTGGTCGCCGATGCTGTAAGACGGGTTCAGCACGCCGTTGGGGTCCTGGAAGACCATTTGCAGGTCGCGGATGACCTGGCGGCCGCGTTTGCTGATGGGCGCAGAGATGTCTGTCTGGAGAAATTCGATCTTGCCATCGTGCAGGGATTCCAAGCCGACGATGGCCTTGGCAACCGTGCTCTTGCCGCATCCGGATTCGCCGACTACCCCAAGCGTGCGCCCGCGATTGACCGCAAAACTGACATCGTCTACCGCGCGCACGTACTGGCGTTTCTCCATCCCAAACAGGCCGGCAACGGTCTTGAAAGGCACCGGATAGTAAACGCGGGCGCTCTTGACATATAGCATCGTGCCTTCGGATTCGCCCGGTCTTTCCGGGCAAACTTCGGTGGGACCTTCGTCGTCTTTCCAGATAATGCCCTTGTCCAGCCAATCCTGCGAGTAGAAACAACGCGCCTGGTGACCGGCGGTCACAGTTTCGAGTTTTGGCCTTTCACGGAAGCAATCCTCGCGGGCAAATTCACAGCGCGGGGAGAAGATACAGCCTTCCGGTAAATTATCGGGGGAGGGGACACGCCCATGGATCGGGTGCAGGGTGCGGGTCCCTTTGGGCGCGTCCACGTCGGGCAGGCAGCGCATCAACCCCATTGTGTAGGGATGCAGCGGATTGCGGAAAACGTCCTTCGTGTCGGCCAGTTCCACGATCTCACCCGCATACATGACTGCCAGCCGGTCGGACACGCGCGCCACCACACCCAGGTTGTGAGTGATGTAGAGAGTGGCGGTATTGTAACGCTCCTTGAGTTCGGCAATCAGGTCCAGGACGGCGGCTTCCACGGTCACATCCAGGGCGGTGGTGGGTTCGTCCATGATGAGCAGGGATGGATTGTTGAGCATCGCCATGGCAATCAACACGCGCTGCTGCTGGCCGCCGGAAAGTTGGTGGGAATAGCGGTCCATTACCCCTTCAGGATCGGGCATGTAAACCGATTTCAACGCCTCTAGCGAACGGGCATAGGCCTCCCGCTTGCTCATGCCCTGATGGACGATCAGGCTCTCGGCCAGCTGGTCCTTGATGAGCAGGGTGGGATTGAGCGCCGACATGGGTTCCTGGTAGACCATGGAAATATCCGCGCCGCGCAATTTGCGCAGTTCCTTTTCGGAACGATTGGCCAGGTTTTGCCCGCGAAAGAGGATCTCGCCGCGCGTCACACGGCCATTCGGGCCCAGGAAGCCTACAATCGAATAAGCCGCCGTACTCTTGCCGCAGCCCGATTCGCCGACCAGGCCAAGGTTTTCGCCCACGCGAATATCGAAGGAGACGTCCCGCACGGCGTCCACGTCCCGTTTGCGAGTTTTGTATGTGACCGCCAGGTTTTTGACGGAGAGGATGGGTTGTTCAGTCATGGTCATCTCCGCTTTTACTGGTAGCGCATACTTTCTTCGCGCAGGCCGTCGGCAAACAGGTTCAGGCCAATGACCAGCGTGACGATTGCTAGGGTGGCCGAAAGCACCGGCCAGACATTAGCCATCATGCGCGAGTGACCTTCCTGCACCATGCCGCCCCAGTCGGGAGTCGGCGGCGGCAGACCCAGGCCCAGGAAGCCAAGCGTGCCAATGTAAAAAGCGGCATAGCCGATGCGCAGGAGGAAGTCAACGATCAGCGGCCCGCGGCAGTTGGGCAGGATTTCATGCAACATGATCTGGATGTCATGGTCGCCGCGCAGTTTGGCGGCCGCCACATATTCGCGTGTGCGGATGTCCATCGTCAGGGCGCGCACCAAGCGGGCGATGCCCGGCGCGCCGCCAATGGCAATGGCAATGACGACGTTGAAGGCCGAAGCGCCCACCGCCGAGATGATGATCATGTAGAGCAGGATGGTGGGAAAGGACATGATGGCATCCAGGATGCGCATCACGGTTTCGTCCACCCAGCCGCCGTAATAACCGGCCGGCAGGCCCAGCGCAATACCAAGCAGGAAAGCCACGAACACCGAAAGCGGACCCAGCGTCAGGATGGTGCGCGCGCCAAAGGCAATGCGCGCCCAGACATCCCGTCCGAGATGATCCGTTCCCAGGAAATGCTCCGGGGAGGGGCCTTTGTTGATGGTCAGATAATCCTGCGCCAACGGATCGTAGCGCGTCAAGAGGGGCGCAAATATGGCAATCAAAGCCCAAATCAATACAACGGCCAAACCAAACAGCGCCGTCCTGGAGGTAAACACGACCGCCATGGCTTCCTTCGTGCGTTCCCATTGACGGGCGCGGTTGGCAGCGCGTAAATCTTTCGAGGAAACTGTCATTTCTGCCATGGCCGCCTCCTAGTTGTAGCGAATACGCGGATTGAGGAACGAGTAAATGATGTCTGCGACCAACTGGGTCGCCACCGCCAACGCGATCAACACCATCGCGCCGGCTTCGATAGAATAGACATCCTTGTACAATGCGGCGTTCAGCAGGAAATTTCCCAAGCCAGGGTAGCCAAACACCGATTCGACCACCACCAGGCCGCCAATGAACCAATTGATGTGCAGCATGATGACCGTAATGGGCGCCATCATCGCGTTGCGAAGGACGTGCCGCACCACCACCTGACGGTAAGAAAGTCCCTTGAGAATGGCGGTGCGCACATACGGACTGTTCATCACCTCCACCACGCTGGCGCGGGTGATACGCAACACGTAGCCGATCTCCACCAGGCTGGCCGTCAACACCGGCAGCACCAGCAGGCGTAAGTCTTTCAAAATCGCGTCTTCAGAGGTGAAAACTGCCGCCCCCGGCAGCACTTTCAGCCAGACCGCAAACACGATGATCAACAAGATGCCGGTGGCAAAATCAGGCGAGCCAGCGGTGACCAAGCCGCTGACGGAAATGACCCGATCCAGCCACTTCCCTTCGTTCAAGCCAGCGATCAAACCCAGGGCAACCGCAATTGGGATAGAGACCAAAATGGCTAAGGCCGCCAGGATGAACGAGTTGGTCATCCGGCGGGCCACGATCTCGGCGACCGGGGCTTTGTAGCGCAGGGAGATACCCGCCTCGCCGCGCAACAGTCCTTTGCTCAACGGGATGTACTCAACGGGCGAATCCGTCTTGGCGATCCAGCCCGTATATTCATAGCGATACTCCACCCCGCCCTGGCCTTTGACCCATTTGGCGGCCCGGTTGGCCGTATCCACTCCCCAAAAGTAGATTTCTCCCTCGGGGCTGGTCAGCCAAGCATCGTCATCCGGAGCCTGAACGGTGGAGCCATCCGGTTGGCGGATCAATTTGACCAGTGCGCCTTCGATGACGTCCCATTGCACCAGGCTGCCATCCGGCTCTTGCGCCCACCATTCCTGCGACTTTTCCACCAACCCTTTCTGGGTGACCGTTTCGACCAGCGGCAAACCCACCTTTTGTTCGGCCTGCCAATCCGAGCCGAACAACCAGGAAACATAGCGGGTCACTGGCGGACGGGTCAACCCCAATTGGTTGGCCATGGAGGCCTCCTGTTCGGGCGTGGCGTATGCACCCAATATGTTGCGCGCAACGTTGCCAGGCGCAATCTCAACCACTGCAAAGACGATGATCGAAACCAGGAACATCGAGAGAAGCATGGTCAACAACCGTCGGACGATGTAACGGGCCATTGTCTCTCCTTCAAGGGGATAATGAGGTGACTCACTGTTGGAAGTAACTGTCACCTCATAAGTACTACTACTTCTTGCCGTCGATCCAGGCCTGCTCACGCTCGACGATGGCGCGGATCTTCCTTTGCACCTCTTCGGGCAGCGGCTCGACCTTGTGCGAAGCCAGGATCTTGTCCACCTGGTCGGCGGCGCGCTGTTCCATGGTCGTGCCGCCCTTCTTCATCCACACTGCGTAGGGAGCCTTGTCGGCTAGTTTAGAATAATACGGTTCTTTGAAATGCGCCAGTGTGTGCGGGTGGTCAAGATAGTTGCCGGTCGGGCCAAGTTCCTCGATCACATCCAGCGCCAGGGTCTCGTCATTGACCGTCACGCCGCGCGTCATGGCGCGGATGAAGCCCAGCCAATCGTTGCACAGCACCATCAACTGCATGGAGCCTTGCAAGCCCGAATCCATGAAGCCGACATCGTGGACGATGTTCGCGCCGTGTAACAGGGCCGTCACCAGGCTGATGGTAGCCTCGAAAGCCGCCTGCTGGTCGAGCAACTTCGAGTCGGTCGAACCGCCCAGGCCAAAGACCGGCAGGCCGTAATACTTGCCCATCGAAGTCGGCACGCCCTGCTCATCAGCCAGCACATAGTTACCGACCATCGTCTTCAGATTGTATGGGCCACCGTTCCAGCCAGGCACAGCCACCGGCGCGCCGGGGCGCACCAACTGCGAGAGCACGATCCCCAGCAGGATACCGGCGTTCATCGAAGCCATCGTCCCGGCGGTAGTGACAGGCGAGTTCACGCCGCCCGCATTGAGCGGGATCCACAACTGCGGCAGTCCCTTTTGGGCCAGGAACATGTTCTTTTGCAGGGCTTCCTGGTTCATGGTCATGCCGGTGGTCACATTGATATAGCAGGTCGCAAAGGGTTTCTTCTGGAAGGCCTCGGCCGAACCGGCCACAGCCTCGCACATTTCCACCGCCGCTACGCAGCCCTCGAAGTCCGGCGTCACGAACACGATCGGCTTGGTCGTGTTGTTCAGCATGGCTTCCATCTGGTAGCGGTCGTAGACGCGCTGGTCCACATCCGCAGGCAGGAAGGCCGACATCACAAAATCGATCTCCGGCAGGGCGTCGAACAGGCGCGCCGCATTCTTCACATCCTCGAGCACGGGCTTACGGCGCTCGCCGGTCTTATGGTCGAGGATGTTCAGGCAGTCCGAGCCGCCGCCATAATAGGTATTGTAATCGCGGGCGCGCATGGCAACCTTGCCGTTGCGGTCGTAGAGCGTGATGGTCTTGGGCGCCGTCGCCAGCGCCTTCGCCACCATATACTCCGGAATGCGCACGCGGATACCGTCCGCCTTGGCGCCGCCCGCCGCCAGGATCTCGATTGCCTTTTCATCATGAACATCCACGCCGACCCGCTCCAGGATTTCCAGGCTGGCCTTGTGGATCTTGTCGCACTCCTCAAATCCCATGCGGGAGTAGTGTGCGCTGGTCATGCTCTTACCGTGCGTTTCGATCATGGAGAAACCTCTTTACAGGACAGAATTTACAAACATTGGCTATTGTCACACAGATCAACACACATGAAGCAAGCCCGAATCGCTCATCTGTATTCGTTCATCTGTATTCATCTGTGGTCCAAAACCGCTTCACTGCCGGACCCGCGACCTGCGTTGCGCTTCGATGGAGTTTTTCTACGCTGCGACGAGATCCCGTCACAGGCCCGGCAGGGTATAAATCCGCGACCGCCCTGACCTCGTTGCTGGCGGCAAGGGGCGGTCACGACTTTATCGAACTAGGCGTCTTTCCACGTCTCGTAGAAGACCGCGTATTCGTCTGGCAGGGGCGGGACGTTATGCACGTTCTTAGTGTAGACCTTCCACACATTCATGAAGAACGGGATACAAACCGAGCCGCGTTCTTTCTGGATCTGCTCCAGTTTGCCGACCAACTCTTTGCGCTTTTCCAAGTCAATCGTCGCCTCGGCCTGTTTGAGGATCTCGCTGAATTCTTCGTCTACCCAGCGGCTCTCGTTCCAAGGCACGGGGTTGCCGTCCGCGTCAGCGATGTAGGCCAACGGGAGCAGCATGGGGGCCAGGGTGCGATGCGCCCACCAGGTGATGCCGAGGTTGAAATCCGTCCAGCCGTCCCAGTATTGCGAAGCGGGCATGGTCTTCAATTCAATGTTGAAGCCGCCAGCGGCCGCATCTTCTTTCAGGGCCTGGGCATAGGCCATCGATTCAGGCCAATCGCTTGCCACAGCCAGTTCGATCGTCAACCCATCGGGGTAGCCAGCTGCCGCCAGCAGTTCTTTCGATTTGGCCGTATCGAACGGGAAGGGCGGGATGTCTACGAATTCAGGGTGCGCCGGTGAGACATGACTGTCGTTGCCGATCACGCCCTGGTTCTGGAGCGCCAGCGCCAGGATCTTCTCGCGGTTGTGACAGTGCTTGAGCGCCACGCGCACATCATTGTTCGTCCACGGCTCCTGGTCAACGCGCATGCGCAGGACGCGCGTCGCGCCGGTCGGGGTACCAACCACCTCAAAGCGGTCGTCATCCTTGACGGCTTCCCAAATAGCGACCGACGGCTCGATGATGGTGTCCACTTGCCCACTCTGCAGGGCGGCCAGATCGGCGGAGCGATCCTCGCCCAACTGCACCATGACGATCTCGTCCAGGTAAGGCAGCGGTTTGCCGTCTTCGCCCATGCGCCAGTAACCCTCGCGGGCCTTCAAGCGGGCGCGCTCGCCGGGTACATATTCTTCCATCGTGAAGGCGCCGGTGCCGATCGGCTCTTTGGTGATGTCGCCGCCAAAGGTGGCCGGGACGATGGCTGCCGGATATTGACCCAGGTGCTCAGGGATGAAGATGGATGGTGAATTCAACTTAAGCGTCACCGTGTAGTCGTCGGTCTTCTCGACGCCCTCGGGTGACAGGTAGGACAACGAACCAAGCATGGACGAGCCGACTTCATCGCTCAACCATTGCTGGAAATTGAAGACCACATCTTCGGCGGTCAATTCCTTGCCATCGCTGAACATGACGCCCTTGCGCACGAACAACGTCCACGTAAGCAGGTCGTCGCTGACTTCCCACTTCTCCAGCAAGTAGGGTTCGGTAATCCCTTGCGGATTGGTGTAGGTCAGGTATTCGAAGACATGCCGCCAGGGATGCGAGGCGCTGACCAGCGAGAAACGCGCGGGGTGGTCGACGCGCTCGATACGGGTGGCAGCCGTCAGGGTCCCGCCCCGAACGAAAGTGGGGGCAGGCGCTTCGGTCGCAACAGGGGCTTCCGTGGCTGGGGCTTCGGTCGCAGCAGGGGCTTCCGTCGCAGCCGGCGTCGCGGTCGGGCCGCAAGCCGCCAGGAACTTGGCGCTGGCCAACGACATGCCCAATAGCGTGGACAGTCGCAGGAAATCACGGCGGGAAATGGTCCCCTTGCGAAGTTGTTCGTTCGCTTCGACGATCAGGGGGTGAATCTTTTTGGGTTGCATGAACTTCTCTCCCTTTCTTAGGGTAAATTCTTGGTGGATACAGACAAACATATAAACAGACAGTCTTTAGTATAATGAACTGGCACCTCCTTGTGGAAACGATTGGAAATCAGGCGTTCTCGGAAGGATTGTTTCAACAACAGATACATCAACTACATTACAATGATAGCATTTAGTATATCAGTTGTCAATAACTGATATATCAATTATTTGTTATGTTGCAATTTGATATATCTTATGGTAAGATTTTCAAGACACTGGAGTGAAACCATGATCCCTGTGCAAGTTGACGAAACATCGAAAAGCCTGATCTATAAGCAGTTGCGGCGCTCGATCATCATGGGGCACCGTGAAGCGGGAGAACGTCTCAATATCGATTCACTCGCAGAAGAGTACAATACCAGTGTGACGCCGGTACGCGACGCCCTGCAAATGTTAAGCCACGAAGGGCTGGTGGATATTCGGCCCCGCGCCGGTTATTTTGTAGCGCACATCACGTTCAAACAACTCAGGGATCTGCTGGATGTCCGCCGCATCCTGGAATTGAACGCCATCGAGCGCGCCGCCCTGCGGGTCAATGACGCACAGTTGGAGGAATTGCGTCACATCCATGCGGGCTATACGGGCGATGACGATGAATCCTATGACCGCTACACAGATGAAAACCGCCGTTTCCATTACCTGGCCGCCAAGGCCAGCGGCAACAACGAACTGGCAGAACTGGTCGGGAAATTGCATGACCAGCTGGCTCGTTTCATGGTTATGCGCAGGGCAGGTAAGACGATGGAAGTGACGCACGCGCGCATCGTCCGGGCGTTGGAAGCGCATGACGTCGAGGCTGCCCGCCAGGCTTTACTGGATGACATTGACCGCGCGCACGAGGCCATCTTGGACAATGTCATGGCCGAAGACGCAAAAGCGTGGCGACTATGATTCGATTGGAACCACACTCTGGCCTTTCCGATACCAGGGTTTGAATTTTCATAAAGACTCATCGAGGAGATTCGTATGGATCTGAAACAAATTTACGAGAACGTGATCGAGGGGCAGGCGCCCGAAGTGGAAGCAGGCGTGAAAGCCGCCCTGGCCGCAGGCGTGGACGCAGGCGCGATCTTGAACGATGCCCTGATCGCCGCAATGGACGAGGTTGGTCAACGCTTCGAGGATGGAGATTTCTTCGTCCCCGAAATGCTCATCTCTGCCAGGGCCATGCAGGCCGGCCTGTCACTGCTGAAACCATACCTGGCGGCCACAGATGTCAAGGCGACCGGCAAGATCGCCATCGGCACCGTCAAAGGCGACCTGCACGACATCGGAAAGAACCTGGTCGCGATGATGCTGGAAGGCGCCGGGTTCGAGATCATGGACCTGGGCGTGGACGTGGCCCCCGAAGCCTTCGTGGATGCCGTCCAGGAAGGCGCCAACCTGATCGGGATGTCGGCCCTGTTGACCACCACCATGAGCAACATGGGCGTCACCATCCAGGCGCTCAAGACAGCCGGCCTGCGCGACAAGGTCAAAGTGATGGTTGGCGGCGCGCCGGTGACGCAGGAATTTGCCAACTCCATCGGCGCCGACGCCTTCGCCCCGGACGCATCCAGCGCAACACGCGTCGCCCGCCAACTGGTTGCTTAGGCTTCGCGCTTGATCATCCCGCAGTTCAACTGCGGGGCGAACGCGATCACAGAATATGGAAACCAAACTTTCGCTCAAAGACAAAACCGTCACTATCAGCCCCAGCCATCCCTTTGTGATGATCGGGGAACGCATCAATCCCACCCGCCGCAAGAAACTGGCCGCCACAATGGCAGAAGGCAACTTCAGCATGGCGCAGGAGGATGCGCGTGCGCAAATCGCCGCTGGCGCGCAGGTGTTGGACGTTAACGCCGGCATCCCCGGCGCGGACGAACCTGCCCTGCTGCGCGGCGCGGCCCAAGCCGTGATGGAGGTCGTGGACGCGCCCTTGTGCTTCGACAGCGCCAACCCAAACGCGCTGGCCGCAGCGCTCGAAGTCTACCCCGGCAAGGCGCTCATCAATTCCACCACTGCCGAAGAAAAGATGATGGACACGGTGTTCCCGCTTGCCAAACAGTACGGGGCGGTCGTCATTGG
The DNA here is from genome assembly GCA_049323115.1 of Chloroflexota bacterium. Taxonomy (GTDB): domain Bacteria; phylum Chloroflexota; class Anaerolineae; order Anaerolineales; family Villigracilaceae; genus JAABUE01. The sequence continues at coordinate 16,645 of JBMOMP010000019.1, forward strand.
CGTCATCACCGACGATGCGGGCGTACCCGCTTCACCTGCGGACCGACTGCGTGTTGCCGCTAAACTGATCAAGCGCGCCGGCGACTACGGCGTGCCAGCCGAAAACGTCATTATTGACCCGCTGGCGCTCACCGTCAGCGCCGACCACAACCAGGCGCGCATCACCCTGGACTCGATTGCCTTGATCCAAAAAGAACTGGGCGTCAATATGAACCTGGGCGCCAGCAACGTCTCCTTCGGTTTGCCCGACCGCAAAATCATCAACGTGGCGTACCTGGCGCTGGCCATCTCGCGCGGCTTGACGACGGCTATTACTGATCCGACCGTCCCCGAAATCCAGACCTCTATCCTGGCCTGCGACCTGCTGATGGGACGCGACGAATATTCCATGCGCTGGATCAAAGCCTTCCGCGCAAGAGAAAAGGCCAAAGCGGAAACTGCATAATCCATTTCCCGCCCAATCATTTGCAGGCCAGTTACCAGCCAGTATAATGGATGTGTACTGGCCTGTATTTCATGACCACTCTCTCGATAAAAAGGAGCAAACCATGACCGACCGTAAAAAGATCACCCTGCCCTACCTGTTCCAGAAGGTGCAGGACAAAGAACCGATTTCCTGGCTGACCTGCTACGACTATCCCACCGCCTACCTGCAAGAACAGGCCGGGGTGGAAATGATCCTGGTAGGCGACAGCCTGGGCATGACCATGCTGGGCTATGACTCGACTCTGCCCGTCACAATGGACGATATGATCCGCCACGCCTCCGCCGTACGGCGCGGCGCGCCGACCGCCTTCGTCATCGGCGACATGCCCTACATGACCTACCAGCCCAGCAACGAACTGGCCGTCAAGAACGCCGGGCGCTTCATGGCCGAAGCCGGCTGCGATGCCATCAAACTGGAAGGCGGCATTGCCATGGCGCCGCGCATTCAGGCGATTGTAGATGCGGGCATTCCGGCCATCGGCCACCTGGGATTGACTCCGCAGTCGGTGGCCGCGCTGGGCGGCTTCCGCTTGCAGGGCAAGTCGGCAACGCTGGCAAAGAAGATCGTAGATGATGCCAAAGCGCTGGAAAAAGCCGGGGCGTTCGCCATCCTGCTGGAACTCGTCCCCGACCGCCTGTGCCAGTTGATCACCGAACGCGCCGAGGGCTGCATCATCATGTCGCTGGGATCGGGGCTGGGCGCGCACGGCCAATTGTTGATCTACCACGACATGTTTGGCCTGTATCCCAAGTTCAAACCGAAAATGGCGAAAGTGTTCGGCAATGCAGGCGAGGTCATCCTGAACGGACTGAAACAGTATGTGGGCGAAGTCAAGTCGCAAACCTTCCCTGCGCCCGAAAACTGGTTCGGGATGCCGGATGAAGAGTTCGACGAACTGAAGAAGATGCTGGACTAGAACCACAGATAAACGAGATAAACGCAGATGGAGGATGAAAGCATTTGCGGGATTCATCATCCCCATCCCATCCATCTGTGTTCCTCTGTGGTAAAGGAACACCCATGACATTTACCCAACGCACCGACCATCTCAAACCCGAAGGCGCCTACCAGGTGCTGGCGCGCGCCAACCAGTTGGAGGCCGCCGGGCGGGAAATCATCCACCTGGAGATCGGGCAACCCGATTACCCCACCTTCGAGAACGTCAGCCGGGCGGGCATCGAAGCCATCCGGGGAGGCAAAACCCGTTATACGCCGCCAGCAGGCATCCCGTCGCTGCGCGAGGCGCTGGCCGAAGACGCCGGCCGCAGGCGCGGCATCCAGATCCATCCCGACGAGGTGGTCGTCAGCCCGGGCGGCAAGCCCAACCTGTTCTTCCCCACCCTGGCGCTGGTCGAGCCGGGCGACGAGGTCATCTACCCGAACCCCGGCTTCCCCACCTACGAGGCCATGATCAAGGTGGCGGGCGGCGTCCCGGTGGCGGTGCCGCTGTTGGAGCAGAACCAGTTCTCGTTCGATCTGGAAGCGTTCGACCGACTCATCAACGCGAAGACGAAACTCATCATCCTGAACTCACCCTCCAACCCGACCGGCGGCGTCATCCCGCCCGCTGACCTGGAGCACATCGCCTCGCAGGCCGAACGATTTGGCTGCTGGGTGATGTCGGACGAGTTGTACACCCGCATCGTGTACGACGGGCTGGAAGCGCCTTCCATCGCCAGCCTGCCGGGCATGAAAGAGCGCACCATCATCGTGGACGGGTTCTCGAAGACCTACTCGATGACCGGCTGGCGGCTGGGCTTTGGCGTCATGCCGAAGGGACTGGCCGCGCGCGTGGACCTGCTGCTCACCCACTCCATCGGCTCGACCGCGCACTTCACGCAGTTCGCCGGGCTGGAAGCAGTCACTGGCCCGCAGGATATGGTGAACGTGATGGTGACCGAGTACCAGCGCCGCCGGGACGTGATCGTGGACGGCTTGAACGCCATCCCCGGCTTCACCTGCCAGAAGCCACAGGGCGCGTTCTACGTTTTCCCCAACATCACCGGCGCGGGCATGAATTCCAGCGACCTGGCCAACCTGATCCTGGACAAGGCTGGCGTGGCGCTGCTGCCAGGCAACGCCTTTGGCGAATACGGCGAGGGCTACCTGCGCCTGTCGTACGCTAACTCGATTGAAAATATCGAAAAAGGACTGGACCGGATCAAGGCCGCATTGGCTTGATCCCTGACAAAAACGTCCCGCTGCGAAGCGCCCTGTACAGGGAAAATTGCTGACAAACGCTCGAATTTCTCGCGGTAAACCTTTGGGACGATATATCACAAAAACGGCCCGACTCACCATGAGCCGGGCTGTTGACATCCTCAATCGACTTTCATAAAGCCCAAGGCGCGCCACAGTACGCGCATCATGCCGTGACCGAAATCGGGCTTCAAGAACTGGTTCGGGCAAGAGCCGGGGATGACCGTGATGCCGTTGGCCTTGCACATCTCCACCGCTTCCGGCGAGACGCTGGTCATGCCCGCCGCCAGCCCAGGCTTGGTTCCCATCATACAGTGCATCCAGATATGCTTGACGCCCAGGTCCACACACTGCTGGACGATCTGATCCGTCACGCGCGGACTGGCCAGGATGAAGACCGCATCGGGCTTCTCCGGGATGGACTGCAAATCCGGGTAGCACGGATCGCCCTCGAACTCACGGATGCGCGGGTTGACTGCAAACACTTTATAGCCATTCTCCTTGAACTTGCGATAGTTCAGGTTGCAGCCCGTATCGCGCTGGTCGGACACGCCCACCACCGCAACCTTCTTCTGGGCTAGGAAGTCCTGTACCAAATCGTCAATTTTTGCCATCAGTTTCCTCCAAGATAAAAAACTATCTCAGGACGGTCTATAAGCCGCATTCTGTCCAGCAACAAGGAAAACCCTGCGCCTGGGCGATCATCTCTCTGGGCGGCGCGTCGCCGCGCCGCTCGATGCGGCCTACCCGGGACTGGCTGCCTCCCGGTGGAGGCAGCGCATGTGGAGACGAGCAGCCTCCCGCCGTCCGCAGACGACTTCGTCCCTGCTTGGCCTTGCTCCCGGCGGGGGTTACCTGGCCACGCGCATTACTGCGCGCGCCGGTGGTCTTTTACACCACCTTTTCACCCTTACCGCCCCCTCCTTGCCCCCTCTCCCAATGGGAGAGGGATGGGGAGAGGGCAGCGGTCTGTTTCTGTGGCCCTTTCCGGCAGGTTCACGCTTCTCAGCGGTTTCCCCGCCCCGGGTACTCTCCGACGCCGTGCTCTATGGAGTGCGGACTTTCCTCGACCCCGACAACGCAGGGCCGCGATCGCCCGACCGACCTGAGACGCCCTCATCATAACCGCAGAAAAGCAGGAAGTCAATTACAAAGTCCCCGAAAAACATTCGTCCCCCGCCAGGCGAGGGACGAAGAACATTGGTCGAAACACGTTCATGCTGTCGTTGGTTCAGGGATCATATCCTTGAGCAAGATTTCGAGCGCCATCGTATGACCACAACGCTGGTGCGTAAGGAAGAACTCGCAATCGCACTGGAACACACCATTGTCGAACGTTACGCTATGTGGATTGTTATCGCCGTTGAATGTCAACTCGAATTTCTTGAAGTGGAAGCGATGCCGCTCCTCGGCATAGCGTTTGGCCTTCTCGATCTTGCCAATCATCCCGTAATCCATTTTTTATCTCCTTTTCTCTAGGATACAAAAAGGCACGCAAACGCGCGTGCCTTTCAGCAATAACAGAGCAGATTCTTGGCGGAAAAAACTCGCATAGGAGATTTACCTTGTAGAAAGTATAGTGGGATTCAAATACAAAGTCAACACCCAAAAGTCATATTCTCATGAAATTAACATAAACGTATGGCAATCGTCAATCGGCCGTCGCCCCTGCCAGCATGGGTTCGTCGCCGTTGTAGCGCAGCATTTGCGGCCATTTGGACGCGATCCAGAAGACGCCCAGAATACAGCCAATGCCCCCGCTGATGATGGCGAACGGCGCGCCAAAGAACTGCGCCGCCAGTCCGGCTTCGATCTCGCCCAACTGCGGCCCGCCTTGGAAGAAGATCTGGTTGACGCTCGTCATACGTCCGCGCATCTGGTCGGGAGTCTGCAACTGGCGGATAGTATTGCGGATGATGGTGCTGACCGAGTCCGCCGCGCCAACCAGCGACAACGCGCACCATGCCAGGACGAACTGCCTGCTGAGGCCAAAAAGGACCGTCGCCGCCCCGAAAACAATCACCGACCCCAGGAAGAGCGCGCCCTGCCGCCGTAACTGCCGCACCTGCGAAACCACCAACGCAGCCAGCACCGCCCCCACCGATCCCGCCGCCGAAAGCCAACCGTATTCCACCACGCCAACCCTCAGGATGTCGCGCGCAACGATGGGCATCAAGGTATTGGCCGAGGCAAAAAACGTAGCAATGAAATCCAGGATCATGGTCGAGAAGATGATCGGTTTCCCAAGAATGAAGCGGATGCCCTCCTGGATGGCATCCAGGCCGACGCGTTTCCTATGTAAGACATCCTTCTCCTGCGGCACT
>JBMOMP010000020.1:0-21599 GCA_049323115.1 Chloroflexota bacterium
CAACGTTGCCCTATCCTCCGAGTGAGCAAGCCTATTCTACCACCACGAAAAAAGTCTTTCTTTTAGCTAACTTTCCTTTTTGAGGCAACGTTACCACCAAAGTAACTTTTTATTTTGAAGCATTACGCGCGCGCCGCGCGAATACCGCTCAACCAGTCGCCCGCCAACAGAACCACGAAACTGCCAAACGTCCCCATCCCCAAGTCGACCTGGCCGAGGGGGAACAAGTACCACCCGCGCCACAGCCCCAGGAACTGCCCGCCGGCAAATCCCAGCCAGGCCAGTAAGAGATAGAAGAACAAGCGCCCCGGCCCGCCGCCGCGCGCCAGGTGATACAACGCGCCGTACAGGCTGGCAAGCAGGGCCATCATGAGCAGGGAAGGAAGGGTCATTTCTGGTGTCCATTTCTCTGGCTGGCTTGCGGCGAGGAAGTCAAAAACACCTACACAGCGCAAGCCTTGATCTCAGGGATCTTGACTCCCCGGGTCGAGCGCGTCGTCCGCCAGCAGGTTGGCGGCCGCCCCGGCAAAATGCCAGGGGATGAAGATGATGCCCAAAAAAGAACCGGGCAAACCGCCCGGTCTCGATAACGCGGAGGCAACTAACTCCCGCTGATGATATTCTTGAGAATATCGCCGCCAATGCCGGCCACCCCTTTCTGCTCGCCGCCGGGCTGGGTGAAGGTCATGCCGCGCTTGATGCGGTCCACCAGCCGGGAGAAGGGCAGGCTCTGCAGGTAGACCTTGCCCGGCCCGCTCAACCTGGCGAAGAACAGGCCCTCGCCGCCGAAGAGCGCGTTCTTGAAGCCGCCCACGAACTGGATGTCATAGTCTACGGTCGTGGCAAAGGCCACCAGGCAGCCCGTGTCCACGCGCAGATGCTCGCCGGCCGCCAGGTCTTTCTCGATCACCGTGCCGCCGGCGTGGACGAAGACCAGCCCATCGCCGGTCAGGCGCTGCAAGATGAAGCCCTCGCCGCCAAAGAAACCGGCCCCCAGGCGTTTGGTAAAGGCGACTTCGATCTCGGTCCCGCGCGCCGCGCACAGGAAAGAATCCTTCTGGCACAACACCTGGCCGTTGAACTGGTCCAGGTCGAAAGGCACGATCTTGCCCGGGTACGGGGCCGCAAAAGCCACTTTGCGTTTCGCATTGGCCGTATTCATGAACGTGGTGATGAAGAAACTCTCCCCGGTCAACATACGCTTGAACCCGGAAAACAAGTCGCCGCCTGTGCCGGTCTGCATTTCGATGCCGTCTTCCATGTACGTCATCGTCCCGGCTTCTGCGCGCACGCCTTCACCCTGGTCGAGTTCCACCTCCACCAGTTGCAGGTCATCGCCGATGATTTGATAATCGATCACGTCTGCCATCGTAAACCTCCTTCGAGAGAGATGCAGGATATTTGCATGCGATTTTACTACACCGGGAAGCAAGACGGGAAGTCGTGGAAGTTAAGTACGCTTAACGGGAAAACCTGCACGAACGGCGGATGACGCCCTCCCCGCCTCGAGCGGACATCACAACTTGCCTCCGCTAAAGGACATCATCGCTGCCTTGAGGGTTTTGCTGGGCGCCGGCCATGCAACCATCAACTTTCAGGCCCTGGGAATTGTATCCAGGGGAAAAATATTGTATAGTAAGGATTATCGGTGCGGATACGAAGACAACCCAAACAGGAAGAACGGCTCAACCCAATTCCTCATAAGGAGCGCCTCATGTCATGACATTTCGTCACTGAAGGTATCCCATCCATTCATTTTTTTCCAAAGGAGACTCAAATGACAACCAGTATTGATATCGGCCAGGCCTTAGGCGTTCTCGGCGCGTACTTTGCCGTGCTGTTGGTCCTGGCGGTCGCCATCGAAACGATCATCGAGCCGATCACAAGCATCCCATGGTTCAAAGGCCTGGTCAAGAAAGTCAGCCCCGACGATTTCATGAAAGATGTCAAAGAATGGTTGCCAGCCAACAGCGCGGCGGCAGCCCAGGCCGCTTCGATTGCGGCTTTTATGGAAGAATATGACACCAAAGTGGACGATCTCTCCGGGCGGTTGGAAAAACTCAAAACCATCGGCAAGGACACCGCCAAGGCCTTGGGCGCCGGCGAGGCCGTGGACGAAGCGTCGCAAAAAGTAGCGCTCTACATGACCGAAATCCGCAAGAAATACGACATAGATGAAAGAAAAAGAATCACCGCGTTGCGCTTCATCTCAGCCCTGATCGGCATCGGGTTGGCGTTGTGGCTGCAAATCGACTCGTTTTCCCTGTTGACCGGCTTGTTGCCCGAAGGTTTTGCCGTCGAGCCCTGGCTGGGAATGGTCATTACCGGCCTGGCCGCCAGCGCGGGCAGTTCCTTCTGGCACGATATGCTCGGACGTGTACGGGCTGTCAAGGAAGCCTCGCAGCAAGTCCAGGAGACTGTCAAGAAATAAACTACCGACCCACACATTCAGCCCCCTATAAACTTGAAAAGACAGCAGGGCGCAACCTGCTGTCTTTTCCAAAATGAGTAGCCTGATCCCTTAAGGCGAAGTCGGCGTCGTCGGGGTTGGAGTTGGGGTCGAGGTCGAGGTAGCGGTCCCGCCAGTGGCCGTAGCAGTGGTACCCCCTACAACGATGATCACCCAGGGCGCATCGCCAAAAAAGTTCCCACTGGCATCCGATAACCGCCAGGTGCCCTTCAATTCCCCGGTCTTATCCTTTGGCGCAACCATCGGCACCGAGATCTCGATCTGCCGCCCCGGTTCCACCTTCTGGTTCAAAGTGACCGCCACGCCGCCCATGGCTTCGCCGCCAACGATGTTGAAGATGAAGCCAGGCTCCCAGGCGCAGGTGCCGTTGTTCAGCATCCGCCAGGTCTTGGTGAAGGATTGCCCAGGCGTCATGGAAGTCTTGTCGGGAATGGTCACATCCCCGGCAAAGGCCGAATCGTAGCAAGCGGCTGCGCCCACGCTGCTGGTATTGGTAGCAATGGAAGCGCCACCAGTGGGCAGCGCGAAGGTTGCCTCCGGTGAAGGGGTATTGGTCGGCACAGGGGTGGCCGTAGGCTGCGCCAGGGCGGTTTGGGTCAAACCAGCCTGGAAGGTGAAAACAGCCAACGTCTGGATCTGGTCCACGCTCAAGGTCGGGGTAGCATCGGCTGAACCGCCTCCGCAGGCGCTCAATATCAAAGCAGTGACCGCTATGGCCGGCAACAGGATTTTGATCTTGTGCACGTTCATTTCTCCTTTCTGTGTACAGAACAAGCAAGGCGCTATTTTAACCCAATTTCCGGTCATAACAGGGATCCTATTTTTCCAGCGCAAGCCAGGAGCCTGCACGCGAAACTGGCGAAAAAGGCGATCCTGACGTACAATCTTTTCCACCCACATCCAAGAATACCAGGAATGAACACTGTGATCCGTGAACTTCGCTTCCTGATTGCCGTCTGGAAGGCCAACCTGCAATCCGTGATGGAATACCGCGCGGCTTTCCTGCTACAGGCTGTCGGCATGATGGTCAATAATGCGATCTACTTCTTGATCTGGGTCATTTTTTTCGACCGTTTCAAGGATGTGCGCGGCTGGGCATTGGACGATATGTTCGTCACGTACGGGGTCATTGCCAGCGGCTTCGGGCTGGTTTCCCTGTTGTTCGGCAATGTCTTCAACCTGGGCGATGTGATCACAAAAGGAAGATTGGACTATTACCTGTCTATGCCCAGGCCGGTGTTGCTGCACGCAGTTGCCAGCCGCAGTATCGCCAGCGGCGTTGGAGATTTCACTTATGGGTTCATCAGTTATGCGCTGTCGGGTTCATTCGGGTGGGATGGACTGGGACGCTTCATCGTCGGGACGCTGGCTGCAGCGGCGGTCTTTGCGGCCTTCATGATCCTGGTGCAAAGCCTGGCTTTTTGGATCGGGAGTTCGACGTACCTCAGCAGCCTGGCGGTGAACGCTATGCTCACGTTTGCCATCTATCCCATCACACTGTTCGATAACACCGCCAAATTGATCTTGTTTACTGTCATCCCTGCGGCCCTGATGGGCGCTGTGCCGGCCGAATTTGTCCGCGCTTTCAGTTGGGGCAGTTTAGCGGAACTTGGCCTGGGGTCGTTGGCGCTTCTTGGTTTGGCGGGAGCAGTTTTCCGGGCAGGCCTAAAGCGGTACGAGTCCGGCAGCGGAATCCAGGTAGAGGTATAACACATCATAAAAACAGTAGGGAAGTTGTAAGTTCGAATCCTATCCAAAAATGCTATGATTTAGACATGAAACCATCCAAGGAATTCAAGGAAGGATTCTACAGAACCCTTTTGGAAAATTTGTACGATGGGGTGTATTTCGTAGACCGGGAACGGAAGATCTCGTATTGGAATGAGGGTGCAAAACGCATCACAGGTTACCCGCCCGGGCGCGTGATCGGTTCGTACTGTTACGACAACTTGCTGCAACACATCACGGACGGAGGCACGCAACTCTGCCAGCATGGCTGTCCGCTGCTGGCAACGATCCAGGATGGTGAGCCGCGCGAAGCGGAAGTGTACCTGCGCCACGCCGACGGGTACCGCGTGCCGGTGTTGGTGCGCACATCCCCGATCGTGGACAAGAGGAACAGGATCATCGGCGCGGTAGAAATATTCAGTAACAACCAAACGATTATGAAGATGAGGCGGCGCGTCAGCCAGCTCGAACAAACCGTCGTCTATGATGCGCTGACCATGATCGGCAACCGCAAGCATGTCGAACTAAAGTTGAAGACCGCCCTGCAGGAATACCAGCAAAACCGGATGGCATTTGGCATCCTTTTCGTAGACATCGACCACTTCAAATTGTTCAACGACACGTATGGGCATATCACCGGCGATAAAGTGCTGCGCGCAGTAGCCAATACCCTGCGCCATAACTTGCGCGAGACGGATACCTGTGGGCGCTGGGGCGGCGAGGAATTCCTGGCGATTGTGTTCAACGTGAACAGAGAGTTGCTCAAGGGAATCGCTGAGAAACTGCGGTTACTGGTTGCGCAAACCGGCATCCAGGCTGGAAACGAAATGCCGCAGGTTACCATCTCCATAGGCGGCACACTCATCTGCCCCGATGACACGCTCGAAAGCCTGATAGACCGAGCAGATAAATTGATGTACATCAGCAAGACCACTGGTCGAAATCGCGTAACGATAGGGTGAACAAAGGCCACTACGACTTTTTTGCTATTCCATTGCAATCCAATCTACGATGTGGAATGGTATGATTGGCGGAATGAAATCCCAGCCCTACTTCAGCGAACCCCTCTACCGACGGATGCTGGAAAACCTGTATGACGGCGTCTGCTTCATCGACCTCGAAAGCCGCATCATCTACTGGAATAGAGGGGCAGAGCGCATTACCGGGCGCCCTGCGCGCCAACTACACGGCATCCTGGTCGGCAGCGACCTTTTGCGACAATATAACGAGGAGGGCCTTCCCCTGGAAGGGACGGAATGCCCGCTGCTTGCAACTCTGGCAGACAGCCAGGCGCGCGAAGCGGAAGTTTACCTGCGCCACGCCGAGGGCTATCTCATCCCCGTACTGGTCAAAACCTTCCCGATCCACGACGCGGAACGCCAACTGGCGGGCGCAGCGGAAGTGTTCAGCGACAATCCCAACCTGCTGCGCGCAAGGCTGCGGGAGAAAAGCCTGGACCAGACCACTGCCTACGACCCGTTGACGCTCATTGGAAACCGCAAACACCTGGAACGAAAATTACAATCCGCGTTATTGGAATTTCAACACAATGGTTCTTCGATTGGCATTCTCTTCGTCGACATAGACCATTTCAAAGCGTTCAACGATACCTACGGGCACAACGCCGGGGACAAAGTATTGCGCGCCGTTGCCAACACGCTGCGACATAACCTGCGGGATACAGATACCTGTGGCCGCTGGGGAGGCGAGGAATTCCTGGTCATTATATTCAATATAGAACTACCACTCCTCGAAAACATTGCTGAGAAGTTACGTTTGTTGGTCTCCCAGGCCATCGTCGACATCAACAGGCAGCCTCACGCTGTCACGATCTCCATCGGCGGCACGCTGGCCCAACCAGACGACACGCTCGAAAGCCTGGTCCACCGGGCAGACAAATTGATGTATCACAGCAAGAAAACCGGGCGCAACCGCGTTTCGATAGGATAGACAAACATTATGCGTGGCATTCTCTCCGGTCTCACTGCTGCCGCCATCTGGGGCGGGATGTACGTCGTCAGCAAAGTTGTGCTGGATGTGATCCCGCCATTTGCATTGCTGGCGATCCGCCTGCTGTTGGGCGTACTTACCCTGACATTGGTGTTCCTTGTTCAAAACGAAAGAGGAGCAGCGAGAACCATTCCCTCGATACGCCAAATACGGGATACCTTTCTTGTTGGCGTGGTAGGGTATGGCATCTCTCTTGGCTTCCAGTTTGTGGGTACAAAACTTTCAACTGCATCCAACGGAGCGTTGGTCACTTCGGCAACCCCGGCCTTTGTGTTGCTGTTTGCGCCCTATCTGCTACACGAAAAGAACACCCCTCGCCGCATCCTGGCGCTGGTCATTTCCACGCTGGGCGTGCTGGCAGTGATCGACCCGCGCAACGCCGAACTCTCCCCCGCCCTTTTCTGGGGCAATATGAGCCTGCTGGCGGCGGCGTTGACCTGGGCGCTCTATTCGGTATTGGTTCGCAAGGTGGCGCAGAACGCAGACCTGCTGGCCGCAAGCGCGGTCATGCTGGCAGGCGGTATTCCCTCCAGCCTGCTGTTCGGCGTATGGGAAGTGCAAACGCAAGGGATCGGCGAGATCAACATTGGGGTCATCGGCGGAATCCTGTACCTGGGGATCATCTCGACGGCCATCGCCATGTTCCTGTGGAATTATGCTTTTGCCGAATTGCCGGCTGCGGTCGCTTCGTTGACGTTCTTTGCACAACCAGTGGTCGGGAGTTTGCTTGGTTGGCTATTCTTGAAAGAACAGATCACGCCGCTTTTCGTCCTGGGCGGCGTATTGATCGGGGTTGGGCTGGTCATTTCGAGCAGGGATTAGTTTTCTATCCTTTTTCACCCACTACATGCAGGAGGGCCATATTGGGCGGCCGCATGGCGCCAACCGGGAAACCACATACCAGCACCACTTGCCCTCCGGCTTGGATGCCCGACTCGAGCAAGGCAGTATCCAGGAACTGGATCATCTCTTCCAACGTATTGGCAAAAGGCACCAACTGAGGGTAAACACCCCACATAAAAGCCGCTTTTCGATAGGTGGCTTCCTCGGGCGTGAAAGCCAGGATACGTTTGACCGGACGGATCTTGGACATCAACCAGGCAGTATTGCCTTGCATCGTAAAAACCGCCACTGCCGTCACATCCCGGTCGTGCGCCAACTCGCGGGCGGCGCGCGCCATCGAAGCGGCGTCGCTCTCGCCTAAGCCGGGGATCCGTTCCTGCTGGCTGCCCCACTCCAGAAAATGAGACTCCGCTTCGCAGACCACGCGATTCATCATCCTGACCGCTTCTACCGGATAATGACCCGAGGCCGTTTCCGCCGAAAGCATGACCGCATCCGTGCCGTCGAAAACAGCATTGGCTACATCTGAAGCCTCGGCGCGGGTTGGCAGCGGGTTCTGGATCATAGACTCCAGCATTTGCGTGGCCGTGATCACCAGCTTGGCGCGCGCATTGGCCTGCTGGATGATGTATTTTTGTAAGACAGGCACACGCTCAGGCGGCATCTCCACGCCCAAGTCACCGCGCGCAACCATCACGCCGTCCACTACGTCCAAAATCGCCGAGAGGTTATCGAGCGCCTCGGGGCGCTCCAATTTGGCGATCAACCACGGCAAAGGTTTTCCCTTAGAAAAACGTCCCATCGCAGCGCGGACCTGGTTTACGTCTTCTGCCGAACGGACAAAGGAGACAGCAACGGCATCCACCCCCTGGGCAATGCCAAACTCCAGGTCAGCCTCATCTTTCGGGGTGAAGCCGGAAACCCGCAACCGGACGCCGGGCAGGTTGATGCCCTTATGGGAAGTAAGCAGGCCGCCGACAAGCACCTTAGCGCTCAAGACGCGGCCTTCGACGGCGCCAACTTCCAGCGTTAGCCGCCCGTCATCGAGCAGCAGCCGGTCCCCGGCCTGGACAGAGGCGAAGAGTTCGCGAAAATCTACGGGGATGACCTGTCCACTTTCCGTTGGCGGGGGATCCTGTGCGGCATACAGTGTCACCGCCTGCCCTTTTTCCAATTGCAAAGGCGCCGTCAGGTTGCCAACGCGGATTTTGGGGCCTTGCAGATCTTGCAGGATGCCAATTGACAGACCCAGCCGCGCGGCGACCTTGCGGATGGCCGTAATACGGGCAGCGTGCTGTTCGTGTGTGCCGTGCGAGAAATTCAGGCGCGCGACATTGACCCCGGCCAGGAACAGGTGTTCCAACATGGACTCGCCGTCGCTGGCCGGCCCGAGGGTGGCAACGATCTTTACCCTTCGTCTCATTTCATTCGGCTTAGATGTAGTGTAGTTCACTGGCCTGCTTCCTTAGATCCTCGCGGAAGTCGGGGTGGGAAATATTGATCAACTGGGTAGCGCGCTGTCGGATGGTCTTGCCATACAGGTCGGCCACGCCATACTCAGTGACGATGTAGCGCACATGATTTCGACTGGTGACTACGCCCGCGCCGTGCTTGAGCAGGGCCGAAATTTTAGAAAGCACTGTTCCATCGCGCGCCACGTTGGTGCTGGGCAGGGCAATGATCGGCACGCCGCCTTTCGAGCGGGAAGCGCCGTAAATAAAGTCCATTTGGCCGCCAACGCCGGAATAAAGTTTGGGGCCGATGCTGTCGGCGCATACCTGGCCGGTCAGGTCTACTTCGATGGCCGAGTTGACGGCGACCATGCGGTCGTTCTGCGCAATGACGAAGGGATCGTTGATATATTCGGTGCGGTGCAATTCGATAAGCGGGTTATCATCGGCCCAATCATACAGGCGTTTGGTGCCGATCAGGAAACCGGACACGATCTTGCCCGGGTGCAGGCTTTTTTGTGCGTTGGTCAGCACCCCGGCGTTGACCAGGTCAATCACGCCGTCAGAGAATAACTCTGTATGAATGCCCAAGTCCTTTTTATTGAAGAGGTATTTAAGCACAGCGTCAGGGATAGCGCCAATGCCCAATTGCATGGTGGCGCCGTCTGGGATCAAGTCCGCAATGAAACCGGCGATCTTTTCCACAACGTCAGAGGGACCCTCGTCAGCCATCGGCATTTCGGCAATCGGGTAATTGACCGGGATAATGTGGTTCAAACGACTGACATGGATGAATGAATCGCCCAACGTGCGCGGCATCTGCTCGTTGACCTCGGCAATGATGACCTTGGCCGCTTCGGCTGCCGATTTGGTCAGGCCGACCTCCACGCCCAGGCTGCAAAAGCCATGCTCATCGGGCGGGGAGATGTGGATCAGGGCTGCGTCCAACGGCAGGATGCCGCGTTTGAACAGCAGGGGAAATTCGGACAAAAGGACCGGGGTAAAATCGGCGCGCCCTTCATGCACCGCCTTGCGGATATTGGCGCTGATGAACATGGAATTGACGCGCAGGTGGCCCTGCATGGCCTCGCTGACATAATCTGCCGAGCCAATCGTCAGCGCCTGGCAGATTTCCACATTTTCCAGGTTAGGGGCGTACTCCACCAGCGCCGCCAGGGTCTTCTGCGGCACCGAAACATTCCCGGTCAGGAAGATGCGCTGGCCGGATTTGATCGCCTTGACAGCCTCTTCCGGGGCGATCACCCTCGACTTGTAAATACTAGTCCAGTCCATATTCGCCTCCTCCCTTGCCGCCCAGGCGCGCCATGTGGTGCATACTGCCTTCCAGCGTATTGACCGCCTTCTCGAGCGCCAAATTCTCATCAATGGCCCTTTGCAGGCCCTTGTTTGCCAACTCCAGGATATACGGCATGGCGGCATTGACAAAGGCGTGCGTGGCAGTACGGGCAACAGCAGCCGGGATGTTGGGCACACAATAGTGAATGACGCCTTCTTCTACGAAAGTACATTGATCGTGCGTGGTGGGACGGGAAGTCTCCACACAACCGCCCTGGTCGATGCTCATGTCGATAATCAAGGAGCGCGGCTTCATCTCCTTGACTACTTCACGCCTCAAGACAATGGGGGCGCGTTCCCCCGGCACAAGCACAGCGCCCAACACCACATCGGCAAAGGCGCAGGTGCGGGCTACATTCTTGGTAGTAGCGATCATTGTCACAGCCTGCGGGAAGCGTTCTTCGAGCCGTTGCAAAGCGCGCAAATCCATATCCAGGACAGTCACATGAGCGCCATTCCCCAGGAAAGCCTGGGTGGCAGCGGTGCCCGCCACGCCTGCGCCAATGATGACCACCTCCGCTGGCGGCACACCCGGGATGCCGCTCAACAAAATCCCCTTCCCCCCTTTGTAATTTTGCATGAAATGCGCTGCGATCTGCGCTGTCATCCGCCCGCCGATCTGCGCCAACGGTTTTTTGACCGGCGTCGTTCCATCGGCCTCCTCGATCTGCTCATACGCAATCGCAGTGACCTTGTTTTTCAGCAAAATGTCTATTTTTTCCTGGCGGGCAGAAGCCAGGTGGAGCAGGCCCGCCAGGATGATGCCCGGACGCATCCATTCCAGTTCACTTTGCAGAGGGCGGGCAAATTTCAAAAGCAGGTCGGCGCGGCCGAACACCTCTTCGGGGGAATAGACAACCCGCGCGCCAACGCGCTCGTACTCCTGGTCATGGAAGCCCGCCCCCACGCCCGCTTCGTGTTCCACAAAGATCGTATGGCCGTGATGTTTCAGGATTTCGACCCCGGCCGGCGAAAGTCCAACACGAAATTCGAACGGGCGTCGTTCTTTTGGAATGCCAATATTCATGTGTACCTCCAGTATAAGACTTCCGAAGCCTCAAGTATCGGAAGTCGCTTTTTATTTCATATTCAACACCTCGCGGATGCGCGGTAAAGCCCAGTCGATGGTCTCTTTATCGATCACCAGCGGCGGGGCAAAACGGATGACGTGCTCGTGGGTCTCTTTCGCCAGGATGCCGCGTTCCCTGAGCGCCTCGCAGAAACGCCGCGCGCCATTGGCCGCAGGTTTCAACTCGATCCCGATCAACAAGCCCCTGCCGCGCACTTCCCTGACATGCGGACTGGGGATTTCAGCCAACTGCTCGATGAAATAGCCTCCCAGCGACTCTGCCCGCTCCGCCAGGTTTTCCTCGCGGATCACGCCCAACGAGGCGCGCGCTACCGCTGCTGCAAGCGGATTGCCGCCGAACGTGGAGCCGTGCTCCCCCGCCGCAAACAGGCCCATGATGTCCCGGTCTGCCAGCGCCGCCGAAACGGGATAGAACCCGCCCGAAAGCGCCTTGCCGATCACCATGATGTCAGGGCGCACGCCTTCGTGGTCGCAGGCGAACAGTTTTCCCGTGCGCGCCAGACCGGTCTGGATCTCATCGGCGATCAGCAGGACGCGGTTCTGACGGCAAATCTCGGCCGCCCGCTTGAGATACCCCGGCGGCGGAATGACGACCCCGCCCTCGCCCTGGATCGGTTCCAGCATCACGGCCGCAGTATGGGGGGCGACGGCGGCGGCTATCGCGTCCGCATCTCCGTATGGAACGGTAACAAATCCCGGCGTGAACGGACCGAAGTCGTCGCGGTACAAAGGTTCGGTCGAGAACGAAACAATGGTCGTCGTCCGCCCATGAAAATTACCGGCGCAAACGATCACTTCGGCCTGGTGGCGCGGGACGCCCTTGACCTGGTAGGCCCACTTGCGCGCCAGTTTGATCGCCGTTTCGACCGCCTCCGCGCCGGAATTCATCGGCAGCGACATTTCGTACCCGGTCAACTCGCTCAGTTCCTGGTATAGCAAGGGCAATTGGTCGTTGCGGAAAGCGCGCGAAGTCAGCGTGACCTTTTTGGCCTGCTCCACCAGCGCCGCCAGGATCTTGGGATGGACATGCCCCTGGTTGACGGCTGAGTAGGCGCTCAGGCAATCGAGATATTTGCCGCCATCCACATCATAGACCCAAACCCCTTCCGCCCTTTCGATCACCACGTCCAGGGGATGGTAATTATGCGCTCCGTACTGTTCTTCCAAAGCGATAAAATCTTGTGCATTCATTTTTATACCCTGAAACAAGATAGGGCGGGAAACTCCCCGCCCTATCGTTACGCTACTTCGAACAGTCTGGCCAGGATGGCCTTTTGGGCGTGCAGGCGGTTGTGCGCCTGCGGGAAAATGGCCGAGTGCGGGCCGTCTGCCACTTCGTCAGTCAACTCGTGGTTGCGATGCGCCGGAAGGCAGTGCATGACGATCACATCCTTGTCGGCCTCGCTGACCAGTTTGGCGTTAACCTGGTAAGGCGGGAAGACCTGCTCGCGTTTGGCGGTCTCTTCTTCCTGCCCCATGCTGGTCCAGGTGTCGGTATAGATGACCTGGGCGCGCTTAACCGCTTCGTGCGGATCGCGCAGGTAAGTGATCTTCGCGCCGGAGCGGGCCGCCAGGTCGGCGCCGGTCTTCTGCGCCGCATCCGGCATATCGTAGCCCTCCGGGTTGGCAATCGTGAAGTTGCCGCCCAGCATGACAACGATGTGCATCAGGGAAACCGCCACATTGTTGCCGTCACCCACGAAAGTGACGTTGAGTCCCTTCATGGCGCCGAACTTTTCGATGATGGTCTGCGCATCGGCCATGGCCTGGCAGGGATGGCTGAAATCGCTCAAACCGTTGATGACCGGCACCGACGACCATTTTGCCAGTTCGACCACATGGGCATGCTCGAACACGCGCGCCATCACCGCCTGCACATAGCCGGACATGACGCGCGCCACGTCCGCAATGGATTCGCGCTTGCCGAGGCCGATCTCGTTCGGGGAAAGATACAACGCATCGCCGCCCAGATGCCGCATGGCCATGTCGAACGAAACGCGCGTCCGCAGGCTGGGCTTCTGGAAGATCATGCCCAACACCTTGCCCTTGAACAAGGGCGGGTTGCCGCCGGCAAAGAATTCCTTCTTCAGCCGGATGGCGAGGTCTAGAATGTCCTGGATTTCAGCGGGAGAATGATCGGACACATCGAGGAAATGTTTCATGCTTTCGATCTCCTTATGGAAATGGGAAGGGTATGCCCCGAGCGCCGCGCAGTCGAGAGGCTAATCAAGTTGCATATTCAAATTGTATCACAGGTGTTTTTTCCAGAAGGAGTCCGATGTCTCTTCCAGCCGCCCTCCATCCGCTTAGAATCTGCCGTAGCAGGGTGGTCCGCGCGGAAAGTGAAGTGTTGCATTGTGCAACCAGGTATGCTATACTTCTGCCACTCAAGGAGTGTGGCATGACTACTTTACATGTTCGCAGTGTTCCTGATGATCTGTACCAATGGCTTCAACGTTTAGCACAGGCGCGGAATCGATCCTTAAGCGCCCAAGTGATTATGATGCTAACGCAGGCTGCCGAAGATGAAGAGCGTCGCAAGGATCAGGAAAAGATATTGAAAAGGATTCGCCGCCGCAGGTTTGCGCCTTCCGCAAAATCTCCTTCCAGCCTTGACTTGTTACGCGAGGATCGCAGCCGGTGAGCGAGGGACGGTTCCGGTGTGTGGTAGACGCCAGCGTCGGCGTCAAGTTATTCGTAGACGAACCTCATTCAGACCTGGCGCATGCCCTCTTCGAAAAACTTTCCGAAGACCCGCCAGCCGAGTTGTATGCGCCGGATTTGTTCTACATCGAATGCGCCAACATCCTGTTGAAATATGCGCGCCGGTTCGGACGACCTTTGGAAGATTCGCAAGCCGACCTGGCAGATTTACGCCTGTTGGCGTTGAAAACCACGCCAACCATCGCTTTGATGGAAGACGCGCTCCTCCTGGCTTCGCAAAAGAATTTGACGGCTTACGACGCCTGTTACGCTGTCCTTGCTCAAAAATTGGAAATACCTTTAGTTACTGCCGACGAGCCGATGGCAAAAGCGGTGGAGTGGGCAGTCAGGCTGGAAGATATCGAACTGTAGGCGCCGGGCAGCGGCAGCGCGTCCCTTTGACCCTGCCCAGGGTAAGCTCCCGGATCGTATCCCTGCGCAAAGGTGACCGCGCCGGCCGGGTCGGTCAGTTGGCGCACGGGGTTAAACGTGTTCAAAGCAGGGGTTATCTTCTTTTACCATACGCGCGTAACGCCGTATCCGTCGAAGGTAGTGGTCAAGTTGAAGTGAAAAAACGTTTGTTTTTAGGCGACTCATCACTTATTCACAGACCACTGCCAAAAGTTTACTAACCCACTCCGAATCGCCTCTATTTGATGCGCACTGGTAGTTCTTGCTGCCGATGGTCTACCCCTGCGGGGTGCACATCCTGGCCTGCGGCAACGATTGACCGTCCGGCCTCCACAGCCAGCCCTCCTCGTGAGGGCTTTGGTTTCATGTATACATGTCTTGGATGGCATTGTGGTATTTAGTTGTTGTATAATTGATCCATCGAAGAAAACGGTGAAACATGAAAACCGAAGATATTGTGGTCTCTCATCGCGAGGAAATCCTTGCAACTGCGCGCAAGCACGGCGCTTACAACGTGCGCGTGTTCGGTTCAGTCGCGCGCGGGGAAGCCCGTCCTGATAGCGACATAGATTTCCTGGTCAACCTCGAGGCGGGGCGCAGCCTGATGGACTTGGCGCGCTTGTTGCGCGAACTGCAATCCCTCTTAGGGAGGGATGTGGATGTCGTCACCGAGGCAGGTTTGCGTCCGCGTATTCGACCGCGAGTTCTCAGGGAGGCGCGCGCCCTATGAGAAGCGAACGGGAAAGGTTGTTCGACATCCTGGAAGCGATCGAGCGGATCGAGAAGTATGCTTCGCGCGGGCGACAGGCGTTTGACCGCGACGAATTGATCCAGAACTGGATGGTCAATCACATTACAATGATCGGGGAGGCTTGTCGCGCCTTGCCCGATGAATTCCAGGCGCGTTATGCGGAGGTCTCCTGGGCGGACATCATTGCCATGCGCAACATCCTTGTCCATCATTATTTTGGCATTGACCTGGATGCCGTCTGGTCTGTGGTGGAGCGGGACATCCCGGAATTGAAGTTGAACATTCAGGGGATTCTCGGTCAGTTGAAAAATTGACGGCGTCCTTGCCAGCGCATGGCCGTACCCCTGCGGGACGCACATCCTGCCCTGCGCCAACGATTGACCGCCAGGTCTCCACAGCCGGTTGTTGCCAGTCGCTTCCTGCGCAGGGACTTGGGAATAGATTACAATACTTCCTGACCGACCACCTAGGCTCGCTCCTGGCAGTGACCGACGCCAGCGGAACCTTGACAACCCAGCAAAGATACCTCCCCTTCGGCGAAGTGCGCACGGACGCAGGCGCGATCACCCAAACCGACTTCGGCTATACCTTCCAGCGCAGCCTGCCGGAGGCGGGCTTGATGGACTACGACGCCCGCTTCTACGTCCCTGCCCTGGGACGCTTCACCCAGCCGGATACGCTCATACCGGGCGCGGGGAATCCGCAGAACCTGAACCGGTATTCGTATGTGCGGAACAATCCCTTGCGCTATGCTGACCCGACCGGGCATTGGATCGATGAAGGCGGCGGCTTTGCCACGAACAAGAAAAAGAACGGGCGGCTTAAGATTGTTTCTGGCCGGCGCGTGGGGAATAGCGACGGGGATGGGGTTTTTGCGCCGCCTCCGCCTCCGCCCTTGCCGCCAACAGAAGAACCTTGGCGGTTTTCCAAGGATTTAGAATTCGGTTTTCACATTGGCCCCACGGCTGATATTCATGTGCCTTACTATGATGACGATAGTTATAATGGCCTCCCTTGGGTTGGTTCTAACGATTCAGATAATAACTTCTGGGTACGCTTCAATGTTAGTTATGATGAGAGCATTGGGATTACTATATCAGATATGAAATTTGCAAATTACTACGATAAACCCACAATACTTTCATCTGTACGTTTTGAAAGTGAAGGTAAGTCAACAGTATCGCGAGATACTGGTTTCGAAATGCCTCGTGGTTTTGGGTCTGCCTTCTCTTTACCCAGCCCGAAAAAATCCTTTAGTGGAAATAGCCCCCTTACCATTACAATAGAAGTCGGCTATTATGTTGATGCAGGACATGGACCTTTCCGAATTGATCCAGATTATCACATTAGATTACCATCGTTGCCAGATCTAAAGTCTCTGTTACCCTAGAAGGAGTAGGCCAATTTATGATTAAAACATTTATTCGACTAGCCATGATTGCTACCTCCTCACTAACATTACTTGGATATGGTTGCACGCATAATCAACCAAGTATATCTAAAGATTTGCAAGAATCCTTTCAAAAGTTAATCGTTATTGAAGATATGAATAAAAGCCTTCTGGTTAGTATAGACGCGTCGGAACAAAGGTATATTAAATTTGACACAGATATTCGTATCATAATCGAAAACCTATCCGATAAAAAAATCCTTATTCCAGAGCCAGATGGGATAAAGCTATTAATTGTTAGAAATAATGAATGGGTTGAAGTCAACGATGCTACTGAATATTATGGTAATAGCGAGGGGCCAGTTCTATTTCCGTCTGCCCCTTTAGAATTAAAAAGCAGAACCACAACATGGATTCATCCGTACCTTAATCCGGAATTTGATTATACAAAGGAATCAGAAACTTTGCGCGTAGTAATAATTGGCAAGATTATTTCAGATGGCGAAAAGACGGGAGAGCTTGTATCTGCTTACGCAGATGTTTCAATTGAGCCATAATGTTTTTACATGAGAAGTAGCAACAGATTACAATACTTTCCCTCGACAAACTCCCCCTAGCGGGGACAGGCAGGACATCGCCTGACCGACCACTTAGGCTCGCTCCTGGCAGTCACCGACGCCAGCGGAACCTTGACAACCCAGCAAAGATACCTGCCGTTCGGCGCAGTGCGCACGGACGCAGGCGCGATCACCCAAACCGACTTCGGCTTCACCTTCCAGCGCAGCCTGCCGGAGGCGGGCCTGATGGACTACGACGCTCGCTTCTACCTGCCTGCCCTGGGACGCTTCACCCAGCCGGATACGCTCGTGCCGGGCGCGGGAAATCCGCAGAGTTGGAACCGCTACTCTTATGTGCAAAATAATCCGATTCGTTTTGTTGATCCGACTGGTCATACATATGAACCTCCATGCTTTCTATGCGACACCTTGTTACTTGATTATTCCTCTGCACCTTTGTTTGTACAAGGCGCATTAGATTTTGGATTGTCTACTGCGTGTGCTTTTGTCGGATGTGTTACGAATATAGAAACACACACAGTTTGGGGCCCTACAAAGGAAGAGTATGCAAGTAGAGCTTTTATAGGTCCAATGGTCGATGTGGTCCCAACAGCTGTTTTTGTTCCACCAAGAAGGCTGGCGCGCATAATAGATGCAGATTTGATGGAGACAACTACAACTTTAGGAAATCCAATAAAAGATGATGTATTCGTAACAGCTGCAGATGACATTGCAGGCATTGAAACATCAGAAGAGTTGGCCCAACGGCTCACCCTGATCGATAATGAAGGAAAATTCTTACGAGGACCGTTTGGAATTTTGGAGTTTGATACACCGACTACGGGATTGGCATCTCCAATCAACAGAAAAAATCCGGGGTTTGTAGGAACAGGAAAGACAGCCGGAGGTGCACGGGAGTTTATAATAAAAAACCTGAAACTAGATAAGTTGAAAAATCTTCTTCGGAGAATTATCGAATGAAATGTAAATGCAGAGAAATAGATGAATTAAATGGCAGACAGGCCCAAGACTATGCTCAAGATCATCTCAAGAAAACCCGCGTAGATGGTCAGACTTGGCAAATTGAGTATGAGTGTCCGTACACATCGGTAAAATTTATAATGGACTTCCCAGAAAGTGAATTACAGGGCGGTGGGCCTCCTCGTCTTCGAAAAAAGAAGGAAAGTTATTGATTTGTACTGGGGTCTTGATGGCGCTAGTTTTTTGGCCTGCGCTAACGATTGACCGTCAGGCCTCCACTTGCCAGTCGCTTCCTGCGCAGGGACTTGGGAATGGATTACAATACTTTCCTTCGACAAACTCCCCCTGACGGGGACAGGCAGGACATCGCCTGACCGACCACTTAGGCTCGCTCCTGGCCGTCACCGACGCCAGCGGAACCTTGACAACCCAGCAACGGTATCTCCCCTTCGGCAAAGTGCGCACGGACGCAGGCGCGATCACCCAAACCGACTTCGGCTTCACCTTCCAGCGCAGCCTGCCGGAGGCGGGCTTGATGGACTACGACGCCCGCTTCTACGTCCCTGCCCTGGGACGCTTCTCCCAGCCGGATACGCTCGTGCCGGGCGCAGGGAATCCGCAGAACTTGAACCGGTATTCCTATGTGCGGAACAATCCCTTGCGCTATGCCGACCCGACCGGGCATTGGGTTGAAACGGCACTGGACATTGCTTTTATCGCGTATGACATCTATGATATCTCTCATAACGGTCTGGATTGGATAAATGGGTTATCCTTAGCAGCAGATATTGCATGTGCAGTATTGCCCATTGCAACTGGCGGGGGTGTGGTTGTTCGAGCCGTTGCTCATGCCGATGATGCGGTAAAATTAATATCACACACCGATGATGCCCTTCGCGCAGTAAAAACTCTGGATGGGCTAGCTGATGTTGCCAAAACTGTAGAGAAGGTTGATATAATAAATGACCTTGCTTCAGGAACTTCGCAGTCAAAAAGAATAGCCGAAGCAATGAGGAATGGGGATATTGGCGTGAACATATTGGGTGACGAAATGTTTGAAAAGGCCTATCGCTATTTTGGTGGAAAGGGGAGCGCTGAAAATGTAGCAGCATTTGCACGTGCTGAACAGACATATCTTCGCAAAACAAGCACGGATATATTTCGTGATGCTGTTCATGAGGGCACACATGCATTGGATTATATAAGAGGTATTGCTACTACCGAAAAGAGGGCCTATTATTTTGAACGTTCATTCCAAATAATTAAGGGCAGAGTATCTGAATTTCGCAATCTTAGAGATGTCTTGAAGCACATAGTTCGGTGGTATTAGAAGGTTGCTATGAATGTTACGACACTTGTAAATGAAATGGCTGAAGTAGCTTTGCTACACCAAGAAATACAAAAGACAGATCTTCTGGCAAAAATTCCATTAGAGCCAAAGACTATCAGGCTTGGCTGTATTCGCATTTTGGAGTGGTTGCGCATGCAAGCCGTTGCATTCAATACCAAGCCGCTAAAATTGAAGCAAAATTCAATCTTGGATCAGTCATGTACTCTCTTGATCGAGAAAGATAAATACTATTTAGGGAAACTTTTCCAAATTAAAGATGGCTCTTTGTCATTTTCAGATGATGTACAGATTGAACAAGCTCGCGACTTGATGCTTCTGGCGCAAGAAAAATATGAACCACCGATTATCCGAAAGTAAACCTATACTGACTAATCAATGTCCTGTAGCATGTACAACTTTACGGAAGGCTATTGTTCCGGCTACCTCGCTATCGCATGATCTCCCCCTGTGGGGCGCACGCCCTGGCTTGCGCCAACGATTGACCGTCAGGCCTCCACTTGCCAGTCGCTTCCTGCGCAAGGGACTGACAATGGATTACAATACTTCCTGACCGACCACTTAGGCTCGCTCCTGGCAGTCACCGACGCCAGCGGAACCTTGACAAGCCAGCAAAGATACCTGCCCTTTGGACAAGTGCGCGCAGACGCAGGCGCGATCACCCAAACCGACTTCGGGTATACCTTCCAGCGCAGCCTGCCGGAGACGGGCTTGATGGACTACGACGCCCGCTTCTACCTGCCTGCCCTGGGACGCTTCTCCCAGCCGGATACGCTCGTGCCGGGCGCGGGGAACCCGCAGGAGTGGAACAAGTACTCGTATACCCTCAATAACCCCATCCGTTATAACGATCCAACAGGACATTTTGCTAACATCCTTGTAGGGGCTGCGGTAGGTGCTATAGCAGGTGCTGCTATGTATGCAGCTAATGCCTATGTTCATGGCAATGAAATAAATGGTACAGATTTGGCGATAGCCGCTGGTGTTGGCGCTGCTGCTGGAGCATTAATTGGATCTGGTGTTGGTGCCACTGCTGGGTTTGCTTTAGTTGCCCATTCAGCAGGTGTGGGCATGGCTACAAGTGCAATAGGATATACGCTTGCATCTGGAAAAAATTATAAAACCTCCGAAATGGCGATCTCGGCGTTGGTTGGTGGAGTGGCAGGTGCTGCTTCTGGTGGAGTTAGTAGTGTCTTTGCCAAACCTCTTCCTCTAAATTATAAAGGGTGCCTAAGTGAAAGCGGAAGGTGGTTTGCAAAGATGGGAATTGATGCTGCAATAAACGCAAGTGCTAATGTTGTGCAAACCGTTGGTGCTGATTGGATAAATAAGAAATCTACATCACGTGAAGAAATAGGAGCTTCTATAATATTTGGGGGAGGATTAGGAACTACAGTTGATATGGTCATGGGACCAGGCTGGGGAGGCTTTGGCAGAGCAGTAGCACAAGAAATAGTCACAAATGTTGCAGTTGACAAGTCGTCACGTGGCCGAAAACCAATAAGCCGGGAAGATGCTATAGCTAGAAAATTGCTGAGAATGGAAATGTACTAAGACTATGCTTAGAGAAATGTAAAGAGCAAAGGTTGTTACCTAATTTCAGATGAGTATGCAATAGTATGATAATCAAGAGAAAGGTTGATATAAAAATGTGGAGCATGATTGGCTTGGGAATGTTTGCTTGGGCATATGGTTTTATTAGGGTCGGATATATAAAGAAAAACAGCCTGTGGTTGGAAAGGGCCTTTGTCTATCCGCCATATCTAATATATCTCATTTGCGGCATGCCCAAAGCGAAAAATATACCGAATGGTGTAATGGCGCTAACATCTCTGATCTTTCAACTTCAGGGATTGCTTTGGATTGCTTACGGGTTAGTATATCCCTATTTGGAAACCATCAATATAATCATTCAAGGGATACTTTTGTCTACTGGGATGGTTTTGATTATCATCTATGGCTGGTCTTTGTACAAGCGCAATCTTTATAAAATTGACTAATGTTTTCCGGTTGGTATATTTCTATCTGATTGACCGCCAAGCCTCCACAGCCCGTTGTCGCCAGTCGCTTCTTCTGCGCAGGGACTTGGGAATGGATTACAATACTTCCTGACCGATCACCCTTCGACAGGGTCTCGAC
This sequence comes from Chloroflexota bacterium, assembly GCA_049323115.1. Classification (GTDB taxonomy): domain Bacteria; phylum Chloroflexota; class Anaerolineae; order Anaerolineales; family Villigracilaceae; genus JAABUE01. The sequence continues at coordinate 21,229 of JBMOMP010000020.1, forward strand.
AAGCTCGACCACCTGCTCAGGGCAGGCCTAGGCTCGCTCCTGGCCGTCACCGACGCCAGCGGAACCTTGACAACCCAGCAAAGATACCTGCCGTTCGGCGCAGTGCGCGCGGACGCAGGCGCCATCACCCAAACGGATTTCGGCTACACCTTCCAGCGCAATCTGCCGGAGGCGGGCTTGATGGACTACGATGCCCGCTTCTACCTGCCTGCCCTGGGACGCTTCTCCCAGCCGGATACGCTCGTGCCGGGCGCGGGGAATCCGCAGAACCTGAACCGTTTCTCGTATGTGCGAAACAATCCCTTGCGCTATGCCGACCCGACCGGGCATTGGGCGCCTGAGACGGACGATCCAGTCAAAGAACTACGGCA
>JBMOMP010000021.1:0-21552 GCA_049323115.1 Chloroflexota bacterium
CCGTTGGCCCCACGCCAACGACGGCAATCAGATCAAGACTACAGGAACGGTTACTATCGAGAACAGCATCATCGTCAGTAATTGTGGCTTTTTCCATGACATGCCCTATTGGAACAACGACGATGACTGTCGCGCTGGCGGCGATGCGCTGGTCTTTGCCCTGAATCCCGGCGGTCAGGCCAGGGTGATCAACTCTACCGTCACTGGCGAGGGAGGCTGCCTGGCGATTGCCGAGTGCGCCCTCAACCAGACCTGCAACGGCAGTGAGAAGGTACTGATGCGTAACAGCCTCTTCCAAGGTCAGGAGATCTTTTTCTCGCCGGGTGATGACACCTGCTTCGCCTGGTACGACGACGAGTCCTCACCGCCAATGCCAGCCAATCCATTTGTCGTGGATTATTCGCTCATCAGTGGCGTGCGCTTTGGCAATGTGACTCCTTGCCCTGGCTCGCATAATCTCTGCGACATCTTGGCTGGCTTGGTAGACCCGTCCATAGATAGTTTCGATGCTCACCTGCAAGCGGGTAGTCCGGCGATCGACGCCGGAACCGCTGACGGCGCGCCCGCTGATGATTTCACCGCTCGCCCGCGGGATACCGCCCCCGACATTGGGGCTTACGAACAATAGTCACATGAGAGTAGATATCCTTGGTGACTGTACGATTGTTTTGATGATGCAAAAACCTCACTCGACAGTGATGAATACCAGAAACGCATCTCCGGTCCCATGCTCGACCGGAAAGTCCCGCCTGGTTGTAGCGGGATCGAAGTGCCGCGGTGGACTACGAGAAGTCGAGCAGTGACCGCCTGGGGGAAACATCGGTGTCGATACGGGAGCGGGGCCGGGCGGCGAGAGAACGGTAGCGCGTGCGTTTCGGAGTCCGAAGCGTTGTCTTGAGCAAGTCAGGGGACTTTGCAATCCACCATTACTTGCAACTCCGACATGCGCGTGGCGGGAGTCAGAAAGTTCTGTAAATTGGATGAAGCGGGAGACAACCTGGTGCGTGCGGCGATGAGCCAGTTGAACCTTTCCGCGCGGGGGTATCACCGGGTGTTGAAGTTAGCGCGGACAATTGTGGATTTGGCGGGGAGTGACGTTATCCGGTCCGTGCACCTGGCTGAGGCACTACAATACCGTCCCAAGATCCTAGCGGAGATTTAAGTGCAGAAACAGGTTTCAAGGCCCGAGTCCCCTATGTGTCGATTTGGAAGGTTTTTTCTAATATTACAGCGCAAAGTCGCGAGCGGGCAGGTTGAGTAGTCAGGGAGTAGGAAGGCATGGTATCTTTCTCCAACCACGGCCAAGTGGGAAGGAGACGAATACCATGCCTGCGGAAATTGTAACCCAGACTCGTTGGGTTGAGCCGCCGGGTCGAGTTGATCGAAACCCTGTCGAAACCTGTCCAGCGCCCGAATGCAATTTGAGACAGGAAGATGTTGAGCGATTTTTGGACGAAATGACGAAATACATGGAACGGTTTGAACCTGCCTTTCAGCGCGTGGAACACTTGAAGCGAAGCAAAGTCTATGAACACGGCTTGCTGGGCAATGCCACGCGCAAGAACGTTGAACAGATGGCGCTGGGTTTGGGAGAGAAGGTGCGAAGTCAGCAATACTTTGTGGGGCAAAGCCCGTGGGAAGCAGAGCCTGTGATTGGCATTCATCAACAACTGATGGGTGAAACGCTGGGTGAAGAGGACGGGGTGGCGCTGATTGACGAATCGAGCGTAGTGAAACAGGGCGATGGTTCGGTGGGCGTGGCGCGGCAATATTGCGGATCGGTAGGCAAGGTGGCAAACGGGCAGGTGGGCGTGTACTTGGGGTATGCCAGCCGCAAAGGCTACAGTTTGGTCGAGGGCCAATTGTTCATGCCCGATGAGTGATTTGCCTGCGCCAGCCTGCCCTGGCGGCCAGTCCAGGGTGCCGCAGGCACAGGTGAGGTGGACCATGCCGAGCGACGCAAGGCGTGCGGCGTTCCAGAAGACTTGGAATACAAGACCAAGCCGGAAATCGGGCTGGAATTGCTGCAAAAAGCCAAAAAACGAGGTACTTTGCCCTTTTCCTGGGTGGCGGCGGACGAATTGTACGGGGATTCGCCCGCTTTTCGGGACGGAGTGGCCGACTTGGGGAAGTGGTATTTCACCGAGATCAAGAGTACGACCCGATCTGGCGCACCCAACCCAAAGTGTATGTTCCCCAATGGAAGGGGCGTGGTCGTCGTTCCACCCGCTTGCGTTTGCGCTATTCGAACCAACACCCGGTTCAGGTCAAGGAACTGGCGAGGAATATCAAGGTATGCACTGGAGCGGGCAGACCAGTGACGCTCTGGCTGCCCTGCGAACTTTGTTGCTCAATGGCGGTTGGGATTTGTACTGGCAGAAACATCCAGTCTTGCCTCTGGCTGTTCCGGTGGCTGCATGACTATCCCAGCGCTTTGGCGCGCTAACAATAAATACAAACGCCCAATCCTGCTGCGATTGGGCGTCTGTGTTTCATTTGCCGGTAAAATAGGGATTATGTTTTCTTCAAGGCCGGCAGGCCGGTTTTCATCTCGACCACCTGGTAACCTGCAGGGACGGCCTCCAGCGCGCCGCCTTTGATCTCACGGGCAAAGAAGAACAACTTGCTTTCCTTCCCGCCCGCCCGTTGGACAGATTTGGCGTGAAGATAGTAGGTTTGACCTTTCGAGTTTTTATATGCAAAAGCCATGCTATGCTCCTTTCCTTTGGCAGGAAAAATATAGTAAACTCAGTGTAGCACAGATTTTCTAAATGTCAACCAGGAATTTGGACACATGAACTCCAATATGATGATCGTTTCTTCGCTGGAAGAATTACGCTCCGCCCGCGCCATCCTGGACGAGCCGGTCGGGTTGGTGCCGACCATGGGCGCCCTGCACGAGGGACACCTGTCGTTAGCCCGCCGCGCCGCGCAGGAATGCGCCAGCGTGGCCGTCAGCATCTTCGTCAACCCGGCGCAGTTCGGGCCGGCCGAAGACCTGTCCCGTTACCCGCGCGACCTGGAACGCGACCTGCGCCTGCTGGAACCGCTGGGCGTGGACCTGGTGTGGACGCCCGCAGCCGAGGACATGTATCCAAACGGCTACCAGACCTGGGTCCAGGTAGAAGCGCTGGCCGATCCGCTCGAAGGGGCGCATCGTCCCGGTCATTTCCGCGGCGTGACGACCGTGGTCGCAAAATTGTTCAACGGCGTCCAACCGGCCAGGGCTTATTTCGGGCAGAAGGACGCCCAGCAGGCGGCCGTCATCCGCCGCATGGCGCTGGACCTGAACTTCCCCATCGAGATCATTGTTTGCCCGACGGTGCGCGAAGCGGACGGGCTGGCCATGTCGAGCCGCAATGCGTATCTCAGCCCGGAAGAGCGCCAGGCCGCCACCGTGCTGTTCCGCGCCCTGGGCGCCGCCCAGGCGGCCTATGAAAATGGGGAGCGACGGGCGGAAACCTTGCGCCAGGTTGTACAAGATGTGCTGGCTGGCGAACCGCGCGCCCAGGTGCAGTACGTTTCCTGCGCAGACTATGACACCTTGCAGGAACTGGAAACGGTCAGCGGCAAGGCCTTGCTCTCGCTGGCCGTCTTCGTCGGTAAGACGCGCCTGATCGATAATTTCGTGTTGGAATAGAATCTTCTGAAGATAGTTTTGCATAGTGAAAAAGACCACCCCGCGCTACTGGTTCAACCTGCTCGGCGCGGCGCTGGCGGCGCTGCTGCTGTTTGGGTTGGGCGGGTCGGTGTGGTTTTCGCACCGGCAGGCTTACAACTACCTGCATCCGCCGCGGCAACCCGCTCCCAGCGGAGAGGAACTGGCGCAGCGCGGCCTCGCCTGGCAAGACGTGGAACTGTTCACCACCGACGGCCTGCGCCTGGCAGCCTGGTACACGCCGCCCCAAAACGGAGCGCTCATCCTAGTGGCGCACGGCTACGGCGACCGGCGCTCCGAAACCTTCTACGCCCTGTTCGCGGAACACGGCTACGGCGCGCTGGCCTGGGACTTCCGCGCGCACGGCGCCAGCCAGGGGGACCTGTCCACGCTCGGCTATTACGAGACGCTGGACGTGGAGGCCGCGCTCGACTTCGCCCTGGCGCAGCCCGGCGTGGAGCATATCGGCGGCTGGGGCGGCTCCATGGGGGCTGTGACGATGATCCGCGCGGCGGCGCAGCGCCCCGAGATCGAAGCGCTGGTAGCCGACAGTCCCTTCCCATCGCTGGAAGACGAACTGGACTGGCGCGTCCCGTACCCGCTGCTGAATCCCCTCATCCGCTTCTTTGCCGAACGAGAGACCGGCCTCCGTCTCGACATGGTTCGTCCGCTCGACGACATCTCCCGCATCAGCCCGCGCCCGGCCTTCCTCATCCAGGGCTTGGGCGACAGGATGGCGCCGCCCGATTCCGCCCAACGCCTGTACGACGCCGCCGGCGAGCCGCGCCAACTGTGGACAGAGCCAGGCGTCCCGCACCTGAACATGGTTGCATACTATCGCGAGCGATATACCCGGCGGGTGATCGAGTTTTTCGATACGTACTTGTTGGACAAGTAGAAAAGACTTGACAAGTCCGTCTTATTCCATATAATTGAAAATGATTTTCAGTAAGCGACATGACCGTATCCGCCTGGCTCACCCAACTGCAATCCAACGGCTACCGGCTGACCAACGCCCGCAAGGCGGTGGTAGAGACGGTGGCGCAGACGCGATCCGCGCTCAACCCGCTGGAGGTGTACGAGCAGGCCAGGGCTGCCTGCCCTGGCTTGGGGTTGGTGTCGGTCTATCGCACGCTGGAAAAACTGGAAGAACTGCATCTCATCCAGCGCGTGCACCAGCACGACGGCTGTAACGCCTACCTGCCGCACGCCGACGGCCACCAGCACCTGATCATCTGCCAGAAATGCGGCCGGGCGGTGTACTTCGAAGGCGATAACCTGGAAGCCTTTTTCGAGCGCGTGGCCGGGGAACACGGGTTCACGGTCACTGAACATTGGCTGCAATTGTTCGGCCTGTGTTCGGAATGCAGCAAAAACTGACAAAGAGGAGTCAACCATGTGTATGTTCTGTGCAGCCATGCCGGCCACGATAGCGGTCGGGGCCAATCTCCAGGCAAAGCAAAACCAGGAGCGGCGTGAGGCCGAAGAGCGCGGGCAGGAACCCAAGCGGCAGGTCCCAGCCTTGGCCTGGAGCGGGGTTGTCCTGGCGGCGCTGGCGTTCGTTTCGGTCCTCTACCACAGTCAATTCGACGGGTAGCGCCTCACAGGCGCGGGCAAGCCGAACCGGAGTCCGAAGCGGTTGGAGTCCGGTTTTCTTGCGCCCGTTTTTATTGAAAACGATTTTCATTTTCAAAAGGAGAGAAAAATGTTCACTCGTAAGTTACTCCCTGTTATGCTTTTCCTGGGTCTGCTGCTGGCAGCCTGCGGCGGGGGCGCTCCGGCTGAGGGCAGCGGCCTCAAAGTGGTCGCTTCCACCACCATCGTCGGCGACGTGGTCGCGCAGGTGGGCGGCGACCTGATCGAACTGACCGTCCTCTTCCCGCCCGGCGCGGATCCGCACACCTTCGAGCCGCGCCCGCAGGATATTGCCGCCCTGAGCGAAGCCCGGGTGGTGGTCCTCAACGGCATGGATTTGGAAGAAGCGCTCGAACCGGCGCTGGAAGCCAACGTGACCGGAACTATCATTCACGCTTCTGAAGGGATCGAAGTTCTGGCCTTCGAGGGCGAGGAACACGAGGGGGAAGAACATGAAGGCGAGGAGAGCGAAGGGGAAGAGCATCACCATCACGAGGGCGGCGACCCGCACACCTGGACCGACCCGAACAATGTCATCGTCTGGGCGCAGAACATCGCCGCCGCGCTGGCCGAGGCCGATCCTGCCAACGCACAAACCTACCAGGCCAACGTGGATGCCTACATCGCCTCGCTCACAGAACTGGACGGCTGGATCCGCGCGCAGGTGGAGCAGGTCCCTGCCGAGCGCCGCAAACTGGTGACCGACCACCGCGCCTTTGGCTATTTCGCGGACGAATATGGCCTGGAGCAGATCGGCGCGTTGGTCGGGTCGTTCAGCACCAACGCTGCGCCTTCTGCTCAGGAATTGGCCGCGCTGGAAGACAAGATCAAGGAGCAGGGCGTCCCGGCCGTGTTCGTTGGCAAGACCGTCAACCCCGAACTGGCCGAACAGGTGGCGCAGGATACCGGCGTGAAGTTGGTGCATGTCTACACCGGTTCCCTGTCCGAACCCGGCGGCGAAGCGGATTCATACATCAAGTTCATGCGCTATAATGTCGATGCGATCGTAGAAGCGTTGAAGTGATTTAGCCCTCACCCCCATCCCCTCTCCCTCAGGGAGAGGGGCGCAGGGAGGGAGCAGGAATTTACATGTACCCTCACTCCCATCATCTCGATGACCAGCCCATCCTCGACGTGCATCGCCTGGATGTGCGTTACAACGGCCATTTTGCGCTGGAAAATATCACTTTCCACCTGCACGCCGGGGAACGCGTAGCGGTGGTCGGCCCCAACGGCGCGGGCAAGAGCACGCTCTTCAAGGTGGTGGCGGGCGTCTTGCAGCCTTCCAGCGGCGAAGTCGCCATCTATGGCTCCGGGCCGCGCGGACACGTGTGCATCGCCTACGTGCCGCAGCGCAGCCAGGTGGACTGGAAGTTCCCGGTCAGCGTAGCCGACGTGGTCATGATGGGGCGCATCGCCAAATTGGGATTGTTGGGCTGGCCGAAGAAACGCGATTGGGAACACGTCCGGCGCGCCTTGCGGACGGTGAACATGGAAGACCTGTCGAAACGCCAGATCAGCCAACTCTCCGGCGGGCAGCAGCAGCGCATGTTCATCGCCCGCGCCCTGGCGCAGGAAGCCGAACTGATGCTGATGGACGAGCCGCTCACCGGCCTGGACGCGCCCTCGCAGGCAGCCATCCTGTCCTTGCTGGATGAATTGCAGCGCCAGAAGGTCACGGTCATGGTCGCCACCCACGACCTGGAGCAGGCCGCGCAGTATTTCGACCGCATCATGCTGCTCAACCACCAGTTGATCGGTTTCGGCGGTCCAGGCGAAGTGCTGCAACCTGAAAAACTGCTGCGCGCTTACGGCGGGCGATTGCACAAAACAGCCAGCGGCGAACCTATGGCGCTGGATGATTCCTGTTGCGGCGAAGGGGAGGAGCATGTCCATCTTCATTAGTTGGTTACTGGAACCCCTCTCCTACGCCTTCATGCAGCGCGGGCTGGCCGCCGCCGTGCTGGTCGGCGTCGTGTGCGCGGTGGTCGGCGCGTACGTCGTGCTGCGCGGCATGGCCTTCTTCGGCGACGCGCTGGCGCATACCATCCTGCCGGGCGTGGCGCTTGGCTACCTGGTCAGCGGCGGCGCGCGCGACTCGCTCTTCTGGTGGGCGCTCGGCACGGCCGTCATCGCCGCGCTGGGCATCGGGGCGGTCAGCAAGCAGGCCCAGGTCAAGGAAGATACGGCCATCGGCGTCATCTTCGCGGGCATGTTCGCCCTGGGGATCGCGCTCATCTCCACCGTCCGCAGTTACGCGGTGGACTTGAGCCACTTCCTGTTCGGGGACGTGCTGGGCGTCTCGACCCAAAGCCTGTGGCTGATCCTGGTCTTCAGCGGGATCGTCCTCCTGGTCATCGCCGCGTTCTACAAAGAATTCCTGACCCTGTCCTTCGACCCCATCCTGGCCGCCACCATGCGCTTGCCGGTCGGCCTGCTCAACAACCTGCTGCTGGCGCTCATCGCCGTGACGATTGCCGTCTCGCTGCAAACGGTGGGCGTGGCGCTGATGGTCGCCATGCTGGTCACGCCGGCCGCTACGGCCTACCTGCTCACGCACCGCCTGCCGGTCATGATGGCGCTGGCGGCGCTCATCGCCTCGCTTTCCGGCGTGGTGGGGCTGTACCTGTCGTATTACCTGAGCATCGCCTCCGGCGCGGCCATAGTACTAACGGCTACCGCCTTTTTCCTGCTGGTATTCCTCATCAAGCGGCCGAGAAACAATTGACAGATGAAAACGCCGCGCACTTCCGAAGTGCGCGGCATTTTTTGTTAAAATAAAGGCGATGCCCAACCTGCTCCAATCCCTCCAACGCCATGACCTGGGACACCTGCGCATCGCAGCAGGACTGTGGAGCCTTGAACTGGAGGCCAGGGACGCCGAGTCCGCCGCCGCCGAACTGGCCGCCTCGCTCCTGGACCCGGGCCTGCTGGCCGAGACCCTCGACGTTCTCCCCGCTGACGCCAGGGACGCCCTGGCCGCGCTGGTTGCCAACCAGGGACGCATCCCCTGGCCGGAATTTGCCCGCCGCTTCGGCGACATCCGCGAGATGGGCCCCGGCAAGCGTGACCGCGAAGGGCCGCACTTCCAGCCCGCCTCGCCCGCCGAAGCGCTCTACTACCGCGCCCTGCTGGCGAAGGCCTTTTTCGACGCGCCCGGCGGCGCGCTCGAATTTGCCTATATTCCCGAAGACTTGTTGGCATTGATCCAAAGCAAGGAAGCGACCTCCCCTGGAAAGACCGATGTCCTGGGCCGCCCGGCCTCGCCCGGCGAAAAGGTGCATCCCCTCCCGGCCAGCGGCAGCCTGCTTGACGATGCAACCACCCTGCTGGCCGCCCTGCGCATGGGGATCGCGCCGCCCGAAACGGACGTCCCGCAGCCTGTTCTGGAGGGCTTCCTGCGCGCGGCCAAGATCATCCTGAAAGCGGGTCCCAAGCCCGAGGCTGTCAAAGCCTTCCTTGAAGCGCCGCGCGCCGAAGCGCTGGGGATGCTGGCGCAAGCCTGGAAGGAAAGCGAGACCTTCGACGAACTGCGCCAACTGCCCGGGCTGGCCTGCGAGGGTGAATGGAAGAACCAGCCGCAAGTGACGCGCGCCTTCCTGCTCGACCTGCTGGAGGCCATCCCGGGCGGGAAATGGTGGAGCCTGGCGGCCTTCCTGCGCGACGTGAAGGCCAGGTATCCCGATTTCCAGCGCCCGGCCGGCGACTACGACTCGTGGTTCATCAAGCGCACAGCAGACGGGACCTACCTGCGCGGCTTTGCCTGGTGGGAGCAGGTGGACGGCGCGCTCGTCCGCTACTTGATTACCGGGCCGCTCTTCTGGCTGGGGCGGGTGGAACTGGCAGCGGCGGAACAGGGCGGGGAGGTCACTGCTTTTCGGTTTGTCGCTTTGGAGGCAAAGAAGGAGGAAAAAGGGAAGATCACGGTGGCTTCCAACGGGCGCATCCTGGTCGAGCGGACGGCCCCGCGCGCGGTGCGCTACCAGGTCGCGCGTTTCTGCGAGTGGGAGGCGCCCAAAGCGGAGGCTTACTCGTACCGCGTCTCGCCGGCCTCGCTGGAACGCGCCGCCCGCCAGGGACTGAAAGTGGAGCACCTGCTTTCGCTGCTGGCGAAGCACGCCGCGGGCGGCGTCCCGCCCATTTTGGCGGGGGCGCTCAAACGCTGGGAAGTGAACGGGACCGAGGCGCGGGTGCAGAGCCAGGTCATTTTAAGGGTCAGCAGGCCCGAGGTCCTGGAAGAGATGCGCAAGTCCAGGGCGGGGCGCTTCCTGGGCGAAATGCTGGGGCCGACGGCGGTCATCGTCAAGGACGGCGCGCAGTCCAAAGTGTTGGCGGCGCTGGCGGAATTGGGCCTTTTGGCGGAAGAAGAAAAATAGGGCGACTGTCATCCCAAATTGGTGAGGGTCGCCTTTTTGTCGGAACTTGCGCTGCGTTTATCGAAGCGTCGGAAAATTGCTATAATCGAGATGCCAAATTCTGATGAGGAGAAACAGATGTCCAAAATCGAATGGATCCAGCAAGAGATCGACAACTTGAAAGAGGCGGGGCTATACAACACCATCCGCACGCTCTCGTCGCCGCAGGGGGCCTGGCTGGTGGTGGACGGGAAGAGGGTGCTCAACTTCTGCTCGAACAATTACCTGGGGCTGGCCAACCACCCGAAGATCGTGGAGGCGGCCCGCCGCGCGACCGGGACGCACGGGGTGGGACCGGGCGCGGTGCGCTCGATTGCGGGGACGATGGACCTGCATCTCGAATTGGAAAAACGCATAGCCGCTTTCAAGGGTGTGGAAGCGGCCATTACGTTCCAGAGCGGCTTCACCGCCAACCTGGCCACCATCCCGGCGCTGGTGGGCAAGGAGGATGTCATCTTCTCCGACCGCCTGAACCACGCTTCCATCATCGACGGCTGCCGTCTTTCGGGCGCCAAGATCATCGCTTACGAACACAACAGCCCGGAATCGCTGGAGGAGCAGATCAAGGCCAACCTGGGCCAGTTCCGCCGCGCGCTGGCCGTGACCGACGGCGTGTTCAGCATGGACGGCGACATTGCGCCGCTGGACAAGGTCTACGAAGTGGCGAAGAAGTACGACATCCTGCTGATGGTGGACGACGCGCACGGCGAGGGCGTGATCGGCAAGGGCGGGCGCGGCATCGTGGACCACTTCGGCTTGCACGGCAAAGTGGACGTGGAGGTCGGCACCATGTCGAAGGCCTTCGGCGTGATGGGCGGCGTGGTGGCCGGCGACAAGGTCATCGTGGAGTGGCTGCGCCAGCGCGGGCGGCCCTTCCTGTTCTCGTCGGCCATGACCGTCCCGGATACCGCCGCCTGCCTGGCTGCCGTGTCCCTGCTGGAGGAATCCACCGAACTGGTGGACAAACTGTGGGAGAATGCCCGCTATTTCAAGGCCGAGATGAAGCGCCTGGGCTTCGACACTGGCGTGAGCGAGACGCCCATCACGCCGGTCATGCTGGGCGAAGCGCCGCTGGCGCAGCAGTTCAGCCGCGAACTGTATGCGGCTGGCGTGTTCGGCATGGCCATCGGCTTCCCGACCGTGCCGCAGGGCAAGGCGCGCATCCGCGTGATGATCTCCGCTGCGCACTCGAAGGACGACCTGGACGCCGGGCTGGAAGCGTTCGCGAAGGTGGGCAGGCAGTTGGGGGTGATCGGGTAAAGGGGATCCGTCTCTGCGAGTTATGGGCGGTGTGCGCGAGGCCGCCCATTTTCGATTCCAATAATCGGATAAAATGTACCTGCGCCTTTCCCAAAGGCAACCCTGTTTTTATCGAGGAGACGCATGACCCGCGTCTGGAATCGCGTAAAAGACCAACTCGCCTCTAATCTGATCTGGTGGCTGCTGGCGCTGACGGGCGTCCTCCTGCGCCTGCGGCAGTACGCCGCCAACCGCTCGCTGTGGGCCGACGAGGCCAGCCTGGCCTACAACCTGGCTAACCGTTCCTTTGTGGAACTGACCGGATTGCTGGACTACCACCAGGCTGCCCCCATCGGCTTCCTGTTCATCGAGAAGTTCTTCGTCGTGACGTTGGGGAACCACGACTACGTCATGCGCCTCTTCCCGCTGCTTTCCGGCATCCTGGCGACCGTCCTGGTCTACCGCGTCGCGCGGGAGCATTTCGGATGGGCGGGACTGCTTGCGCTGGCGATGTTCGCAATAGGATACTTCCTGGTCTACTACGCTTCGGAACTCAAGCAGTATTCCAGCGACGTGATGGCGGCCGTGTTGCTGGTCTACCTGGCAGGCCGCTGTCTGCGGGAAGAAGCGCGCGGCCGGGACTTCTCCTGGCTGGGCGCGGCGGGCGTGTTCCTCATCTGGGTCTCGCATCCGTCTGTGTTCGTGTTGGCGGGCGTTGGCTTGGCGTTGCTGCTCGATACGCTGACCCGCAAGGGACGCGCGCCGCTGTCCTGGCTGGCGGGCATGGGGCTGGCCTGGCTGGTCTCCTTCGGGCTGGAGTATCTCGTCTCCCTGCGGCACATCGTCGCCGACGGCTACCTGATCGAATACTGGCGCAAAGCCTACATGCCCATACCGCCCTGGAGCGAGCCGGGCTGGTTCGTCAAAATCTACACCTCCTTTCTGTACATCAGCCTGCATACCCATTGGGCCATGTCGGCCATTTTCCTGGTCCTGGCCCCTGTTGGCGCCCTGTCGCTGTGGGCCAGGCAGCGCAGCCTGGCGCTCATCCTGACCCTGCCCTTCCTCGTCACCCTGGCGGCCTCGGCCTTGCAGAAATACCCGCTCATGCAAAGGTTCATCCTTTTCCTGGCGCCGCTGGCCTTGTTCCTGATGGCCGAGGGCCTGGGGCGCATCTACCAAATCGTCGCAAAATGGAACCACGCCCTGGCGCTGGTCGCTTGCGGGCTGCCGGTAGCGGTCATGTTCGGGCTGGTCGCGCCCCTGACCTTCGGCAGTTTCCTCGAGCCGGTAAAAGCCTCGGACATCAAACCCGTGCTGGCATACCTGGCCGAGAACAAGCAGCCCGACGATACCGTCTACGTGTTCCACGGCGCCGACCCGGCCTTCAACTACTACGCTCCCTTCTATGGCCTGGAGGCCGGGAACAACATCATCGGCTTCGACACCACCCGGCGGAAAGTGGCGTTGAAGCGCTTCTACGAGGACGTCGAATCATTGCGCGGAACGGGGCGGGTCTGGTTCCTCTTCTCCGACATCGTGGACTGCGGCGGCTGCGAGGGCAACATGCAGGCCTTTTACGTGGACTATCTCGACCAGTTCGGGACGATGCTGGACAGTTTCGGCGCTTCGGGCGCAAACGCCTATCTTTATGACCTGCGCCCGTAGAGCCTGTCACGTTTGGAGAGGAATGAATCGCATCTGGAATCGTATCAAGGACGGACTCGCCTCTGACCTGGCCTGGTGGCTGCTTGCGCTAATGGGCATTATCCTGCGCCTGCGGCAGTACACCGTCAACCGCTCGCTGTGGGCGGATGAGGCCAGCCTGGCTTTCAACCTGGCAAACCGCTCCTTCGCGGAACTGACCGGACTGCTGGACTACCACCAGGCCGCGCCCATCGGTTTCCTGTTCATCGAGAAGTTCTTCGTCGTGACTCTGGGGAACTACGATTACGTCATGCGCCTCTTCCCGCTGTTGGCCGGTATCCTGGCGACCTGGTTGGTCTACCGCATCGCGCGGGAGCATTTCGGATGGACGGGACTGCTCGCGCTGGCGCTGTTCGCCGTCAGTACCTGGCTGGTCTACTATTCCTCCGAACTCAAGCAGTATTCCAGCGACGTGATGGCGGCGGTGTTGTTGGTCTACCTGGCAGGCCGTTGTCTGCGGAAAGAAGCGCAGGGCAGGGACTTCTTCTGGCTTGGCATAGCAGGAACAATCCTCATCTGGGTCTCGCATCCGTCCGTGTTCATCTTGGCGGGCGTCGGCCTGGCGCTGCTGCTCGACACGCTGACCCGCAAGGGACGCGCGCCGTTGTCCTGGCTGGTGGGCATGGGACTGGCGTGGCTGGCGTCCTTCGGGCTGGAGTATCTCGTCTCCCTGCGGCATATCGTTGCGGATGAGTACCTGATCGAATACTGGCGCAAGGCCTACATGCCCCTCCCGCCCTGGGACAATCCCGGCTGGTTCCTGAAGACCTACCATTCCTTTTTGTTCATCTGCCTGCACCGCACCGACTGGGCCATGTCTGCTATCCTGCTTACCCTGGCCGGGATCGGCGCAATATTCCTGCTGTTCAGGAACCGCAATATGGCGTTGGTGGTCATCTCGCCGTTCGTGATGGCCCTGGTCGCCTCTGCCTTGCAGCGCTATCCGCTGCAATACCGGTTCATGCTATTCCTGACCCCTTTCGCGTTCTTCCTGATGGCGGCCGGGTTGCAGGGCCTGTACTGGCTGGCTGCAAAACTGAACCGCGCGCTGGCGCTGGCTGTGTGCAGCGCGCTGGCGCTGGCAGCCTTTTGGATGATTGCGCCTTATACGTTCAGCGTGGCTGCCAATCCCGGCGAGGACGATGTCAGGCCTGCCCTGCAATACATTGCAACAAACAGGGTGGAGGGCGATACCCTCTACGTGCTCCACGCCGCCGACCCCGTGTTCCGTTATTACGCTCCCTTCTATGGCCTGGATACCGGTGAAGTGATCATCGGTTTCGACACACCCAGGAAAAAACTCGCGCTCCAGGGATTTCAAGATGATGTGAAGGCGCTGTGGGGAAGAGACAGGGTCTGGTTCCTGTTTGCCGAGATCGTGGACTGCCCGGGTTGTGACAGCGACCAGCAGGCGTTCTACCTGGAATACATCAACCAGTTCGGCGTGATGCTGGACAGTTTCGATGGGTCGAGCGGGAACGCCTACCTGTATGACCTGAATCCGTAACGACGGTCTCTTTTCCTGCCTCGAAATCGGAGTAAAAGGTCATATTTCATCCATGACCTCCATCACTTGTATTGTTTGGGATGTCACAATAAAATCACTATAACCGATAAAAATTACCTGCATTGTAAGAGAGGCCGTCATGCAAATCACCCGCCAAGCCGATTATGCCGTCCGTGCTGTGTTGTATCTTGCGCGCATGAAATCCGAACAGCGCGCCGCCACCAGCACGATTGCCCAGGAACAGCGCATCCCGCCCTCCTTCCTGGCCAAGATCATTTCGCAGCTTTCGATTGCCGGGTTGTTGCATACGTCGCGCGGGGCGCGCGGCGGCGTCACGTTGGCGCGTGAGCCGGGAGATATTACCCTGTTGGAAGTCATCGAGGCGATTGACGGGCCGATCATGCTCAACGAATGCGTGGGCGATAGCGCTACCTGCACATTCGATGAGAACTGCCCGCTCAAGCCGGTCTGGTGCGAGGCGCAGAACGAACTGGTGACGCGCCTGAAAGGTACCAACTTCGCCCAATTGCTGAAACAAAGCGCCGCTGCATAATCGTATAAAGGTGTCCCAGTTTCCTCCTGGCAATTCCAGGAGGAAATTTTTCTAGATAGATCGAGGGAGCCAAAATGTCTCGAAAAAACATCCTTTTTGCAAGCATCACCGGCATCTTCCTGATCCTTTCCTGCGCAGTGCCTCCTATGGTTGCGCCGCAACCGGTCCCGACCACGGACCCGAACAGGCTTTCGACCCTGGTGGCCGGCACGGCCTCCGTCCTGATGACCCAGACGGCGCGGGCGGCGGGGTTGCTCGTCACCCCCACCGAGACGCCATACGCCACGCCGACCCGTCCCGTATCGGGGTCGGTCCTGGAAGTGCAGCCCGACGGCAGCACTTATTTCGCGGACGCGGTGACCGGCATCGAGATGCTCCTTCCCCCCGGCTGGATGGCGCTGCGGATCGGCGAGCAGGAATATTACAGCGCCTGGGCAGACGAAACCTCCCAGCGCCTGGGGTTTACCAACATCCTGACCAACTTCAGCGGCCAGGACCCGAACGTCGTGCGCCTGATCGCCCTGGATACGCAAGACGGACATTTGCAGAATGTGGCCTCCTGTAATATCATTTTGCAAACCGGACATCCCTATACGTTGGATGAGGGGGTCGGGATACAACTTGAACATCACCGCACCATCTTCAAGGACGTGGATGTGATCTCACAGAACAAGGGAGAGATCACGGCCGGCATTCCAGCCGTGATCGTCGAAACTTCCTATACGGGAGTGAGTTTTTCGACAGGCCAGGAAGTCCGGGTATATGAAAAGTTCATCCTTTTCCAGGCCAACGGGAAAGTCACATCCCTCAAACTCGAGGCACTGGACGAACTGCGGGCAGTCATGACGTCGCAATTCGACCAGGTACTGGCGGGACTGGTGTTCTTTACGCCGTAACTTTCCATTTGAAATCAACCGTCCCGAAGGTTGTCGTGATGGGGATTTTGCTTCCATTCAACCTTCGGGACGTTCTGTTATCATTCCTCCCGGCGTATAATAGCAGGGAGGAATTTTTGATACCAAAGGAGACGAAGCATGTCCGCATCACGAGTCGTCCGCGCCCCGCGCGGTACACAATTGACCTGCAAATCCTGGCTGACCGAGGCCGCTTATCGCATGATCCAGAACAACCTCGACCCGCAGGTGGCAGAGAAGCCCGAAGCGTTGGTCGTGTACGGGGGGCGTGGGCAGGCCGCCCGGTCGTGGGAGGCGTTCGACGCCATCCTGGAGAGCCTGAAAGTCCTCGAAGAAGACGAGACCCTGCTGGTCCAATCCGGCAAGCCGGTCGCCGTCTTCAAGTCCCACACGGACGCGCCCAGGGTGCTGATCGCCAACTCCAACCTGGTGCCGCACTGGGCCACCTGGGAGCATTTCGACGAACTGGCAAAGAAGGGGCTGATCATGTACGGGCAGATGACGGCCGGTTCGTGGATCTACATCGGCACGCAGGGCATCCTGCAAGGCACCTACGAAACCTTCGGCGCGCTGGCGAAACTCAAGGGCTGGGACTCGCTCAAGGGCAAGTTCTGCCTCACCGCCGGGCTGGGCGGCATGGGCGGCGCGCAGCCGCTGGCCATCACCATGAACGAGGGCGTCGGCCTGATCGTGGAGGTGGACCCCGAACGCGCCGAGCGCCGCCGCGCCATCGGGTATGTGGACACGGTGGTGGACACGCTCGAAGAGGCCATGACGCTGGTGGAAGAGGCAGTGGCGCAGCAAGTCCCCAAGTCCATCGGCTTGATCGGCAACGCCGCCGACATCTACGCGGAACTGGTCGCGCGCGGCGTCACGCCTGACGTGGTGACCGACCAGACCTCGGCGCACGAGGCGCTGATGTACGTTCCTTCTGGACTTTCGGTCGCCGCCGCGGACGAATTGCGGAAGTCCGACCCCGAGCGTTACAAGAAAATGGCCCGCGCTTCGATGGCGAAGCACGTACAGGCTATGCTCGATTTCCAGCGCGCTGGCGCGGAAGTGTTCGACTACGGCAATAACATCCGCCAGCAGGCTTATGACTACGGCGTGACGGAGGCCTTCGAGTTTCCCGGCTTCGTCCCGGCTTACATCCGCCCGCTGTTCTGCGAGGGCAAAGGTCCCTTCCGCTGGGTGGCGCTTTCGGGCGAGGAGGAGGATATTTATCGCACCGACGCGGCCATCCTGGAACTGTTCCCCGACGACGCGCACCTGCGCCGCTGGTTGACGATGGCCAGGGAAAAGGTCCCGTTCCAGGGATTGCCGGCCCGCATCTGTTGGCTGGGATACGGCGAGCGTGCCAAGGCGGGACTCAAGTTCAACGAGATGGTGGCAAACGGGACGCTGAAAGCGCCCATCGTCATTGGCCGCGACCACCTGGACTCCGGCTCGGTCGCCAGCCCCAACCGCGAGACCGAGGGCATGAAAGACGGCACGGACGCGGTCTCGGACTGGGCCATCCTGAACGCGCTCATCAATGCGGTTGGCGGCGCGACCTGGGTCTCGTTCCATCACGGCGGCGGCGTGGGCATGGGCTACAGCCAGCACGCCGGGCAGGTCATCGTGGCGGACGGCACGCCCGCAGCGGCCCGCAGGCTGGAAAGAGTCCTGACCACCGACCCGGGCATGGGCGTGGTCCGGCACGCGGACGCGGGCTACGAGATCGCCATCGCAGCCGCCAAACGGCATGGCATCAAGATGCCGATGTTGAAATGATCCTTTGGCGAACCGGAGGCATGATGAACAAAAGAGGAAGCCTTGCGATTGTCGCGCTCGTCCTGGCGGCCTGGGCGTGCAGCCTGCCCGACTACCTGCCAGCGCCCGCGCCGGTGATCGAACCCACGCCGCTGCCCACATTCGCGATCCCAAGCGAGACGCCCCTGCCGACCGAGACGCTCCTGCCGACGGTCACGCCGACACCAGAGAAGCCGGTCGCCTGGCCGAAGGACGAAGGCGTCCACTGCCGCTTCGGGCCGGGAAAGGAATGGGAAGCGGTCAGCGCCGTGCCGGCCGGGACAACGGTCGAGATCGTGGGCCGGGTCTCGGAGACGACCTGGTGGTACGTCGAAGACCCGCTCGCTGAAGGCGATTTCTGCTGGGTGGCGTTCGACGTGGTGGACACGGCCGGGGATATGACGATCATCCCGATCGTCCAGCCGCCGACCGCCTCGGTCACGGAGGTGGACGTGGAGGCGAACGTCACTTTTGCGGCCTGCGGCGGGCCGAACCCGGTCACGTTCAGCGGGAAGATCACCGCCAACGGGCCGACGACGGTCACCTATCATTGGGAGGTGGGCGGCGACAAGCAGAACGTCACGGGCGATGAAACGCTCACGTTTGCCGAAGCAGGCACGCAAAAATTGACTACGGATGCGTATCACGCCGATTGCGGGAATTACTTCATCGTTCTGGCTGTCACCAGCCCCAACGAGATGACAGCCCGGCAGGAGTTCTCCATCAAAGCGCCGTAAAGCGGGACATCGGGTACAATTCGCCGCATGTCCAAACGCCTTTCCTACTCCTTGCTCTTCCTGGGCGCGCTGGCGGTCATTGCCATCCTGGCCTCGTTCGGGCCGGAGGAACAATCGCTCGGCGCCAACGTGCGCATTGTGTACCTGCACGGCGCCTGGGTGCTGGCCGCGGAAGCCGCCTTTGCCGCCGCCGCCCTGACCGGCCTGCTCGGCTTCACCCTGCGCCGGGATAGATTACATGCCTGGTCCGCGGCGCTGGGGCGGGCCGGGATCCTCTTCTGGCTGACCTACTTGCCGCTTTCGCTGTGGGCCATGCAGGCCAACTGGAACGGATTGTTCCTGGCCGAGCCGCGCTTCCGCCTGGCGCTGACCTTTGCAATTGTGGGCGCGCTGCTGCAGATCGGGCTGTGGCTGGTCGGCAAGGGATGGGTCACCTCGCTGGCGAACCTGGCTTTCTTCATCATGCTGCGGGTCGTCTTTTCCACGGCCTCGTATGTGATGCACCCGCCGCCCTCGCCCATCTTCGGTTCGGGGCGGTGGAACATCATCCTGTTCTTCCTTGCCCTGAACGCGCTGGCCTGGGGAGCGGTTTACTTCCTGGCGAGGGCCTTTTTAGCGGACAAGTCGGACTAGATATGCCGCTCCGCTTCCAACTCATCATCGTCATGGCGCTGCGCACCGTTCTCAACACGGCGCATCGCATGGTCTACCCGTTCCTGGCGGTCTTTGCGCGCGGATTGGGCGTGGACATCACTGCCCTGTCGCTGGCGCTGACAGGACGCTCGGTAGCCGGGGCTTTCGTCCCCTTCGTCTCTTCGGTGGCCGATCAGCGCGGGCGGCGCTTCGGAATGCTGGCTGGGGCCGCCTTGTTCACCCTGGGGGTGGGACTGGTCGCCGTGATGCCCTCGCTGTGGACGCTGACGGCGGCGCTCATCCTGGCGATGCTGGGCAAGTACCTGTTCGACCCGTCCATGCAGGCCTACTTCGGCGACCGCATCCCCTACCAGCGGCGCGGACTGGCGCTGGCCGTAACCGAGGTGAGTTGGTCGCTGGCCTTCATTGTCGGCGTGCCGGCCATGGGCTACCTGATCGCGCGCTCCGGCTGGTCGGCGCCCTTCCCGCTGCTGGCGCTGCTGGGCGTAGGCATGTTCGCAGTCATTTGGTGGATGACGCCGCGCCGCGACCCCAACCATGCGCCCGCCAACAGTCCCTGGGCGAACTTTGGGGTTGTATTGCGCAACGTCCCGGCGCTGGCGGCTATCTCGGTGGCGCTGTGGGCCAGCGCCGCTAACGAACTGGTCAACCTGATCTTCGGCGTGTGGCTGGAGGATTCGTTCGGCCTGCAGATCGCTGCGCTGGCGGGCGCTTCGGCGATCATCGGCCTGTCGGAATTGAGCGGGGAGGGACTGGTGGCGCTGCTGACCGACCGCCTGGGCAAGCCGCGCGCGCTGGCCTTCGGGCTGACCGGCAACGCGCTGGCCTGCCTGCTGCTGCCCTTCGTCGGGCGGACGCAGGCCGGCGCCCTGTTGGGCTTGACGCTGTTCTACATTACGTTCGAGTTCATCATGGTCAGCCACATCCCGCTGATGACAGAGGTCATGCCGGGCGCGCGCGCCACGATGCTCTCCTTCAACCTGACCGGCCATTCGTTAGGACGCGCGCTGGGCGCGTTCCTGGCGGCCTTCATCTACCGGAAATTCGGTTTCTTCGCTGTGGCGCTGCTGGCGCTGACTTTCAACCTCTTCGCGCTGCTGGCGCTGCGCAGGCTGGCGCGGGACGCCCGCCTGCAGGAGGCGTGAGACGTGCAAGTGCTTGGAGACGTGCGATGGATGGGAGACGTGCAAGACGTCTCCCTACCGCAACTGGTTTTCCTGGTCTTTGCGGCGCTCTTCCTGCTGGGCAGCGGACTCTGGCTGCTCGTGCCTGCGTGGCATGGCGTTCCCTGGATTCCGGCGCGCAGGGAGCGCATCCGCAAGGCGCTGGAACTGGCGAAGTTGCAGCCGGGCGAAACGCTCTACGACCTGGGGGCAGGTGACGGTCGCGTCTTGATGATGGCTGCGGAGGAGTTCGGCGCGCAGGCGGTGGGCATCGAGGCCGGCCCGGCGCAGTGCCTGTGGGGGCGGCTGAAATGCCTGTTTAGCGGGAGCAGGCGCAGGGTCAGGATACGATGCGGGGACTTCTACCGCGCGGACGTGTCGGCGGCGCAGGTCGTCTTCGTCTACCTGACCTCGACGCAGACCGCCCGTCTCGAGGAAAAACTGGCGCGCGAACTGCGTCCCGGCGCGCGCGTGGTCAGTTTGGCGGCGGATTTCCCCGGCTGGCAGCCGGCGGCAGTGGACCGGGAAAGTTTGATCTTTTTGTACGAAATGCCGTACATTTGAAACATGACCTGCTTAGGAGGCATCCATGAAAACGATTGGCATGATCGGCGGGATGAGTTGGGAGTCGTCTATCGAGTACTACCGTATCGTGAACGAGACGGTAAAGGCAAAACTGGGCGGACTGCATTCGGCCAAGTGCGTGATGTACTCGGTGGACTTTGCAGAGATCGAAGCCCTGCAACACCAGGGACGCTGGCAGGAGGCCACGCAAGCCATGATCGAAGCCGCGCGCCATGTGGAAGACGGCGGCGCGGACTTCCTGGTCATCTGCACCAACACAATGCACAAAATGGCGGATGAGGTCGAACAGGCGATCCGCATCCCGCTGCTGCACATCGCGGACGCAACTGCCGCGGCCATCCAAGCGCAGGGGCTGCGCAGGGTCGGGCTGCTGGGCACGAAATTCACCATGGAAGAGGCGTTCTATCGCGGGCGGCTGGTGGAAAAGCACGGGCTGGAGGTGCTCATCCCCGAAGCCGTGGAGCGCGAGATCGTCCACCGCGTGATCTATGAGGAACTGGTGGTGGGGAAGATCGAGCCCGGCTCGCGGGAGCAATACAAGCAGATCATCGAGAAACTGGTCGCGGAGGGCGCGCAGGGCATCATCCTGGGCTGCACCGAGATCGGCCTGCTGGTCAAGGCCGAGGACAGCCGCGCGCCGCTGTTCGATACCACCTACATCCACGCTGCCGGGGCCGTGGAATTTGCGCTATCCAATCCGTAGCGCGACATTCATCCCCATTCTGGGGACTTTCCCCATTCTGGGGACTTTGCCGCAACCAAAATGGGACGCTGATTCACGCAGAAAACGCTGATCCTTTTTCTTTTTATCAGCGCAAATCAGCGTTTATCTGCGTCCAAAGAATCTTCGCGATTGTGATAGATCCTATGGGACGCTGATTCACGCAGAAAACGCTGATCCTTTTTCTTTTTATCAGCGCAAATCAGCGTTTATCTGCGTCCAAAGAATCTTCGCGATTGTGATAGATCCTATGGGACGCTGATTCACGCAGAA
>JBMOMP010000022.1:0-21504 GCA_049323115.1 Chloroflexota bacterium
CGCAACTGACAGAAGCGATCATGGAGTTTATAAGGTGCGAGAACCAATCTGCAAAACCTATCCGATGGACCTACACAGCCGAAAAACTCGAACAGAAACTCGGAATCAATTAGCGCAATCCTGTACTTAGTTACTTGATAAATGTTCTGTAGTCCATCCATCGTTTGTTGAAAATCACTAAAACTATAGGCCTGGTCATCAAGATATATTTGACCAATATTTCGGTGAATATCCAAAGATTTTTGTACAGATACAAGAGCAGAAAGCAGTGTTCTTCTTGGCATCAGTATAGCACTTGAAAACCTATTTGCTTGCCATTCAAGCCAATCACGAGGGGTCAATAGTATTTTCTTGCCAGTTACAAAATCTTTCTCGCTGTCTGCAATGTCAACATCGGCATAACTTTCTCTTTTTATCAATAAATTTCGATGGAGAACCAAATGACCAAATTCGTGACCAATAACAAATTTCTGGCGTAAATCACCATCAATTGATTTGTCTGCAAATATCGCTCTTGGTTTAAAACGGAACTTTCCCAATATTTTATGACCATGTGCATTATTTCCTAAATCCTGCGAAAGGTCATAGCTAAAATCGTATTTTTCTGCTGTTTCTTCAATGAAGGATAAAAGTGGAGTCTCGCAAGGTACACAAAGAATATCCGGGTTAAAAAACTCAATAACTTCTTCCACCTTCTTTTCAATGTCATTGGCAGAAAGTGATGGTACTCCATTTTCGTTGATTTTAAATTCTGTCATAAGGTCTATTGCCAGCTAACGAAACTGTCGAAAAGCATTGTTTTGACTGCGCAAATTATACTCAAGCGCAAGATTTCAACACCCTATCGGGGAATGGACCAGTTTGTCATCGATTGTCCTCGTTGTCAATTTCTATAGGCTTAGTCAATTCGTTAATTATAAAAGTTTTGACTTGATAATCTAGCTCGTCGAGGTTTGGACTGCCTCTTCGAATTAAGTGCCCCTGGACAAATCTGATACCTAGATTATAAAGTTCTGCCAGTGAAATTCTATGGTTTCCATCAAATCCTTCGACAATTATCTTTGTGAAACCAGGATGTAACTTCTTTACCATTTTTACAACATAATCAATTGTGATGCTTGGATGTTGATGATGGAGTACGTCACGATCAATTTTAATATGGTCAAGCCCTAATTGTGCTAACCTATCAACTGAAGAGTAACCAATTCCAAAATCATCTATTGCGAACGAAATATTGAATTCGTCTGCATAATCAAAAAGTTTTTCTAAAAAAAGCTCAAGCACGCTCAAATGAGATGGATTTTCAATCGGTTTCGGTGCCGCACGCCTTTCAGAAATTTCCAGAACGAGTTCATTGGGCTTCAATATCTCTTCTTCCAAAATAATCCTTCTAATTTCGTTTCTGTACTCATCAAAATACAGAGAGTCTGGATAAACATTTACAGAGAGCCCATCCTTTCTATCAATATTTGCGCGCTCTGTTTTCCATAAATTGACATAACTGCTAGTAGCCATTCTTAGGCAATATAGGTCTAATTCTAGTATGAATTTCGAGCCCCAGAGCTCTGCGGCTTTAAACAAATCGATAGGAGCCTTATTGGTGCGTGGATCACGCGCTAATGCTTCCCATGAATCTATTCGCGGGTTTACTTTACCGAGGTCAACAATTGGCTCAAACACAAAATTTATGGTTTTCAAATGCTCAATAAATGATTCCTTCCTTCGGAAGTAAATACCGCTCGGAACATAACTAAACCAAAGCTTTAAGTCATCAAACAATACATTTTCAAGCATTGATGATGATGTGGAGGTAAATTCATTGGTTGCCTTGTAAAGTGATATTAAAGCTCGTCCTAAAATTTGTCCATGCTTTAGTTTTTCAGATGGAACACCTGCTAACAGAAGGAACTTTCTGGGGAATTCAAGTTTTAAAGGAACAACAACACAATACTTGGTAGATTTTTGACTTCTGTAGGATTCAAAAAAGCCAAAACAACCATCGATTAATATTTCATTGGGCTGAACCAAAAGAGTTTGAAGTGTTTTTATTGCATTACTTCTTATTCGGTAAACATTCTGATTGCTGAATTTTGGTTCACTTTGAATTTTGGATATTAAATGATACTCTTTTAGTTCCTCTAACGATATAAAATCTGCATCTAAAACACATCTAACTGAATTGAGTATCTTTTGACCGATTAGCTCATTCGTCCCCTCTTCTATTCCACAATCAATCAAATTGTCAATAAAAGATATGTGTTCTTCTATTGGATTGGATAGTGGGTGTATCAGTGGTGATTTGTCGGATTTACCTGAAATGACAACCTCACTAATCGGTGTTTTGACAAATCGTGTTCTGATTTCTTCTACATTAGGGCGAGTTAGTATTATTTTCGTGGCTTGACCATAATGTAAAGGTGGTTGTTCGTTGGGAGCATGATTTTCCACAAACGTTATTAGACTAGACATCGTAACTTCATTTCTCTTTGGATCAGCTGCGCCTCCTTTAAGGCCTTCTAACAAGAAATGAGTAAAGACACCATTCTTGAAATCAGCTCGTTCGCGAGACGAAACACCTTTTGGTGAAGATACAAATGCTATTCGTCCCTCACCAACAAAGTAACCACGTTCGATTAGGTCTTTTGTTGGTTCGACATTAGAACCACGTATTGAAGGACAAAAAGCACCGCTATGACAACAATCCAATATAAAGATAACATACCTTGCTGGTGATCTGGAAAATATATCATCGTGTAACCATTTCATTGATAGGCCTGATTTAGGATTGTTTAGAATATGGTGTATCGTAATTTCAGGTGTGGCTAAATACGCATCCCTTGAATCCCCCGCAATAAATCCATGACCCGAATAATAAACAAAGACCGTATCATTTTCATCGCGATCACTAACAATATGAGTAAAGAGCTTAGATTCAATCTCATATTGCTCAACTTTTCCAGTTATTAGGATCGAATTCTCATAAGGGTAATTTCCATATTTTTCGTCAACCAGGACATCAAAAATATCTTTGGCGTCTTTCTCCGCAAATTGCAAAGGCTGGAAGTTTCCGCTATCATCAAATTGATTAAAACCAATCACAACGGAATAAAATTTTTCAGGGATAATATCCTTTGTCGCCATGTGCAAATCCTCCATGTCAAAATCTTGTCTTTATACTGTACTTACTATAATTTCCAACCTTGGGCTAAATGAAATCTTTGGCTTTCTCAAAATAATGAGATTGGCTTACCTTGCAGTAATTCCAGTCTTGATATAAAAAGCGATAACAGTCTACTCATTAGTTGAAATACCTTGATTTTCACTTAGAGGTGTTGAATTTCCTTGACTAACATTAGATTCACCAGTTGGAGGATTTAACTCTTTTTCGGTGAGTTTTCCTTTTGGCTGATACCCTTTTATTGCGCTAGGCTCATTTGTTGTTTTTTGTGGTTGGTAGCCAGCTTCTGACTCTTTTCTATCTTTTGGTCCTGTCATGATATTGCCTTTCCTAGTTCTTGAAGAATTCAATCGACCTAATTTGTTCACCTGAAATCCATATGCCGTCATTGTTATCAGGTGTTGCCTCCCAAGAACTTTTGGGGGAAATTTTGTATACCTTCTGGATATAAATATCCCGCTCCTGTTGGTCAGAAGATGCGAAAGAAGCATTTCCCCATAGCCCAGCAACTAAACTCTTATCCTTTAATGTTACTAGAACCCACTTAGGTTCGTGTGTGCTACTGAACTTATAATCCCAAGAAGTTGGGATGGGGTGAATTGTATTTATACCGACTTTTCCAAAAATGCGCTCAACCATCTGGTTCATGCTAATAATCCCCCAAGCAATTCCCAATAAAACGGGACTAATAAAAATTAACAAAAGCCAAATCAAACCAGTTTTTAAAGGATACAACTCGTAAAACTTTGACTGATAGACCCAAAATAATAACCAAGACCATACCCCATAGTTGACACACGAGACGGTAACAAAATTTAAAAACGTTGCTTCTTTTTCTTGATATCTGACAGGGACAAACTTTCGATAAACAGAATTAAATATAAAGCCAGGAATAATAAACGCCAATATAAAAAATAATGTTGTAAAGCTATCAATTATCATAGTAACCTCTCTTTTTATAAGCTGCCCAACGATGTAATTACAACCATCTGTAAGACACCCAAATGGCAACTTATACAACCAAACGACTGTATAATGGCTTATCTCTTTGTCAAACAAAGATTATCTTCCCAACTACTTGACCTGTTCCGCGACGACATCCGTGCATAGACAGACCTCCGGCTTCTCATCCTCACTTCCCACACAACCCTAAAACCACCAACGAAACGATTGCACTCATTGTAGCAAACCGGCGCAGAAATTACAATACCCGCGCGCGCCGGGCGGGTATAATACCTGCGCACATGGACTGGAACGAGGAACGACCGACCCCCACGCCTCCCGCCTGGCCCGTCTTGCGCGGCGTACTGGTGCGCGGCTACCGCGTGGCTTCCGGCCCGTCCAGGGACTATCCCTACGGCGCGCTGGAACGGCAAAGGCCGCTCTTCAAAGCGCGCGGCCTGGACCTGGACGGTTACTTCGACGGCACCCTCAACATAGACATCCGCCCGTACGCCTTCCAGGTGCTCAAGCCGGAATACACCTTCCGCGAGGTGGCCTGGACCGACCTGCACCCCCCGGAGCATTTCTCGTTCTCGCGCTGCAAAGTGACCTACAAAGGAATCGAGTACGACGGCTGGGTGTACTATCCGCACCCGGAGACCAAACTGCGCCACTTCCAGGCCGCCTCGCTCCTGGAAGTCATCGCGCTCCCCATCCCCGGCATCGCCTACGGGGACGAGTTGTACGTCTCCGTGAACCCGGCCGAGATCCGCGTCAACCTGCGGGACTGACCACGAAGGTTTCAAGAAAAACCACGAAGATACGGCCTGTCCTGGCCGACAGGCCAGGGAGACACAGAGAAAAATACTCCGTGACCCCGTGTCTTTGTGGTAACCCAGCGCCCATCCTTTTCGCCGCTCCCTGGGATGGGCAACTTTCCACCGCCTCCGGCAAATGAAGTAAAATTCCAGGCATGACAAAACGAATCGGAATCCTCACCAGCGGCGGCGACGCGCAGGGCATGAACGCGGCTGTACGGGCGGTGGTGCGCACCGCCCTGTCGCAAGGGGCGGAAGTCTACGCCGTCTACGAAGGCTACCAGGGCCTGGTAGACGGCAACGACCGCATCCGCAAAATGGACTGGGACTCGGTCGGCGGCATCCTGCAGTTGGGCGGCACGGTCATCGGCAGCGCCCGCTGCGAAAGATTCCGTACCCGCGAAGGCCGCCGCGCGGCCGCCCTGCACCTCATCCAGGCCGGCATCGACCGCCTGATCGTCATCGGCGGCGACGGCTCGCTCACCGGCGCCAACGTCTTCCGCCAGGAATGGCCGTCCCTGGTGGCCGAACTGGCCGAAGCCGGCCAGATCAACAAGGAAGAGGCCGCCGCCTGCCCCAACCTGTCCATTGTCGGGCTGGTCGGCTCGATAGACAACGACTTCTCCGGCACCGACATGACCATCGGCGCCGATTCGGCCCTGCACCGCATCACCGAAGCGGTGGACGCCATCACCAGCACCGCCGCCAGCCACCAGCGCACCTTCGTCGTCAAAGTGATGGGACGCAACTGCGGCTACCTGGCGCTCATGGGCGCGCTGGCCTGCGGCACCGATTGGGTGCTGATCCCCGAATCCCCGCCGGACGTGGAAGACTGGCAGGACGTATTGGCCGAGCGCCTCAGGGCCGGGAGGAAGGCCGGCCGCCGCGACAGCATCGTCATCCTGGCCGAGGGCGCCCGCGACCGGAACGGGGAGTACATCGGCAGCAGCGACGTGCAGCGCGCGCTGGAGGAACGCCTGGGCGAGGAAGTGCGCGTCACCGTACTGGGACACGTCCAGCGCGGCGGGCGTCCCAGCGCCTTCGACCGCACCCTGAGCACCCTGATGGGACACGAGGCTGTCAACGCCATCCTGGCCGCCAGCCCGGAGGATGAGCCGGTGGTGATCGGCATCCGCAACAACCGCATGACGCGCCTGCCGATGATGGAAGCCGTCAAGCAGACCCAGGCGGTGGTCGAAGCGGTGGCGGCCAAGGACTACGAACGCGCCATGTCGCTGCGCAGTTCGTCCTTCAAGGACGCCTTCGACACCTTCAAGACCATGGTGCGCGCCCTGCCGCATCCCCCCGAAGCGGGCAGGAAACGCTTCCGCATCGGCGTCCTGAACGCGGGCGCGCCCGCCCCCGGCATGAACACGGCTGCGCGCGCCGCCGTCCGCCTGGGGCTGGATATGGGCCACATCATGCTGGGCATCCATAACGGCTTCGAAGGCATGATGGAAGGCGAAGTGGAAACCCTGGATTGGATGAGCGTCAGCGGCTGGGCTACACGCGGCGGCTCTGTCCTGGGGACGACGCGCCGCGTCCCGCAAGGCCGCGACCTGTACGCCATCGCCCGCGTCATCGAGGACCATCATATAGACGCCCTGCTGCTGATCGGCGGCTGGACAGCCTACGAAGCCGCCTTCATCATGCTCAGCAACCGCTCCAATTTCCCCTCCTTCAACATTCCCATGATCTGCCTGCCGGCCTCCATCAACAACAACCTGCCGGGTTCGGAATTCAGCATCGGCGCCGATACGGCCCTCAACAGCATCGTAGACGCGGTGGACAAGATCAAACAATCGGCGGTCGCCACGCGGCGCTGCTTCGTGGTCGAAGTGATGGGGCATTACTGCGGCTACCTGGCGCTGATGGGCGGCATGGCCACCGGCGCAGAGCGGGTCTACCTGCACGAAGAAGGCATCAAACTGCGCGACCTGCAAACGGATGTCGAAAACCTGCTGGAGGGCTTCCAGGCAGGCAAGCGGCTGGGGTTGGTCATCCGCAACGAATACGCCAACCCCGTATATAGCACGCAATTCATCTGCTCGCTGTTCGAGGAAGAAGGCCAGGACGTATTCGACGTGCGCCCGGCCATCCTCGGCCACCTGCAGCAGGGCGGCGACCCGTCGCCCTTCGACCGCATCCAGGCCTCGCGGCTGGCGCGCTTATGCCTGGAATACCTGATCGAGCAGTGCGAGCAAGGCAGCCAGGACAGCGCTTTCATCGGGATGCAAAACGGCAAGATCCACTTCCACGACATGCGCGACTTCGACCGTATGATAGACGCCGAGCACCAGCGTCCGAAAGACCAATGGTGGCTGGAGTTGAAAGGCATTGCCAGCCTGCTTGCCAAGCAAAACCCACAGGGATAATCACATCATGATCCTCGACCTGCCCCTCATCCTGGAAACCCGCCGCAACCACGCCCTCGAGCACGCCTCCATCCACATCCTGGCGGCCAGGTACCCCGACCATCACTTTGCCGGGCACTCCAACCCAACCGGCTTCTTCCTGCTCGGCAACGTCTCGACAGAAGAAGTCAAGGCCGCCGTCACCCAGGCGCTGACCAGGCTGCGCGCCGGCGAAAAGGGACTGGCCATCCACGCCGGCTGCGGGACGAACTTCGCCTCCACCGCGCTCCTGGCCGGGAGCCTGGCCTGGTTGCCGTTGAGCGGGGCGCGTTCCTGGCGAAAGCGTTTCTGGCTGCTCCCCTTTGCCATCGGCTTCGGTTTGCTTGGCTACGCCCTCAGCCAGCCGCTGGGCCCCTGGCTGCAAGCCCACATCACCACCGAGCCAGACCTGGGCAGCCTGCAAATCGAAGACATCACCCCCCTGCGCCGCAGCGGGGTGGCCGTGCATCGCGTGAGAACCAGGAGTTGACTTATCTGTTGGCGAAACGATTGAAAGTCTCAAAAGCCGGGTAGAATAGCGATCATGCCCAAAAATACACAAAGGATTATCTATGTCCGCAACTGAAATAGAGGCTTTGGACAGCAAATACCTGGCAATTCTGGTAGAACGAATAAAGGTATGCGAAAACTACAAGCCGAAATTTGGGAAAAGCGGTAAACCAGGCCTGACGCTACAAGAATTTACCAAACTTTACCATGGAGACGATTTCTATTCCTGGTTTGGCCTGGATACCCCTTGGGTGTATGCGGCGCATAAAGCCGCTGGCGGCATTACATCGGTCTATCGGCAAATTGGCATAGGCTGTGAACAGGTCTTTCGCCTCGTGCTTCAAGACCAACTCGGCTTGAGCGATTCACAGGCGAAATGGTCTTATGAAACAACAGGGTACGGTAAAAAGCGCACATTGTCGCTTGATGGACGAATTGACTTGAAAGATGTTCGATCAACCCCCAGGCAAAAAATCATCTCTCAATGGTTATTACAAGCCGCAAAGCGTTTGAATATTGCGCCCGAAATCGCCCAGGTACTGAAAGGCGCGGTATTCGAAGTGCGGCAAGGATACAAAAGCAAGGATTCGAAACGTCAAAACGCCGATATTGCCAATGCTGCTACTGCTTACTCGCAAGGATACCTTCCTGTGATAGTAACACTCTCTACGCAGATCGATAGCGACATAGCATCAAGATATGAGGGCGAAAAATGGCTTATCCTTCAAGGCTACGTGGGGGGATCATCTACTACGTCAACCTATGTGTTTGCGAATGAAGTCATTGGGTATGACCTGGCAGCCTTTTTCCAACGTAACTCTGGCGAATTGAGAAAAACGATAGAGGAAGTATCGAAAGTGTTGCTCGGAACTGACGAAAGAAATGATTGAGCAGAAAAGTTACTTTACGTTCAAACATAATTTGAAGAATGGGCGTCATGGTTGGCTCAGGCTGACGCCCGCTTATTCGATTATGGTAGTAAATGACATTCTCGACAAAAATCCTGAAATCGATCGGATATTAGACCCATTTTCAGGTACGGGAACAACTGGATTGGTATGTGGGGAACGAGGCATAGACTGTGACTTGATAGATATCAATCCCTTCCTGGTATGGCTTTCTGAAGTAAAAACAAGGAATTACTCAGCATCCGAATTGAATGAAGTCCACTCCAACGCTGAAAATCTTGCGGCGCAAGCAATACGTGACAATAATGAGAATCATCCCTGGATACCTCCTTTGAGTAATATAGAACGTTGGTGGACAAAAGGCAGATTGTCCTATCTCGCCAGACTCCATCGAAGCATTAATTTGGCCTTCCCCAATCGTTCCAATGTTAAAGACCTCTTACAAGTGGCGTTTTGCCGCCTGCTCATTGCATCTTCTAATGCAGCGTTCAATCATCAATCTATGTCCTTCAAGGATGAAAAACAAGATTATCTTTTCCTCCACGATGACATAGACAACCTGGCAAATAAATTCGTAAAAGATGTCCTGGAAATCATCCAATCTGCAAAGAATCCCATAGCAGGAACAGTGCGAGTACTTAACACAGACGCCCGCTACATCCCACAGGACAAAAAGTACAACGGCGTAATTACGTCCCCGCCATACCCTAACCGGATGAGTTATATCCGTGAATTACGCCCCTATATGTATTGGCTCGAATACCTGAATGAAGCCCGCCAGGCAGCAGAACTGGACTGGCAAGCCATTGGCGGAACGTGGGGTATAGCAACCAGCAGGCTTGCAAAGTGGGAACCTGATGGTCACTGTATTCAACATCAAGGTTTTAGTCAGGTAATAGAAGGAATCTACAAAAACAGTCCGCTGCTTGCAAATTATGTTCATAAATACTTTATTGACATTACACTTCACCTGGAGAGTCTTTATAAGGTGCTAGAGTCAAATGCAAAAATATTCTATATCGTCGGGAATTCCAAGTTCTATGATACCCTCGTACCAGTAGAAACCATCTATGCCAGCATTCTTGAGAATATAGGCTTTAAAGATGTCAAAATTGAAACATTGCGTAAACGAAACTCTAAAAAAGAGTTGATCGAGTTCGTTGTTTCTGCGCGCAAGGCTTTTTGAAACCAAAAGCGCGCCAATCCTGTGTTGCTTCCCTGCAGTAAATATCCCCCATGCCCAATGTCTTCTTCCTCTACGGCAACGACGAATTCGCCATCTCGCGCCGCCTGAAAGAGTTCGAGGCCGGTTTCCCCGATCCCACCAGCGCGGACATGAACACCGCCCGCCTCGAAGCGCGCGCGATGAACGAGAACGACCTGAACACGGCTGTCAACGCCATGCCGTTCCTGGCGCCCAAACGCCTGGTATTGTTGTCGAACCCGTCCGCCAGGTACGCCAAACCTGCCGAGCGTAAGAAGTTCGAGGGGTTCATCGAGAAGACGCCCGAAACGGCGCAACTGGTCATTTATGAATTAATCGAGCCGAAAGAGGTGGAAAAGCATTGGCTGGTGAAATGGGCAGGCAAGCAGGGTGGCTTGGTCGAGACGCGCGCCTTCATGCTGCCGCGCCCCAGGGAGATGACCGGCTGGATCATCCACGAGACCAAGTCCCAGGGCGGGAGCATTGCCCCTGCGGCGGCCGCCAAACTGGCCGAAATGGTCGGCGTGGACACGCGCCAGGCCGGGCAGGAGATCGCCAAACTGCTGGCCTACGTCAATTGGGAGCGGCAGGTCGAAGTCCAGGATGTGGAAGCGGTCAGCATCGTCACCGCCCAGGAGAGCGTCTTCGATTTCGTGGATGCGCTGGCGGCTGGGAACAGCCAGTCAGCCCAGCGTCTGTTACACCGCCTGCTGGAGAACGAGGAAGCCTTCGCGCTGTGGGGCATGGTGGTGCGCCAGTTCCGCCTGCTGCTGCAAGCGCGCGAGGTTCTCGATGCGGGCGGTAATAAGGAGCAGGTGGCCGCGGCGCTGGGCGTGCATCCCTTCGTGGCCGAGAAAACGTCAGCGCAGGCGCGCGCCTTCACGCTGCCCACGCTGGAAGCCATCTATCACAAACTGCTGGAGATCGACGAAGCGGCCAAGACCAGCCAAGTGACGCTCGACCTGGCGCTGGATACACTGGTGGTGGAACTGACCAGGAAGTGATGTTCGTACAAGTTGTCGTCAACGTGCCTTCCGTTTCGGGGGTCTTCGACTACCACCTCCCGCCGGGATTGTCGGGGGGGGTGGGCGTTGGCTGCCTGGTGACCGTGCCGTTCGGCGCGCAGGTGGCGCAGGGCGTGGTGTTGCGCTTGGTGGAGCAGGCCTCCGTCCCTGAGACCAAGCCGGTGCTGAACCTGGTGGACGCTGACCCCGTGCTGACGCCGGCCCAGATCGCGCTGGCGGAGGCCCTGGTGGAAGAGACGCTCTCGCCTCTTTCCGCGACCGTGGGCCTGTTCCTGCCGCCCGGGCTGAGTCAGCAGGCGGACGTTTTATATTCCCTGCGCAGCGACTCCCTCCCGATGGACAGCGCCCCCGGGACAACGCAAAAGCGGCTGTTGAGCCTGTTGCGCGAACGCGGCCCCCTGCGCGGGCGGCAGATCGACCGTCACTTCGGGCCGCAGGACTGGCGCAAGGCCGCCGACCACCTGGTCAAACGCGGGCTGTTGGACAAGCGCCCCGTCCTGCCGCCGGTGAGCATCCGCCCCAAATTCGTCCGCGTGGCGCAACTGGCCGCGCCGCCCGAAGTTGCCCAGGCGTCCCTGCCAGGATTGGGGAAGACCGAAGCCACCCGTAAACGCCGCGCCGCCGCGCTGGCCTGCCTGATGCGCGAACTGGACGAGGTCAACGTCGCGTGGGTCTACGCCGAGAGCGGCTGCAACCTGTCCGACCTGCAGGAACTGGCCGAGCGCGGCTTGATCGTCTTGCGCGAGAACGAGGTCTGGCGGGACCCGGTAGAGAGAGTAGAGAGCAGAGGCGTAGAGAGCAGTCGCCCTCCCCAGTTGACGAAATACCAGCAAGCGGCCTGGGAGCAGATCCGGGCGGCTTTCGATCCCCAATCCACCAACTCCCCCTTCCTGCTGCACGGCGTGACCGGCTCCGGCAAGACCGAGTTGTACCTGCGCGCGGCCGAGGAGGCCGTGCGGCGCGGCCGTCAGGCCATCATCCTGGTGCCGGAGATCGCGCTCACCCCGCAGACCGTGCGGCGCTTCCTGGCGCGCTTCCCGGGGCAGGTAGGGCTGGTACATTCGAAATTGTCAGAAGGGGAGCGTTACGACACCTGGCGGCGGGCGCGGGCGGGCCTGCTCAAGGTGGTCATCGGGCCGCGCAGCGCGCTGTTTGCCCCGCTCCCCAGTCCCGGCCTGATCGTGTTGGACGAGTGCCATGACGGTTCCTACTACCAGTCTGAGCCGCCCTTCTACCATGCGGTGACAGCAGCGCAGGCGTACGCGCGATTGGCGGGAGCGGTCTGCATCCTGGGTTCGGCCACGCCGGCGGTGGCGCAGCGCTACCAGGCAACCACCGGCAGGATGCGCCTGCTGGAACTGCCGGAGCGCATCGAACACAACCTCCGCCAGGTTGGCGAAACCGGCCTGCCGCCAGTCACCATCGTGGACATGCGCGAGGAACTCAAATCGGGCAACCGCGCCATCTTCAGCCGGGCGCTGGCCGAAGCGCTGGCAGGGACCCTGGCACGCGGCGAACAGGCCATCCTGTTCCTCAACCGGCGCGGCACGGCAACCTACGTCTTTTGCCGCGATTGTGGCTTTGTCCTGAAGTGTCCGCAATGCGACACGCCCCTGACGCTGCACGTCGAAGAACGGGAACGGCTGCTGTGCCACCATTGCGGCTACACGCGCCACAAGCCGGGCAAATGCCCGCAGTGCGGCAGCGCGCAGGTGCGCGAATACGGGCTGGGCAGCGAGAAGGTAGAGGCTGAGGTGACAGCGCTCTTCCCACAGGCGCGCGTGCTGCGCTGGGACTGGGAGACCACGCGCAGCAAGGATGCGCACGAGATCATCCTGGCGCATTTCGCCGCCCAGCGCGCCGATGTGCTGGTGGGCACGCAGATGCTGGCCAAAGGGCTGGACCTGCCGCTGGTGACGCTGGTGGGCGCGGTGTTGGCGGACGTGGGCCTGCACCTGCCTGATCCGTTTGCCGAAGAGCGCGTCTTCCAGGTGCTGACGCAGGTGGCCGGGCGCGCCGGGCGCAGCGCGCGCGGCGGACGGGTGATCCTGCAAACCTTCGCGCCGGAAAACCGCGTCTTACAGGCAGCCGCCGGACACGATTACGCCCGCTTCTATGCGGACGAACTGGCGCAGCGCAAGAGGCTGGGTTACCCGCCCTTCGCGCGGCTGGCGCGGCTGGAATTCCGTCACCGGGATAATGCCCAGGCCGAGGCCGAGGCCCGAAAAACGGCCAGCCGGCTCAGGTCGCAGATCGAGGCGGGGGAACATCGCCAGACCGAGTTGATCGGCCCCGTCCCCTGTTTCTTCGCGAAATTGGGCGGGGTGTACCGCTGGCAGGTCATCCTGCGCGGGCCGGAGCCGTCCAGCCTGCTGCGCGAGGCAGCGCCGGGCAATTGCCGGGTTGAAGTGCAGCCGGTAAGTTTGCTATAATTGAGCCATGCAACCGCAGCCGCGCCGCGAGGTACTTTCCTGGGACGAGATAGACCGCCTGGTCGACCATTTGCTGCCCCAGTTCCGCCGCGAGTTCACCG
The DNA here is from genome assembly GCA_049323115.1 of Chloroflexota bacterium. Classification (GTDB taxonomy): domain Bacteria; phylum Chloroflexota; class Anaerolineae; order Anaerolineales; family Villigracilaceae; genus JAABUE01. The sequence goes on from JBMOMP010000022.1 coordinate 13,512, forward strand.
CCATGCTGATGATCACGCGCGGCGGGATCATCCCCGGCGGCATCCTGGCCGAGGCGATGAACATCACCCACCTGCTGACCGCGGCGGTGGATTTCCCTATCCAAGTTGCTTCTGAACAAGCCAAATTGATGGCCTGGCCGGAATTCATCCAGTTCCCGTCCGAGGACAAGTTGCGCGGACGCCCCACCCTGATCGTGGACGATGTGTGGGGCTCCGGGCGCACCATCACGGCCGTCAAGAACCGCGTCTCGGCGGCGGGCGGTTTCCCGGAGACTTGTGTGCTGCACTTCAACCCGTATCGCAACTTGTTCGGCCGCGTCCGCCCGGATTATTACGCCGCTGTCACGGACGCCTTCATCGTGTACCCCTGGGAAATCGATCGCGGCGCGGACAAGATGCTGCTGGGGGCATGATCCATGCGCACCATCCCTGTAGACGCATCCACCAAACTGGCGTTGCTGCGCGGCAACGAATATTTCGAGGGCCTGGATGAAGCCCTGCTCGAGCAGGTGGCCGCGCATACCCAGTTGCGCGAGTTCGAGCGCGGCGAAGCGCTCTTCTGGGAGGGGGACGAATGCGCCGGCCTGCACGTCATCCAGCAGGGCTGCGTGAAACTCTATCGCCTGTCGCCCCAGGGACGGCAATACATCGTGCGCATCCTGCAGGAAGGCGAGACCTGCAACGAAGTGCCGACCTTCGACGGCGGCCTGAACCCGGTCAACATCGAGGCGCTGGAAACGACGCGCGCCTGGGTGATCGAGGCCGGCATCCTGCGCGAACTGTTCAAAACCCACCCGGCGTTTTCCCAGAAGGTGCTGGACAACTTCGCCCAGATCCTGCGCGGACTGGTCAAGCGCGTCAGCGAGATGGCGTTCTTCCAGGTCACGCACCGCCTGGCGCGCCTGATCAGCGAACTGCCGCCCGAGGAACTGAGCGGGGAGGCCGCCCACTGGACGCAGGAACAGATGGCGGCGCGCCTGGGGACGGTGCGCGAGGTGGTGGCGCGCTCGCTCAAGGAACTGGAGCGCAGCGGCGCCATCCGACTGGACAAACGCCGCATCCGCGTCTCGGACCCGGACGTTCTTGCGCAGTGGGCGCAGCCCTGGAATTGAGCGCGGCGCTGTGCAAACCGGGCGCGCGATCATTTTGGCAGTGAAGGGTTGAGAAATATATGACAGTCACTTCAAAAGTGACTGTCACATGGTTCGTCGCAATTCCAGTTTCGGCTCGTTCGAGCGAGGAGATACGATGACCGTACAAGAAAACATGAAACCAGGGCAAAACATCCCGGAAGGAGACAGCCGCTCCCGGCTGCTTTCGGACCTTCTATCCAGGGCGGGGCTGGCGAACAACCAGCGCGGCCTGTTCCTGCTCATGGCATTCTACGGCGCCGCCGGGCTGGGCGCTTGTTCGTTCCTCGACCTCGATCCGGGGGAATTGCCGGCTGGCGGCGAACCGACGAACACCCCGCCTCCTACAGCGACGAACAAGCCGGCCGCTACACCGACCCAGGCTGCAACCGAAACCCCTACCGTTGCGCCAACTGAAATCCCGAGAAGTTTTGTAACCATAAACCCTCCTGTTGAGCCGTATTATAAGGACAATACACCTCTGGTTGATGCCCTAAATCAAGCGACTGACCCTATACAAAGAGTACTCCTACAATCTCTTATAGACCGCTCAGGAAAGATTAGCCGTCATGCAACGATAGAAGCCAAGCCTTGTATTGAAGTGCCGTTGTTTGACGAAGTAGGTATGAAACTTGGGGAAGATCAGCGTGCACTCATGATTGCGCAATGGAATGAATTTCTATCCACTCCTGGTGATGCAAGGCGAGAGATTGCAAAGTCAGTAAATTTGGGACCACTACCGCCTGGTACGGCGTTACGTTTATATGATGATGATGCGCTAAAGGAACGTCAAGATGCACGGTATAACCCATGGGAAGCTATAGAAGGGAAACAGGTCGTTATTGATAGGGCTATGAAGGATGCTCTTACAGCAATGCAAGCATCTATGATAATTGTCGATTTAAGTAATCTTCATTGGTATGTAATCAATCCACCTGAAATAATGCTTTCCAACCCTCCGAAAAATTTTAGCACAGTAGCGATTGGAGATTCTCAATTCCCGATAACCGTTAGTGAGTATTCTCCTTCGAATAGAGTTCAGAAAAGATATGGCGGTTCATTAATAGTGAGAATCTATTCCTGGTCTTCATTTGGAGATCAAACTTTGTATAATTCAAAATATTATTTTGGATATCACCGTGCTATGGCATCTAAAATAGATACCCTTTATGGTTATTGGGAAGAGTATGGCTTTTCCGATAGCGAATTTACTGTATTTGTATAGTCTTTAGTAATCACTTCAATATCTATTTACAACTAATCGAGTATTTAGTAGATTGAAGTAGTTATGAAATGGTTAACATACAAACATGTCCTGTTTTTCTCTTTTGTAGTAGTAACATTTCTTTTATTTGAAGTGGCTATTCAGGCTGGAGTGGCATGGTGTCATAATACATCTGGTGGTAGCACATGTTTTGTCGGTTGTCATGGCATAGATCCCGATTGTGATGGTAATAATTGTGCATCCACGTGTTGGCAACATTGTGGTTACGGGGCTTCGGGAGCAGAAGATTACCTCCCCGCATGCCCCGGTACAAAAATAAAAGTTGGAGACTGTGCTTGTGACGAAGGTATATCATGTGGTATTAATTCCTGTCCCCCTGGTACATCAATAAATAATCCGTATAACCTTGATCCGGTGGGTGTTACAGCTAATGAGTGTACGTATTATAACGGTTCATGTACAAGTAACTACCCTAGAACCTGTATGCGCAGGAATGTTGGCCAACAGAATTGTTATCCTTCAGTCCCTGATATCTTTGCCCCTATTGTCAGACTCGGTGTAGATTACAATACCTCTGCTTTAGGTTGTACACAGGATTCTGTTTGGTTAAAAAATCCAGAAACAGTTGAGAACGCAGGAATACTCAAATGGGAGTTTAATGAAACATCTGTTAATGCTGTAAGTACTGCTCAGGCAACAGGATATGGGAGTATGACTGGTGTGAAGAGAAATATGATGTATACAATAAGTACAAGCAGTCAGATTCAGAATACCCCAGGAACCCAGTATTTCGATGGAGCCGACGATTATATTGAAGTCAGTAATTCAAACTTGAGAGCGGCTGGCCCTACAACTTTGGAAATGTGGATACACCCAGTAGAGCCTGCGTACACATATCCACGTGTTTTGGCAGTATATGGTCAGGATACACATGATGTAACTTGCAGAAATTGTGATGAGGTAAATGTGGGGTATCAAGTTTCGAAATTGCAGGGTTTGTGATAAGATAATCACGATTATCATAATCGTGATTATCTAAAGCGAGGTTCCCATGTTCGTCAATCGCCTGGCAGAACTGGCGTTGCTTGAAAAGCATTATCAATCTGGCCGCGCGGAATTGTTCGTACTTTACGGGCGCCGCCGCGTCGGCAAGACTGAACTGCTGGCGCATTTCTGCGCAGGCAAACCGCACGTCTTTTTTGTGGCTGATCAGGCGCCGGAGAAAACCCTGCGCGCCGGTTTATCTATGGCCGTCAATGACGTCCTTTTCGGTCCTGGCCAGGTCAATGCAATATATAACTCCTGGGATGACCTTTTCGCTGCGCTTGCCCAGCAATCGCAGTCCCAGCGTCTGGTCGTGGCGCTGGACGAGTTTCCGTACTTGATTGCAGCCTATCCCCCGTTTGCATCCATCCTCCAGCGGCACTGGGACCGGTCGCTGAAAAACAGCCAGATCATGCTCATCCTGAACGGTTCCTACATCGGCATGATGGAAGAGACTGTACTGGGCTACCAGGCGCCCCTGTATGGCCGCCGCACAGCGCAATACCTGCTAGAGCCATTGGAATTCTTCGACGCCCAATCTTTTTTTGGAGAGTTTACGCCGGAAGACCGGTTGAGGGCCTATGCAATATATGGAGGCACGCCAGCCTATCTGCAAACCGTCAATCCTGAAAACAGCCTGGAAACGAACATCATAGACGGCATCCTGGCGCGAGGTTCGTTCCTGTACGATGAAGTCCGCTTTGTCTTGCAGCAGGAATTACGTGAGCCGCGCAACTATTTTGCCGTCCTGCAAGCGATTGCCTCCGGCCATACCCGCCAGAATGAGATCAAGCAAGCCGCCGGCCTGGAAAACCTCGCGCCGTACCTGGAAACACTGCAACAACTACATTTGATCGAACGGATCGTGCCGGTGACCGAGAACCAACCGCACAAAAGCCGGCGCGGCCTTTACCGATTGAAAGACAACTACCTGCGCTTCTGGTTCAAGTTCGTGCTTCCCAATCGTTCCCAGTTGGAGCGCGGCGCAAAAGAGATGGTCTACGAAACACGCATCTTGCCCGAACTCGATCATTTCTCTGCGCTGGCGTTCGAACAGGTCTGCGCCCAATATTTCTGGCGCCAGGCGTTGAACGCCGGGTTGCCATTCCAACCCCGGCAGGTTGGCAGGTGGTGGCAGGCTAACCAGGAAGTTGATCTGGTATTGCTTGGCGAAAAGCAAGTACTGTTGGCAGAATGTAAATGGAGTAATCGCCCTGTAGGTGAGGACATTTTGGTCTCTTTGGAAGGGAAGTCCAAACTTGTCCTGCGGGAGGCCGGTCTAAAGCAAGCCTCCTTTGCGCTATGCTCACGTTCCGGGTTCACAGATCAGGTCAGGGCGTTGGCAAAAGAACGGAATGACATCTACCTGTATGAATGGGAAAGCATGATTCGCGGCTAGGTCTTGCGCCGAATCAAATTTGCAGCCATGAACCAATGGTACAATGCTCGCACCTCCCCCCCGCAAAGACGGACAGGCCGTTTCTCCAATTCGGCCCGTTCGTCTTTTCATGTTTCTATCAGAAAGGAGACGGCCGTCTTTGGTAACATTATCATTTGATACAATGATCACCGTTCGGTAACATTTTCTTTTGGCTTGACACGTACCTGCACATACCTGCACATGATTTACTTTAAGGGAACCCGCACCTATTTTGGGTCGTATGGTTCTGAAATGTACGGTAGAGAAATCAAGAATGAAAAGACCCCAAAAGATCACGCCTTCAGGGTCTGGAATTTTGTGTCCGACAAGGGATTATCGCGTCGGCGCTACCCTCAACCTGCGCGCCAGGAAAATCACAGCAACGAGTACCATGGCCGCAACTACCAAACCAGGCAACCCAACTTCATCGGCGAAGCCTGAAGATGGCAAGGCGGTTGACGTCGGGAAGACCGTCGTTGTAGAGCCAGCCACTTGCGTAAGGCCAGCAATTACTGTAGATGTGGCCGGGTCTGGCGTGCTGGTAAATTCTGGCGTACTGGTCGCCGAAGGTTGGGCTACAACCAAAGTATCCGTCGGCAGAGGGGTGGTCGAGGCCTGTGGTGTAAGGGATAGTTCAAAAGACAAGGCGGTAAGGGTAAGGGCCTCGTGGACCTGGGCCTGCTGGGTTTGCGCTGCACTCTGGGCATCATCTTGGGATGCCCTTTGCGGCAAATACACCAGTACGATCAAAGCAACGCAAATGATCGAAAGCAACACAATTCCACCAAGAATGCCCGCAACAATCAAGAACGTACGATTGCTCGATTCTTCCGGCGGCGCTTCGGCTTCATCATAGTTCAGGTCTTCACCTTCGTACATAATTCACTCTCCTCGCTTTCAGGGCAGCATAGAAAAATAGGCACTTGGCATCATTATTATCCCACAATTTCCAAATTTGCCAAAGGAACAAGCGCTTGTTCCCCGCTTTCCAGCCGGACTTCGGCGACTGGGGCACGCAAACCACTGGGCAACGCTGTCAACCCGGGCCGCAAGTTGACCAGCGTGGCAATTGCCCCGGCGTAGGGGGCCCGGCGCAAACGCACAGTTTGACCAGGTGCCAGGGTGTCTACATCGCGCGGCAAGGGAGGCTCTTGTGAAACTGGCAGGGGAATGATGATCTCAGGGCGTTTGCCGCTATAGCGGTCGAAGGCTTCCGCATTGACTGTAACTTCACGTTTGACATTGCTGGATAGGAGTTTATTGGCCGCCGAGTTCATGGGAACCTGACCAAAGCCTTCGATGGCAATGATGGGGAAGGGCATTTGCATCGCTGCCGAGAGCAATGCAGGAGAGATGCTCGCCAGGACCAGGCCGCGCAAGGGCAGGTCGGCAGCAACGCGCAGCGTATCCGCGTCCCGCAGGAATCCGGCCAATAGGATCGAGCCGCGCAGGCTCACATCCAGGCGCGAAGCGGTGAGCACGTCATTTGTCGCTTCGGCCAGGCCCAACATCAGTCCAGTATCGATGCGTCCGTTGCCCCACATTCCCTGGATCAATGCGCCCACAGTGCGGATAATTGCGCCCCGGTTGGGAATGATCTGGACGACTGTACCGGGCAGGCCGGCCTTCAGTTCCAACGAGGTTTCGCCCGTCTCCAGCAAAACCTGGCCGCCGCCAGCAGCAACGACCCGCCCGGGGCGCGGCGACTGAATGGAGCGCGAGATGATGCCGCTGCCAACAGCAATTTCCATTCCTTGGCTTACTTCGTCTCCAACCTTGAGGCGCAGCAGGCGGTCTGCCTGGGCAGGTGGGATGCCCAAAGCGCGCGCTACGTCCACTAACACATGCTCATGCGACCAGGAGGCTTCAGCAAGCACATCTGTAGGGTTGACCTTTTGGTTCAGTTTGGCTATCACGTTGCCCGCTACAGGCAAGGTGCGCTCACGCTCAATTGCGGTCAGCGGCAGGGCATGGTAAACAGGCGCAAGCATGTAGTTCAGCCTCCGACGAACCAGTTCCACTTTTTGATCAATTCACGGCGGCGCACTGCATCTTCCGGCAAAACCAGCGGCCGCCCGCGTGCATCGAGCACAACGCCGATCACGCCGCCCGTCACCTGGATGGCAGCATTACGCCCTGGCCCATTGCCGATGTCGGCGCGATGCTGCGGCTGGAGGGTCAGGCGCGCGGTCTGGCCCGGACCTAACGGCAGGGTCTCCAGCCCGCCAAATTTGACTTCGACGCGCGCATCGCTGCCATCTGCATAGGTCAGGCGCGCGCGCAGGACAGGGGCGCCATGCGGCGCTGCACAGATCACAGAGACGACTGTCCCCAGGCTCATGAAAGCGTCTGATTCGAGTACTTGTACAGGCAGGAGGGGGTTGAACTCAGCCGCGGCGCCTAACAATGGCAGCAGGTTGTTCTGGTCCAGGATAATCGAAGTGATGCCTACAGGTTGGATGGCATCCAGTAATAACAAGAGGCTTTGACCTGCGCTGGGCGAATCACTTAATATTCCTCCGCCTGCCAGGATAGGTTCGAATACGGGTAGAAGCCCAGGCTTCAAGAACTGGGCCGCTGGCGGAAAATTCTTCTTTGCCGCCCGCACAGCCAGGTACAGGACTTGCCTGGAAACAGCCTGTGCAATGGCATATTCTTCCTTCGTCGCCGGGATCGAGCCAGGAAAGAACGAGTATTGATACAAGTAATCACGTATTACAGAGGGCGCAATGTCCAGGTGCATCCACCGCAAAATATCTTCAACGCGCGTGTGTTGCAACAGCGCAGGCATGTTCTCGCCCGAACCGAATTGGGGGTATACACCCAACGTCAATTCACCGCCGAACCCGGCTGCGACCACAGTTGCGGTTGCGCCAGTATCCACGCCCAAGATGCCGCGGCTCGCGCCGCTCATCTGGCTCAGGAAGCGGATGATGCGCCCTTCGGCATAAGCGGTCGGCAGGATATGCCCACCAGACCAGGTTTCCAATTCGGCGACGCCAGTCACTTGGCGCTTGCGCACATCGACAAAAACCCGCGCCAGTTCATGTACAGCAGGCGCCAGGTCTTCTGTATCGAGCGAAGGCCGGATGTTTGGGCTGAAATGCAGGGAGGGGGTTAAATTTTGCAGTGACGATTTGATGTTCTCTGCGAGGCTTTGGTTGCCGGCAAAAA
>JBMOMP010000023.1:0-20319 GCA_049323115.1 Chloroflexota bacterium
GCGGCGTCTCGGTGTTCGTTGGGATGGGGGAGACCGTCACGGTGTGAGTCGCGGTGGGGGGGGAGGTGGCAGTCGACGTTGGGGTGGGGGTGGCAAAGATCGTGGCGCGCAGCAGGTTGACGGTCAGGACGGACGCGAAAGCCGCCATGAACAGGAAGACCAGCGCCCCGCCAATGATCCAGGGCAGCCAGTTCGTCTTTTTGGGAACGCTCAGTCTCAAGTTGCGCGGGACAGAGATCAGGATGACGGTGGAGTTGTCGTGACCGCCGCGCTGGTTAGCCATGTCCACCAACCCCTGAACGGCAAACCTGGGGCTGCCTTTCGAGCGGATGATCTCGGCGATCTCGTCGTTCCAGACCAGGTCGGTCAGGCCGTCGGTGCATAACAGCAGCATATCGCCCGGTTGGATGCGCGTCCCCTGGTTGGCTTCCGCCAGGGCGTCTCCTTCACTGTTGTACAGGCGCAGGCGGAAATCCACTTCGGGCGGTTCGGGCGAGCCGAGGTAGCGGCGGATGACATGCACGTTGGGATGGTCGCGCGCCAGGTCGGGCGTCAGGATGCCGCGGTCGATGGCCTCCTGGATCCAGGTGTGGTCAGTGGTCAATTGCTGGATGCGCCCTTCGCGCAGCAGGTAGATACGCGAATCGCCGACCGAGGCGGTGTATAACTTATCGCCGATCACCCAGGCGCAGGCGCAGGTGGCGCCCATCCCATGTTGTTCGGTCGCAGCAGCAGCGTGGTCAGCAATGGATTTGCTGGCCTCCTGGATGGCTCTCTCGAGGATCTTGCGCGGGTGGTGCGCGTCGCTTTCGGCCACCACCTGGCTGATGTGATTGACTGCCAGTTCGGCTGCTATCTCCCCGGCGCGGTGCCCGCCAATGCCGTCGGCTACCACGGCAAACAGCGCCGGCAGCGCCTGCGCTTGGCTCAGTTGGTACGAAGAGACGGCGTAACGATCCTCATTGTTCTTGCCGGTCATGCCCGCGTGTGTGCTGACCGCAACGTTCAAATGAGCGCGTTCAGTGCGGATCATTCGACAAGCGCCTCAGGGATGACTTTTGGCTCGGGTTCGGCCGGGGGGTTGCGCAAAACAAAACGGTACATTAATTGGCCGAAGTGTACCACGTCCCCGTGTTTCAGGACACGACCCTCTTGGGGGATCGGCTCGTAGTTGACCCACGTCCCGGCGACCGCGCCCTGGTCGGCGAGCAGGTATTCTCCGTTGTCCGCCTGCCTTAGCCGGGCGTGCAGGGGAGCGATGGATGGGTGGTCCAGCACGTGCGTTGACTGTACTGGGTCGGTCCCAAACGTGATTTCCTGGTCGGCAAGGGGGATGGGACTGCCGCTGGCCGGCTCGCCGTCGGGGCGCAGGCGGACGAGAGAGGCCGGCGCTTCCGGCATGGTCCCCGCGCGCGTCCAAGGCAGGCGTTTGGCCTGTATCATCCCCGCAGGGGGTTTCGCTTTCGACGGCGTTTCCGTCGCCTGGATAACGACCGGCTGGGTCACCGGGTCGGTGTAACGCTGGCGGGCTTCCCGTCGCTCCTTGCGGGATTTGATCCGCAAGCGGCCGGAGAGCAGCACTGCCAGCAGGAGGATGCCCGCCAGCCCCACCGAACCAATGGCGATCCACGTCCGGTATTTTGCCAGGAAAGCCCGGATGCCGGTTGGCGCGCGGATGACCGTGATAGAGACTGGCGCGGCCATGCTGGTTTTATTCAGTCCCAGCGAATCGACCGCTTCCACCTTCAGTTCGTGCTGGCCGCTCTGCGTGTAGGCGGACAAATCCCATGTGAAGCGGTTGAACGGCTCGCCCTCGTTCTGCGCTGTGGGCTGTCCGTCCACGTAGAAGGTGGTGCGCGCCAGCGGGCGGGGGTGCCCATCGGGAAATTCGATGATGATCTCTATCGGCTGCTGGTCGGGGAGCAGTACCTCGGTGTTGAACGGGTCATCGGGCGGCGCCTGGCGGGTGATCTGCGTTGGCGGCATGACCAGGATGGGATTGGGCGGCTGGATGTCCACGCTGAAGGCCGCGCTTTCCGATGTGATCTGCCCGGCCGGCGTGTCCACCTGGACTGCCAGGGTATGCTCGCCTCCCGCCGATAGGGCAGAGGCGTAACTCAACGAGTATAGATGCCGCAAGGGAGAAAAATAGGTTTCCGGGTCTGGCAGCGTTTCCAGCCCTGAGAAGGCAAAGTAACTGCCGCCGGTCTGCAAGGCCAATGCCTTGAAGGCCGTGGCGCTGGGCGTGTCGAAATACAGGTCGGTATCCACCAACCAGACGAAAACCCGCACCCTGGCTGCAAGCGCCTGCTGGGCAAAGGCGTTCACCGCCTGGTCGATGTTCGGGTCGTCCATGTGGGGGGTGATGAACAGGATGGCGCGTTTCATGCCCGGCAAAGGCGTCTGCTCGGTCACGGTGTTGAACGCAATGACCAGGGATTGCAAGTTGGGTGTGGTGGCGCGGAAATCGGGCTGGAAGGATGTAAAGGAGACCGCCCACTCGGCTGGCCTGGCGTGGGTAATGATCGGCCCGGCGATGGTCACCAGGCTCAGGTCGTCGAAGGGATCCAGCACGCGCGCGGCCGCCCAATTGTTCAGCGCATCGGTGATGCGCTTGTAGCGTTCGATCCCGTCCCCGCCGCGCACGGCAAGCGCAGGTCCGGGGTTGATCGCCACCACGATCTGCGCCGGGGGCGTGGATTCGCTCAGTCCGGTGACCGGGAGCGGGTTGCCATCCTCCAGCACGGTGATATTCGAGGGCTGCAGGCCCGCGACGAATTGTCCTTGCGCGTCGAACACATCCAGCAGGGCCGCCACAGAAGGGAAGCCCTGCGCGTCTACCAGGTGCAGGTGGGCGGCAGCCGCCCCCTGCGCGCGGACAGTGCCGTCCCCGCCATAGGGGAGTCCCTGCCCGGCCAGCAAGAACAGGCCGAGCAGGACTGGAAGGAATTTACGAATTGGGTTCCGCAAAAACGGGCGTCTCCAGCGGTTCGGGTTTATGCGTCAGGCGCAGCCAGGTCAGCGTCCAGGCAGATTGGGTGAAGGTGTTGAGGATGCCGTTCAACAGCCAGGAGATGGGCGCATACAGGCAAATGACGCCGATGGCAATGTACAACGGCGTGAACGACCGCCCCTCATTCATGATAAAGGCGAAGAAGGCCGGAACGACCGCGATCAAAATGGGCAGGGCAATGACGATGCCCAAGACAAAGGAAATCCCGAACAGGATCAGCGACATCACGACCAGGGTTCCCACGTTGCCTTTGACGATCTCCCAGCCGCGCTTGAAGCCGTCCAGCATGGAACGGTCTTCCAGCACGATGGCGCGGTTGGCCTGCTCGAGGATAAGCCCCACCGCCCAGGCAAGCGGGATGAACAGGCAGATGAGCGGCAAAAAGCACAAGAAGCCCACCCCGGCGGTCAAGACCCCTAACAAAACGAGGGGCAGCAGGATCACCAGGAACGCCAGCCCGATCAGGAACGACAGCCCGAACACGCGCCAGAAATACGGCATACTCCCGCTGAACAACGCGCCGAAAGACAATTCCTCAATGCCCTGCTCGGCCTCATAGGAGCCCTTGATCAAGCCAATGCGCCCGATCGTGCCGAGGAAGATGCTCAAGATAACGAGCGCCAAGACAGCCAGGCCGATGACGATGAAGATCCACCAGTTTTCGGTCACCCAGTCGGCAAAATTTTCCATCATGGGGATCAGTCGCTGCAATTCGGGCGGCAGGGTGAAATCGGACGGCCCGTTCGAATAGTCTGTTGGGCCTCTGCTGCTCCCGCCTCCGCCGCCATTGCCGCCGCCCTGCGAACAACCCGCCAGGATGCCGAAAATCCACAGCACCTTGTACTTCCAGGTGATCTGCCAGGCGCGGGTGAGAATCTCGCCAAAGTTGAAGTTCATGGTATGCCTCCTGCATAAGAATTACGTATCACTGTGGTATACGCAATTCAGGCCGCACAGGTTCGTCATTCCCATTCGATGGTCGCGGGCGGCTTACTGGTAATATCATACACGACCCGGTTGATTCCGTCCACTTCGTTAACAATGCGGTTGGACACGCGCGCCAGCAGGTCGTGCGGCAGGCGCGTCCAGTCGGCGGTCATGAAATCCTCGGTCGAGACGGCGCGGATGGCGACCGCCTCCTGGTAGGTGCGCTGGTCGCCCATCACGCCCACCGAGCGGACGGGCAACAACACTGCGAAGGCCTGCGCCGCATGATGTTGTTGTCCAGCAGTTGAACTGCTGGACGAACCCGAGGTTGAGCTGCTGGACGAACCTGGTTTTCCCAAGAGGCCCGCGTTGGACAATTCCTCCTGCAGGATGGCGTCCGCCGCCCGCAGGCGGGAGACGCGCTCGCGCGTCACCTCGCCCAGGCAGCGCACGGTCAAGCCCGGACCCGGGAACGGCTGCCGCCAAACCATCCCTTCCGGCAGCCCCAGCGCCTCGCCCACCGCCCGCACCTCGTCCTTGAACAGGTAGCGCAGCGGCTCGACCAGTTCGAACTGCATATCCTTTGGCAGGCCGCCCACGTTGTGATGAGACTTGATCTTTTCGGCCTTCTTCCGGTCGGGCGCAGACGATTCCACCACGTCCGGGTAGATCGTGCCTTGCACCAGGAACTTCGGCTGGCCCAGTTCCCTGGCTTGCGCCTCGAAGATGCGGATGAACTTCTCGCCGACGATCTTGCGTTTTTGCTCCGGCTCGCTCACGCCCTCCAGCGCGGAGAAGAACTCGTCCGCCGCCTCCACCGCTACCAGTTCCGCGCCCATCTGTTCGCGGAAAGCAGCCGTCACCTGCTCGCCTTCGCCTTTCCGCAGCAGGCCGGTGTCCACGAACACGGCTACCAACTGGTCGCCGACCGCTTTGTGCACCAGCGCCGCCGCCACGGACGAATCCACGCCGCCGCTGACGGCTGCCAGCACGCGCGCGCCTCCCACCTGGGCGCGGATGCGCGTCACACTCTCCTCGATGATCGAGGCCGGCGTCCAGTCCGGTTTTGCGCCGCAAATCTCCACCGCAAAATGGCGCAGCAATTCGATGCCGTTGGGTGTATGATGCACCTCGGGATGGAACTGCACGCCGAAATACTTGCGCTCGAAATCCCCCATCGCCGCGCAGGGACTGTTGCCCGATCTTGCCAGCGCCGCGAAGCCATCCGGCATCTTGGCGACGCGGTCGCCGTGTGACATCCAAACAGTGGAGAGAGTTGCGAGCAGGGGAGTAGGGAGCAGGGGTTCGATTTTGGCGGGACCGTATTCGCGTTCGGTTGACGGGTCAACCTGTCCGCCCAGGGCGACGGTGAGCGCCTGCATTCCGTAGCAGATGCCCAAAACCGGTTTGCCGGAAGCAAGCACGAAGTCCGGAATGAACGGCGCGCCCGTCTCGTACGCGGAGCGCGGCCCGCCGGAGAGGATGAATCCTTTAGGGTCGAGTGCCATGATCTGCGCGGTGGGCGCGTCCCAGGGGAATAACTCGCAATACACCTGCGCCTCGCGCACGCGACGGGCGATTAGTTGGGCGTATTGCGAGCCGAAGTCGAGGATGGCAATGGAATCAGGCATAGCGGAAATTATAGCCGCACTTGCCCACTTTATGCGGTATTACGCGATGTACAAAACCTGATCTTGACATGTTCCTTTATAATCTATAAAATATAGAGTATATGAAAACGTTAAGTCCTGCCGCTTTTACCCAAAGGCTCTACCAATCCTCCCTGGCCTTGTTTACAACCAAAGCGTTGCGGGATCTGTCTGGCGCAGCAATGCCGCCGGCGACCTTCTTTTCCCTGCTTTCCCGTCTTGTGAAACAGAGCATTTTGCAAAGAATCGAACGGGACAAATACCTTCTGGTGGGGGCGACTGTCCACGATTTCAGGATTGCCAATTTCCTCTACGAACCCTCTTATGTGTCCCTGGAAGCGGCGCTCAACTTTCACGGCATCCTGCCCCAATTCCCCTACGAGATCGCCAGCGTCACGCCAAAAAAACCGGTTGCTAAAACATGGGACGGCAAGACGTACCGCTATGCGCGCATCAAGCAATCCCTTTTTTGGGGGTACGACCTGGCGCATGGATTCCTGATCGCCCAGCCGGAGAAAGCCCTGCTAGACCTGTTGTATTTGCAGTCCAAAGGACTGGCCGTTGTGCATTTGGACGAATTTGACCTCTCCAAACTGGACCGGCAGCGCCTGGCTGCCTATGCGAGCCGCTTTCCTCCCATGAAAGGAGTAGATTTCTTATGATTACCCATGAGCAGGTTCGAACGTTGGGCGCTCACTATCACATCAACGAAACCATCATTTTCCGCGAATATATCCAACTCGTCTTCCTGCAAAAACTCTACCAGAAGTCGCCCAGCCGGCAGATCCATTTCAAAGGCGGGACAGCCATTCACCTGGTCTTTGGCGCGCCGCGTTTTTCGGAGTACCTGGATTTTACCGTTTCGGCGACCGAAAAGATCTTCGACGGCTACATTGCATCCGTGTTGGAGCGCATGGAGAACGAGGAAGGGATTGTGTGGAAAGCAAAAAAAAGCCTGGCAGGCAGGCAATTCCTGTTGACCGCGCCTGCTGGACTCCTGCCTTACGAAACCCACATCAGCCTCGATTTTTCATTCCGGGAACCGGTCTATTCGCAGGAACAGTCCATCATCCGAACGACCTACCCGGTGCTGTTCACATCCTTTGTGCATCATCTCTCGGCAGGCGAAATCCTTGCGGAAAAGATCCGCGCAGTTATGACGCGCCGCAAAGGACGCGACCTGTACGACCTGTGGTTCTTGCTTTCGAAAGGGACAGCAGTGCAGTATGACCTGGTCCGCAAAAAACTGGCCTATTATGACCTGGCGGACATTTCGGACACAGACATCCTGGAAAGGATCACATCATTTCCCCAGAAGGAGTTCGTGCTGGACCTGCGGTCGTTCCTCCCGCAAAATGAACGCCAACGCCTGCCTGAATTTTTCGAGTTTTTGCAAACCCAGGTCAGGCAGGCGTTTACGGCCTCGTGACGATCTGCCCTAATCTGCGAAGGTGATGACGCCGTCATCCAGAGAAGTAATCCGCGCCAGCGCCTCCACCGGGATGCCCAGCGGCTCGAGCGCCTCACGCCCGCCCTCGAAGGTCTTCTCGATCAACGCGCCCACGCCTACCACCTTGGCCCCGGCCGCCTCTGCCAGGCGCACCAGCCCCAGGATGGTCTGCCCGCTGGCCAGGAAATCGTCGATGATGAGCACTTTTTCGCCGCCCGCCAGGAATTCCGGCGAGACGATCAGTTCCACCGTGCGGCCTTTGGTGTGCGAAGGCGCCAGGGTGAGCAGCACCTGGTCGGGCATGGTGATCGGTTTGTGCTTGCGGGCGTAGACCACAGGCAGGCCCAGGTGCAGGGCGGTAGCCACTGCCGGGGCAATGCCGGAAATTTCCGCCGTCAGCACTTTGGTCGCGCCAAGCGACCGGAACAGGCGCGCAAACTCGCGCCCGCAGGCGTCCATCAGCGCCGGGTCTACCTGGTGGTTGACAAATCCATCTACTTTTAAGATGCCGTTCCCCAGGCTCTTCCCCTCTTTCCGAATACGTTCTTTCAATTCATCCACAACTGCCTCCTCAAAGATGACCAGACATTTCCACGCATTTTACAACGGCCTGCCAGAACCTGCCAGATGACAAACTTCCTCAACGCATTCAGGCTTAAGGTTGGGAGGGGAGATTGTGTTAGAATTCCTCCCCATGAGCGATACCCTCTCCCTGGTGCTGGCCTCCAACTCCCCGCGCAGGAGGCAACTCCTGGCCCTGGGCGGCTGGGTGTTCAGCGTGGCGGTTGCAGACGTGGATGAAAGCCAGCGCCCCGGCGAAGCGCCCGGGGATTACGTTCTCAGGCTGGCAGAAACCAAAGCCCGCGTTTCAGCCTCCAAAGCGCCAGGGATGTCCGTCGTCATCGCTGCCGATACTGCCGTTGTGGATGGGGACGAGATCATGGGCAAACCGGCGGATGCGCGCGACGCCGCGCGGATGCTGGAACAGTTGCGCGGGCATACGCATCAGGTCTACACCGGGCTTGCCCTGCTCCGCCCAAGCGACGGCTCCACCCTGACCGACCTCAGCGTTACCGACGTGCCCATGCGCGATTACAGCGACGCGGAGATTGCGGCCTACGTGCAGACCGGCGACCCGCTCGATAAGGCCGGCGCTTACGCCATCCAGCATCCCGGCTTCCAGCCGGTGCAGGGCATGGCCGGCTGCTTTGCCAGCGTGATGGGACTGCCGCTCTGCCGCCTGACCTGGCTGCTTGGGCAGTTCGGGGTTGCGCCGGAGACGGATGTCGCCTCCCTATGCCAGGCCGAAATCAAGTATGATTGTCCCATCTCGCGCGCGGTCCTGCGCGGAGAACCGGTCCGTTAGACAAAGGTAAAGAATGAAGATACTTCGCTGGTTGAACCTGTTGGCAGTTTTCACCCTGCTGGCTGCCTGTAGCACGAACGGAGGCAGCGGGTTGTCGTCCCTGTTCACCACCCCCACGCCTCTCCCGACGCCTCCTATAGGAATCACCCATGCGCCCGATGCACAGACGCCCATGCAAACGTACCTGGAGGCGTACAAAACCGATGATTATGAAACGATGTACGCCATGCTGACCCAGGCCAGCCGCGACGCCATCAGCGCCGAGGACTTCTCCAAACGGCATATCGAGGCGCTCAACACTATGAGCGCCGGGAGTTTCGATTATGAGGTGCTCTCTGCGCTGGTGGGCAGCCCCTATGTCGCGCAGGTCTCTTTCCGCATTGTGTACCATACCGCGCTGGTGGGCGACATCTCGCGCGACATGGTGGCGCGCCTGAGCCTGGAGAACGGCGCCTGGAAACTGGACTGGCACGACGGCCTGATCCTGCCTGAACTGGCGGGCGGCAACAAACTGGCCATGGAATACCAGACGCCCGCGCGCGGCGATGTTTATGACCGGAACGGCGAAGCCATCGTCAACCAGACCAAAGCAGTGGCGCTTGGCATCGACACCGGCTCGGTCACCCCGAATTCGCAAGGTACATTGACCCGTGAACTGGCTGCCCTGTGCGGCTTGCAGCAGGAAACGCTCGACGACAAGATCGAGATTTCCGGCCCCGGCTGGTACATCCCGGTTTGCGAGGCCTCGGTAGAGGAAGCCGAACGCATCCTGGCGCTCAATCCTGGCGGCCTGCAGGTTACAGCGTATGAATCCCGCTTCTATCACCAGAAGATCGCCTCGCAGGTGATCGGGTACACCCAATTCATCTCGCCCGAAGAACTGGATACCTACCGGCGCCTGGGCTACGCCGGCAACGAGCGCGTAGGCAAAGCCGGCATCGAAAAATGGGCTGAGGAGTACCTGGCGGGCCAACACGGCGGCTCTCTGTACGTGGTCGATCCGGCCACCGGCCAGGTTGTGACCAACATCGCTTCCAACGCTCCGCAGCCGGCCGCCTCCATTTACTTGACCATCGACAGCAACATGCAATATTACGCCCAGCAGGCGCTGACCGGTTTCCGCGGCGCGGTGGTGGTGCTGGAGCGCGATACCGGGCGCATCCTGGCCATGGCCTCCTCGCCGGGCTTCGACGCCAACCTGTTCGACCCGGCCAACGCCAATACCGACCTGTTGACCGAACTGCTCAACGACGCCACCCAGCCGCTGGTCAACCGCGCCGCGCAGGGACAGTACCCGCTCGGCTCGGCCTTCAAGATCGTGACCTTTTCCGCCGCCCTCGAAAGCGGTCTGTTCGAACCGGCCACCACGCTGGATTGCCAGTATGATTGGGCGGTGCTGACCGACCAGGTACGTCACGACTGGACCTGGGAAAAGTGCCAGGAGGCCCTCCAACGCGGCGAATTTTGCAACACCCGTTCTACCCAACCCTCCGGCCTGCTGACCCTGCCCGAGGGGCTGATGCGCTCCTGCAACCCCTGGTTCTGGCAGATCGGCTACGACCTGTTCAGTTACGACCGCCCCAACGACATCGCCAACATGGCGCGCGCCTTTGGCCTGGGGCAGCCGACCGGCCTGGAGCAGATCGCAGAAGCCGCCGGGCAGGTCAATGACCCGCCCACCGTGATCGACGTGGTCAACCAGGCCATCGGCCAGGGCGATTTGCTGGTCACCCCGCTGCAGGCGGCGGTGATGATCGCGGCGGTCGGCAATGGCGGCACGCTCTACCGTCCGCAGTTGATCGAGCGCATCCAGCCGGTGGATGGCGAGCCGACAGTCGTCTTCAAGCCCGAAGCGCGCGGCACCCTGCCCGTGCGCGCCGAGAACCTGAAAGTGCTGCAAGAGGCGTTGATCAGCGTCGTGCAGGACCCGCGCGGCACGGCCAACTTCCGCTTGCGCGGCATGGAGATCCCGGCCGCCGGCAAGACCGGCACGGCCGAGTCCGGTTCGGGCAGGCCGCACGCCTGGTTCGTTGGCTATACCTACGCCAGCGAAAGCACCGGCATCCCGGATATTGCTGTGGCGGTCATCGTCGAGAACGCCGGCGACGGCTCGGAGTACGCCGGCCCGATCTTCCGGCGCATGATCCAGGTGCATTACTTCGGCACGCCGCAGAGCCTGTTCTGGTGGGAAAAGAACTTTGGCATGCCAAAGACGCCCACCCCGGTCGGCGGCATCCCCACTAAAACACCCAAGCCATAGCCTTACGCCTTACGCCTTACGTTTTACGTTTCCCCTCCATGCCCACCTCCCAGACCGGCCTGATCGTCCGCACCCAATCCGGTTTCTTCACGGTGATGACCGAGGCCGGGCCGGTCGTCTGTCAGTTGCGCGGACGGCTCAAGCAGGGCCCGCGCACCGGCGACCTGGCGGCCATCGGCGACCGCGTGCGGGTGACGGCTTTGGCGGATGGCGCCGGGGTGATCGAAGAAGTCGAAGAGCGGAAGCAGGCCATCGTCCGGCTCGACCCGCGCCCGCAGGGCGTCTACCAGCAGGTGCTGCTCGCCAACGCCGACCAGGCCGTGTTCGTCTTTGCGTGCGCCAACCCCCGTCCCAAGTTGAGGATGCTGGACCGCTTCCTGGTGGTGGCCGAGAAGCAGAGCATCCCGGCGCTGGTCGTTGCCAACAAAATCGACTTGGTGGAACGAGGGCAGGCGCAGGAGTTGTTCGGACTGTATCCGCCGTTGGGCTATCCCGTCCTGTACGTTTCGGCGAAGACCGGCCAGGGCGTGGAGGCGTTGCGCGCGGCGCTGGCGGGCAAGGTGAATGCGCTGGTCGGGCCGAGCGGCGCGGGCAAGTCGAGCCTGCTGAACGCCCTGCAGCCAGGGCTGGGGCTGGAAGTGACCGAGGTCAGTACCGCGATGAAGAAGGGCAAGCACACCACGGTCGTGCGGCAGTTGTTCCCGCTGGCGGGCGGCGGCTACGTGGCCGATACGCCGGGCTGGAAGTCGCTGGCCTTGTGGGACACCGAGCCGGAGGAACTGGACGGGTATTTCCCCGAGTTGCGTGGGTTGGTAGCCGGCTGCCAGTTCAGCGATTGCACGCACATCCACGAGCCGGGCTGCGCGGTGCTGGCGGCGGTGGAGCGCGGTGAGGTGCATCCGCACAGGTATGATTCGTATTTGCGGCTGCGCGCTGGAGAGGAGTGAGAAAGTATGCAGCTCAATTTCCCAGAATATGAATTGGTTCCATTCCCTATTGAGAACAAATTTGTCGATGTAATCCGACAAGCTCATGAGAAGCTCTTAATTTGTACTCCCTATATCAAGAACTATGGAGTGAATGTGGTTCTTGAGAATGTTCATGCGCGAGAAATAAGGGTACTAACAAACCTTGATTTACCAAATATTACAAGTGATAGTTTTGACCTGACTGCACTTTTGAAATTGTGGGACAAGTTTAAACTGACAGTTTCGTCTTTAGGAAAGCTTCATGCTAAAATCTACATTGCCGACAGTGAACATGCTTTGATTACATCAGCAAACTTAACTCATAGCGGATTAAGGGAGAACTACGAGTATGGAATTGTGTTGCATGAGAGGAATTTGGTTGGAAACCTGGCAATAGACATGCAAAGGTATTTTGACCTCGGAAACATTTTTGAAAGAGAAAGAATCGCAATGATCAAGGATGGGGCAGATGAAATCAAAGCTCTGCGAAAAGAGGTGGAGAACACGCCACAAGCAAGAGAGACAAGGAAAATTTTAGAGCAAAAGACCGAAGTTCTCCAAACTGTGATTTTAGAGAACCGCATTACGGCAGGGAGAACAGTAAATACAATCTTCTCTGACACCATCAGGTTTCTGCTCAGTACCAAAGGCCCTCTTTCTACAGTAGAATTACATCCGCTCATCCAAAATATCCACCCCGATATTTGTGATGACACAATTGATAGGGTCATAAACGGGGAGCATTTTGGCAAGAAGTGGAAACATCTCGTGAGAAATGCTCAACAGAGTCTAAAAGGGCAAGGAGTGATTACTCTATCAAATGGAAAATGGGTTCTGGTAGAAGGATAGTACATCATGGTTCAAATCCAGCAACTCATCAGCAAGATTGCTATTATTGGCAAGCAACTTCCTTCAATTCCTCCTTTGAAAAAGTTGTGTGTCGGCTACTTGTCCTCTCCTGAATTGATTCGAAACTTCCGAACATGAACAACTGGAATCTCCTCGGCCACGAATGGGCAGTGGACATGCTGAAACAGCACCTTCTGCGAGGGACTGCCCGCCATGCGTATCTGTTCAGCGGACCCCCGGGCCTGGGGAGGCGCAGCCTGGCGCTGCGTTTTGTCCAGGCCTTGAACTGCCCCCAGCCGGTTGCGCCGGGCGAGCCGTGCGGGACGTGCCGCGATTGCCGGCAGATCGAGGCCGGGCAGCACCCGGATCTGTCCATGGTGCAGGCCGAGAGCGAAGGCGGGACGTTGAAGGTGGAGCAGGTGCGCGAGGTGCGCCGGACGCTGGCGCTCAAGCCGTACCAGGCGAAATACCGCGCGGCGATCTTCCTGCGCTTCCAGGAGGCCAACGATTCGGCCTCCAACGCCCTGCTCAAGACGCTGGAGGAAGCGCCTGCATACGCCATCCTGATCCTGACCGCCGACGCACCGGAACAGTTGCTGCCCACCATCGTTTCACGCTGCGAGGTGCTGCGCTTACGGCCATTGAAGATCGAGGATGTGCAAAGAGAATTAGGGAGCAGGGGAGTAGAGAGCAATGAGGCGCGCCTGATCGCGCATATTTCCAGCGGGCGACCGGGTTACGCGCTGCGCCTGATGGAAGACAAGGCCATGTTGGAGTCTCGCCGGGCGCGGCTGGACGACCTGCACAGACTCCTGTCCGCCTCGCGGGTGGAGAAATTCGACTACGCCGAGAAACTCGCCAGGGACAAAGAGTCGATGCGCCAGGCGCTGCTGGTCTGGCTGTCTTACTGGCGGGATGTGTTGCTGCGCGCCAGCGGGGCCGCCGCGCCGATTGCCAACATAGATCGCGAGCAGGAGATCGCCGCCCTGACCAGGCAACTCCAGTTGCCTGGGGCGCGGAAACTGGTGCAGGGGATGGAACTGTCCCTCGAGCGCCTGGAGCGCAACGTCAACCCGCGCCTGCTGGCCGAAGTCACATTGCTGGACCTGCCGCATGTATGAGCGCCTGCGTCCCCTTCTGTTTCGGCTGGATCCCGAAGACGCGCATGGCCTCACGCTGACCGCCCTGCGGCTGGCGCAGGCTTTTCCCCCCGCGCTCTGGCTGCTGCAAAGGGCGTTTTCCGCGCCGGGCAAGCCGGTGGAAGCCTTCGGCCTGCGCTTCAAGAACCCGGTCGGGCTGGCGGCGGGGTACGACAAGGACGGCCTCGCCGTGCGCGGACTGGCGGCGCTGGGTTTCGGTCACATCGAGGTCGGCACGGTCACACCGCGCCCGCAGCCGGGCAATCCCAGGCCGCGCGTGTTCCGGCTGGTGGAAGACGAGGCGCTCATCAACCGCATGGGCTTTCCGGGGAGGGGGATGGAGTTTGTCAGTCGTCAGTTTTCAGTTGCCAGTGGTCCCCCTTCGGGAATTTCGCAGTTGCCGGTGGTGGTGGGGGTGAACCTGGGCAAGAACAAGGACACTCCGCTCGAAGAGGCCGCCAGCGATTACATCGAACTGATGAAGACGTTTTCGCCGCTGGCCGATTACCTGGCCGTCAACGTCTCGTCGCCTAACACGGTCGGTTTGCGCAGGTTGCAGGGACGGGACATGCTCGAATCCTTGTTGAAAAGCATCGACGTCGAGCGTGCAACGTCGAAAGTTACGAAGCCCATCCTGGTCAAACTGGCCCCCGACCTGGGCGACGAGGAACTCGAAGACGCGTTGGGCGTCATCCTCGAGGCCGGCATGGATGGCGTTATTGCTGCCAACACCACCCTGGCGCGCGGGGGGCTGCGGTCGAAGTACCGGGAGGAAAGCGGCGGCTTGAGCGGCAGCCCGCTCAGGGTCCGGAGCGAAGCGCTGTTGGCGAAAATCGTCCGGCAGGTAAATGGACGAGTCCCGGTCGTCAGCGTGGGCGGGATCATGAGCCCCGAAGACGCAAAACGCCGCCTCGACATGGGGGCGGCGCTGGTGCAGGTCTACACCGGGCTGGTATACCGCGGGCCGGGATTGGTCAAAGCGATTCTGGAGGGCCTGGCTTCGGCTTCTTGAACTCGTCTGGCGTGGCCTCCATGTGCCGGGCGATCGCCAGCAGGAAACGCCCCTGGGTGAACGAGTGCAGCCACTGGCCGGCCTTTTGCCCTTCTTCGGAATGGAGCGCGGCTGTCAGCGCCTCACGCGAGTCGAAATACAACTCGTGCACCTTCTTGCAGTTCAGGTCTGGCGGCCCGAACACCAGTTCTTCGATGTCTCCCACCACTTCCTTGCGCAGGCCCGGCATTTGCTCGGCCATCCCCAGGAATTTTTGCCAGCCCTGTTCGAAGCCGGCCCAGGAAAAGGGCGGCAGGAAAAAGATTACAAGTTTGTACATATTCGACTCCTGGGGTGATTATACAGGCCTTTTATGGTATCATACCGCCGCATACAGGTAAATCATGGAAGATAAAATTACGATCATCGAAGGCCCGCCGCCTATCTTCGAACATGTCCAAGATGGCTGGGCCATGGGTCTCTACGAAGGCCCGCAACACTCTGTCCCCGCGCTCACCCGCCTGCGGACTTTCAACGGCCCCGCGCTGGTGGAGCGTTGTTACCGCGCCTGGCATAACCAAATTCCCATCCATCTGCATTACCGCAACGACCTGGGACTGGAGCAGACCGCTCCCATCCTGGCGGCCCGCAACGTCCCGACCGACGACGGCCACGTCCTGCTCTTGTGGGTCTACCTCGACCGGGAGAAGGTGGAATACGAACTGGATTCAGGCGACGACGACGCCGAAGACGATTTCAAACAATAGGACTTGACCGGGCTGGGAAGCCCGGTCATTTATAATAAGGACATGACCACGCTTCTCACCGACCTTCGATCTGCTACGCTGACGATCCGCTTCAACCGCCCCGAGCGCGCCAACGCCTTCGACTTCGAGATGATCGCCGAACTGCAAAGGGCCCTTAAGCAAGCCGCCAGGGACTCGCAGGTGCGTTGCCTGGTGTTGACGGGCGCCGGGCGCGCCTTCAGCGCCGGACATGACGTGACCGAAATGCTGGCCGCGCAGGGGCAGGACATCTCCTACCGAGAGCATCTCCAGCAGACTTACAACCCGCTCATCCTGCAAATCCGCCGCCTGGAAAAGCCGGTCATCGCGGCGGTCAATGGGCCGGCAGCGGGCGCCGGGCTGGGCGTGGCGCTGGCCTGCGACCTGCGCATCGCCGCCGACACGGCGCTTTTCACGGTCGGTTTTACCGGCATCGGGCTGGTGCCGGATTCGGCGGTCTCGCTGCTGCTGCCCGCCTTGATCGGACTGGGACGCGCCGCTGAGTTCACCTTCAGCAATCAGCCCATCACGGCTGCGCAGGCGCTGGCGTGGGGCCTGGTCAACCGGGTAACAGCCGAGGCCGACCTGGCGGAGGAAACAGCCAGGTTAGCCGCCGGCCTCGCCGACGGGCCGCTGGGCGCGTATGGCCTGACCAAACGCCTGTTCAACAAGACCACGCTGCCCAACCTCGAGGAAGCGCTGGACTACGAAGCGCACATGCAGGAGATCGCCAGGCGAGGCGAAGAGCACCTCAACGGCGTCAGGGCGTTCCTGGGCAAACGAGGGACGGGGTAAATCCTTTCCAGGCTGGGCAGTTGCCGGAGAACCAGGATGCCATTCGCAGGTCTTTCCCAATACCCGCCTGGGCATAGACGTCCCTTGCGCTTCATTTGGGGACTGGCGGCCCTGACCGCGCTCGAGGGACTGGGCGCATTGCTGTGGCTGGCGCTGCAACCCTCCGAAGCCGGGAGCAGGCTGCTCCTGCATTATTCCCCGCAGCGCTGGGCTTTACTGCTTTCGACTTTCCTGCTCCTGCTGGCCGTCCTGTCTGTGTTCTGGGTCATCGAACGCAAACCGGCGTGGGTCAAATCCCAGGTGGACTTTTTCGACCAGCCGCGACATGCCAACTGGCTGCTGGCGGCGGTCAGCCTGCTCGTGCTGCTGGGGGGCGGCGCGTTTGCCTGGCTGTCCCAGCAGGAAGCGCTGGCAACGTATTTCACGCGGCTGCTCCCGCTCCTGGCGTGGATTTTGCTCGCCCTGGCCCAGGCCTGGATCGTCCTGGCGGCCGCCATGCGCCGCTCACTTGCCCTGGCATGGACGAAAGTCTTCCCCGTCGCGCAGGGAAAGCGCGTTTTCCCGGTGGAAACCGGTACGTTCCTGCTGCCGGTCCTCCTGGCAATCACCCTGCTCTACCTGGCCTTGCAAGCGTGGGCCTGTTTCCGCGCGCCGGAGGCCAACCTGTTTGCCGACAGCGAGGACTACCTGTACGGCGCCGGCCTGCCTCTCAACGATCCGGCCTTCTTTTCGGAACGCCGTCCGTGGGGCATCCTGCTCATCTACAAACTGTTAGGGCGCTCGCTGGTCGCGATCAACCTCTTCCAGGTCGCCCTTTCGGCCGCCGCCTGGCTGGGGCTGGCCTGGACGCTTGTCTACTCCCTGCAAAACCGCTGGGCAAAAGTATTGGGCTACAGCGCCATCCTGGGGTTCAGCCTGACGCCCACCGTGCAGGTGTGGAACCACGCCGTCTTGAGCGAGTCGCTTTCGATTTCGGGGATGGTCATCCTGCTGGCGCTGTTCCTGCGCCTGGCGCAGCAATGGGAATGGCGCACTCTCTTTTTCCTGGCGTTGGGCTTTGTGCTGTGGATGAGCGTCCGCGAAGCGCACACCTGGCTGGGATTGCTGGTCGCGGGCGTACTGTTGGTCATCGGTTTCCTGCGCCGAACGTCCAGGGTGTACTGGCTGTTGATGGCCTGCATCCTGGCCGCGTTCTTCGCCAACAACCGGCTGGCTGCTGCCTATCGCCTGCCGCGCTGGGCGCTGCCGATGGCAGAAGTCATCACCATGCGCATCCTGCCAGAGCCGGAATACCTGGACTTCTTCGCCCGTCACGGGATGCCAACCCCGCCCGAACTGCTGGCCCTGAGCGGCAAATGGGCCATCAGCAACAACTTTGCCATCATCAACGATCTCAAGTTGCGGAAATTTTCACGCTGGCTGTTCCACGACTCGCAAAAGGTATACGTCCGCTTCTTGCTGGCGCATCCCGCTTATCTCATCCTGTCGCCCTGGGAAAACATCCAGCGTTTGCTGGCGGCGGATTACTTCACAGGAATCCCAATCGAAAATTATCTCCCCGCCCTGCCCGCGCCCGTCAACGAACTGCTGTACCCCATCCGCTGGTTCTGGCCGTACTTTTGGGTTTCCCTGGCCACAGCCGGGTTCATCTTCGTCACAAGCCTCCGCCAGCGGGATGAAAAATACGTCCTTCCCTTCCTGTTCTTCCTGCTCTCCATCCCGCATCTTTACCTGACCTGGCACGGCGATGCGCTGGACGTGGAACGGCACGCCGTCCTGGCCAACATCCAATGGCGGCTGGGATTGGCCTTGATCGTGATCCTGTTTCTCGATAGCCTGGCGCGACCTCGCCGCAGCCAGGCGTAGGGCAAGTCTGAGATTTGCGCCGCAAAAATGCAAACGTTCAGTCGCTCACTCCAGGTTGTCCTTGTCCACTTGTGCCTGATGGCGCTGGGCGGGCTGTTGGTGGTGGCCGCGCTGCTGGCAGAACCCTCGCAGGGCGGCGGTTTCCTGGGCTTTTCGGCGGGGCGCTGGGCGGCGCTGCTCGCCAACTCCCTTGCGCTGGCGGGCGCGCTGTTCGGCCTGTATCGGGTGTGGACGAAGCGGACAGGGGAACTCGAAGCCTGGCTCGCCAGTGACCGGCACTTATTCGGACTGTTCTTCCTCGCCATTGGACTTTTCGCCGCCTCGTTTCCCGCCGGGTTGGGCTGGCTTCCGTTCATCCGGCATTTTGCCTACTTCGGGCGCATCCAGCCCTCGCTGCTGTGGCTGGCCTTTGCCAGCGGACAGGTCGCCTTGACCCTGCTGGCCGTCCTGCGCCGGGCGATCCTGGACTGGTTTCGCCAGTTCTTCCCGTTGGATGCGTCCCTGCCAGCCACGTCTTTAACAAAGGCGCAGCGCCTGGTGATCGGGGGACTTGCGCTCTTCTACCTGGCGTTGCAACTCAGCAGCCACCTGCAAGTGCGCCAGGCGGCATGGCTGCCCGACAGCATCGACTATATCTTCCCCGCCACGACCTACGCCTGGAACGAAGCCGGCCTGTGGATGCACACCAAGCCCTGGGGCGCGGCGGCGCTCTATAAATTGACGGGCAGTTCCCCGGTCGCGATCGATGCGGCGCAGACGGCGCTTTCGGCGCTGGCGTGGCTGGCGCTGGCCTGGGCCTTCGGCCGTTCCATCCGCTCCAACTGGCTGGGAGTGGCCGTCTTTGGCCTCCTCCTGGGATTCAGCCTGGCGCCGCCGGTGCAGATGTGGAACCACATCATCCAGAGCGAGTCGCTTTCGATCTCGCTGATGGCCGCTATCCTGGCGGCCTGGATCGCGCTCCTGCAGAGGTGGCGCTGGCGCGCGCTGTTTGCCCTGCTGTTCCTGTTCGCCTGGTGGATCGGCGCGCGCGAGACCAACGTCTATCTCAGTTTGATCGTCGCCGGAATCCTGGCGGCTGTAGGGTTGTTCGTCAAGCGCCAGAGATTCTATTGGGCGGCCAGCATCTTGCTGGCCTGGTTTTGCGTCTTCAACATGCACATCTCGGAATCGCCCACCCTGCCGCGCTGGCTCTATCCGCTGACCAATACCATCCTGCATCGCATCCTGCCCGAGGAAGAATTCGTGCAGTACTTCGAGGCGCGCGGGATGCCGGCCACGCCCGAACTGCTGGCCCTGGGCGGCGGCTACGCGGACAGCGGCGGCTTTGCGGTCTTCAACAACGGTGCGCTGGACGAAATGGAACGCTGGCTGTACAAACGCGGCAAGGAGGTTTACGTCCGCTTCCTGCTGGATCATCCGGCTTACACAATACTTTCCCCCTGGCAGAACCTCGGCGCGCTGCTTGCGCCAGACGACCTGCGCGGGTACGCGCCGCAGCAGTATGATCCGCCCCTGGCCTGGCTGTTCGGCGGCCTGCTCTTCCCGGATTCGCTCTGGCTGGCAGCCTTGCTGGCGCTGGCGGCGCTGGTGGCCGGGCTGTATGGCAGAGTGTGGCGCAACGGGCCGCTCGCCTGGCTGGTCATCGGCTTCCTGGCGTTGTTCTTGCCGCACTTCTACCTGGCCTGGCACGGGGACGCGGCCGAGGTCGGGCGTCACGCTATCCAGGCCAGCGTGCAGTTGCGGCTGGGATTGTGGCTGCTGTTCCTGCTGGCGTTTAACTTATCCATCGACTCTTTTGCCCGATGATAGGAACACAATATTCCATTGTGTCTGCATAGTAAAACTCGTAAATTTGTCTGTTTTCATCCACGACAATTTGATTCCCCGGTATAGTATTGCTCCATTGGTCATAACTTAAGGCCGAGAGGCCTGGACATTCCAGCCCTCAAGCGAGTATGCTAGGGGTATGATCCAACAAAAGAAACCACGCAACCCTGACTTATGCGGCGCGTCAATGTGCGCGGTCCGACGGACGAGACGATCCAAAAGCAATTCGAGGAACTTCTCAGCCCTGCCGTCTACGCCCAATCCGCATTCTACCGCAGTTCGAACCTGCGAGACCGTATTTTGAACTTGCCTTTGATGATTGCGGCCATCCTGGCGATGTTGTGGAGGCAAATTCCATCCGTCTGCGAATTGACCAAGACGCTCAACCGAGAAGGCGCGCTGTGGATGCGTCCAACCAAAGTGTCGCAACCCGC
>JBMOMP010000024.1:0-19286 GCA_049323115.1 Chloroflexota bacterium
CAATATTCCCTACTGCTGCCACCCGTAGGTGTATGGACCGTGTTTCAGTTCCATTGTGGGGGGCCACCCTCTCAGGCCCCCTACCCGTCGTCGCCTTGGTAGGCCGTTACCCTACCAACTAGCTGATGGGACGCAGGCCCCTCCCAAAGCGGATTACTCCTTTAGACATCGGATTCTAGTCCCGATGACCACATGCGGTATTAGCAGCCCTTTCGGACTGTTATCCCACACTTTGGGGCAGGTCACCAACGCGTTACTCACCCGTTCGCCACTAGGATACCTCCGTATTGCTACAAAGGCACCTCGTTCGACTTGCATGTATTAGGCACGCCGCCAGCGTTCATCCTGAGCCAGGATCAAACTCTCCGCAAAAAATTCACGCTTTCGCGTGTAAGTTACGGAAATTCACTGGATTGACGGAAGTTGTTGCTTCCTATCACTATTCAATTGTCAAGGTTCTGTTAACGAAGCGGGCAGGATTTTACTCGCAACGTTCCTGCCTGTCAAGGCTCAGACAGACGAAAGCGCCGATGTTCCCTTTCAACATCGGCTCGTCAGACTGCATGGCCTTTAGGCCTGTGTCTCTGACGCGAGACGTCTTCTCTCAGTTGTCAATGATCTGCCTTGGGGGACGAGATCGGTTGAATGTACTGGCAAGGTTTGATTATACGGATTTACCCGTCTTTGTCAAGAGGAAAAGTTCTAATTCTGGTGATTGCCCACAAGTCGTAAAACTGGCAGGATTCTGAACATTTTACTGGCTTGGGCTCGTTTTTCGCTCCCCAATATGCCGTTGTCAAGGGCTTTTGCTACCCAAATATGGGGGTGCAAAAGATGTGGGCAATCACCAGCACATCCTCACTTGACAGGGGGGACTTTTTATGGGATATTAATTATCGAAATTCGATAACGAAATCCGATATATGAGACCCTTACGCGACCTCTTCCTGGGTTTCGTCAAACTGCACATCCTCCATCACGCCGGGCGCGAGCCGGTCTTTGGCTTGTGGCTGATGGAGGAACTGGCGCGGCACGGCTATCGTCTCAGCGCCGGCACGCTCTATCCCATCCTGCACAGCCTGGAACAGGACGGCCTGCTGTCCAGCGCCAGCCAGGTGGTGGACGGCAAGGTGCGCAAATATTACCGGTTAACCCCTGCCGGGCGCGAGGCGCTGGCGCAGGGGCGCGAACAGGCCGGGGAACTTTTGCGTGAATTGGAGGAAGAATAATGCCAGCGCCTGCCTCTTTCCCCGCAACCGACCTGCCTCCCCTTTCCCGGCGCTTGCTCGAAGTGGTCCTGCTGTTCCTGAAATTCGGCTTTACCGCCTTTGGCGGGCCAGCCGCGCATGTGGCCCTGTTCCATGACGAAGTGGTCAAGCGCCGCAAGTGGCTGGACGAGCAGCGCTTCCTCGACCTGATCGGGGCCACGAATCTCATCCCCGGCCCGAACTCCACTGAGATCGTCATCCACATCGGGTTCTTGCGCGCGGGCTGGCTCGGGTTCCTTTTCGCGGGGCTATGCTTCACCTTGCCCGCTACGTTGATCGTGCTGGCGCTGGCGAGCGTCTACGTGCGCTTCGGCTCCGCGCCGCAAGCGGGTTGGCTGCTGTACGGCATCAAACCTGTCATCATCGCCGTCATCCTCCAGGCGCTGCTGAACCTGGGCAAGAAAGCGCTCAAAGACAGGTTGACGGGCGCGGCCGGCCTCCTGACCCTGGTTGCGTATTTCCTGGGAGCCAACGAAATCGCCTTGCTCTTCATCGCCGGCCTGCTCGTCATGCTATTCAAGAACCTGCAGAAGATGAAGAAGCCCGGCGCGGCGCTGGCGTTCCTGCCGCTGGCGGGAGTCGGCCTGCCCGCCCTGGCATCCATCCCGTTCAGCCTGCCGGTACTATTCTTCACGTTCTTGAAGATCGGCTCGGTGCTGTATGGCAGCGGCTACGTGCTGCTGGCCTTCCTCAAGGCCGACTTCGTGACCCGCCTGGGCTGGATCACTGACCAACAGTTGATCGACGCGGTCGCCATCGGGCAGGTGACGCCCGGTCCGCTGTTCACGGCCGCGACTTTCATCGGCTACCTGCTGGGCGGCGCGCCGGGGGCGCTGCTGGCGACCGTTGGCATCTTCCTGCCTTCCTTTGTTTTTGTCGCGCTCAGTAAACCGTTGATCCCGCGCCTGCGGAACTCTCCCTGGGCAGGCAGTATGCTGGACGGCGTGAACGCCGCCTCGCTGGGTCTGATGGCGGGCGTGACCTGGCAATTGGGCGTGGCCTCGCTCACGGATCCGCTCACGCTCGGGCTTGCCCTCGTATCCCTTTACCTGCTCCTGCGCTACAAGGTCAGTTCGACCTGGCTGATCGCCGGCGGGGCCCTGGTTGGCCTGGTGAGCATGGCGCTGCAATGAAACTTTCCGCAAAGGAATCGATGCAAAAGAAATCCTTACTTTCCCGCCTGCATCCCAACATCTGGGTCGTGACGGCCACCTCGTTCCTGACCGACGTTTCCTCGGAGATGCTGGTCTACTTCATCCCGCTTTTCCTGTCCAACGTGCTGGGCGTGCGGACAGCCGTCATCGGGCTGATCGATGGTCTGGCCGAGACCACCGCCAGCCTGCTCAAGATCTACTCCGGCGCGCTCTCGGACAGACTCGGCCAGCGCAAGTGGCTGGCCGTGCTGGGATATGCGCTTTCGACGCTCGCCAAGCCCTTCCTGTACTTTGCCAACTCGTGGGGCTGGGTGCTGGGCGTGCGTTTTGCCGACCGGGCCGGCAAGGGCATCCGCACCGCGCCGCGCGATGCGCTGGTCGCCGCCAGTACGGACGAGAATTCGCGCGGGCTGGCCTTTGGCCTGCACCGCGCAGGCGATACGGCCGGCGCCTTCTTCGGCATCGGCATTGCCGCCCTCATCGTCTGGCTGACGCAGGCCAACCAGTCGCTGCTCAGTCGCGCTGCGTTCCAGGCGGCTGTGCTGGCCAGCATCGTCCCGGCGGCTTTAGCGGTGGTCGTCCTGGCGGCGGGAGCGAAAGAAGTGAAGGAAAAGCCTGTCGAAGCGGAGGCAAGCCGGAAGTCAGGGAGGATGCGCCTGAGTCTCGCGGGGATGGACGCGCGTTTCAAGTCCTTCCTGCTGGCGGTCGTCCTGTTCACGCTCGGCAACTCGTCCGATTCGTTCATCGTGTTGCGGGCGCAGGAACGCGGGCTGTCGGTGTTGCAGACCATGTTCATGCTGATGACCTTCACCGCCGTGTACACGCTGTTCTCCGGGCCGCTGGGCGCGCTTTCGGACCGCATCGGGCGGCGTCGCTTGATCATCGGCGGCTGGCTGGCATACGGGCTGGTCTATCTCGGCCTGGCCTTCTCGCAGACCGGCTGGCAGGTGTGGGCGCTGTTCGGGCTTTACGGCGTCTACTACGCGGCGACGGAGGGAACGGCCAAGGCGCTGGTGGCCGACCTGGTGCCGGACGCGCAGCGCGGGACGGCCTACGGCCTGTTCAACGCCGCCATCGGGCTGACGGCCCTGCCTGCTTCCGTCATCGCCGGCCTTCTGTGGCAGGGCGCCGGCGCCTGGATGGGCTTTGGCGCCAGCACGCCGTTCTTCTTTGGAGCCGGGATGGCGCTGCTGGCCGGGGTGGTGTTCTGGAGGCTGGTGAGATGAGCGAATCTACGGGCTTCCAGTCTCCACCTGACAAAATTGTAAACTTTGCCTCTTGAAAATTCCGGTGTAATCCTGCACAATAATACAAACACCCTGAAGAGAGGATTCCCATGCGCCCGACTTCCCGAAAAATCATCTTTCCCATCGTTGCCCTATTCCTCTTGTTGGCATCCGCCTCCTGGCTGACGCGCCCGGCGCAGGCCTGCCCGCTGGGGGCGCGCGGCTGCGGCCACCCCAACTAAAACCAACATAGTTCCAAATTGGATAAATTCGGTTAGAAAACAAGGATGCGTCAAATGGAACTTGTGTAAGTGCAGTAAAACTTGGTAAAAGCGTATTTTTTCAAGAATTGAATTTCAGGTTTGGGATTGCTGGGTAGAGATGAGAGGACAGTACGAACAAAAGGAGATGACTACGATGAACAACCAAAATCAACAAAGCGACACCTCACAATTAACGGAAACTACCAACAAATCGCCACAGAAGAAACGAAGTATGGCCCTGGTGATTTTGTTCGTCCTATCCGGAACGCTGTTGGGTTTGCTAGGATTCAATCTTCTTCAAAAGGTAAGTCTTGCAGGACAACTTTTTATTGCAAAGCAACTGATTAGCCAGGGAAACTGCGCTCAAGCAGTACCAATGCTGCACAAAATCATCTATGCAGACCCTAAGAACTCAGAAGCATACCTGCAAAGGGCCACTTGCTATGGAAGCACACCTACCAATGTTTTTGAAGAGCGATATCGGAACCTTGTGAATGCAATCTATGACATGGATATGGTAATCGCATTACAACCCGGTGTTGGCGATTATTATGTGGACAAAGAACTTGTTTTTCGCGAACTGGCTGAAATTGTAAACGACTCAGCCAGCAAATTCGCTTTTTATGAACTTGCCACACAGAATTGTGAAAAGGCAATTGAACTGGGGGTAAGTCCCGGTTATACCTATGTTTTCCGACACCACGCTCGGAATTTGATTGAATCGAATCATTGCGAAGAGGGCTTGCAAGAAACACAAGCCCTGATTAATCAGACACCCCCTCAAGACCCTATTATGAGCACCTACAATGTATATCTTACCGAAGCGTATATCTGCCTCGGGGATTTTGAAAAAGCCCTGGAAAGCGCACAAAAAATTCAATGCGACGATCCGGTTGTAACTTGTCGAACAGGTTTAATAGCGGAAATCTATTTCCAGATGGATAAGAAAGAAGAAGCATTAGAACTCTTCAATGCCATGATCAATCAAGACCCCGCCTATGGCGGTTGGCGATATTTTTTAAGGGCTGCGATCTTTTACGAGAAAGGCCAAAAAGAATTGGCTCTTCAAGATCTTGCGATGGGAGAGGCATATACTTGGACAGGCAATGGTGTGTATTGGTACGTGAAATCTAAAATGGCATTCGACGAGGGGGATAAAGAAAATGGCTTGTTATACTTACAGTATGCTGAAAGTACTCTGGATGTTCAATATTCTGCCTTAAGAAAGCAAATTCAAGATGAATTGAAGGATTTAGGAGCAAAACCACTAAATTTATCTCCTAATCTTCCTCCCGGCATCACATTGATTCCCTGATCACAAATTAGCGACCAACGTTCATCGATGGCTTGCACTTCGGGAGAATCCGCACCTTTCGGCATAGCAGCGCTCATATCAAGTGGATCTGCTTACCATCATCAAGAATAGACTGCTTCTTTTCAGGAAAACAGATCTTTAACTTTCGGTTGGATTTGCGCATAGTTTCGGGGTTATAGATCTATTCGGCCTGGGGCTTGTGCTGGCAGCGGCCTTGTCCGCGGAGCAGGGGCGTATGTTGGTTTGTGCGCAGGGTTCTGGGCGGGCTTGGTGGCCGGGTTCGTGGTTGGTTTCCGGCACCACTAAAAGCCGACGTGACGAAAAGCGGCAAGATCGGCATGCAATGACGTGGGACGATGTCGAGACGAGATGCAATTCAGTTGACACTCGATATAGTTAAGAGTATGATGATTGCAAAGAGGCAGAAATGATCGAACTTTCACCCGGAATTACAGCCCATCCCGACGTCCGGCTTGGAAAGCCGGTGATTCGCGGTACGCGCGTTCCAGTGGATACCATTGTGGCGCGCCTTGCTGCTGGAATGGCTGTTGCTGAAATTACCGAAGAACATGGTATTACGCCAACGGATGTCTATAATGCTCTCCAGTATGCTGCTCGACGCATTTCCGAGGAACAGGTTTGGGTAACGACGTGAGACAGGGTTTCCGCTTGCGGGGGTAAATGAGTATCTTGAGCCGCTTCGACATCATGTTCAAATCCCTGCGCCAGGTGGGACTCGCCCAGGCGGCCTTGTATGCGTTGTACAAAGTTGGGCTGAAAACAGGGCATTACAAGAGAGTAGAGAATAGAGTACCAGAGACTGGTCATCTACTCACTAGTACTCTACTCGCTCTCCCCAATCGCGCCGAACTGGCCCAGGTCCTCGGCGCAGACGGCCAGCGCGCCCTGCTTGCCGAAGCGGACGAGATCGTCTCTGGTAAATTCCGCATGTTCGGCGGCGAACCGGTCGAACTGAAATTGACTTTTGACCAGTCCCTCCACCATTGGACAGCCTACGAAACCAACCCGCAACTACTCTCCACTCTCCACTCTCCACTCTCCGACATCAAATTCACCTGGGAACCCGCCCGCTTCGGCTGGGCCTACGTCCTGGGCCGCGCCTACCACCTGACCGGGAACGAAACCTACGCCGAAACCTTTTGGCGCAACTTCGAGACCTTTACCGAAGCCAACCCGCCCTACCTTGGCCCGCATTGGATGAACGGGCAGGAGGTCGCCCTGCGGCTGATGGCGCTCGTCTGGGCGGGTCAGGTCTTCGCCCCCTACGGGGAAACGGCAGCCGGCTCGAGCGTGGAAAGACGCGCGCGCCTGGCGCAGTCCGTCGCGCAGCACGCGGTGCGCATCCCGCCCACGCTCGTCTACGCCCGCGCGCAGGACAACAACCACCTGGTTATCGAGGCGGCCGCGCTCTACACGGCTGGCCGCGCGCTCGGTCACGCCAAATGGCGCGCGCTCGGCTGGCGCTGGCTCAACCGCGCCCTCCAGCGCCAAATCAGCGACTACGGCGAGTACATTCAGCACAGCGTCAATTACCACCGCGTCATGCTCCAGGCGGCCTTGTGGGTGGACGCCATCAAAGATACAGACTGGCCGCGCCTGACGTTCCGCTCTTTGGGACGGGCGACGCACTGGCTGTTTTCGCTGCTCGACCCCGCTTCACCCTTCGGGTACTTCGCGGGACGCGCCCCCAACCTGGGCGCCAACGACGGGGCTTTGATCCTGCCCCTGAGTACGACCCCGTTCCACGACTTCCGCCCGACGGTGCAGGCCGCGGCGCGCGCCTTCTTGCGCTACCAGATGCCCGGCGGCGTCTGGGACGAAATGTCGCTGTGGCTGGGACTGGGCGCGCGCGAAAGAGCCTGCGATTCCAGCTTGTACCTGGCCGACCACCCGCGCGGACGTGAATCCTGGGCCTACCTGCGGGCTTCTACGTTCCCTTCGCGCCTCGGTCATATAGACCAACTGCACCTCGACCTGTGGTGGCGCGGCCTGAACGTTGCCCAGGACGCCGGTACGTACCTCTACAATGCTCCCCCGCCCTGGGACAATCCGCTGGTCACGGCGCGCGTCCACAACACGGTGACGGTGGATGGCCGCGACCCGATGACGCGCGGCGGGCGCTTCATGACGCTGGATTGGTTCCCGGCCTATGCCAAGAGCGTGATCGTCCCGGACGAGCACGTGTTGGGGCAGGTGCTGGCCTATCACACAGGCTATCG
The DNA here is from genome assembly GCA_049323115.1 of Chloroflexota bacterium. Lineage (GTDB taxonomy): Bacteria > Chloroflexota > Anaerolineae > Anaerolineales > Villigracilaceae > JAABUE01. Next base: position 7,467 of record JBMOMP010000024.1, read on the forward strand.
CGGCGTGCGCCACGAGCGCACCGTGACGGTCTACGCGGATGAACGCTGGGTAGTGGAAGACAGGTTAATCTCAAATCGGCCACATACTTATCGCTTGCACTGGCTGTTGCCGGATTGGGAGTGGGAGGTAGAGAGCAGAGAGCAAAGAGCAGAGAATAGAGAGCAGAAAGTAGAGATTAGTTTGCAATCGCCGCAGGGCAAGATACTTCTCATCTTGCGAATTGCCTCGCTGTCTTCAAAGCCACTATTCTCTAATCCCTATTCTCTACTCTCTCTTGTCCGCAGCGGCGAAGTGATTTTCGGGCAGCGCGACGTCCAACCCTACGAAGGCTGGTCTTCCCCGACCTATGGGACGAAAGTACCGGCGCTATCGCTGGCGTTGGACGTCCCTGCGCCGCAGGGGGTAACATTCATCAGCGAATTCCTCTTCCCCTGATCCCTGTTTCCCTGTATACCTGCTACCTGAATACCTCACACCTGCTGCCCATTTCCCTGTATACTTGCCCCATGACCGACCTGCCTCGTAAGCCGCTTGGCATCAAAAGTTACGGCAGCATCGCCCACCTGCCCGGCAGCCGCATCGGTGTGGGTGACCACAAATGCCACCAGGGGCAGGAGCGCATCGCCACCGAAAAAGCCCGCGACCGCCACGACCTGATCCTCGTCCAGGAAAAACTGGACGGCTCCAACGTCGGCGTGGCGCGCTTGCGCGGCGAAATCTACGCCCTCACCCGCTCCGGCTACCTGGCCTCCACCTCGCCATACGAACAGCACCATCACTTCGAGAAGTGGGTGGAGCAGAACAAAGCCCGTTTCTTGTCTGCGTTGCGCGAGGGCGAACGGCTGTGCGGCGAATGGTTGATGCAGGCGCACGGCACGCGCTACGACCTCAAGCACGAGCCTTTCGTGGCCTTCGACCTGATGACCGGTTCCACCCGCCTGGTATGGGACGAATTCAGCGAGCGTCTCCGCCCCGGCGGATTTACCTCGCCGCATCTTCTCCACCGCGGCCTGCCCCTGTCCATCCAGCAGGCGCTGGCCCTGTTGGGACCCTACGGCTTCCACGGCGCGCTCGACCCGGTGGAGGGCGCGGTCTGGCGCGTGGAACGGAACGAACTCATCCGCCCTGGAGGCAGCGAACGCCGCTGGCGGGTGGACTTCCTCGTCAAATACGTCCGCCCCGATAAAGTAGATGGCTGCTACCTGCCGGAACTTTCCGGCCAGCCGCCGGTGTACAATTGGTTTCCAAGCGGCGGCTAACAAGATTGATTTGGTATGATCTGTAGTGCAGGAGAAATAATGCTTACCTTTACCTTCACAGCGGATGAATCTGGTGACACGAGTCTCAAATTTGAAAAAGGCGCATCCAGGTATTTTGTGATTTCTGTCATTGCAACACAATTCCCTGATTCTCTTCGTAGTTTTCTTGAAGACCTGCGCAAGGAATTAGATCTGACAAACCACTATGAATTTGGTTTTCACAAATTGGCATCCAAAAAATTGCGCAAAAAAATCTTCACTGCTTTGTCGGGAGCCGACTTTGAGGCTTGGGCGATTCTTGTTGACAAGACGACATTGGGAGAAGAACTCAGATCCATGGCGGGGCTTGAGCGTTATCTCTTTTTTGTTGCCGAGTTGATCAAGACAATTCCAGCAGAGAAACGCGCAGGCGGGACATTGATTCTGGATGAATTTGGTTATCCAATGAAAACAAAGGATGAACTGAAGCGGATATTGAAGGCCCGCAGCATTGTACATGGTTTCCGGCGAATCTCAATTCGGCGTTCCCAAAGTGAGCCATTGATCCAGATTGCAGATTTGGTCGCGGGTGCTATTTGGCGACGTGATACAAATAACGATACTGGCGCATATGAAATAATCGAACCAAAAATCAGGAAACTCGTGGAATATCGTTGTTAAAGCCAACCTGCCTCGCTATCCCAATCCATCACGTATAGATGGGGGCAGGCCGCCACAGTAGGCGACTTTTCGCGAGGCAGGAAAGTCTTTCGACTTTTATACTTACATTATACTCACTTGCGAATATGGATTCAAGCCCGTTTTTGCCATGTCGTCCTCTCTCCCTTCGAAAACTGAGACTGGGGATTGGATCTATGCGGAAAAAGACGCGCCTGGGCAGTTCCTTTCCCTCTGGATATGGGCGTCTTGTAAGGACACTGAACTTTCTTGTGACAAGGTGTGACGCTGATGAGAACCAGGTCTGGTGTTGTGTTGATCGAAGATGAAAAAGTTGCCCTGATCGAACGCTACCGGGACGGGGCGCATTACTACGTGTTCCCCGGCGGCGGCGTGGACGAAGGGGAGACGCCCGAAGAGGCCGCCATCCGTGAGATGGACGAGGAGACCGGTTTGCGCGTGGCGGTGAAACAAAAACTGGCCGAGATCCATTTTGGGTTGAGCGTACAACATTATTTCCTGGCCGAGCGCATTGGCGGGGTATTCGGCGCCGGCCAGGGCGAAGAGTACACCGACTCCGATCCCGACCACCCGGAGCAGGGCATTTACATCCCCATGTGGATGCCGGTCACGGAATTGCCCCGGCACGACAATATCTATCCGGCAGACGTAGCGGCGCTAGTGGTCAAGTCCACGCAGGCAGGCTGGCCGGAAGCGACTATCGTGGTGGAAGAACCGGTAAAATAATCCCCGAACCATGCACATTCTCATTATTCACCAGGCCTTTGCCTCGCTCGATGAGCCCGGCGGGACTCGCCATTATGAGTTCGCGCGCCTGCTGTCTGCGCGCGGGCATCGCGTGACGGTGATCGCCAGCCCGGTGAGTTATATTACGGGACAGCCCTCACCCCTGCGCCCCTCTCCCGGTGGGAGAGGGGATGGGGGCGAGGGGCAAGGTATAACCGTACTCCGCGCCTCGGTCTATTCTGCCCACCACAAGTCTTTCGTACATCGCGTGTTCGCTTTCCTCTCATTTATGCTCTCGTCCTTCTGGCTGGGGCTGGGCGTGCAACAGATGGATGTTGTCTGGGGCACCTCCCCGCCCATCTTCCAGGGGGTGACGGCCTGGGCGCTGGCACGCTTCAAGCGCGCCCGCTTCCTGTTCGAGGTGCGCGACCTGTGGCCGCAATTTGCCGTCGCGGTGGGGGTGCTGCGCAATCCCTGGCTGATCCGCGCCTCGGAGTGGCTGGAGCGCTTCCTCTATCGCCACGCCGACCGGGTGATCGTCAACAGCCCGGGGTTCCGGGAGCATGTCGAACGTCGGGGGGCGAAGCGGGTGGATTTGATCCCCAACGGGGCCGATCCGTCCATGTTCGATCCGGCTGACGAGGGCGCATCTTTCCGGACCCGTTACCTGCTGGCCGATAAATTTGTCGTTCTCTACGCCGGGGCGCATGGCATGTCGAACGACCTGGGCGTGGTGTTGGAAGCAGCCGGGATGTTGGCCGGCAGCCACATCCAGATCGTGCTGCTGGGCGACGGCAAGGAGAAGGCCAATTTGCAGGCGCAGGCCGGCGCGATGGGGTTGACCAACGTGATCTTTGCGCCGTCGCTGCCGAAAGCGGAGATGGCGGGCGCGCTGGCCGGGGCGGACGCCTGCATTGCCATCTTGAAGCCGCTGGACGAGTATAAGACGACCTATCCGAACAAGGTGTTCGATTACATGGCGGCGGGACGCCCGGTAATACTGGCGATTGACGGCGTGATCCGCGAGGTGGTGGAGGCGGCCGGCGGTGGGCTCTTCGTCCCGCCGGGCAACCCATCTGCGCTGGCAGAGGCGATCCGTGCGCTGGCAGCAGATAGGGAGAGGGCGCGCCAGATGGGGCTGGCCGGGCGGGGGTACCTGGAACAGCGTTTCAGCCGCGCCGCGATCGGGGAACAGTTGGTTCAACTGTTGGGGGAATTGACTTTTTTGCCCTAACCCTGTACACTAGACACAAATCCTACATATTCTCTGGAGGAAAGATTATGCCTGGGCAATATCAACTTACCATGCGTTCCGGGCCGGTCCCCGGAACAGTGTATTCGTTGGAAGGCGAACAACTGACGATAGGCCGCGATTCTTCCAATGAGATCGCGGTCAATGACGCCGAAGTTTCGCGCCGCCATTCCCGGCTGACCTTCCAGGGGGGGAAATATGTTTTGGAAGACCTTGGTTCTACCAACGGCACGTTTGTGAACGGACAGCGCCTGTCGGGGCCGCGCGTCTTGAAGAGTGGGGAAGTGATCTCGCTGGGCGAGCAGATCGTCTTTGTGTACGAAGCGGTGGATTCCGACCCCGGCGCGACCATGGTGTCGCCGCGCAAAGCGGCAGTTGTGGCCCGTCCCGTTGCGCCTCCCCCGCCTGCGCCGCAGCCTTACGCCGGGCAGGTACCGGCTGGCCCGCCTGAGACCTCTGCCAGGAAGATGAATCCCCTGCCAATCGTGATCGCTATCGGCGCCTTGATTTTGATCTGCGTCTGTGTTGCGTTTTTCTGGTGGGTGGATGCAAATTACATGTGGTGTACTTTCTTCCCCTTCCTGGGCGGCTGCTAGGGAAAGGCTCGTTAGAAAAGCAACGCGCCTCCGTAGAAAGATTGCGGAGGCGTTTTCGTTGGCGGGGGGAACAGGGCAAACGCATCGTTATTCCTGGTGATTACCCAAGTCCTAAAATCGCTTACTTGGCTGATGGGTGGTCTCCCTATTTTTCGATTCCCGCTTCGCACAGCAAAGGAATGATTTTTTCGGGTTTTAGCGGATGGATCAAGATTGATGGCAACCTGGGCTTCAAAATGAGTCCACTCGCCTTTGAACCAGCTTTGGGTCAAGACCAGAATCATGTCGCGGCTGGCTTTGACAGCCTTCTCAATTCCCACCGAAGCAATTTCCCCAGCGCATAAATCCTTGGGTAGTGATCCAGAAATAAGTGATGACAGCCTGAAAAACCGTCATTTTTCACTTCGACTTGACCACCACTAATCCTTGTAATCAATGCAAACCTTCAGCCCTGCGCCTTCCAACGCAGGCAGCAAAGTATTGTATACCCACCCCTCGTCCGCGTGATTGTACGAGATGAACACATCGTATTTGAATTCGGTCTCCGCCATGCCACCACCATCCCGACCATGAGACTATCGAACGATCAAACTACCCAACTTTAGCACAAAATACCCCCTCCGTCACTACATTTTCGGAGAAACGGGGGAAACTGGGTGGGGGCGGTGTGGTAAGATGTCCCGCATGGACTTTTCCCCCATCACCCCCGACCTCTTCATCGGCACCACTCCCGCCGTGGACGACTACCCGCGCCTGCGCGACCTGGGCGTGCGCCTGGTCATCAACATGCGCTGGGAGCATCGCCCCGCGCCCGACCCGCATCCCGATCCCCTTTCCCTGCTCTGGCTGCGGACGATTGACAGTCCCTTCTTCCCCATTCCCATCCATAAGTTGATTCGCGGCGCGCAGGCTGCCCTCGAGACCATCCGCACGGGCGGCAAGGTCTACACCCACTGCGCGGGCGGACGTCACCGCGGGGTGGCGATGGGCGCGGCGGTGCTCATCGCGCAGGGACATGATCCGCACACGGCAATGCAATTGATTGCCGAGCGCCGTTCGGTCGCTGACCCGTTTGCCTTCTACATCCGTCCGCGTATTTTGACATTTGCAAACAAGTGGGGAAATTCAAAAACATAGCTCGGTCATTTTCTCTTTTCGCTCTGTTCGGATATTTTGCGGAGCAGGCCGGCAAAGACCAGGCGGTGGATGGGCGCCAGCAGGAGCCAGTACAGGAACCCGGGCAGCCCGCGCGGGGCGAAGAAACCGGTCTGGGCCAGGACGGTGTGCCTGCCGGCCGCTTCGAGACGCCATTCCATCCATCCCTGGCCGGGGGACTTGAGTTCGGCGGCCAGCCGCAGCAGTCGCCCGTCTTCGAGCGCCTCGACGCGATAGAAATCCAGCGCGTCGCCGGGGTTCAGGTTTGCCGGGCGGCCGCGCATGCCCGGCCCGCCCAGCAGCCGGTTCAGCCAGCCGCGGACTTGCCATAGCCAATCCGCGTAGGGCCAGCCGTTCTTCCCGCCCAGGGACGTGACGACCTCGAACACCTTCCCCGGCGCAGCGCGGACTTCTACGCAGCGGTGGTCAATGAAGAACCCTTCGCTCTTCAAGACCTGTACAGGCGGTTGGCAGCCGTTCCATGTCTGCTCGAGGCAGGTGGGATGCAATCGGGCCAGCGCGGATTTCACCGCCTCTTCATAGCCGACCAGGCGCACGCTGGGGAAGGCGAGACGGGCCACATCGTCTTGCACGACGCTTTCGCTGCGCATCCCATCTACCAGGGGCGTGGCGATGGCCTTTGGCACGGGCGTCATCCATGCAACGCCCAAAGCCATGAACCAGACTGGCATGCCCGGCGTGATCACGTACCAGCGCCGCAGGCCGCGTAAGCGGCCATAGGTCAACATCAGGTCGGCGTAGGCCATCAAGTCCGGCCCGCCGATCTCAAAGACCCGGTTTTGGCCGATGGGGTCTTCGAGCGCCGCCAGCAGGTAGTCGATCACATTTTGCGCCGCGATCGGTTGCGCCCGGTTCTGCAACCAGGCCGGCCCGAAGATGACCGGCATCAGTTCGGTCATGAAGCGGATCATCTCGAAGGAGATGCTGCCGGGGCCAACAATGACGCCCGTTCGGAACTCTGTCACCGGGACTTTCCCGGCGCGCAGGTTTTCCCCAGTCTCGATCCGTGAACGCATGTGGTAGGAGATCGCTCTCGCAGGGTCTGCCAGCCCGCCTAGATAGATGATGTGCCGCAAACCGGCCCCTTCGGCAGCGCGGACGAAGTTTTGCGCGCCGTCCGTCTCACGGGCAGTGTATCCGCGCCCGGAGGCCATGTTGTGGATCAGGTAGTAGGCGGTGTGGACGCCCTCCAGCGCGGCGGGCAGGCTTGACGGGATCATGACATCGCCAGCGACCACGTCCACATAAGGGAACCAGGCCCGGGCTTGGAGACGATGCGGGTCGCGCGCCAGGCAGCGGACGCGGTACCCCAGGTCCAACAGGTGGGGGATCAGTCGGCTGGCGATGTATCCGGTCGCGCCGGTGACGAGGACCAGGCACTCAGCCATACGCGGCAATGCGGCAGGCGCGCGCGGCCAGTTGGCGCGTGAGACCATCGAAGATGAATTTGTGGAAAGGCCACATGGAGTACCAGTACAGGAAGCCGCCCAGCCCGCGCGGGGCGAAGTAAGCCGTGACGACCAGCAGGGTCTGCCCGTCCTGCTGCGGCTGGGACTGGAATTGCAGCCAGGCCTTGCCCGGCACTTTCATCTCGGCGCGCAGGCGCATCAGGCGGCCGGGGTCGAGCGCCTCCACGCGCCAGAAGTCGAGCGACTCGCCAGCATAGATCTCATCGGGGTGCCGCCGACCACGCCGCAGGCCCACGCCGCCGACCAGTTTGTCCATCCAGCCGCGCATGGCCCAGGCCCAGTCCATGTACAGCCAGCCGCGCTCGCCGCCGATGCCTGTGTACGCGCGAAAGACGGCTTCGGGGGGCAGGTCGAGCCGCAGCTGGCGGCGCTCGACCATCAGGCCTTCCTCGACGGTGAAGGCGTACGGCTTCACGTCGCCCGCCGTGGTGACCAGCGCGTCCGACCAGGAGGTTTCCACGTCGTCGCGCTGGATGCGTCCCAGCGCCAGGTGCACGGCGGTCTGGAAGTCGAGCGGCTCGACCTGCGGGAAGAGCCGCCTGGCCACGTCGCCATGCACCACCGCTTCGCCGCGCAGGCCCTCGATCAGCGGCAGCACCACGCGCCAGTGGATGGGCGTGACCATGTGCACCCAAAAGGCCGACAGGCGCGGCGCGGCCACCGGCGTGGGGATGAGAAAGCGCTTCAGCCCGCGCTCTTTTGCGTAGGCCAGCAGCATGTCGGCGTAGCGCAGGCGCGTCGCGCCGCCGATCTCGATCACCCGCCCGTTGCTGGCGGGCGTCTCGAGCGCCGCAACCAGGTATGACAGCACGTCGCGGATGGCGATGGGCTGGTTGCTGGCAAAGAACCAGGCTGGGCAGACCAGCACCGGCTCGCGCTCGGCCAGGTAGCGGATCATCTCGAACAACGCGCTGCCCGAACCCACGATCATGCCCGCGCGGAACTCGGTCACTGGCGCGCCGCCACAGCGCAGCAGTGAGCCGGTCTCGTGGCGCGAACGCAGGTACGGCGATAGTCCCGCCAGCGGGTCCACCAACTCGCCCAGGTAGATGATGCGCTCCACGCCCGCCCGTTCAGCCGCGCACGAAAAATTGCGCGCCGCGATCATATCGCGGTCGGCGTTGACCTTTCCACCCTGCAAGCCGTGGATGAGATAATACGCGACCTGGACTCCCTGCATGGCGCTGACCAGCGAATCGAGGTCCAGCGCATCTCCTTTGTGGACTTCGACCTGCCCCCGCCATGGGCGGCCCTCCAGCCGCCCCGGGTCGCGCACCAGGCAGCGGACGCGGTAGCCCGCTTCGACCAACTTGGGTGCCAGCCGCCCGCCCACGTAACCGGTCGCGCCGGTGACCAGGACCAATTTCGACTTTCCCATATCTTTCATTTTGAACACGAATTGTCCGAATTATACCTGTTGGATGGTCAGGGTAGGGCAAATTGCCAATTTGTCCTACGGGGATTCCGATTTCATTGTACAATCGCCCCAGGAAGCATTGTGAAAACGACCTTCGACCGTCTGCGCGAATTCCCTCTCGCTTGGCTCTCGCTGGCTTTCCTGGCCGGCATCGCCCTTGCGTGCCAGGTCACGCTCTCTGTACTGTTCTGGTTCGGCCTGTCCGGGTTATTTTTGGTGCTGGGTACCCTTGCCTATGTCTTTGCCGGGCGGCTGGCTTTCCTGAAAATTTCCCCTTCCACCCTGTTCTTGCTGATCGTATCCCTGGTTTTCTTCTTCCTGGGGGCAGCCCGTTACCAGGCCAGCCTGCCCAAAATAGACGCCTTCCACATCGCCTGGTACAACGACCGCGAATATGACGTGCTGGTCACAGGCACGCTGGCCGAGCCGCCCGACTACCGCGACACGTATACGAACTTGCGCGTCGAGGCCGAAGCCATCGATACCGGTTCCGGCGACCTGCCCGTGAGTGGCCTGCTGCTGGCGCGCGTCTATGCCAACGAACCCTACGAGTATGGCGAGCGCGTCCGCATCCGCGGGCAGTTGCTCACGCCGCCCGAAAACGAAGATTTCTCCTACCGCGATTACCTGGCCGGGCAGGGCATCCACGCCTACATGTCCAAGACCGAGGTCACGCATTTGCCCGGCAACGCCGGCAACCCCGTCAAAAGGATGCTGTACGCCCTCAAGGACAAGGCGCTCGCCAACATCTACCTGATCTTCCCCGACCCCGAAGCCTCCCTGCTGGCCGGAATCCTGTTGGGCGTAGACACCGGCCTGCCCAAAGACCTGCAACAGGCCTTCAAAGACACCGGCACGGCGCACATCATCGCCATCTCCGGCTTCAACATTGCCATCATTGCCGGGTTGTTCTTCACCATGTTCAGCCGCGTCTTCGGCCAGGCGCGCGGCTCCCTCTTCGCCATCCTGGGGATTGCTTTTTACACCTTCCTGGTCGGCGCAGACGCGGCCGTCGTGCGCGCCGCTATCATGGGCTCGCTCTCGCTGGTTGCCCGCCAGTTTGGCCGCCGCAACGACGGCCTGAACGCCCTGCTCGTCTCCGCCGCCGTGATGACGCTCGTCAACCCGCATACGCCCTGGGATGTCGGCTTCCAACTCTCGTTCTTTGCCACCCTCGGCCTGATCCTGTATGCCGAACCATTCCAGGCCTGGGCGGTGCGTTTCATCACGCGCTACACCGCGCCCGGCAACGCCCAGAAGATCGCCGCCCCGCTCTCCGAATACGTCCTGCTGACCCTGGCCGCACAACTCACCACCCTGCCCATCATGGCTTGGCATTTCAAGCGCATCTCGCTGGTCTCGCTGATCGCCAATCCCTTCATCCTGCCCGTCCAGCCGCCGGTCATGATTCTGGGCGGCATTGCCGTCCTCCTCAGCCTGGTCTGGCTGCCGCTGGGCGGGATCGCCGCCTTCGGGGCCTGGCCGTTCGTCGCTTACACCATCCGCGTGGTGGAAACCTTCGACCGCCTGCCGCACGGCGTCATCGTACTGGGGGACTTTTCCCTCTGGCTCGTCGTCCTGTTCTACCTCGCGCTTCTTACCTGGACCTTTGCCCGCTCGCCGCTTAGGGAGTTTTTCTCCACCCGCAAGGTCGACCTGCCCCCTCTGCCAACCGTGACGGTGACTACCGTCCTGACCGTGTTAGTCGTCCTGACCTGGCGCACAGCCTTCGCCGCGCCCGACGGCCGCCTGCATCTCACCTTCCTGGAGGTCGGTTCCGCAGATGCGGTCCTGGTCCAAACTCCCGGCGGGCGTCACATCCTGGTCAATGGCGGGCCAAGCGCTTCGCTGCTCTCCGATGGGCTAGGGCGCCACCTGCCGCCGCTCGGCCGCCGCCTCGACTGGCTGGTGGTCGCTTCCACGCAGGAGAACCAACTCTCCGGCCTGCCGCGCGTCGTGGAGCGCATCCGGCCGGAACATGTCCTGTGGGCGGGCAACCTGGAGGCCTCCTACGCCGCCCGCACGCTGGACGCCTGGTTGACGGGGCAGGGCATCCCGGTCACGCGCGCAGAGACAGGCGCGGAACTCGACCTGGGGCAAGGCGCTACCCTTCGTATACTCAACGCCAACTCGCGCGGCGCGGTGCTGCTCATCGAGTGGAACACCTTCCGCGCCTTGCTGCCGGTGGGGATGAACTTCGAGGCGTTGGAGGAACTCGAATATGGGAAAGTGATTGGGAAGACGTCTTTGCTCTTGTTAAGCGACTCAGGCTATGCCCCCATCAGTCCGCCCGAATGGATCGCCAGCCTGAACCCGCAGGTCATCCTGCTCAATGTCGCCGCCGGGGACAAGGACGGCCTGCCCGACCAGGAACTGCTCGACAGCATCGAAGACTATCCCTTGCTGCGCACCGACCGCAACGGCTGGATCGAGGTGACGACCGATGGGGCGCAGATGTGGGTCAGGGTCGAGGAGCAGGCTCAGGGTCCAGTCCCGACCGCGTCGGGTGGGCAAATCCCCGCAGGCGGGCAGGGAATCCAAAAAATCCACAGGGAACAATTGTTCGGCAGGAACGAGGAAAATTAAAGCCCCGTCTTTTTCAAGACGGGGCCATAGAGTGGGAATACTTTAGCCACCCGTGCCAGCAGCAAGGCTGTCATTGATGGTGCTGAACACGTCGCCGATCAGGGGGCCCATGATAGTGAGGACCGCAATAACAACGATAGCGACCAAAACAAGGATCAGCGCGTACTCCACCAGACCTTGGCCCTTTTCTTTCTTCGAGAATAACATGGCTTTTTTCTCCTTTCTTTTGAATTTTCTGGATGACCAGAGTTATGCTCATTATACAGGAAGCGGGCTTTTTTACAATATGTGCAAGCCTGTTTTTGTCTACAATTTTGTTAGGTTTGGCTACTTTTAGTTTGCAATTTTATTAGGTTGGCGCGTGCACAACCGTATAAAAAAAAACCATCCCATAGGATTGCCAGGTTGTTACGCCAATCAGCCTGCGGGATGGTTCGGTACCGCTTGTGAGGGGATACTACCCTCCTGCGGCTCCACCAAGGCTGTCGTTGATGGCGCTGAACACGTCGCCAATCATGGGGCCCATGACGGTGAGAACCGCAATAACAACGATAGCGACCAAAACAAGAATCAGCGCGTACTCCACCAGACCTTGGCCTTTTTCTTTCTTCGAGAATAACATGGCTTTTGTCTCCTTTCTTTAGAATTCTCTGGGAACCA
>JBMOMP010000025.1:0-18998 GCA_049323115.1 Chloroflexota bacterium
CCATACAGCCATTACAATTTATTGGAAGTTCCACAAGAATTACACAATCAAATTGCAAAGCAAATCAAGCAGGCAATTTCACAAGTCATTTCAGGCTGATAAACCTTAAATTCATCATAACGGTATTGGATTTTGGAAATATGATGAGTCTTGCACAACAAAACGCCAGCCAACAAAGCGTAGTGTGTCCTGAAAGTCAACGTCTGCTCACTGGTGAAAGTCCAGTCCTGGTAAGGGTCAGGCTTCTGCTCGCGCCCGGGCAAGTCTGTGCCGGGGGCTGGCGGGGAAGCGGCGGTGCTGTCTGCGATGGCCCTGGCCTCCGAAAGAATCGGTGAATATTATGACAATGACTGTCCGACAGAAACTTGAACACCAGCCGATTTCTGATTCTGCCGTCACAGAGCATCATTACACACCTTATTTGCGCGACTATGATGTTTTTGTCGAGGTGCCTGCCGCATTACCCAATGGAAAAGGCTCATATATTGAAAGTCGGTATCGCTATCGTTTTACCCATTGCGTGACCGCAGAGGTCACGACTGCTGTGTCTGCTGACATTTGGCGCAAGTCCTGGGACAATGTTTTGATCGATTATGAAACCTGGCAGAATGCTGGAGAACCCAATGGTTATGTTTGGGGAGTGGGTTACTCTGATGCTTACCCAGGGTTAAGATACATAGAAGGCTCTAAGGTAGCTCAAGACTGGTCTCGGCGTCTTGAAAAAGAAATGCATGAGATTATGATCGAGACAAACGGGCACAATATCCGTCTTGTCTTTCATGATGTTGAGATTCAGAAAGTCGCGCAGGGTGATCCGGAAACAAGAGAATTGAAGCCTCTTGTGGACGAGAATAATATGGGTAGGTCATAGCATGAATTTCAAAGACGGGGCTAACAAAGCGAGGGTGTGTCCTGAAAGTCATCCCTTCGGCTTTGCTCAGGGCAGGTTTCTGCTCGCGCCCTGTCAGCGTCCCCGCGGCTGGATCAAATTCGGAGGATAGGCTGACACCACGTCCCAATCAAGGACATTCAATAACGCAAATCGTTACCCAAAAACACGTTGTCTTGCCAACCTTTGCAAGCCGGGGTAAGATATGCTTATGCCCAAATTGCCGATCGACTTGCGCCGCGTGGCCGTGATCGCCGGAATCGCCTTCCTGGTCATCCTGATCGTGGACTTCAACGCCCGCCTCGAAAACCTGGCCCGCCTGGACAAGCAGGCCGAACTCGTGCGCGCCGAGGCCACCCAGGCCGCGCTGACGAAAGTTGCCTTGGAGACGCAGGTAGCCTACGCCACATCCGACCAGGCCGTAGAAGACGCCGCGCGCGGCGAAGGCCACATGAAGCAAGAGGGAGACCACACCGTCGTCATCATCGGCCAGCAAGGCGCGCCTCCCATCCAAACGCCCGCGCCGACCGCCACCCCCGCGCCCAAACCGAACTGGCAATTATGGTGGGATTTGTTCTTTGAAGAGTAGGACAAAATGACATTTTGTCCCACACGATGAGCCGCCTGCCCCTCTTCCCCGACACGACCAAAATCAAGCAAGACGCGCTGACCATTGCCGGCCAGGACCTGGCGGTTTTAGCGGACAAATACGGCACTCCGCTCTACCTGTATGACCAGGCGACGCTGGACAACGCCGTTGCCTGCTACCGAGACGCCCTCGCTTCCTCCTACCCTGGACCTGCCTCCGTTACCTATGCCGGGAAAGCCTGGTTGAGCGTCGCCCTGGCGCAATGGACGCAGCGTCACGGCCTATGGCTGGATTGCACCGGCGAGGGCGAAATCGCCATCGCCAGGGCCGGCGGCGTAGCGCGCGAGCACATCCTCGTGCATGGCGTCAACAAATCGAATGCCGACCTGGAAGCGGCCGTCCGACACGCGGGGACAATCGTGGTGGACAATCTCTCAGAACTCGCGCGGCTGGCAATACTTTTCCCGAAGCCCAATTCCCCCTTCCCGCATATCTGGCTGCGCCTGCAACCCGGCCTGGCCGTCGACACTCATGCCTACACGCAAACGGGGCAGCATAACAGCAAATTTGGCATGGATGGGGAAGAACTGCTGGAAGCGGCGCTGTTCTGCCGGGAACGCGGCCTGCCGCTGGAAGGCCTGCACTTCCACCAGGGATCCCAATTCCGCGACCCTGCTCCCCTGCGTCCCGCCATCGAACGGTCGCTGGATTTCGCCAGGCAGATCGGCTTTTCGGGCGCATGGCACTTCTCACCGGGCGGCGGCTGGGGCGTGGCCTACCACGAGGACGAATTACCCCACCCCGATGCAAAAGAGTATGTCCGTGTGATCGTGGAAAGTGTGGCGGGAGGCTGCCAGGCATTGGGACTGCACCTGCCGCATCTGCACATCGAGCCGGGCCGCAGCATCGCAGCGCGCGCGGGCGTGGCGCTCTACCGCGTAGAGACGGTCAAACGGCAGGACGGGCGGACATGGCTGCTGGTGGACGGCGGCCTGGCCGACAACCCGCGTCACGCGCTGTACGGGGCGAGATATTCTTGTTTAACGGTAGCAGGCCCAGGCCGGGAAAGATGCGAGCGCGTCCACATTGCGGGGCCGTACTGCGAGTCGGGGGACGTCCTGATCGAGGACCTGCCGATGCCGAAAGTCGAGGCCGGGGAATTGATTGCCGTCCCGATGAGCGGGGCGTACCAGTTGAGCATGTCGAGCAATTACAACGGGGCGCGGCGTCCGGCGGTGGCCTGGCTGGGGGAAAATGGGGCGCAACTCATCCAACGGCGGGAAACAGTGGAAGATTTGCTCAGGCGGGATGTAACCTTGCCCGGTTAGCCGCGGCGGGTGTGTTCTTCCAAAATACTGCGATCTGTGAAGACGAATTCGGTGCGGTTGATCTGGATTGCACCCTGCTCGGCGAAGCGATAGAGGATGCGGCAGACCATCTCGCGGGCAGCGCCGACGCGAGCGGCCATTTCATCGAGGGTCAGGTGACGCGGCGCAGCGCCCTGGTCGGGCTGGAAGTTGTCCAGCAAAAGCCGCGCTACGCGCCCGGCCACCGGATGGAAGGCCAGTTCCTCCACAATGGCGCTGGCGCGCTGCATCCGCCCGACCATCAGGCGGCGTAACTACCTACCCTCACCCTGACCCTCTCCCCAAGGGAGAGGGAAACGGACACGAACAACGGATTTCCTTGCCGAAAACTACAAAATCGTCCGTTTTTTGCTCCCCTCTCCCGCTGAGAGAGGGGCCGGGGGTGAGGGATTTCTCCGCAATTACCCGGCGTTGAAACTGCTCGTTTCGATTCGCACGCGGGCGTCCGAATAACTCAGCAGTTCGGCAATGCGCGGCGGGGAGAGGAAGTGGCTCCTCATCAGCGCGAGTTTCTCGGCGATGGCAAGCAGTTTCACCCCGAAGAGGCGCAGGTCGGGTTCTTCGATGACGAGTTTTCCGCCAGTTTGGAGCGTGCGCCAGAGTTCGTCCAGCGTTCCGCGTTGGTCAATGACGTGGTGAAGCGCGTCCACCATGATGATGCGGGCGAAGGTCTCATCGTCGAAAGGGAGTTTTTCGGTGTGCGAGCAGACGGGGCGCAAGCCATCCTTTTGGCGGGCTTTGGCGTCCCAAACCGCTGAAACGTCCACCGTCAGCGCGATAGATTCATCTGGCACGGCGCGGATTTGCTTCATGCCCAGACTCTCCGCCAGCGAGCGCGGCACAGCCAGGGTGTCGGTCACCTTTTCGGCCTGGATCATTGCCTTGGTATTCGCCGGGGCGACGTTGCTTATGCTGGCGAAGAAACTGTACGAG
This sequence comes from Chloroflexota bacterium, assembly GCA_049323115.1. GTDB lineage: Bacteria > Chloroflexota > Anaerolineae > Anaerolineales > Villigracilaceae > JAABUE01. The sequence continues at coordinate 3,779 of JBMOMP010000025.1, forward strand.
GGCGTCAAGTGGGCGCGGGCCGCGGCGCTGGGCTTATTCGCCATCCCTTCGGTCGCAGGGATGACCATGATGATCCCCTGGTTCGTGCTGGTGTTGGCGGAATATCCCGAAAAGGGCGTCCCCCAACATACCATCACGGGGATGCCGCCGGTCATGCCGATCATCTTGCTGGGACTGCTGTTCTACTTCGTCATCCTGTTTGCGGACCAGGACACGCTCAAGACCAAAGCCCTGAAGTTGATCCCGTTTACGGCGCTTGGCTGTTGATCGTCTCCATCCCGCTGCTGGCAATCCTGCTGATCCCGGCCTTCAAGAATTTGTTTATCGAAAAAGGCGAGTGGTAAAGCGCCTCCCAATCTTCGCCCGCCAGGCCAGCCTGGCGCATTCTCCCTTGCAATCCGGGACCAGGGCTAATTGGTCCCGGATTTGCGTCCATCGGACGCATCGTTCCTCCCGACAATTTTCATCGTTCCTTTACAAATTCCACAAATTCCCTTTATCGTCCTCTTGTATGATGGCATAAGAAAAACCTTTTTGCTCGATAATAAATCAAGGATGTTTCTTGTGACCAACAAACCCAGTGTTTCCAATCAAACCCGCAACAACTGGCTGGTGGTGTTCCTGCTGACAGCCAGCGGCTTTCTTACTATCGTTTCCAGTCTTTACTTCCTCTTCCTGCCAAACGGCGGCTACCAGGGTGGACGCAATCCAACGTACGGGATCGTGATCCTCTTCACCCGCACCACCTGGGACCTGATCCACACCTGGGCAGGCGTTGCCATGATCGCGATTGCGGCCCTCCACATCCCCCTGCACTGGTCGTGGATCGCAATGATGACCAAACGAATTTTCAAGATCATACTCGGCCAATGCGAGGGCATGAATGCGCGTGGACAATTCAACCTGCTGGTTGATGGCTTGATCGGGGTGAGCGGATCGATCGCCGCAATCAGCGGTTTGTACTTCCTGTTCTTCCCCGGCTCACAGGGCGGGAATGCGCTTACGGCTGATTTGTTGTTCAGCCGCGCCGCCTGGGACGCGCTCCACACCTGGTCTGGGGTAGCGATGATCGCTGCCGCCGTCCTGCACTTTTCCATCCATTGGCGCTGGATATGCAAAGTGACCGGGAAAGTGCTGGTGAAGCCAACGCCAAATCCGGGGGACCCGGCAGGACAGGGACAATTGCATCCGCACAGGAGATCACAATGCTGAAAAAAATGGTCTTGTGGAGCCTGTACGCCGCCTTCTTGGGAATCCTGCTTGCAGGGGCAGCCTACCGCACCTCGATCAAGCTCACCGACGAGGGGCAAGAGCAAAACCGAGGGCAAGCAGGCAACCAGCAGTCCAGGAACGATGCGGTCATCCTCCCCGCAGGCGAGCAGGAAGACCGATCCAGCCAGGAATGGCGCGCGATAGATGGGCAAGTAACAGGGATCAGTGAGCGGAGGCTTTCCGTGCAACTGTCCAACGGTCAGTTGATCGAACTCTCTGGCCGCGCCTGGCGGTATGCGCAGGGATTTGGGTTTATCGTCCAGGATGGCGACGCGCTCTGGCTGGAAGGTTATTTCGAGAATGGGGCGTTCGAGGTTACCCGTATGACCTGCCCGGCAAGTGGGCAAAGTGTGTTGCTGCGCGACAGCAATGGTCACCCGCTTTGGAACGGGGAGAGCCAATAGAGAACCTTACACGTCGAGCCGCCCTCCCAGGCCCTGCACAGAAAGCAGGGCCTGTTTTTTTGCCCGGCGATATTTGCCTTAAAGCGTAACTACCCTGATTCTCCTGGATTTTGTGGTTGGGCTCTATTTTGCCCAAACCGTCCACGAATTTTCACGAATACACGAATGAGTCCACTGCAAAAAGGCCAAAATCAAACCACAGAGACACGGAGACACTGAGATGAAGATGAAGAACTCCGTGACTCCCTGGCCTGTCGGCCAGGACAGGCTGTGTCTCAGTGGTGAGAATTCAAGGTTTTTGCAGTAGAGTCACGAATGAAATGGCCTGAATTCGGGCATTCGTGACCCTATTCGTGGATGGTTTGTGACGAAACCACAAATTCCGCCAGAATCAGAAAAGATCAATGAGATCAGCGTTTATCTGCGTCCAAAGCCTCTTGCGGTTGGGGGCGTTAGCACACCCTAGGCTTTCTCGTCCATGCGCTGGATGGCGGCGTCCAAGACGCTGCGCCAGGCCAGCAAGGCCTCGCGCCGGGCGCTCTTGCGGTGCTCGAAGAAGCCTTCGGGCAGCAGGGTCTCGATGCTCTTGCGCATCTCCTGGCGCGCGGCGCGGAAATGCTGGCGCGCTTCTTCGGGGATGCGGCTCTCGTATTTCTTTTCACGGGTGGTTTTTTCGGCCATCGCTCGCTCCTTTCGTGCGAGGCGATTATAGCACTATTCTCCTATTGCTTGTTTGCGCGTTTTTTTGTATCCTGATTCTAACCGGCGGGGGATACCCGCGGGAGATAACCACAGATCCCCAAAGGGGACGCTGTAACCACAGATGAACACAGATGAATATGATGGTTGGATGAACGAATTGGAGGAAGGGAAGATTTCTGTCTTGTAAAGGAAGATCACTATCTTATACGATAGGATTTTACTCCTATAAGATAGGATGCCTGTCCTATACGATAGGATTATTATCTTATACGATAAGATTTTCATCCTATAAAGCAGGATTACTATCCTATAAAGAAAGATTTCTATCCTATGCGATAGGATTTCCGTCTTATAAAGAAAGATCACCGTCCTACAAAAGAAGATGTCGTCAACAGGCGGGAATACCGCCTGGAATTTCTGCCAATGCAAAAAAGGAGAGAAAAAATGGCAAAGAACCAGAACAAACGTCTCGCCCCCGCCGTCCTGCAGGCCGACCAGGAAGCCTTCACCGCGCTGCAAAGCATAGGCGATTATGCGCCCGCCAACGCGGCTTACGCCAAAGATGCCGTGCAGTCCTGCCTCCAGGCATTGAGGAGCGCGCAGAAGGCCGAGATCAACGCGCAGAACGCGCTGGCCGCGGCGCGCGACGCGGCGGCTGCCGCCGAATGGGAGTTCCACAATATGCTGTTGGGCGTGAAGGAGCAGGTCATCGCGCAGTACGGCAAGAACTCCGACCAGGTGCAGGCGCTGGGCTTGAAGAAGAAGGCCGAATACAAAGCGCCCGGCCGCAAGACGAAACCGTCTGCGCAGGAGGAGGGAGAGCCTCCCGGAATGGGAGGCTCTCCTGATTCGGCTCGAAGAAGTGATTGAAAAACCCTGGGAATGATTGTATACTTTTACCAGTATATCAATTCCGCGCGCCGGGATGTTCGACAAGTCAATACAGGTTTGCGCGGGGGCAGTCGGGTAACTGGCAGTCCTACCGCGATGGTGCTACCAGGCAACGAGCAAGAATAGAGTGATTAACATACGTTATAGTGCGGATTTGCTGGCAATCATCTTCTGATGAGCATTGCCGCGAACCAGTTTCGATGTAGTACGAGATGGCAGATATTCAAACCCAAAAAAGTCAGTCCACTCAAGACGTGAACCGGAGTCCCGCAGCAATGCAGGGGCAGGAAAGCATGGGGGTCAAGAGCAAACGGCATCATCACCAACCCGCTTAATCCGCAAAGGAAACCTGAAAGGAACATGCCCCAAAACAGTCTGCGCTGGCTGCGCAAGGCAGATGTGACATTTTGGGGTACACCCAAAATCACGGCTTGAATCCAGCGCCGGTGCAGAATTAGGTGGATGCCACAGCCAATCATCAGTAAGATTCCGACCACGATGTGGATTTCGTCGCTGGGAAGGGACAGAATTGTCACCGCCAGCAAAATCACCAGAGCGACGTTCAGCCAAAGCCGGTCAGTCTGCTTATCCAGCCCAGGTGTGGCCAATGTGGACTTATTCGGTAGCGATGTCATGGGTCTTCTCCACGGCTAGGATGGCCTGGTGCGAACAAGCTTCGAGGCAAAGCAAACAGCCTTTACAGTTTTCCGCCCGGTCGATGCGGGCATGGCGGTGGAAGTAGAGATCTATCTTTCCAAGAACGCCGTGCGGGCAGACCTGCACACATTCCCAACACGCCTTGCAGCGACTGGTATCCAGGCGGATATAGGGGGTCTCCGAAGTCATTCTGTACTCCTATGAGCTAGATCCAGCGCGGAGTCTTAGCCTGGTAGGCCGCGTATGTTGCCCCAAAAACAGCCAAAAGCTGTTGTTCTTCATAGGTGATATACCAACGATCGGCAACCAGCAGGAAGGCCGCGACAAATATTCCGGGCGAGAGCGACCCCAAAAACAGCCACACCCCGGCCAGAAAGACTGTCAGCCCCAGATACATTGGGTTGCGCGTGTAATGGAACAGACCATCCATCACCAATTTTCCGGGCTGGCTGAAAGGATAGAGTGTGGTGCCGATTTTCTTGAATTGCCGGTGTGCCACAAAACAGATGGTCAGGCCCAAACCATTGAGCAGCGATCCGGCCAGGTTAAACGGGAAATGCACCAACAGGCCGATTGGATAGAGCCAATTCAGCAGTAACATCAATGCCAGGCAAATGCCCGCCAGAACAGGGGCAATCAGTTGCTTTGTGGCAGAGGGTTTGGTTTTGGATAGGGAAAGCATGAGAATTCTCCTTCGATGCAAATGAAATCTGACCATAAGGATATTCTCGTTCCCCATATGTCAATAGTGCCTCAGGTCATTGACCGGGGTGAGTTGGGCAATGATCCTAGTGCTGCCAGTCATGAAGTTGATGACAGATGTCATCAGTTAGGGGGATTGAACTATGCTATGATTACTGCGGAGCAAGATGATGAAGAACATCCCTCTCGTACCGCAGCTTTATAAAGAAGTAGGATGATTTGCTCCATTTCAAGGAGAAAATGTTCAAAAAAAGCCGACAAATTGAGATGGTTGCGGCACTCGAACCCAACCTGATATCCACCTTCCAGTTTTTCCTGAGTCTCCAACTCGGCATGATTGTGGTCAATGTGCTGGCTCATGTCCATCTCGGGAGCTTTTCCGACTGCCCGTTTTGCATCATGGCGGTGGCAATTGCTGGGATTTTGCTTTTATTCGGTTATTTATCCTGGCCCTGGCTGGGGACCCGTCTGGGGCGCTTTTATTTGCCAGCTGCATTGATATTTTCAGTCTTCATCTCACTCCTCGTCCAAAATGAACTGATTCAAAGTTCTGCCAACCCGCAAGAATTTTTAGGTGAAGAAAGCGTTTGGCAAAATTTCCTGTTTTTATTCGTTCCGTTGATATTGACTGCCTGGCAATACAATTTCAAGGCTGTCATACTCTACAGCTTCTTTTCTGCGGGATTGGAATTACTCATGCTCCATCTTGGCAATTATGATTGGTTCCATCAAGTCTCCTATCAGCGCTCGATTCTGGTGCGCATGATTTTTTTCCTGGTTGCCGGACGTATGATTGCAGTCATCATGCAGCGGCAGCGTGAACAACGCCAGTCCCTGATCGAGGCCAACCGCCAACTGCGTCACTATGCCGCCACCCTCGAGCAGCTTGCCGTCACACAGGAACGCAACCGCATGTCCCGTGAGTTGCACGACACTCTCGCGCATACGTTAAGCGGACTGGCAGTTCAACTGGAAGCGGCCCGTTCGCTCTGGGGATCGGCGCCGGAACGATCTTATGCCATGTTGGAAGATTCATTGCTAGTCATGCGTACCGGTCTGACCGAGTCGCGCAAGGCAATCCAGGCCCTGCGCGCCAGCCCGTTAGAAGACCTCGGCTTGGCCTTGGCCTTGCGTAATCTGGCAGAGAATGCCGCTACCCGCGCGGGCGCGACCCTCAGCCTCGAACTCCCGGCCAACCTGGAAAAGATTGCTCCCGACGTCGAACAATGTCTCTTCCGCGTGGCGCAGGAGTCCCTGGAAAATATCGTCCGTCATGCTGAAGCGCGGCACATTACCGTTCAACTGGCGCGTGAAAATACCCGCCTGATCTTGAAAGTCAGCGACGACGGGCAGGGCTTTAATCCCGTACAAGTGGATGCAGATAAACATTTTGGTTTGAAGGGACTGCGGGAACGCGTGGCGATGTTCACCGGTGAACTGCAAATCCATAGCCGCCCAGGGCAAGGAACAACCATTTGCCTGGTTTTGGAGCCAGGACAATGATCAAACTCCTGATCTGCGATGACCAATACGTTGTCCGCGAGGGCTTGAAGGCCATCTTCGAGACCGATAGAAATTTGCAGGTGGTGGGTACTGCCGCTGACGGCGCTGAAGCGCTGGAGTTAATCCCCCAATTAAGACCAGACCTGGTATTGATGGACCTGAAAATGCCGGTTATGAATGGCGTCCAGGCAACACGCCACATTCGGCAGAAATACCCGGAGGTAAGAATCCTGGTGCTGACCACCTACGATGCCGACGAATGGGTTTTCGATGCCATTCGCAGCGGAGCGGCGGGGTATTTGCTCAAAGACACACAGCGCGAGGCGTTGATTGCCGCTGTCAAGGATACGATGGCAGGCAAGACCCCAGTCGATTCTGCCGTAGCCGGTAAACTCTTTGCCCAGGTTGTTCAGGGTACACCCGGTCCCCAAAGCAGCTTGATAGATACATTGACCGAACGCGAGAAGGATATTTTACGTTTACTGGGTGCGGGCTTGTCGAATGCCGACATTGCCGCACGTTTATATTTCTCTGAAGGTACCGTGCGCAACTATATCAGTTCGATTCTGGAAAAATTGGGCGTGTCCGATCGCACCCAGGCCGCGATTTTGGCTCTGCGGTGCGGGTTGACAGATTCGGGTCAGGCATAGTTTTAACTATCTACACCAACCAGTTGCGCCCAACACAGCGTGGTGTGTCCTGAAAAGTCATCGTCTGCTTGCGCCACTTCGTGGTACTTGCTGGCCGAAGTCCGGTTCCAGTCTCAGCGCCGGGTGATGACAACCAGTCTGTTCCCGATAGCGTTTTGATATCTTGTGGTTGGGTATAATTTACGCGCCAGAATCGTCACAAAGCGTTCTTTGAGCAGGTAGGCGGTACGTAATTCCGGGAAGGCGTTCAGGGCCGCCTGGACTTGGCTTCTTCTTCGGGCTTCAATTCTGCCCACCTCCTTACCAGGATCCAGCGAATACCTTTGAGCAGTTCGTAGGAGACCGGATCGGCCTTGGACTGCAAGCGGCGGCGGATTTTGGCGAGCGCATCGTTCAACTGCTTCATCACATGGAAGCGGCCGGCTACGATCTGGGCATGGGGCAACTTGGAGCGCACGACGCCGCGATACGGCCCCCACATATCCATGGCCACCAGACGAATGGCCTGTCGTTCGGCTTCAGTCAAGACATCCAACCAGGCTTCAAAGGCTTTTTGACTGCCTTCCAGCAGGATTGACATCCACGCCCAGGCAACGCACCAACCCATATCGGCGCCGCTTCTCGGCCCGCTTGGCCCAACGTTTGAAAATGCCCACAGTCAAAACGGCGAGATGGAAAATGCACATAGGTTGGCTTGCCCTAAATATCCAAGTGGCGAATACAGCGTCCCTCCTGCTCGTGGAGCGCATCGCTGACCTGCCCACACCGCGGACAGACCACAATCGCATATTCCGTGACCACCATCCCCGGCAGTCCCAGCAAGGTGCTCAAGGTGTTCGTTGTTACTCGTTCAATCATCAGATCGGCTTCCCGCTTCACAGCACGCGCCGCATCACGCACAACTTTCTTTTGTCCATCGGGTAGCAAGGGTAGCATTTTCATGCCCCAATGATACTCAATTGCGCACCTCATCTCCCCACTAACCTGAGGAGAACCAAAATTCATTCGACGTCTGTTCCATCTCTTCAACGGCATCTTGGCAATGATCTCGGTTAGCGGTATATTCCACATGGCTCTGCCTCCTGGGTTTGAGTTGTGTGCTAACAAACATCACCACAGTTGGCAGAACTTTTTCTCGGATTTTACACTTTTGGGCAATCATCAGCATACGCTATAATTCTCCTATGCCTCCCAACAAACTCAACGACCTCGACCCGAAGTCCTGGCTCAAATTCCAGAAATCCTGGTTCATCCACAACCCGCCGCCGCGCAAGAAAGGGGTGCTGGTCCACCCGGCCAAATTCCCGGAGACCCTGGCGCAGGAATTCATCGCCTTTTTTACCAAGGCCGGGGAAACCGTCCTCGACCCGATGGCAGGCACGGGCTCCGCGCTGGTGGCGGCGCTGCGGGCAGGACGAAACTCGTTCGGCATCGAACTCAATCCAAAATATGCCGAGATCGCCAAACAGATCATTGCTGAAGAACGCGAATCCCTCGGTCCGTCAATCGAAAATCTAAAATCCGAAATCATTGTCGGCGATGCAAGTCAAGCGGCGCAATTCGATCTTCCGATCTTCGATTACGTGCTCACCTCCCCGCCCTACTGGGACATGCTGCACGCCAGGGGCGCGGAGACGCAGAAGAAACGCCGCGCCTCCGACGGGATGGATGTGTTCTACTCCGACGACCCGAATGACCTGGGCAACGTCCACGATTACGAGGAATTCCTTGCCAGACTGGTCGCCATCTACAACGGATTGAAGCCGCTGCTGCGCGAAAAATCCTACCTCACCATCATCGTCAAGAACGTCAAGAAGGGCGGCCAGATCTACCCCCTGGCCTGGGACCTGGGCCGCGAACTGGGCAAGACCTACACGCTCAAGGATGAAAAAATCTGGTGCCTGCCCCCAGGTGAAAAGATTTGGACCCACACAGGTCTGAAGGTTATTGAAGAAATCACAAAGGGGGAACAAGTACTCACGCATTTGGGGACTCTCCAGCACGTAAGCAAAACCATGAACAGGCATCATACTGGAAAATTGGTGAAAATAAGACCGTCCTTGTTAGATATAACGATTTCTCTTACGCCAGAACATGAAGTTTTAACAATAGAACGAAAAAAATATTTCCACAAAAATGGACAACCCTTTTGGGAAAATTTCAAACGAAGCGAAAGCCGAGACAGTGTGTGGAAAGCAGCAGGAGGTTTAAATGTAGGGGATGCTGTAGCTTTTCCCGTTCCACAAACGGCAATTGATTTACTTGAATTAGATACTCGTATCTACATGCCAGAAGTCGTTGATTGGCTTGAAGACGAAGATTGGTATTACACACATGGACGAGGCAAGCAAGGACGGGGGAAACTTCCAAAGACTATCAAGACAGATCAGAATTTTATGCGCTTGGCTGGATGGTATTTGGCGGAGGGCAGCGCCAATGTATCTGGTGTTAATATCGCTAACCAATCTCGTGCTGTTCAAGAGGAACTTGTCAGATTGTTTCGGGCTATTTTTGACGCCAATGCAAAAACAGACAAAAATGGGGTGTGGTGTCGAAGCAGGTCTGTTTCAAAATTATTGGCAAATATGTTTGGCGCAGGCGCTCGTGAAAAGGAAATTCCCGATTTTGTCTTTCACTTACCAAAAGAGAAACAGCGCTATTTACTCCAATCTCTCTGGGCTGGAGATGGACATATCAGCGAAAAATGTGTGACTTATAAAACCGTTTCGGAAAAGTTGGCCATGGGAGTAACGTACCTGTCTGCACGCTTTGGCGCTATGCCATACCTTCAGCGGCATAAGAATTATTTTGGGCTGAATTACCGAGGACTTTCTCGGGCTAGAATTCGGGAAGCGCTTACCGGTTACCAAGTAGATACGATTTTTCTTCGTGATCAGCATTGGGTACGAGATGGTTTTATTTGGTTGCCCATCAGGGAGATAGAAACGATAGATTATGACGGCCTCGTTTATAATCTGGAAGTAAACGTTGCAAACTCCTATACAACAGAAAGTTTTGTCGTTCATAATTGCCAGGACAACCAGCGCTTGGCACCTTACGGCATGAACAGCGCCTGGGTCAGCAATACGTTTCATCACTATTGTTTGCAGTTCAGGAATGAGTAGAATGAAGAGATGGAGGATGGGTGAAACCCCCTAGGCTGCGAGTTCCAAAGTTAGAACGCCCATCGCCGGGATGGATCATTTTATGGAGCGCGGCGATCGTGTTGGCCGTCATTGCCTTCAACGTTACCCGCGACTTCGTCGCCGCCTGGCAGATCACAGAAATGCCCGGCGTCGCAATAGAAGATAGCGACCCAGAGACTGCGCCAACCGAATCCAACAACGATCCGCTCCCCGAAGTGGCTGCGCCAGAGGTCAACCTGCCGCCTGCCTGGGATGGCGCCAGCCGCGTCACCTTGTTGTTCATCGGATTGGATGCGCGCGATTGGGAAATCGGATCAGGCGCCCCGCGCTCGGATACGATGATCTTGTTCACCATCGACCCGATCAGCAGAACGGCGGGGATGCTTTCCATTCCACGCGATATATGGACGAATATTCCCGGCTTTGGTTACAGCCGCATCAATACGGCTTACTCTATGGGCGAAGCGTACAAGTTGCCCGGCGGCGGCCCTGCTATGGCGGTAAAGACGGTAGAACAGTTCATCGGCGTGCCGATCCAATACTATGCGCAGGTGGATTTCAAAGCCTTCGAAGAGGCCATCGATGCCATCGGCGGGGTGTATCTGTGCGTGCCTGAGAAGATCAAGATCGACCCGATCGGCCCCAAACCGCCGACAGTGATCAATAAGGGCTGCCAAACCTTGCATGGATATCAAGTTTTGGGCTATGTACGCAACCGCCACACCTCCGGCGGCGACATAGATCGCGCCAATCGCCAGCAACAAGTGATTATGGCTTTGGTGGATCAGGTTTTTTCGCCGCAAAATTTCCCAACCATGGTCACAAAAGCGCCGAAAATTTACGACGAGGCGCAGGCGGGGCTGCGAACCAATCTGTCATTTACAGACGCCCTGAAATTAGGGTCATTGCTTTCGCAGATTCCCGCAGAAAATATCAAAAGCGGTGTGATCGACTATTCCATGGCCGTACTCGACAGCGTGATCGTCGACGGGAAAAAGGCCAGCATCCTCAAACCCTTCCCCGACCAGATCCGCGTGTTGCGCGATGAAATTTTTACCGCCTCCGGCGCACTCAGTCCTATGGCCGCCGGTGACCCGGCAACCCTCATGCAGGCCGAAGCAGCCAATATGCGCGTCCTGAACGGCGCATGGACCGACGGCCTGGCAGAACAGACCGCCAATTACCTGATCGCGCAGGGAATGCAAGTGACAGAAACCGGGAAAGCCGACCACGTTTATGACCGGACGGTCGTTGTGCTGTATGGGCCAAAACTTTACACGCTGCGCTATCTCTACACCGTGTTTGGGATGAATGCTCCCTATCAGGTTTTGTTCGAACCGGACCCGGCCTCCACCGTGGATGTGGAAATCCGCATCGGAAACGACTGGCTTGCCCTGCTCCCATAGGAAAAACATGAAAATTACACATGCTGATGGATCAGACAAAGGCTGGTATTTTGGCCCCTGGAATTCCGACCTGCCCATCTCAGTGGGATATGCAAACAAAGGCATAGACGAGCCGCACGTACACAGCCAGGTCACGGAAATTTACCTGGTGGCGCGCGGTATGGCAGAAATCAGGATGGATCAACAAACGCTCGAACTCCGGCCAGGCGATCTGCTCGCCATCGAACCGGGAGAAGCGCATACTTTCTTATCCAGTTCAGGCGATTACTTTCATTTCGTGATCCACACCCCCGGCATGAAAGGTGAAGCGGCCAAAACCGAAAAATCAACTGTCGAAAGAAGCAGGCTGGGGCTGTAAACATGCTCACCGCCTCCGACTTCCTGCGCCTGCCCTACGCCCCCGACCTGAGCGAGGGCGGCATCGCCTACGCCGTCCGCTCGCTGCCCTACACCTACGACCGCATGGGCGGCTCGCCCTTCCACCGCCTGCGGCGCATCGTCGCCGGCGTGGCCGTCGAACTGGCCTTCCGCCGCCACCTCAGCCAGCAGGACATTCCCTACGACGTCAAAGGCGCTACCCCCTTCACCGACCCGGACCGCTACGACGTCTCGCTGGGCGGCCACCGCTGCGACATCAAGTCCTTCCTCATTTCGCACCGCGACCAGATCAGCGCGCTTCGGACTCACCCCGAACTGCTCCTGGAAGCCCCGGCCCTGGTGCCCTCCGACCAGCACGCCGCCGACGGCCACCGCGCCGACGACCTGTACCTGTTCGCCTTCCTGACCGGGCTGGTCGCCGCCTCGCAAGAGGACCTGCAAAAAGCGCTGGAGGCCGGCCAACCCGCTTACCTGGTACACGCCCTGCCCAAAGCCTGGACTCGTCCGCAGGCCTGGCAGTCGCTGGCCCCGCTGGCGCTCAAGTCCGAATCAGGCGAGACGATGACCATCGAAATCGGCGGGCAGGCCGAAAGTCGGGAGTTTTTGACGCGCGAGGTGGAACTGCCCCCGCGCACGAAAGTCGAAGTCCCTGATCCCTTCTTTGCGCTGTCGTCCGTCCATGTCCGCAAATTGCCCGGCGCACGCATCGGCATCCACAGCCCCGTCATGGGCGAAGCGTACATCATCGACCCGTTCGCCTGGGGCAACATCTGGGTGTACGGCATGAGCATTACCCTGACCGGCTACATGCCCCACGACGAATTCGGGCGCCGCAGCCGCCAGGTGCCGCCCGGCAGCCGCGTATTCCAATATGCCAGGACGAAGACCAAAAACCTGGCCGTGCCTGTCTCTGACCTGAAACCCCTGCCCGACCTGTTCGAGCGCGTTAAAGCCTGGGAGGCGGGAAAGCGAAGAGCTGATGAAACCTGATCTATGCAAGATCATTCGTGCCACTATTGCAAATGGCGCGTGCTTGGCTTTGTGATGTAATGCTAATCGTGTTTAATGATCTCTGTAGCAAAATTGTTGTAGACAAATTCAAAATGATCTTCGAACAAGAGACACAAATTTCTAAAGGGCAATTCCCAAAAGATTTGCGAGTCTGACCAACCATACTCTAATGCAGGGACATCACCCCAAAGAATCTTACCTCGTATTGTTTCATCATTTTGTTTGGAAATTCGAATCTTCCCATAATGATATTGCTCGACTAATACTGATTGGTCAGTTAACAACATAAAGCCCTCAGGCGCCGAGATAAATTTTTTAGCCCCCATATCATAAGAAATTTTTTTAGTGCTCAATTCTTCCAATAGGTCCGAAATATTTTCCATACTCTCCTTAGCATGAACATACAAAGTTTCTCCTTTGTATATTTCTTTATTGCAGAAATCATGCCAATTCGCATTTGAGTGTTTCAATAAATATTCCCGAAAAGACCTTATTTTTGCTTGTTCACACTCGGGGTCAATAAGCATTACCCGCACTTTCACTCCTGGTCGCCCAGCGACTTTACTAACTTTTGGTGCCAGTCCTACCTATGGTGATTTAGCGATTGCGAAAACACCATACGTGGCGGTTGAATGCCGCAAGAATGCGCGTAACAGTCGAAAATCAGCCCAAACTAGCACCATTGGTTACTAAAAGTGTCAAACAATTCTCCATCACTGAAAAACGAATGCAAGGTTATACCTTTCAGATAAAGGCGCTCTCTTGTACTTTCCATCAAGTGTATTACACGTTTTTTCCATAAAAGGTGGTCGTAGTATATATTACTCTATCTATGGGTTCGAAAATGAGCCTGAGATCTTGACGAAAAAGCCGTTCCGAGTGAATCTTTGCGTATCTCACTCACAAAGGAGCACTCATGAACGGCTTCACCAAATATATCACGGAATGTCCCTGGGAAGACATCGTAACGACCTGGTTTGTTTTGGTCGAGGATACCTACCAACGCATCGTTGCCAAACGTGGACAACCTTTTCGAGCCAGTGGGCCAGCGCCAAGTTTTACCGATAGCGAAGTGATCACCGTCTCGTTGATCATCGAGACCTTTTTTCATGGGAACGAAGAGTTGGGCTATGCCTTTGTGTATCAATACATGCTGGATATGTTCCCAAGGTTGTTGGATTTGGATCGCTTCAATGCTCGGCGAAGGAAACTGGTAGGTGTGATGGAAGCGATTCGATGCGATTTGCGCGATCAGAAGATGAATCGAGCTGACACTGTTCGGCTGGTGGACAGTGCGCCCGTGACCGTTGTCACCTATACGCGTGGTTCGCGCTGTCGCAGTGTGGTCGGAAATGAGCATTTCGGTGTGGTGACCAGCAAAAAGGGGAAGGTGTATGGGTTTCGACTTCATGCGACTGTCGCCGCCGATCAGTTGATTGACCAATGGGTATTGGCTCCTGCTTCGATCCCAGACCCGCAAGTGCTGGACGAATTGGTCTTGGATGAGCGCAACCTGGTGTTGATCGGCGATAAGATTTACAACGATACCGAGTTGGAAGATCGCCTTTGGCGTAAACGCGGTACGTTGCTTCTGCCATTGCGCAAGGACAATCAGAAAAAGCAATGGCCAGAAGGAGTACAAGAGGCATTGGGACGCATTCGACATCGCGTCGAAACTGTTTTCAGTGTCTTGACGACTGTCTTCAATGTCGAACGCCCAAGAGGACGAACCTTTGCTGGCTATGTGGTCAGAGTGGCTACCTGCATTCTGGCTCATACGCTCTGCTTTTTCTTGGCATAGTCGTACTATCTTCTCAGCATTTGGTTTTCCATCGAACTGATTTTGCAGTTCGGTGTGTTTGTTGTTGCTACTCCTATTGGCCTCGTTGCATCTCAATTACTAACCCATAGATAGAGTATATTGGCAATATTAGCGCGTCGAATTGCAACATCGCAACCTTGAGCATAATTTTCCAGATAGTCGTCAAGTCCCACAGAAAAATTTTCCCAAAGATAATTGAAGTGGGATTCCATGTTCTCTTGCATTGAGCAAGCGTGAGTATCAATACCCTTCCTGCTTTGGAAACGAAATATAGGAGCACTATGATTGGAGTTGTTTCCTTTCCCAAAATGATATTGCTGGACATAAGAAACAAAATCAGTTTGAACTAAGAATAGAATCGGATCAGTTCTGTATAAACGAACCTCAAGTTGGATAATTTTTTTGCCCCTCGCTAATGTAACTAACTTTTGCAAGGCTTTTATTGATTCCAAAACACTATTTTCCAGGCTTCCAGCCGATACATTCCACATTTCCTCAGCTTTTGCTCTATGGTAAGCACCCTCACAAGATGGATCAATGAGCAATATTTTGTAACTATTCAGCCTAACGAGAATTCTAACAGAAGTCTACGGTAAAATATACAAACATCTGGGATACTTACGTTCATGCCGACCGTTCAACTGCCAAGCCGTGAAGCCATGCGAGCCGCGTATCA
>JBMOMP010000026.1:0-18827 GCA_049323115.1 Chloroflexota bacterium
ATCACCTTCACCCATTCGCTCCCCACTTTGGTGTAGATCAACTTCCCATCTTGAGCGTAGACATCGTCCGTTTCATCGTCCTTGTAACTGCCGGGCGGGGCGTCTTCCAGTCCCGGTTCGGGGGTGGGGGTCAGTGTGGCGGCCGGCGTGGCGGTGAGGGTAGAGACTTCCGAAGTCTCCAAGACTTCGGAAGTCTGGGCGGTCGGGGCGGGAGCAGCGGGCGCGCACGCAGCCAATAACGCGGCAGCCAGCAGCAGGGTCAGGATATGACGCGGCATGAGGTTCCTCCTTCGGGCGGGTTTCCGGTCGAAATTATGGCCTCATTTCTAGCATGGTCTCGATTTCGTTCAAGACAGATTGCAGATCGGGCGCGTCAGCCGCAATGACTTCGTTGTCTCCAATGTGTTTGTGATGCGGCGCGGTGGGCAGGTCGGGAAAATGCGGCGCATTGTCGTAGCGAAAAATGCTCGTATCATCTGCCCGCTGATAATGGTATGTATAGGCCTTCTTGAAAGGTTGTTCATCCTGCCAAATCCAAAGTTCCCTGAAGTGAAGAAGCGAGTCGTCCATAAAGCGGACGTCGGCGCGGATGAACCAGACTTTTTCACGATCATCGAACTCGATTTTCGGCTGGCTCGCAAGTGACATCCCGGAAAGGATTGCCAGAAGTCCGCTCACATATTCGTTAATCGAATTTTGCATCGGTCAACGACTGTCTCTGGGATTCGAGATGACGCAATGCTTCTACTTCCATCCACCAATCAAGAAAGTCGAGGCTTTCTTCGATTTCATGGACTTTGAACTTGCGCTCGAATTCGTCACTGGTCATTTTGTAGCGCGCTTCGAAGGGTGCAAGCGCCTGGCGCGTGCGTTCGATGGCGCGATCCAGCAATTTTGTTTCGCGGTTCAAGGCGCTTTTGAGCAGGGGCCTGAATTGTGCGGCGTTTGTTGTTCGAATGGTAATTTGCTGTAACATGTCGTTCTCCTTGCCAGTCGAAGATCCCGCGCGTTCGTGGCGGGGCGGAACTGCCGACAGAGGTATTATAGCACGAGGCGGCTGGCGGGGCCATAAAGGCCACCAGCAGATGGGGTAACGGATGAGCGGACATCTATTCGGCTATAATTGCGCCATCGGAGTCTTCCCATGTCCCTGCCGTTGAACCAGATCCTCGAAGGCGATTGCATCGAAAAGATGGACGCCCTGCCTGCCAGGTCCATTGACCTGGTGTTTGCCGACCCGCCCTACAATTTGCAGTTGCAGAACGTGTTGCACCGTCCCAATATGACGCGGGTGGATGCGGTGGACGACGCCTGGGACCAGTTCGATTCGTTCGAAGCCTACGACCGGTTTACCCGCAACTGGCTGGCGGCCTGCAAGCGGGTGCTGAAACCCACCGGCGCGATCTGGGTGATCGGTTCGTACCACAACATCTTCCGCGTGGGGACGATCATGCAAGACCTGGGCTTTTGGATCCTGAACGACGTGGTGTGGGTCAAGGCGAATCCCATGCCGAACTTCCGCGGCGTGCGTTTTACCAACGCCCACGAGACCCTGATCTGGGCCAGTACGGGCAGGGGGGCAAAATATACCTTCCACTACCAGGCCATGAAAGGGCTGAACGAGGAAAAGCAGATGCGCTCCGATTGGTGGCTGACGCCTTTGGCCAGGGGCGCGGAACGGGTCAGGGATGAGGACGGCGGCAAGGCGCATTCCACGCAGAAGCCCGAAGCCTTGCTCTACCGGGTTATCCTGTCCTCCAGCAATCCCGGCGACGTGGTCCTGGATCCGTTCTTCGGGAGCGGCACCACCGGTGTGGCAGCCAAGCGCCTGCATCGCAACTGGATCGGCATCGAGCGGGAAGCGAAGTATATCGAGGCGGCGCAAAAACGCATCCAGGCCGTCCAGCCGGAAGCGTTCGACCGCCAGGTCTTCGATGTCGGCAGCAAGAAGAAATCCGCCCCCAAAGTGGCCTTCTCTGCGCTGCTGGAAAGCGGCCTGCTGCAACCCGGCCAGGTTTTGTATTTTTCCAGGGACGCGGCCCGCCCAGCGGTCATCAAACCCGACGCGCATCTGTGCGCGGCGGACGGCTTCGAAGGCAGCATCCACCAGGCGGGCAGCCATTACATGAACGGCGCTCCCTGCAACGGCTGGGAGCATTGGTACGTGCAGGAACATGGAAGTTTGATCCGGCTGGATGACCTGCGCCAGCGCTATCGCCAGGCGATAGCGAACAAAAAGACCGAGGCGTAGGCCTCGGTCTTTTTTGCAAAGTCAATTCTTTCAGTCAAGTTTCCCGGTCACCATCGCCAACTTCAACTCGCCGATGGCCTTGGTGATCTGAATCTCGCGCGGACAGGCAATCGTGCAGTTGAAGGTGGTATGGCAGCGCGTCACGCCGGAGGTCTCGGACAAGACGTGCAGGCGTTCGGAAGCGGACTCATCCCGGCTGTCGAAGATAAAGCGGTGCGCGTTGACCAGCGCCGCCGGGCCGAGGTAATCGTCGCTGCCCCAGAAGGACGGGCAGGAGGTGGTGCAGCAGGCGCACAGGATACATTTCGTCGTGTCGTCGAAGCGGGCGCGGTCTTCGGGCGATTGGATGCGTTCCTTGCCGTCCTCGGGGAGGGGGCTTTCGTTGATGAAGAACGGCAGGATCTTCTTGTAATTATCGAAGAACGGCTCCATGTCCACGATCAGGTCCTTGATGATCTTCATGCCCAGGATTGGCTCGACCGTGATCTTTTCGCCGAAGTCCTTGACCAGCGCCTTGCAGGCCAGGTAGTTGCGGCCATTGATGCGCATGGCGTCCGATCCGCACACGCCGTGCGCGCACGAGCGCCGGAACGAAAGCGTCCCATCGTGGTACGCCTTGACCTTTTCGAGCAGGTCCAACACGCGGTCGGTCGGTTCGGCCTCCAGCGCGTAGGTCTCGTAATGCCACTTCTGGTCTTTTTCGGGGTTGTAGCGGAAGATTTTCAGCGTTACATCCATCTCTGCCTGCCTCGCTAGTAAACTCTCTTCTTCGGCTCGTACTTTGTGATGACCACCGGCTTGTACCCGATCTTGAACTTGCCGTCTTTCTTCCAGATCAACGTGTGCTTGAGCCAGTTCTTGTCGTCGCGTTCGGGATAATCCTCGCGGGCGTGGCCGCCGCGCGATTCCTTGCGGTTCAACGCGGAGGCTGTCACCACCTCGGCCGTGTCGAGCAGGTTGCCCATCTCCCAGGCGTTGAGCAGTTCAGTATTGAAGATCTTGCCCACATCCTGAACGC
Source organism: Chloroflexota bacterium (assembly GCA_049323115.1). Lineage (GTDB taxonomy): Bacteria > Chloroflexota > Anaerolineae > Anaerolineales > Villigracilaceae > JAABUE01. Next base: position 3,270 of record JBMOMP010000026.1, read on the forward strand.
GCACCTGCTTGAAGCGTTCCTTCAATTCGGCCACTTTCGCCAGCGCGTTTTCCATGCCCGATTTGGTGCGGAAGACGCCCACATCGTCGAACATGACCTTCTTCATCTCCGCGCCGATGTCGAAGACGTTCTCCTTCCCGCTTCCGTTCCTGAGACGGTCGAACTGCTCCCGCGCAAAAGAGGTTGGATCTTGCGGGAGGGGGACGAAGTCCGCGCCCCTGGCGTACTCGGCCGCCCGCAGCCCGGCGTACTTGCCGAAGACCACCAGGTCGAGCAGGGAATTGGTCCCCAGGCGGTTCGCGCCATGCACCGACACGCAGGCCACTTCTCCTGCCGCATACAGCGCGGGGAAGACCGTGTTCTTCTCGTCGATGACAACCTCGCCATACTTGTTGGTGGGAATGCCGCCCATCGTGTAGTGCGCCGTCGGCTGGATAGGCATGGGTTGCGTGACCGGGTCCACGCCCAGGTAGACGCGGCAGAAATCGATGATGTCGGGCAATTTGGCAAGGATCTGCTCGCCGGTCGCGCTGTAGGGCGAACCGTCCGGGTTGGTGCGCCCATCGATGGCGGCGTACTTGTTGACCGTTTCGGGACGTACGTCCAGGTAGAGGTAATTCGAGCCGTTCACCCCGCGTCCCTCGCGGATCTCCAGGTAGATGGCGCGGCTGATGACATCCCGCGAGGCCAGGTCTTTGACGGTCGGAGCGTACTTTTCCATGAAGCGCTCGCCCTTGCCGTTGATGAGCACCCCGCCCTCCCCGCGCACCCCTTCGGTGATCAGGATGCCGAGTTTGTAGATGCCGGTCGGGTGGAACTGGAAGAACTCCATATCTTCCAGCGGGATGCCGCGCCGGAAGGTGATCGCGGTGCCATCGCCGGTATAGGCGTAGGCGTTGGAGGTGATCTCCCACACGCGCCCGTGCCCGCCCGTGGCAATGATGACCGTTTTTGCGTGGAAGGTGTGCAGTTCGCCGGTCGCCAGTTCGACCGCCACTACGCCCGCGACCTTGCCGTCCGTGAGCAGCAAGTCCACGACCTGGAACTCGTCGTAGAACTTGACCTCGTTCTTCAGGCACTGCTGGTAGAGCGTTTGCAAGATCATGTGGCCGGTGCGGTCGGCGGCGTGGCAGGCGCGCCGGACGGGTTTGCCGGTCACGTTGTTGGTGTGACCGCCAAACGGTCGCTGCGAGATGCGTCCCTCCGGCGTGCGGTCGAAGGGCAGCCCCATGTGTTCGAGTTCGTAGATGGCCGGGATGGCCTCCTCGCACATGAACTGGATCGCGTCCTGGTCGCCGACATAGTCGGAGCCTTTGACCGAGTCGTAGGTGTGCCACTCGACGTGGTCCTCTTCCAGGTTGCCGAGCGCGGCCCCGATCCCGCCCTGCGCCGCGCCGGTGTGCGAGCGCGTGGGATACAATTTGCTGATGACGGCAGTCTTGGCTGTCCGGGAGGCGTACAGGCCGGCCATCAAGCCGGCGCCGCCTGCGCCAACGACCACGACTTCGAATTGGTGAATATTCATGCCTACCGTCCTATGAAGTCCAGATGACATAGATTCCGATCACGGCTAAAACGGGCAGCAGGATCGTGATGATGACGCGGAAAAGCGTCCTTACCCAGCGTTGCGCAAAATAATCGTCCAACACGCTCAACACGCCGTGCAGCCCGTGTGAGGCGGCGGTGAAAAAGAACAGGCAGGCCACTACTTTCCAGAAGGGCGTCGCCCAGGGTTCCAGCGCAGGCACGTTGGTGCTTTGCACGTGGGTCACATTGGGGGTGAACCCCCAGCGCAGCACGTCTGCCAGGTTCATCTGGTTGCGGGCGCCCATGAGCAACGCGCCGGCGACCGCTGCCAGCAGGAACAGGTACATTGCCAGGGCAGACAGGCGCGTAAACAGCCACATGAGTGTCTCGAAATTCAAGCCGCGCTTGTTGAGAGGCAGGGTTCTCGACTTCTCGCTCATCTTCAACCTCCCAGTCCCGTGCGCAAGATCACGAATGCTGCCAGCCCAAAGACAGGCAGGAACACGAACCATTCCACCCAGATGGCCTCGCGCTGGTGCTCGATCAACTTCGGCCACAGGTCCAGGATGGTGATGCGCAGGCCGTTGATCCCGTGGAACAACGCACAAAAGACGACCAAGAGTTGGAACCACCAGGTTTCGTAGACCTCATTGATCCATTTCCCGATATCGCCTCCAAAAAATGAAGCCAGGATATGCGCGCCTACAAACACCGTAATGCCCAGCCCGCTGATGCGGTGCAGTAGCCATGCGGTCTGTGGACCTCCCCCCTGGTAGCGTAATCCCTGGATCACGCCAACGTTGCGTTTACGAACCATAATTGCCTCCTGCGATGGGTTTAGGCAGTTCAAGTCGATTATCGCACGGACATTTTCGGGCAGAAAGTGACAATCATCCTGGTTATTTTATTCCAGACTTCCTCTAATAAAGCGGGCGGAGAACCTTATAATCTGGTTTAGGCAAACCTGTGTGCGCAGGTTGTCTTTCTCATTCTAATCGAAAATCATTGCTTTAGTGGTAATATCGTCACAGGAATTCATTCAGGAGGTGCGTATGTCTGGTTCCAACCGGCTCACTCGCAGGGATTTCATCACGGCGACGACCGGCCTTGTAGGGGGGATCATTGGCGCTGCTTTGGGCATCCCGGCTATCGGCTATTTGATCGCCCCGGCCCTGCGGGAAGACAAAGCCGGGGCGCCTGTGGCGATCGGCAAATTGGAAGACATTCCGGTCGGCCAGTTCCATCCTTTCTCGTTCACGATCACCAAAGTCAACGGCTGGGAGCGCACCGCCAGTAATTACGGCGGCTATATCCTGCGCAAGTCGGAAGACCCCAAGGATATCCTGGTCCTGTCCAGCCGCTGCACGCACCTGTCCTGCACGGTCAATTGGAACGAGGGCGCGCAGGCCTTCATCTGCCCCTGCCATGACGCCAAGTTCGACAAAGATGGCAAAGTGCTGGACGGCCCGCCGCCCGAACCGCTCGGCCATTTCGAATACAGCGTGGACGAGGCCGGCGTCATCACTATCCTTCCGGTCGAATTGAAGTCGGAGGCCTGACCATGTGGAAAAAAGTCTTCGTATGGCTGGATGAACGTCTTGGCCTGAACGATATATATAAGAACCTCCTGGATCGCCCCGAACCAAAAGGCAACTGGTGGAACACGCTCGGCTCGGCCAGCCTGTTCCTGTTCGTCATGCAGGGGCTGACCGGCATCTTCCTGACCGTCTACTACACCCCCTCCCCCGACCACGCCTACGATTCCATCCAATACATCATGCAGGACGTCTCTTTTGGGTGGCTGATCCGCGGCATCCACCACTGGGGTTCGAGCCTGATGGTGCTGGTGGTCTTCATCCACATGCTGCGCGTCTTTGTCACCGCCTCGTACAAATATCCGCGCGAACTGACCTGGCTGGTTGGCATCGGCCTGCTGCTGCTTACGGTCGGCATGGGTTTCACCGGTTACTTACTGCCCTGGCACCAGCTGGCTTACTGGGCTACCACCGTCGGCACACAGATCGCGGGCAGCGTACCTTTCCTGGGTGAATTCATCCTGAAAGCCTTACGCGGCGGCCCGGACTTGAGCGCCCTGACGCTCCAGCGCTTCTTCTCCGCGCATATCTGGATGCTGCCCGGCCTGCTGGCGGCTCTCATCGGCGTGCATTTGTACCTCATCATCAAGCACGGCGAGTCGCATTTTCCTGACAAGGAAGATTGACTCTTCCTTCCTAAGGAGTGCAAAGCATGAACGACGAACTCAAGAAGCAAATTAACGAAAAATACGAGCGCGAACTGCAAAAAGGGGAGCGCTTCTGGCCGGACAGCATTTTCAAAGACGTCGTGATGGCGCTGGGGCTGTTCATCCTGCTTTTCCTGCTGGCAACCTTTGTCGGTGTGCATGAAGTGCCCAAAGCCGACCCCAGCGATACCTCCTACGTCCCGCGCCCGGAATGGTACTTCCTGTTCCTGTTCAAATTCCTGGCGCTCTACGGGCAGATCCCGGTGCTCGGCAAGATCGAATTCATTGCCACCGTCATCATTCCCGCGCTTGCCGTTGGCGTCCTGACCCTGCTGCCCTTCATCGAAAAATCCCCCTACCGCTACTACGGCAAGCGCGTCCTGCCCCTCAGCGTGATGGGCATTTTCGTCGTCAGCATGGTCACGCTCACCATGATGGCCGACATCCCCACCACCTCCGGCGAAGGCTTCTACCTCCCCGGCCTCACCCAGACCATCGGCGGACTGGTCGTTCCCGGCCTGGCCTTCTTGCTGCTCTTCCTGATGGCCTTCACGCTCAAGGACAAGGCAAAAACCGTGATGATCTGGACGGCCGCGACCGCCTCCGTACTGATGGTGGTCTTTACGGTGGTCACGCTTCTTTTCGCCCCCCAGCCTGCCGCCGCTGAAGAAGAGATTCCCGTCACCCTGGCGGACCGCATCGTCGCCGGGCAGGACCTGTACTCCGTGCATTGCGTCGAATGTCACGGCGACGACGGCTCCGTGGCCGTCATCGAAGGCGTGGAGGGACTCGAAGGCGAAGAGATCACCCCCATCAACAGCAAGGACGTGCTCTACACCATCACCGACTCGGCCATGTACGAGGTCATCGCCTATGGCCGACCGAACGCGGGCATGAACCCCTTCGGCCTGGCCTACGGCGGCGAACTGACCCGCAGCGAAATCGACTACATGATCACCTTCATGCGCTACTTATGGGATGACCGCTTCGAAGCGCCGGAGATCAAACCGCTCTTCCCGCCGCTGGCCGAAGGCGAAGTGCCATCCTATGACGTCCACATTGCCCCGATTGCCAAACGCTACTGTGTCTCCTGTCACCGTGAGGGCAAAGACAACAACAACTACCTGATGACCAGCTACGATGAAATCCTGACTACCGGTGACAATGCTCCTCTCATCACCGCTGGCGACCCAGATAGCATCCTGCTCAAAGTCATCCAGCAACAAACCATTACCGACCCGGCCACAGGTGAGGAGATCATCGGCGTCATGCCGCCCAATTCGACGCTCAAAGCGGACGTGGTAGATGCCTGGGTGCGTTGGATCATGAACGGGATGCCGCAAACCGCAGAAGAAGCCGCTGCGCTCTCGACCGCCCCGACTCCTGCGCCATAAGAACTCGCTCGACCAATCGAAGGGTTGTCCTTTCACAGGGATAACCCTTTTGCTTTGGCAGCATGGATAGAGTATCGCGGCGATTTTTCCAGGCTAATCCCTCGAAAAAGTGATACAATGCAAAAACTGCTCGATCCGAATCCATCTTGTTGATTGCGGGCTATGCCTGATCAGAGAAAAGACCTCCCCAAAGTTCCTCCCTTTGTCATCAACGGCACGTCTGGCGTTCCAGCGCGTGAGCCTGTCTCGCGGCCCGTCCCGCCGGGGAGACCTGTTGCGGCGAATCCTGCCAAGCCCAACCACCAGCACGTTTCCCAGCGCGGGATGTTGAGCGTGCTTATCTTGTTGATCAGCGGCATCAGCCTGGGTATTGCCCTGGCAGGCGGCGGGTGGGTTGGATTCACTGTCTTGAGGGAAGGGATGTCCGGCCAGACGAACATGCTTCCCAAGATCGTCGTCATTGGGTTGGCTTACCTGGTGGGTTGGCTGGTCGCCCTGTTCGGCATTCGCATCCTGGGGAACTTGATCCTGCCGTTTTTCATCAGGTCATACGCCTGGATCACGCTGATAGGGATTTCGGTATTGCAAATCGCCATTATCTCGAAACTGTTCAAACAGGCCTACAGTACGCAAAAGTTCGGCGTGTATGTGCTCATGTTCGGGGTGGGGCTGGGCGCGCTGGTCGGCTTGCACCTGATCCTCGAGAAGCATACGCTCGCGCCGTTCTCCTTCCCCATCCTGTTCATCAGCCTGGCGCATTTATACCTGATCGTGTTCCACTATATTTTTGTACCCGAAGAACACGTCAAATATGAGTATTTATGGGGCGATGTCACCTTCTTCCTGATCACCTCCGTAGTCAGCCTGTTGATGTTGGCGCACCTGGGTTTTTTGAACGGCCTGCGGCGCTGGCTCGAGCGGGTATTCAGCCAGCAGAACACCCAACTTGTGCCGCCCGATTAACGCGCACCGTTCACGAGCGCTTGCTGTGGTCCACCGCTTTGAGTATCTTGATATTCAGGACGACGAAGCGCCACAACTGGAATAATTTGAAGTTCATCCAGAATTTATCTTTGGGGGTGATTTCCATTTCTTCGGCCTCCTGTAGGACAAAATGTCATTTTGTCCTACCTATTCAGGGATGATCTGCCAGCCCGGCAACCCGCGCAGTTTCCAGATGAACGTCTCGTGGATCATGCGCTTCATCCATGCACCGCTCACGCCCATTTCCATGTGCGAGACGAACAGGTCGCGGCCTTCCTCGTTAGGGTAACGCTTCATATCCGGTACGACCGGGTAGATGACCATGACAGCCGCATTCCCATCCCAGAGCGAATCGCCCATGGACGCAATGCAGGCCGCCACCATCTCGGACATGCGCTCGTAGTGCGTCATTCGCCCGTGCTTGACCAGGTCCACGATGTTCAGCGCAACGACGCGGCCAATGATGCCAGAGACCATGCCGGTGCGCGGCGGCGCGGCAGTGATGGCGGTGCCGTTCTTGGTCGTGTGCGGTACCGAGATTGGCCCTGGCGGCGCAAAAGCGATCCCCGCTGCAAAAATGTTCTTGTATTCAGGATTTTGGTAGGCCGACGGCCAGGCATCCGGGTTGCGCTCCAGCGCTTCGTAACGCAAGCCATAGATGCCGTCCACCAGCACGAAACCGGCCGGGTTGACCAGTTTAGACGAGACATCTTCGCCGTCCTTGCCGATATATTTGATGGGCTGGCCTTTGAACTGCGGGATGAGCATGGCGAAATCGTATTCCGTCTCGCCCATCTCACCCTCGTAATTTTCCCAGTAGATCTTCTTTTCATCCACTTTGGTAACGCCGGTCTGCACCTGCCATTTAATGTCATGGTCTTTGAACACCGCAGTGATGAATTCTTCACTGGTCAGCATCTTCCCTTTTTGGCGCACGCGCAAGCCGCGCACGCCGAAGTCGCCCAGCGCGCGTTCGTTGGAGAGCCACAGCAGGTCGGCCTTGTCGCGTAAGCCTTTCTTGACCAGGTCCTTATGCACGTTGACGATGTATTCGAAGGCCGCTCCCTGGCAGGTCGCGCCGGGATGGCCGGTACCGATGACCATCTTGACGCGTTCACCCTTTTTCATGCGTTCCACCATCTCCAGGTATTTGTCGCGCGCCTGGATGGCGTGGGGCAGGGAACAGATCGAGTATGTGTGGCCGCCGTGTGGTCCCAGGCCGGGTGTGCCTTCGAAGTTCAGTTTGGGACCGGTGGCGATCACCAGGTAGTCGTAATCCACGCGCACTTGCTCTTTCGAGCCATCTTTCTCCGTCAGGACGTACTGGTCGCCTGCATCCGGGTGGACTTCGGTGACGCTGGCATGGACGAACTTGACGTTCATGCGTTTGTAGACCGGCGCAAGTTTGAACGTGGTCTGCTCTGGTTTCATGTGCCCGACGCCTACCCATACCCAGGATGGGACATAGCCGAAGATGTCGTACTTGTTGACCACCGTGACTTCATGCTGCTTGCCAAGTTTGTTGCCCAGGTAAAGGGCGGCGGTATGCCCGGCAAAGCCTGCTCCCAGGATAACGATTTTTGCCATTGTTTTTCACTCGCAAAGAAAAAAAATACCGGAGCAGGCCAGGGACGGCCCGCTCCGGTGAGATGCGGATGGTTTAGTACACCAGGGTCTTCGGGTCCGCTTTGACGCGGGCGCGGAAGACGCGGTAGGTCCAGATCTGGTAGACCAGCACGATGGGGACGAAGATCACGGCCACGATCGTCATAACCGTCAACGTATAGGGCGTGGACGAGGCGTTCCAGATGTCGAGGCTGTAGGCCGGGTCGATGGTGGAGATCAGGATGCGCGGGAACAGTCCGGCGAACACCATGATGGTAGCAAAGACCACTGCCAGCGAGCCGCCGATGAAGGCTGAACCGTATTTGCCCGCTTTGCTGAAGTAACCGACGGTCAGCAGGGCTACCGCCGCCAGCGCCGCCGGGATCAAGCCGTTGACGCCCGGTTTGGTCAGGATGTCGGTGGCAAAGAACGTCCACACCACGAAAGCGACGGTCAACACGGTAGCGGCGATCCAGGCTTTGAAGGCCACGTCTTTGGCGCGTTTCTCCACCTCGCCCTCGGTCTTGAGCGCCAGGTAGTTTGCGCCGTGCATGGTGAACAGCGCCACGAAGACCAGCCCGCCCAGGATCGAGAACGGGTTGAGCAGCGGGAGCAGCCCGCCCCAATAGTACATGTTCTCGTCGATGGCCACGCCGCGCATCAGGTTACCGACCGCTACGCCCCACAGCAGGGCGGGCAGGGCCGAGCCGATGAAGATGGCCCAATCCCAGCGGTTGCGGGAGGCGGCGCCAACGGACTTGCTGCGGTATTCGAACGCCACGCCGCGCAGGATGAGCGCCACCAGCATCAGCACCAGCGCCAAGTAGAAGCCGCTGAACAGGGTGGCGTAGACGTGCGGAAAGGAAGCGAACATTGCGCCGCCCGCCGTCAGCATCCACACTTCGTTGCCGTCCCACACCGGGCCAATCGTGTTGATGATGGCGCGGCGTTCTTCGTCTTTCTTGCCCAGGAAGGGCAGCAGGATACCGACCCCGTAATCGAAGCCTTCCAGGAAGAAGAACCCGATGAACAGGACAGTGACCAGGATAAACCAGACAGTATTGAGGTCCATAATTCTCCTCCGAATTAGTCAGCCGCCGCAGCGGACTGGCGAATTGCCACATCCGCTTTGCCGTACTTCAGGCCGAGTTTGAATGCCACCGCGGTTAGCACAGCATACAGGCCGCCGAGCAGAACCAGGGAAAGCACGATATTCCAGGCCGGGACGTTGGGCGACACGGCCTCTTCGATCTTCTGCAGGCCGAACACGATCCACGGCCAGCGACCGGTTTCCGCCATCACCCAGCCGAATGTGCTGGCCAGGTAGGGCAGGATGGGCGCGAACATCAAGGCTTTCAGGAAACCTTGTTTGCTGTCAATTTCGCGTTTGCCGTCGCTCCAGACCACTGCCAGCAGCGCCAGCAATACCATCAGTGAGCCAGCGCCGACCATGATGCGGAACGACCAGAAGTTGAGCGCCACCGGCGGGACGTAGTTGCCCTCGCCGTACTGCGCCGCCGCCTCGGCTTGCAGGTCCTTGATGCCTTTCACTTCCTGGCTGAAATTATTGTACGACAGGAAGGACAGTGCGCCCGGGATTTTCAAGTCGAAGGAATTGCTCTGCGCGCCCTCATCGATCCCTGCAACGACCGAAAAACCAGCCGGGGCTTCGGTCTCCCACAGCGCCTCGGCAGCCGCCATCTTGAGCGGTTGGTGCTCCACCAGGAACTGTCCCTGGAAGTGGCCGATCACGCCCACCAGCAGCGAGCCGATCAGCGCGTACACGGCCGCCCAGCGGAAGGACGGGCGGAAGAGGGTCACGTCATGCTTGCGCAGCAGGTGCCAGGCGCTGAAGCCCATCACCACGAAGCCGGCCATCGCAATCCCGGCCGAGAGAACGTGCGGGAACTGGAACCAGGCATTGGGGTTGGTCAGGAGCGCAAAGAAATCCTGCATCACAGCGCGCCCGCCCTCGACCCCGTATCCCACCGGATTCTGCATGAACGAGTTGGCGATCAGGATCCACAGCGCCGAAATGTTCGAACCGATGGCAAACAGCCAGGCAGCCGTCAGGTGCGCCTTCTTCGAGAGTTTATCCCACCCGAAGACCCACACGCCGATGAAGGTGCTTTCCATGTAGAAGGCCAGCAGCGCCTCGATAGCCAGCGGCGCGCCGAAGATGTCGCCCATGAAGCGGCTGTATTCCGACCAGTTCAGGCCGAACTGGAATTCCTGGACGATACCCGTCACTACGCCCATGGCGAAGTTGATCAGGAAAATCGTCCCCCAAAACTTTGCCATCTTCTTGTACATCTCATCGCCGCTGCGCACGTATTTCGTCTCCAGCAGGGCCACAAAGATGGACAGCCCCAGCGTCAGCGGGACGAAGAAAAAGTGGAAGATGGTTGTGATGGCGAATTGCCATCGGGCAAGAGCAAGTGCATCCATAGTACATTCTCCTTTTTGGGATTTGAACTTTCGACAGGACTAAATAATTTCAGACGATGGTTGACGCTTCCTCGACAGCCTCCTTCCTCCCGTTCTCCCTACGCCTCGGCCTGCGCAACGACGAATGGGACGGTCACCCCCGCCTGCGCTTCCTGCGCCAACTGGTCGAAGGTGGTGTTCTCCAATTCGTTCTGGAGCATCGCTTGCAGGCGCGCCCAACGAGTGCGTACTGGGCAACCCTGGTCGAACGGGCAGGTCCCGCCTCCATGCAGGCATTCCGATACCAGGAAGTCGCCTTCCATGTGCGTTACCACTTGCCGCAGGTTGATCTGCGCGGCCGGGCGCGCCAGTTTCAGGCCGCCATCGCGCCCCGGGAAGGTGATGATGAATCCACCCTGTGCCAGTTGCGCTACCACGCGAATAGCCAGCGCCTTGGGAATGAGCATTTCCTGTTGGATTTGGGAAGTAGGCAGCATGGCGTCATCCCCCTGTTTGGCAAGCGCCAGGAGCACACGGATGGCGTAGTCGGTCTTGCGGTTGATGCGGATCATGATGATTGGAAAACGCTTACAATATCGGTAAACGATTACTTATATTGTAAGCGTTCTTGGGTAGAAGTAATGTGACGATTGTCACATTAATGTGATGACTTTTGTCATACTTGGAGTGATATAATAGGCGCACCCTAACCCTTGAGGTGCTTCCTTGATAGACCCTGTCATCTTTTCCATCAAATTATTCGGCGGACTGACCCTCACCCTGCGCTGGTATGGCGTACTGGTCATGCTGGGCGTGATGGTGGCTGCTTGGCTGGCAGAACGCGAATTGACCCACCGCGGCGAGAACGGCGAGCACATCTGGAACTCGCTCATCTGGGCCTTGCCGGCCGGGGTGATCGGCGCGCGGCTGTGGTATGTAGCCAATGCCACGCTGGGCGGCAACTCCTATTACATGGACAATCCCGGCCAGATCCTGAACATCCCTGCTGGCGGGCTGCATTTCTATGGCGGCCTGCTCTTCGGCGCGCTGGCGATGTTCTTCTACATCCACCGCTACAAACTGGACCTGTGGCTGCTGCTGGACGTGGCCGCCCCGGTCACCATGATCGGGCAGGCGGTGGCGCGCCCGGCCAACTTTATCAACCAGGAACTCTACGGCCAGCCGACGACCCTGCCGTGGGGTATCCCTATCGAAGCGCTGCATCGCATCCCGCCTTACAACGATATGAACCTGTACCCGGAAAGCACACGCTTCCACCCGGCCTTTGCCTATGAGATGTTGTGGAACTTCCTGGCGGCCGGACTCCTGCTGTGGGCGGCGCGCCGCTTCCCGGAAAAGTTCAAGCCCGGCGCCATGTTCGGTTGGTGGCTGGCGCTGGCGGGCGTGGGGCGCGTGCTGATTGAATTCTTCCGCCCCGACCAGCCGCGCATCCCCGGCACGGACGTCAGTTATACCACCGCTATCTCGGCCTTGATGGCGCTGGCAGGCGGGATCATGCTGCTCGCGCGTTACGGGTACCTGCGTCTGAAATTCGCCGAGGGCTGGGAGGAGGCCTACCAGGTTGCGGTCCAGCCGGCAGGGGCAGAAGCCGCGTAGGTCATCACAGTTCGCATGTGATGTGTTTCATAAATAGAAAACCGGCTCTTGCAAGCCGGTTTTCTATATCATTTGGGTATGTTTCAGTTCAGTTGAAACCGTCCCGAAGGTTGACTGAAACGACCGAAATTTCCCCACAAAACCTTCGGGACGTTCTTTCTTTCAACCCATTTGAAACACACCCATATCATTTTTCTGGATGGGGTGATAGATTTTCCTTGAACCACGCCAGCGCATCGCCCGGCGTGCCGACCCGCAAGCCCGATTTTTCGGCCACTTTGGGGTCATCCAAGAAATGCCTGCGGTTGGACAATTGCAGTCGACCCTGCTCCAATCACGGGGTTTCGAGCGGACGGATTTCTACGAAGCCGGGCGTTTCCTGCGCGCCGATCTCCTGGCTGATCGTTTGGAGGGAGGCCACAACCGGCTGGTTTTCCTGTGAATACGAAAAGCACTGGTCGTACTCCGGGGGAGGCGTCAAGGCGCTTCTCCAGCTGAAAATGATGTAACCAGCGGCGCCTTTTTCGCGGTAGGCGTTGAATTCGTCATACAGCGTTTGCGCTTGCCAGTCGTAGTCGTGGCATATTTCCATCATCCGTTCCATGTTGTTTTCGAACTGGCCGGGGTCGGGGTAGGACATGCCGGTAAAGGACAGGTACATGATGACAGGTTTGCCCGTCTCGAAGGCCAGGTCGTACAGGTGGTTCGACCGTTCTTGCTGCAAGACGCGCACGTCGCCGTCTTCCATTTCGAGGAAGTCCAGGGAGGGGATTTCCAGCAGACTGGCGGCTTTGTCTTCCAGTTCCGGGGAGCCTTCGATGGAGGCGGTGAGATTGATGCCGACTGGGTGGTTCGGATCCATCGTTTTCAGGGCGGTCGCCATTTCGTCCAGCCAGGCGCGCACTTCCAGCCAGGTGACATCGGGCGGCCCCTGGGGGTAATTTTGCGGGCCGGAGATGGGTTCTTCGATGATGAGCCAGCCCATGATGGTGGGGTCTTGGGCGTATACCTTGCCGTTGACGGAGTTGACCCGCTCGACCATTGCCTGCATGTGCAGGAGAAAACCGTCTTTGAAAGCCGGGTCTTTGACCAGCGCCTGGATGCCGAAGGGATGGTAGAACGCGCCGTAGCCGGGCTGGGTCATGCCCAGGCCGTGGATGAAGGGGATCATGACGCGCAGTCCCTGTTTGCCAGCCTGGTCGAGGAAGAAGTCCAGTTTTTGGAATTCTGCTTCGTTGTATTTCCCGAATTCCAGGTCGATGATCGGCGGCATCACGTGCAGGACGGTGAAGCCCGCCTGCCGGGCGCTTTGCAGCAGGTCTATGTCCGTCTGTTCGCTGCGCTGTCCCCAGTACCAGCCAGGGACGAAAGCGCCCAGGAAGGTGAAGGGCTGGCCGCCGACGAAGAATCCGCTGGCGGCAGGGGCAGGGGCTGGGGTAACGGCAGCAAGCGCGGGCGTGGGAGGAAGCGTTGGGGCGGCGGTTGGGGTGGGAGCGGCCGGAGTCCCGTTACATCCCATCGACAGGGACAGGACGAGGATCAAAATCCCGGCCCGGCGTAAGGCTTTTTCCGTTTTCATGGGATACGTTCCCTCCTGGCTTTACTTCGCCTCGAAGGTAAAGTTCACGATCAGTTCGTAGACGCCGGGGGATTTGGCGTCCGGGTCGCCTTCGACCGGCTGGTCGACCTGCATCACGTAGCGCAGGGTGTGGAGACCGGCCGGGATCTTGCGCAGCCGGATGCGCCAGACGCGCCAGGCGTAGGGTACGCCGTCCAGTTCCTGGTCGAAATCGGCGATGTTGAAGGACGGCAGGTCGACGGCGTGGCCGTCGATGTACAGTTCCCACGCCCGGGCTTCCCAGAGCGCGTCGCGCTGGGCTTTGTCCAGCCCGCGCACGCCATACCCGATGAACAGTTCGTCCACCCAGGGGACGGCGCAATCCGTAACCTGGACGCCCGGCGCAGCGCTCATGCTGTCGTCGCAGTATTCCCAGATGGGTTGGGCGTTGGTGTGGCCGTAGCGGTTGACCCACATGGGGCCGATCTTCTGGCTGGGCTGGATCATGTCCGGGTTCCCGCACGAGGCGAGCAGCAGGCCGGACAGCGCCAGCAGGGTGAGTTGGAGAAGTCGTTTCATTGTGCGACTTTGCCTCAGGCTTTTTGGCTGCCGATGAACGCGAAGATATCTTTTGCAAAGGCTTCGTCCTCCAGCGCGCCCACGTGGCCTTTGCCTTCATATATTTTCAGGCTGGCGCCTTGGATCAGGCCGGCCATCTCTTTTACGTATTCCCTGGGGAAGTAGACATCCGCCCCGCCGCAGATGATCAGCACCGGGACCTTGATCCTGGCGAGGCTGTCCAGCGCGTCATGCGTCACTTCTGCCTGCGCTTCCACCAGGACATCGTTCTCGTACGTTTCGTGTTTCTGGCCTAACAATATACCTCCCATGAGCCAGAAGGCGGCCTTGTACAGGGATCTCGAAATGCCCGGCGGATAGAGCGCGTCTACTAACGCGGCGAATCCGCTCCTGGTTTTACCCTGGCTCAGTAAGCGGGCAAAGCGGGTATCGATTTTCCTGCCGGTTTCGCTCACCTTGTGCGCCGCAAGCGCAATGACGATGTGGTCGAACAGGCCGGGATGGTCGGCGGCGAAATGCTGGGCGATCATGCCGCCGAAGGAGACGCCTATGACGACGTCCACGCGGCCGCCGAAATCTTTCTGGATCATTTCCGCATAGGCGTTCGACATGTCCCTGGTTGAGTAGCCCTGGGGTTGTCCTTTCTTGCGGGTCACGAAATAGAGCGTGTACGCCTGTGTGAAGGGATCGAATTCACGATAGAAGGAGCGGATCACGAAGGGGCTGGGGAGCGTATTGCCCGGCCCGCCCGCAAAGATGAGCATCTTCTTGTCGCCTGTCCCCCAGCGGACGGAAGGGATGTTGCCGTACAACTCACCGTATTCAGGCTTCGATGGTTTCATGGGGTTCTCCTTCATGTTTTTTCGAGATATGAATTGTTGCTTGTCGTATTACTCTTATAAGAATCTATCACAACCGCGAAGATTCTTTGGACGCAGATAAACGCTGATTTGCGCTGATAAAAAGAAAAAAATCAGCGTTTTCTGCGTGAATCAGCGTCCCATTTTGGTTGCGGTTAGAGGCCGCACTATGTTAGTATACAACCATTCCAGGGATTCGAATCCATCCTTTGCGGCAATTTGCATGGGGGAACCGTCCACGAATAGCCGCGAATGCGCGATTTGTGGATGGCATTTGTAGATTCGATAGTACCAGGGAACGATATTCCAACAGGCGGCGCGGTGCTATACCTTACACGGTCACAGATCGCGGTTTTTTGAAGAGCTGAAAGCGCAAAGAAAGCAAGGAGTCCAACTCGGATTTGTAGGTGGTTGGCATCTCAGCCAGGCAGTTTGAGATAGCCGTCTTGAAGGCAGGGAACTTTTCGTAGTACTGAGAGTACAGGCATTTCTTTTTCACGAACTTCCATAGCCGCTCAATCAGGTTGAGATTGGGTGAGTAAGGCGGCAAAAAACAGAGTTCGATTTGCAGGCTTTTGGCCTTCTCCATCACCAATGCACGTCTCTGGTAACGGGCATTGTCCAGGAAGATGGTGATGGGAACCTTCAGTTTGAGTGCGGCCAGTTTTTCCAACAACGCACAGACACTTTCTGCCGTGATGTAGGTATCGTTGGTGACCGTAATCATCTCATGCGTGATCGCATTCAGTGCACCCAAAACATTGA
>JBMOMP010000027.1:0-18820 GCA_049323115.1 Chloroflexota bacterium
TTATGATGCCAAAATTACGGTGTAGGCGATGGCCACGGCGTAGCTGATGGCATCGCCTCTAGTTTTTGCAGATGTGTATTTATCTCACGCAATATCTCATCTGTGGACATTCCTGGTTTTCGGTATCGATACCACCAGGAATCCCAGTAGGTATCAGAGATTATTTTCCATTGACCCTGTTCATTGTGTAAAACGATTTCATGTGTAAGGTCGCCTCGGATAGTGCTAAGTTCTTCAGGATTAGATTCCATTGCCCGTTTTGTGACAATTGTAAAGTCTTCAAGCAGGGATACCGTAGCGGTTTGAGCAGAGGCATCAATAAAGATGTCTTTGTACTTCAGGGAATATTCATACTTTGCATATCCAAACTTGTTCAAATCAATCCATTTTCTTTCTACAGCCAGTTTCGCCATTTCGGTGACCAGGAAATCCCTTGCATCGGGCTCATCTGATACCAGGTTGCCGAAGCCGCTCTGTTGAAAGTCTTTTGGCGGCGATACGCTGAGTGCTTGATAGCGAAGATCAAAGTACGCTTGAATAACACCCTTGATCTCCTCCTGTTGCACTGTTTGGGTAGGGTTAAGCGTAGGGACGATTGTTAGCTGTGTCGGCAATGGAGATGGCGTGACGGCGGTAATCGGCGGCGGGGAGGGGAAGCGGGCCGCCTGGGTGAGGGCGTCGGCGGTCGTGACGGCGGCTACCAGGGCGCTCAGGGTGGGCTGTGCGGGCGTCTTGACA
This sequence comes from Chloroflexota bacterium, assembly GCA_049323115.1. Lineage (GTDB taxonomy): Bacteria > Chloroflexota > Anaerolineae > Anaerolineales > Villigracilaceae > JAABUE01. The sequence goes on from JBMOMP010000027.1 coordinate 739, forward strand.
GGCTCGACCACCGGCGTGCAGGCCGCCAGGGTGATCAGTAGGAATGTAAATATGATGCGATTTTTCATGGTCTCTGCCTCCTATCGCAGGAAAAGGGAGTTCGAAATTCCGAATGTGCGCTTGCAAGTCATAGGCCCTTTCTGCTAAGAGCAGTTTATGGTGTTGGGATTACGACTGGCGTAGTGCTAAGAACAATCAATGGTGGTTCTTCTGGATGCTCTCGCCTCCAGCGCAAGTGATCCGTCAACTCTTGAAAGGGTATTAGCTTGTCAAAGTATCGTTCCTGTGCCTCTGGCGGAAACATTCGGCGAATATCAGAAGCATAACTAGTCCCTCCTCCCGGGCGTTCAACATGATGTATGGCTCCTTCTTCTTCGGTAAATATTACAATAGGCATTTCTGCATGATATGGGAGATTGTTACCTATAACAGGAAAAACACTCATGCAAACCGCCCACACATATACTTCCCGTTCAGTTCGGCCCAAGATTTCCCATTCGCATAGGAATTCGCCTGGAATGAAACTTGACGGAAACATTGTTCTTGCCAAAACATCTTCATATTCCTTCCATCTCTCCACTTGAGCCGCATCCGGCGTGATGACGGGAAAGACCGGCTGTGTCGGCAATGGGGATGGCGTGACTATGGCGACCGTCGGCGGCGGGGAGGGGAAGCGGGCCGCCTGGGTGAGGGCGTCGGCGGTCGTGACGGCGGCTACCAGGGCGCTCAGGGTGGGCTGTGCGGGCGTCTCGGCAGGCTCGACCACCGGCGTGCAGGCTGCCAGGGTGATGAGTAAGAACGCGAATACGATGCGATTTTTCATGGTTTCTGCCTCCTATCGCAGGAAAAGGGGGTTCGAAATTCCGAATGTGCACTTGCGAGTCATAGGCCCTCTAACTTGAAAGTTTATCTTTGGGGAACTGGTGTCTTTCCCCCAGTTCGAACGGGTAGTGTATGATTTCAGCATAAGGGACATCCCCTCCCAATTCAAGTAACAATTGTCATGTTTCTGTGGCTTTTCCAGTGTCAACTGTGACAGTGCTGAAATCCAGGGAGTACTTGTAATCCACATATCTGGAATGATTTAATTCTGCATACTTTCTTTCAAGTCTTAGTTTACCCAGTTCTGCCTCTAGGAAAACCCTTGCATCAGTTTTGTCTGAAACAAGTTCACTAAACCCGTCCAGTTGGAAGCCATATGGCTGTGAGGTACTGAGCGAGTTGTAACGAATCTCAAAATAAGATTGGATAACAGCTTTCAACGTCTCTTGCTGTGTTTCAGGAACTGGTTCATCCTGATCGCTTGGAGTGGTAACAGGTATTACAGTCGGCGTTGACGCAATGAAATTTGCGTTATTTGCCTGAGCTGATGTTACCCAATTTCCAGTCACAAGCAGGAAGACGCTCAGGATCGCCACAACAAATACGAAATATTTCGATTTCTTCATTATGAACCTCCTTAATTCTTCTCAATGATGTAAACAAAATAGAGATAATACTTGTATGCAACTTTCATGGTGTTAGCGTTACGCTGAGAACAATCATAGGAGGCTCCTCTGGATGGATTTTTCTATAATTAAGATGATTGAGCATTTCTTTTAGCCTTCCATGAAATAAAGAATTCCCAGTGTATAAACTAAACTTTACCTTCGCTTCTTTCGGAAACATTCTGTCAACATCGGCCGATGCGCCACGCTTAGGAATTTCTACACTATGAACAGACCCGTCCGCTTCAAGATGAATTACGGCGGGACGCGAATCGTTGCCCTTGGAAGAACTACAAACAGCCCACACATAAACTTCTTGACCAGTTCGCGCTAAAATATCCCACTCACAAAGAATGGTTTCTGAAGGAAACATCGGAAGGATATTTTGTGCCAGAGCATCTTCATATTCTTTCCATCTTTCCACCTGAACCGCATCCGGCGTGATGACGGGATAGACCGGCTGTGTCGGCAATGGGGACGGCGTGATTGGGATGACCGTCGGCGGCGGGGAGGGGAAGCGGGCCGCCTGGGTGAGGGCGTCGGCTGTCTTGGCTGCGGCTACCAGGGCGCTCAGGGTGGGCTGTGTGGGCGTCTCGGCAGGCCCGGCGACCGGCGTGCAGGCTGCCAGGGTGATGAGTAAGAACGCGAATACGATGCGATTTTTCATGGTTTCTGCCTCCTATCGCAGGAAAAGGGGGGTCGAAATTCCGAATATATGCTTGCGAGTCATAGGCCCTCTAACTTGAAAGTTTATCTTTGGGGAACTGGTGTCTTTCCCCCAGTTCGAACGGCTGGTGTCTGATTTCAGCATAAGGGACATCCCCTCCCGATTCAAGTGACGATTGTCATGTTTCTGTGGCTTTTCCAGGCGTATCCCAAGCCGGGTCATTCGCTCTTTTCGCGGCGAGGATTGTGCAACCTCAAGAAAACCCCAGGCAACTCCTGGCTTCGTGTTTCATCCTGCCTGGAGCCTGATGAACAAGAAAGATGTCACGCCTGCGGGCCAAACCGTGCCCTCATGACGCGCCGGTTCACCGCCCCAAAGCGATACTTGTATTCCTCGTCCCCGCGCATGAAGTCGAACTCGCGGCGGCCGTGTTCGTTGGCCCATTGCAGCAGGTGGGCGAGCAGCACCCAGCCGGGTGAGAGTTCGCGGAATCCCTGGTCGAGGCCGGAGTTGTAGACCCAGATGCGTCCGCCGTAATCGAAGTTGAGGTAACCGGCGGCTTTCTGTCCGTCCACTTCCATGAAGGCCAGTTGCAGGTAACCCGCCTTGAACGCAGCATGGATGGTGGCCTTCATCTGGGAGCGCATGGTCTGGGTCAGGAAGGCTTGCTTGGCCGGGTCTTGCGCCATCAGGCGGCAGCAGGCTTCGGCCTCGGCGTCCAGCGTGGTTTCGTCGGTGACGATGTACCAGCGCACCTCCTGGCTGCTTTCCTCAGCGCGGCGCATCTTGCGGCGGATCTCGTGGCGCTGTTTTTTGTCTATGCTGGACAGGTAGGTCTCGAAGTCGCCTGGCAATGGGATGTAGGGCGTGGGGCGGTAGATTTCCTCGCGGAAGCGCCAGCCGCGCCGGGCGGACTCGGCGCGCAGCGCGGGCAGGGTGGGAGAGGCCTCGGGCAGGTTGTACCAGTCGAAGCCTCCCCAGGCCGGAGGGTAGGAAGAGGCGAAAGCGTCCAGCAGGGCAGGCAGGAAGCGCGGGAGGTCGTTTGGGCGCACGATCAGGTCCAGGTAGTCCGAAATTTCGATGCTGCCGAGCAGGAGTAACTTTGGGCGGTCTTCGTGTTCTGCCAGGAAGAGCGGGGCGATCCCCACCAGCTGCCTGTTCTCGCTGGCAGAGACCAGCGCCAGTTTGGCTTGCGGCCACTCGCCGCCGCCGCGCGTGTTCCACCAGGCGTCCAGGTATTCGTAGCGCAGGAAAGGTACGTCTGTGATGCTCTCGGCCAGCAAGGCGTTCCAGGCGGCCGGGTCGAGTTCGGATAAGTCTTGGTGAAAGGTGAAGTCCATAGGTCGTTGGTCGTTAGCAGGGGGTTGCAAAGGGGGATATTCCGGTTGGATTTTACCAGTATAATGATGGCAACCTGACTTGCTTTCTTACACCGTGACATGCTCGACCTGACCCTCCTCCCACTCTACCGCCTGAACAACCAGGAACTGCCAGCGCTGCCCGGCCTGTTGGCGATGACCCCGCCGCGTAAGACCGCGCGCGGCCGCGAGAACGACCGCCTGGTGGTCTACCTGGCCTTGTCTGGCCAGGCTGCCTTCAGCACCGCCGAAACCCTGCAACTGACCAGCCAGGCCGCCAGCCGCTTCTTCGAGACGCCCGGCGCGCTGACCTCGGCCATGCGCGCCGCCGCCGAGACGCTCAACCGCCTGTTGCTGGAGCGCAACCTGTCGCCCGCCGGGCGCGGGCAACACGCTGCGGGCTGGCTGGTGCTGGCTGTCCTGCGCGCCGGGAATTGCACCCTGCTTCAATCTGGCCCCACACACGTCTTCCTGCTGAACCGCGAGGGCTTGCGCCATTGGCACGACCCGGCGCTTTCCGGCAAGGGACTTGGCCTGGGGCAGACCGTCACATACCATTTCAGCCAGGCCGAACTGCAGCCCGGCGACCGGCTGGTCTTTTCCGGCAAGCCGCCGGATGTTTGGGAGAAAGCCCTGGCAGAAGACCGCAATCCCGCCTCGCTGGAAGCGGTGCGGAGGCGGCTTTTCACGCGCGCGCAAGGCGACTTGAACGCCGTCCTGATCCAGGCGCAGGAGGGGACGGGCAACCTGATCGTCCTGCGCCCGCTCCCCTCGGAGGGACACCCTCCCAGGGACGCCGCCCCCACTGGCGTCCCGTCCCCGCCTCTGGCCGGGACCGAGGGCCTGCCCCCGCGCCCCGCGCCAGATCCCATCCCGGAGCCTCCTGCGCCCAACCCGCTGGGTCGAGTTCATCGAGACCTGCCGGAGTCAGGCGCAGCCCATTGGCTCTCGCCTTCTGGTCGGGAGACGGCTGCACCGCCCGATGCTCCCAAACCCGTCTTGCCGCCGCAAGAGGCCGTCTCGGCCTACGCCATCCCGCCCCAGCCGCGCGAAGCGGAATACCCGGCGGGGCAGGCGCTGGTTGCGCCGCAATTCCCGGCCTCCATCCCGCGCGCCAGCGTCCCGGTTGCGGCGCAGCCGCCGTCCATGCAGGAAATGGACGAGCCGATCATGAGCGAGTCGGAGAAGCCTCGCGAACCGCGCCAGCCGTCCGAGGCGACGCGCCAGACCGCGCGCGTGCTGGTGGGGGGCATCCGCGCCTGGCGGCGCATGGGCGAGGCGCTTTCGCGCAGCCTGCAAAAGTTCCTGCCCAACCTTCTCCCGGGGGAAGAGAGCCTGACTTCTTCGCCGCCCTTCTTGATGTTCCTCATCGCGGTGATCGTTCCGCTGCTGGTGGTGGCGGCGGGAAGCGCGCTCTACCTGAGATATGGGCGCAGTTACCAGTACGACAACTATTACATGCAAGCCCAGGCGGCGCGTGAACAAGCCGTCAGTGCAAGCGACCTTGCCCGCCAGCGCGACGGCTGGCAATTGGTGCTTTTCTTCCTCGATAAGGCCGAAGCCTATCACGACCCTACGCTTGAGTCGAAAGCCTTGCGCGAAGAAGCGCAAGGTAGATATGACGCCTTGCTGGGAATCCAGCGCCTGGATTTCTACCCCGTGCTGGGCAGCGGAGTCAACGCGCAGATCAGCCGCATGGCTGCCAACGAGACCGACCTGTACCTGTTGGATGCGGAACAAGGGCGGGTGCTGCGCATTTCCCAGGTGGGCGATGGCTTCGAACTGGATAGCGCCTTTCGCTGCGAGTCGGGCGTCTATGGCGATTACCAGGTCAGCCCGCTGGTGGACATTGTGATCCTGCCGCGCCTGAACGCGCTCAATGCCGCCGTGCTGGGCGTGGATGCGGGCGGGAACCTGTTGTACTGCGCGCCCGGCCAGGTGCCGCAAGCCATCCCGCTGCCCCTCCCCGATACCAACTGGGGTCGCGTCACCGGCTTTACGCTGGACGGCGGCAACCTGTACGTATTGGATGCTTCCTCGCGCGCCATCTGGGTCTACGCCGGGAAGGATGCGTCGTTCGTGGACCGCCCCTACTTTTTCTTCGGCGGGCAGATCCCGGAGATCGAGGATTCGATTGACCTGGTCGTCAGCGGGGATGAGATGTTCCTGCTGCACGCCGACGGGCATCTTTCCACTTGTTCGTACAGTCGCCTGGAGGCCGCGCCCACGCGCTGTGTGGACCCGGCGGTGCTGGTCAATACCTTTCCCGCCTACCAGGGACTGGATGTCTTTGCGCAGGCGAACTTCACACAAATGCAACTCGCCGCCTTGCCGGATTCGTCCATCCTGCTCCTGGACGCCAACACACAAGGCATCTTCCGCGTCAGCCCGCGTTCGCTGGAATTGCAAACCCAACTTCGCCCTGCGCCCGGACGCGGTAACCCCTTGCCGCGCGGCGCGGCCGGCGCGATGACGGTCAACCCCAACGGCGTCCTGTTCCTGGCGGTGGACGACCAGGTTTATTTTGCAACCAATATGCCCTAGACCGGCAGGAAATTTGTTCCCGCCTTTCTGTTTGTCCTGCAAGGAGTGTTCCATGGCCAATACGAACAAGAATTTCTTTCGCGCGTTGCTCGATTTCATCGCCTCCCTTTTCGGCGGGAAAAAGCCGACGACGCCCTCGCAGCCTCCGGTCCCGGTAAATGATCCGGCGGAAGCGGCCCAGGTCAGTGTCAGCCGGGTGCTGGTCGTCGTCTACGACCCGGTCATGGACGCGACGGGTCGGAAATTGTCCGAACACCAGGGTTGGAACCGCACCGAAGACCTGGCGACCGGTTTCATGGCCGACATCTTGCAGACCAGTTATGGCATGGCGCGCTACCAGGTGGTCGAGCGGATAGACGTCAACGAATTCCCGGCCAAGGTGGACGGTTTCCGCTATACGCCTGCTACTTACCTGGACGTTCTTCGCGGCGTCTCTGCTCCCTACATGCCGCAGGAGGTGGACTATTACGCCATCATCAGCCAGTTCGACTTGCTCCATCGCGTTGCCAGGAATGAAATAGACGAGGTGTGGGTGTTCGGTTTCCCTCATGCCGGGTTCTATGAATCCATCATGGCCGGGCCGAAGGCCTTTTGGTGTAATTCCCCGGCGCTCAAGAATACCGAGGCTTCCAGCCGCCGCTTTGTCATCATGGGCTTCTCCTACGAACGCGGCGCGGGTGAAATGCTGGAATCGTTCGGCCACCGCGCCGAATCGATCCTCGCCAAGACCTTCGAACGCCTGGTCGGGGAGGCCAACTTGTGGCAGCGCTTCGTCCGCTACGAGAAAATTGCTCCCGGTAAAGCGGCAGTTGGCAGCATCCATTTTGCCCCCAACAGCGAGCGCGACTATGACTGGAACAACCCTACCCCCGTGTTGAGCGAGTGCTATGATTGGCTGTTGAACTTCCCGGCCTTCAAGGGCGACCTCCGCGAAGTGACTGCCAGGGAGTGGGGCAGCGGCGATATGCGCCTGCACCACCAGTGGTGGCTCAAGCATATTCCACACACGATCGGTCGGCAGAACGGCGTCCACAACAACTGGTGGCAGTACATCATCCATCCGCAGGATGTAGCGGTGTAGAACAGAACGTCCCGAAGGCACTGGAGCCTTCGGGACGATGATTCGATGGGCAAGGGGTTATTTCGCAGTTGCCTTGTTGGATTTCCTGGCTTCCCTGGTATAGGCTTTGCGCAACTTGACCGGTTCGACTTGCAACCGGCGCAGGCGCAGGTTGAGCATCTCGACGAAGACCGAAAAGCCCATGGCAAAGTAGATATAGCCTTTGGGGATGTGCTGGTGCAGGCCCTCCACGATCAACGTGAAGCCGATCAAGAGCAGGAAACTCAGCGCCAACATCTTGATGGTGGGGTGATCTTCGACGAAATCGCCGATGGGCTTGGAGGCGAAGATCATCACGGCTGCGGCAATGATGACTGCCCCGATCATGATCCCGATCTCATCCACCATGCCAACCGCTGTGATGACCGAGTCCAGGGAAAAGACCACGTCCAGGAGCAGGACCTGGATGATGACACTGGTGAACGTGGCCGCCACTTTTGCGGAGCCATGCCCCTCCTTGCCTTCCAGTTTCTGATGGATTTCGAAGGTGGCTTTTGCCATCAGGAACAAGCCGCCCGCCAGCAGGATCAGGTCGTGACCGGTAACGTCAATCGAGAGCAGGTTGAAGAGCGGTTCTTCCAGGCGGATGATCCACGAGATCGAGAGCAGCAGCAGGATGCGCGAGATGACCGCCAGCGAGATGCCGGTGGTGCGCGCCCGCTGCTGCTGGTTGACCGGTAATTTGCCAGCCAGGATCGAGATGAAGATGACGTTGTCTACGCCCAGGACGAGTTCCAGCGCCACCAGCGTCAGGAAAGCGATCCAGGTTTCGGGTTGGGTGAGCCATTCCATAGATGATTTCTCCTTACAAGGGCGAGAGTATAAGGTAACTTTTCCGAAGATGCAAGGATTTGCAATGGCGCAAGGCGCTAATTAGTGATACTATCCCAGGTATTCTTGTGGTGTGAGAACTTTCAAAGAGGATTTATTGCGGAAATGTCGGGCGTTCCAGGTCACGAAAATTTCTGCGCCGGGAGTTCGTTCCGCCAAGTTCAAAATCAGCGCATCCATAAAGGATGCGTGATAAGAATACATCCGTTCAAATGGGCGCTCAAAAATCTCGGTTTTGTAGGATATTCCAGAAATTGGGGAATCCGGATCCGCCGGCCAAATGACCGTCAGGTGATAGGCATCGATCAGCCAGGATTGCCAGGCCGATAGTCGTTCTGCTGTCAAGTTGAAAGACATCTGGCCGAGAAATTCCATCAGGCTATAGATCGTTATGGCTGGGTTTTCGAGTTGGATGTTGGTCAAGAAAGCGTTATTCACTGCCTGGCGGTCATCGCGTTGGAAGGCAAAAGCCAGAAGCAGCACATCTGTATCTAAGACAACCATGAGCGCCCTCGTAATTGCCGCATGGTTTCGTCTAATGACGAAGCCGTCTCTATCTTGGCGAGTTCTGCTCGAATTTCGGCGGCCAACCGCTGCCCGTCTCGAATGGCTTTTTCGGACCCGGCAGGCGGAACCAGGCGCACCTCGGTCAGTTTGGCCAGTTCTTCGCGCAATTTGCGCTGTTCGTTGGCGTTCAGGCGCAAGGCAGCCTCGAAAACCTTGCGGTAATTGCTCTTTCTATGTTGAGCAGGATAAGCGGTTGTCATAAACGCCTCTTTTTCCATCTGTTGTTTGTGAAATTATACCATTTTGAAAACCATGTTGTCTGGCGTGCGGCGGAGGTGAATAGGGTTTTCGAATAAGCACCATATTGAACCAGATATATGCAGCCCAGAAATGGATAAGGATATTGAGGTGCTGGACTACAAGCAAAATAATACTGGTCAGCCACTATATCTTGAAAAGTAATCTCATTCGGGATGAAATCCCTCTCATCTTGCGATTGAAGTTTTTGATCAGCAAATTCTCGACTAGCTTGTCTGTGGTTACTAAACCTTTCAATTTGTTCAAAGGCACTTGCTGTCGGGGAATGAAAGAAAAGAGTGGTCCGTTCTATTAGAGCGAATGCCACCCCAGGGCGCAGACGAATCTGGCCCGGGGCCTTCGATGTCTTCATACCATCCATCTGGAAAAACTGTGACATCAATCAGCAAATCCTCTATGGGAGGATATTGCGGTTGGCATGAAATCGTGACAATGCCGAGAACCAGCGCAAGCACGATTTGCATAACGGAATACCTTTGCATACCTACTCCAACAGGACAGACCTCACTTCTACCATCGAAGGTCTGGTTCTCGCATTTTATCAGCGAATGCACCATTGACTTGTCCGACCTGTCTAACTTGTCTTCTCTTTTGGCGGCGCGGCCGGCCCATAGTCCAGCACTGAGCGCACCTGGGTATTGCCCTCCGGCGCGCCGACGATGCCCTTTTCCTCCATCTTGTCGATCAAGCGGGCGGCGCGCGTGTAGCCGATGCGCAGGCGGCGCTGGAGCATGGACACGGACGCGCGTCCCTCGCGGCGCACCAGGTCCACCGCTTCGGTGTAGAGCGGATCGCCCTCTTCTTTTTGCAAGTCCTCCCACAACGGTTGCTGCTTGAGCGGCACGCCCGTTGGGGGGGGCGCGTCCACTGCGCCGCTGGCAGCCGCGTAGGGACTGCCGCCGCCCATCTGCGCGCGCCAGAATTCCACCAGGCGCTGGATTTCGGGGTCCGAGACGAACACGCCTTGCAGGCGCACCGGCGAGGGCGCGTCGGGCGCCTGGTAGAGCATGTCGCCGCGCCCCAGCAGCCGTTCCGCGCCGGGCTGGTCGAGGATGACGCGGCTGTCGGTGTTGGAGGCCACCGCAAAGGCGATGCGCGCCGGGAAGTTGGCCTTGATGAGACCCGTTACCACGTCTACCGAAGGGCGCTGGGTCGCCAGGATCATGTGGATGCCGGTGGCGCGCGCCAGTTGCGCCAGGCGCGTGATGGTGCGCTCGGTTTCGTCGGGCGCGATCATCATCAGGTCGGCCAGTTCGTCGATGACGATCACCAGGTAGGGCAGTTTCTTCCCGCCCTGCGCCTGGACGCGGGCGTTGTAATCGCCGATGTTGCGCGCCCCGGCCTGGGCAAAGGTGTGGTAACGCTTGTCCATCTCGCGCGTCATCCATTGCAGCGCGCCCACCACCCGGTCCACTTCCACGATGACCGGCGCGAGCAGGTGCGGCACGCCGTTGTAACCGGTCAACTCCACGCGCTTGGGGTCTACCAGTACTAGGCGCAGGTCGTCGGGAGTGTTGTGCAGCAGGAAGCAGGTCAAGATGGAATTGACGCACACCGACTTGCCGGAGCCGGTCGTCCCGGCGATCAGCAGGTGCGGCATCCCCTCCAGGCTGGTGATCTGCGGCAGCCCGGCCACGTCGCGCCCCAAGGCGAAACTCAACCAGGAGCGCTTGCGTTGGAACACTTCGCTCTCCAGGATGTCGCGCAAGGCCACCAGCGCCATCTCTTCGTTGGGGACTTCGATGCCGACGAAGCCGCGTCCCGGCACCGGGGCCTGGATGCGGATGCGCGGCGCAGACAACGCCAACGCCAGGTCATCGGACAGGGAGGCGATCTTGTTGACGCGCACGCGCGTGCGCCCGCCTCGGCTCTCGACGAAGAGCGGCTCCACCCCAAATTGCGTGACCGTTGGCCCGCGGCTGATCTCCACTACCTGCGCAGGCGCGCCGAAGGAGGCCAGCGTATCTTCGATCAAGCGCGCGCGCTGCTGCACGAACTCCTCGTTGACTTGCGGCGCATCGCCTTCATCCAAGATGTCTTTGACCAGCGGCAGCGTCCACTGGATGACCGGCTGCCCGCTGCCGGTGGTCGTGACCGGCGTCCCCACCGGCGGCGGGCTTGCCTGGACAGGCGGGCGCTGCAAGGGCGTGTAGCCGTTGGCCTGCATGTCGGGCATTTGTGCGCCTGCCGCCTCCTCGTTGCCCTTCTGTCGGATTGCCATCCACGCCTGGCGCAGGCGCTCGCCCAGCGGCTTGAGCCATTTGAACAGGTCGCGGATGGGGACATCCAGCGTGAGCGCCAGCGCGATCAACAGCCAGGCCAGCAGGACGATCACCGCGCCGGCCGGGCCGAACGCGGCCCACAAGGCGCGCTGGAACAAGCCGCCGATGTAGCCGCCGCCGACTCCCTCCAGTGCGGCCTGCTCGGCCAGTTCGTAGGGGACGAAGAGCGCGTGCATACAGGCCAGCAGCCACAGGTACAGCAGGGTCACGCCGGTGGCGCGCTCGACAGAAAAAGCCGGGATGCGCTCGATGTTGCGCAACACCAGCCAGAACCCGACCACGATCAGACCTACAGGTAGGATGTAAATACCCCAGCCGAAGATCTGCCCCAGAAACCGAATCAGGCCTCCGGTCAGGGCTGAACGGCTGGCCGAGACCAGGCTCAAGAGGGTCAGCAATCCTGCCAGTCCCAGCACAATGCCGATCACGTCCAGGCGTCGTTCCGGCGAGAGCGATTCCCAGAAGGTCGGCGTACGCGGAGGCGGCGGTGGAGGCGCTGGCTGTTTCTTGGCCGGGCGGGGCGCCGGTTTGGATTTGGCTGGCCCCTTTTGGGGAGTCACCGTCTTTCCTTTGGTGGGCGCGCTTTTGGGAGGCGATTTGGGTTTGCTGACGGGCATGGGATCAGGGTATGGAATGGAAACGTCTGGTTTGATTATAGCACAAATGGTCTGTTTTCTTTGCGGTACAATTGAGCATCTATTGCAACCGCGAAGATTCTTTGGACGCAGACACTTGCACCGAGCGCAAGTGCGGTGAAAACGCTGATCTGCGCTGATCTTTCTCTCTCTCTGCGTTCATCAGCGTAAATCTGCGTCCCATTCAGTCGCGGCCAAAAGCCGCGCTATGCTTATTGTAAAGGATGTTTTGTGTTCGAACTTTTGTTTCTCGGCACATCTGCTTCAGCGCCATCTGCCAAGCGCGGGCTTTCGGCGGCGCTGGTCAGCCATGACGAATACCGTTTCCTGGTGGACTGCGGCGAGGGTACCCAGCGCCAGATCTTGCAGTCGGGAGCGGGCTTCAAGCGCCTGACGCGCATCCTGCTCACGCACGGCCACCTCGACCACATTCTGGGGTTGGGCGGGTTGATGTCCACCTTCCTGCGTTGGGAAGCCATCGAAGAACTTGAGATCTTCGGCGGGCGTTCAGCGCTCGACCGCGTCCATGACCTGTTGTATGGCGTGGTGCTGCGCGGCAAGCAGCCTCCCATGCCGCTGGCACTGCGCGAGATCAAGCCGGGCGTCTTTTTCGAAGCCGAGGATTTCACGGTCACTGCTTTTCCCGTTACGCATCGCGGCCCGGACTGCCTGGGATATAGTTTCGAGACCAAAGCGCGCCGTCCCTTCCTGGCGGAAAAAGCGGATGCGTTGGGCGTCCCGTTCGGGCCCCAGCGCCGGGAACTGGTCAACGGTCAGGCCGTGACCCTGCCCGACGGGCGGCGCATCGCCCCGGACGATGTGCTGGGACCGTTACAACGGGGCGTGAAACTGGTGATGGTGGGCGACGCCGGTCGCACCGACGACATCCTGCCGCATTGCCGCGACGCCGATGCGCTGGTGATCGAATCCACTTATCTCGAAAAAGAAGAAGGGATGGCTGCCGAATTTTCGCACCTGACTGCCACAAAGGCAGCCGAACTGGCGCGGGATGCCGGGGTGAAAAGACTCATCCTGACGCACCTCTCGCGCCGCTACCGCGAACGGGATGTGCTGGCCGAAGCGCAGGCTGTCTTCCCCGGCGCGGTGGTGGCGCGCGATTTCGATACTTTCCAAGTCAAACGTGAGTAGCAAGCCTCCGGGGAAGGGAGCAGGCGCTGGTCTTTTTCACGCGCTTGCAACCGAACTGAAATATACCCAAATCGCGTTCCCGTGATAAGATTGCAACAATCACACGCAGAAGGTTTGGATACCGCCCTTGAACCAAATCCATGAAGCCTATCATGCCGCCAAATCCGGGGATAAACTGCGCGCGCGGCAGATTATCCTTGAAGTGCTCAAATCGGAACCTGGTAATGAGCGCGCCTGGTTCCTCTACGCCAAGGTCGCGGAAAGCAGGCAAAAATCCATTCAAGCCCTCGAAAAGGTGGTGGAGATCAACCCCTTCAATTCCGTCGCCAGCCGCGACCTGGAATTGCTCAAACAGCGCCAAGCCGCCTCGTCGGGTGGACAATCTCCCCAGCCATCCGTTTCCAGATCCAGGTCCCCGCTTCCCTCCGAAAAGGGCGGCGTCCCTGCCTGGGTGTGGATGGCAGGCGCAGGGTTGCTGGGTCTGCTCCTGCTCGGCTGCCTGGGATTGCTCCTGATCCCTGGCCTGTCCCTCCCCGCTGCCAAGCCTGTCGCCTCGGTCGCTGCCCCGCCTGTCGTCCAGCCCACGCCGACCGAAGATTGCAACTGCGCCCAGGCAACGGCTTACCTGGATGCCACTTACGCCCGTTTCGATATCATTTCCTCGCAACTCAAAGCCATCGAAGACGCGCTGGACGCCAACCGTCTTTCCCAAGTGGATTTCTTTTCTTACAGCGCCGAGGCCAAGGCGCTTTATGGGGAACAATTGAATCAGCCCGCACCCCCCTGTGTGCAAACCTTCCATACCAAAACAGTCTCCTTGCTGTGGAACTGGCAACAGTCCATGCAATATGCCGCCGACGAACAATATGATGCAGTGGATGTTTTCTTGCAAAGCTTTGCCGATGAATTTGCCGCCGTGTTGAGCGAAGGGGAGAAACTGGGAGAGAAATTGCAATTGCAGGGGTGTATCCAGGACCCAGATTCGAAGCCTAGTTTGTAGGCGATGATCGAGAAATCAGGTACAAAGATGCCAGGCTGCGAAGTTTTTTCCTTTGTCTTTGCGATGAAAAAAAACAGACTATTGAGACTCTTTCCGAAGAGAGAATGAAAAGACGGCTCGTGCGAGCCGTCTTTTTGATCTCAGGGAAAGCCTTACGCCAGTTCGATGACCGCGCCAGCCTCTTCCAGTTTCTTCTTGGCATCCTGGGCGGCTTCCTTGCCCACTGCCGACAGGATTTTGCCGCCGGCGGTTTCGGCCATGGTCTTGGCTTCGCCCAGTCCCAGGCTGGTCAACTGGCGGATGACCTTGATGACCTCGATCTTCTTGGGACCGGCGTCTTTGATGACAACGTCGAATTCGGTCTTCTCTTCGACCGGTTCGGCAGCGGCGGCGCCTGCGGCCCCGGGCATTGCGGCCATCGCAACCGGAGCGGCGGCGGAAACGCCCCATTTCTCCTCGAGCATTTTAACTAACTCAGCAGCCTCCAGGACAGAGAGTCCGCTCAGTTGTTCAACTAATTTGTCAAGATTAGCAGCCATTGCTTAGTACTCCTTACTACTTGGTAGAAAATTCGATTAGATTTGCGCGATAAAGAACCGATCACGCTGCGGCTTGGGCTGTTTCCGAATAAGCCCGGAATACGGCCGCCAGGGAACGCGCCGGTTCCGCAAGCGTACGCACCAGTTTGCCGGCCGGGGCTTGCAACACGCCCAGCAACTGCGCGCGAACCACAGGCAGGGGCGGCAGGTCAGCCAATGCTTTCACCTGGGCGGCATTGAGCGCTTCTGCGCCCATGAAACCGCCTTTCACTTTGATGGCCTCCATGCCTTTCGTGGCTTCGGCCAGTGCTTTGGCGGTCCCTGCCGGGTCGGAAAATGCGAACGAAGCGGCTGTACTGCTTTCCAGCAAGCCTTGTGGAATGGTCATTCCGCCTGCCTCGAAAGCCCGCTTCGCCAGGGTATTCTTGAGGACGTGGAACTCGCCGCCCGATTCACGGATCTTGGCGCGGATGTTATCCATATCTTTCATGTTCGCGCCAGTGTATTCCACCAGGATCACTGCCTGGCTGTTGCTCAACCATTCTTTGTATTGGTCGAGCACTTCGTTCTTTTTCTGCTTCGATATAGCCAAAGGACACTCACCTCCTTTCTATGCAAAAAATCTTTGCCACTTATAGTACAGGCAAAGACTTTTTGCGCTCCGGGGGGAGCATCCCTGGGCAGGGAACAGCCTGTTGGCAGGCTGCAATTTGCATTCAGTCCTCGCCTGGGCAGGAGATTAAGCCCCGCTATGCGCGGGACGCCTGCTGTCATTGGCAAGTGGCTATTTCAAGATAACGGGATTGGCTACCCGGCTACCTCCAGCGCCTGGGCCTCGTTCGGCTCGACCTTGATGCCGGGGCCCATCGTTGTGGTGACAGTGATGCGTTTGATATAGTTGCCCTTTGCGCCGGCCGGTTTGGCCTTGCGGATGGCATCCATCAACGCAGAGAAATTATCGAGCAATTTGCCCGCTCCGAACGAAGCCTTCCCAATCGCAACGTGCATGTTGGCGGTCTTATCCAGGCGGAACTCTACACGGCCAGCCTTAGCCTCCTGGATCGCACGCCCCATATCTTGCGCTCCCACAACGGTACCGGCCTTGGGGTTGGGCATCAGCCCGCGCGGACCAAGCACGCGCCCCAGGCGACCGACCTTGCCCATCATATCGGGCGTTGCAATCGCCACATCGAAATCGGTCATGCCGCCTTCGATCTTTTTCAACGTTTCATCGTCGTCGGCTACCAGGTCGGCGCCGGCCTCGCGGGCGGCGGCAGCGCCTTCGCCCTGCGCAAAGACCAATACGCGCACCGTCTTGCCCAGGCCGTGCGGCAGCACGACCACGTCGCGTACCTGTTGGTCGGCCTGGCGCGGGTCGAGTGTAGTACGGATGTGTACTTCCACCGTCGAATCGAATTTGGTTGCAGCGGTTTCCTTTGCCAATGCCATCGCCTCGCTCGGCGAATATAATTTTTCCAGATCAACCTTGGCCAGGGCGGCCATGTATTTCTTACCGTGTTTTGCCATGTTTACCTCCGTGGTGCAAGCGGGCGCGCCGGGCGCAGCCCTCCCACAAGTTTAGTCAACGATTGTAATGCCCATGCTGCGGGCAGTGCCGGCAACCTGCTGCATCGCGCCTTCGATATCGATTGCGTTCAGGTCCTTCATCTTCAACTCCGCAATTTCCTTGACCTGGGCGCGCGTCACCTTGCCGACCTTGTCCTTGTTCGGTACAGCCGAACCCTTCTCCACCCCGGCCGCCTTGCGCAGCAACACCGCAGCCGGCGGGGTCTTGAGGATGAAGGTAAACGACCCATCGGTATAGACGGTGATCTCGGCCGGAAGCACCTCACCCGGACGATTGGACGTGCGAGCGTTATACTCCTTGCAGAACGCCATGATGTTGATGCCATGACCCGCCAGCGCCGGACCGATCGGGGGCGCCGGGTTGGCCTTTCCCGCCTCGATCTGTAAACGAACGATTGCCTTTAACTTCTTTGCCATTTCTACTCCTTGTACCGGAAGACACCGGTACTTGTGGTTTTAGCGGGCGATTAGGGGACGCCCTCCCACCGCATCAGGCCTGCTTTCGGCCTGCTACCGTCAAATTTACGCTTTCTCGACCTGGAGGAAATCCAATTCCACCGGCGTTTCACGCCCGAAGAAACTGACCATCACGCGCACTTTCGTGCGTTCCATGTCGATCTCCGAGACCATGCCGCGGAAGTCGTTGAACGGCCCGTCGATGATGCGTACCCGTTCCCCAACTTTGAACGTGACCTTGACCGTCGGCGCTTCGGCTTCCATGCGTTTGACGATCTGGGCCACTTCCTCCGGGCGCAGGGGCGTGGGGTTGTTGCCCATGCCTACGAAGCCGGTCACGCCGGGCGTATTGCGCACGACATACCACGACTCTTCCGTCAGGGTCATGTTGACCAGAACGTAGCCGGGGAAGATATGCCGTTCCACGGTGCGGCGCTTCCCGTCGCGTACTTCGATCTCTTCCTGGGTCGGCACGACGACGTCAAAGATCATGTCTTTCATGCCCATCGTCTCGATGCGTTGCTCGAGGTTATGACGGACCTTGTTTTCGTACCCGGAATAGCAATGGATCACGAACCAGGCTGCGCCTCCTTCGGCGGGGTCGACCTCTGTCGAAACAGACTCGCCCTCGAAAACGGGAGCAGGTTGCTCGTCCGGTTCCGAGACGGTTGAGTCGCTTAAAACAGGCTCATCCGAGGGTTCCTCATATTCCTCGGCCGGTTCGATGGGCTCATCGTCGAGCCGCTGTTCTTCCGGATCCTGCATTACCATCACAGACCTCATCTTTTTGGCAGCGTCAGGAGCCAATGAGCAGTCCCAACAGCCAGCCAGCAATGCCGTCTACAATCAAGCCCAAGAAAATGCTCATAAATGCCAGCACAACCAGGACGATGAGGGTCAACTGCCAGGCCTCCTGGCGGGTTGGCCAGGATACCTTGCGCAGTTCGCCCACTGTCTCGCGGACAAGTCGCTGGATGGCGTTCTGCTTTTTGGTTTCTTTCTTATCAGCCAAGCGGATTCTCCTTGGTGCGATCTTACGGCTAAAACGCCGCCTTTATAGGACGGCGTTGCCCTTCAGGCAGGCCAGGCAGGACTTGAACCCACAACCGCTCGTTTTGGAGACGAGAGCTCTACCAATTGAGCTACTGGCCTAGGTTGGGGCGGGTCTCAGACCCGCCCTTGCTATTTCGTTTCTCGGTGCAACGTGTGCTTGCGGCAGCGAGGACAATATTTGTTGAACTCCAGCCGGTTCGGGTCGTTGCGGCGATTCTTTTCTGTTGTGTAGTTACGTTCCTTGCACTCGTTGCATTGCAGCGTGATTACAGGTCGGACGTCTTTCTTTTTGGATGCCATTCTTGTTTACCAGACTTTCCAGGTTACTCGATGATCTTGGTGACGACGCCAGCGCCGACGGTGAGGCCGCCTTCGCGGATGGCGAACTTGGAGCCCTGCTCCAACGCCACCGGCACGATCAGTTCCACCGTCAGGTTCACGTTGTCGCCCGGCATCACCATCTCCACACCTTCCGGCAGGGTGATGTTGCCCGTCACGTCCATCGTGCGGATGTAGAACTGCGGACGATACCCGCTGAAGAACGCCTTG
>JBMOMP010000028.1:0-18551 GCA_049323115.1 Chloroflexota bacterium
CCGGTTTTCCAATGGCCGCTATCAAGTTCACTATCCAAAACCTCGCCCCATTCAACAACAGATTTTGGATATCCTCGCTACCTTGCCCCCAAACCCCATCTGACAGGGGGCGGAAAATAGGTAATAATACGCACTGTCATTTCTGTATCTGGGCGTGCACCAATGCTGATTGAGGTTTCCAATGAATCTAACAAGGCTTGCAAGCTTTCGGAAAAATGATTGAACCTCCACAACGCTTGTCCCATCATTCCCAGTGTCATTGACTTTCCATGCAGGTCACCAATCTTTTCCGCTACTCTCAATGCTCGCTGATACAACTTCACAGCCTGTTCCAAATCACCGCGTCCAAAGTAAATAGTCGCCATTCCATGCAAGATAGCACTTTGGTTTTCTAAATCACCAAGACCATCCACAATATTGAATGCCTCCTGATAAAGATTTAAAGCGCCGTCTAAATCGTTTCGCTGAAAGTAAATGTTAGCCATACCATTTAGAGCGATGGCTTTTCCTCCCAAATCACCAATTTGCTCTTTGATTTTTAGCGACTGCTTGTAATATTCCAATGCCTTATCCAGGTCGCCCCATCTGAAACAAATATTTGCCATCTGATATAACGAACTTGATTTGCTTTTTAGATCATGTAGGCTTTCATCGATTTCCAGTGACATTTGGCAGAGTTTCATTGCTTCGTCGAAGTTGCCGCGATCAACGTAAATATTGGCTACATTGTGCATTACGACAGACATCTCGCGTCGCTCTCCAAGTTTTTGGCTAATTTCGAGTTTTTGCATGTACATTTCAAGGGCTTTATCAAAATTACCGCGTCTAGCATAAATACTTCCCATCTCGCCTAGCACTATTGCTTTTCCTTTGAGATCGCCTAACTCCTCATTGATTTGCAGTGACTGCCTGTATATTTCCATTGCACTATCTAAATCACCACGCGTAATGTAAATACCCGCCATAGCTGTTAGCGTGGTTGCTTCCGATTTTAGGTCATTCAATTCCTCTTTGAGTTTAAGTGACTGTTGATATAACTTCACTGCCCCATCCAAATCGCCACGTATTTCTAGTATGTCGGCTGTTGCATGCAATATGACCGCTATTCCTTTTTTATCGTTGAGCGACGCGTATATATCGCGTGACTTTTCCAGGAGTCTCATTGCATCATCATAATGACCGAACCATTGCAGGAAAAAGGCTACTCGGCTTTGCAAAAGCGCAGCACCTGCATCGTCTCTCGATTCTGAAGCAATGACTAAGTCAGGCAAAGAACGATATGCGATGGTTGCGACTACTGGCTCTTTGGTAATATGGTCATTTGTTATTCGAGCCAAATTGTCTATGGATTTCCAATAATTTTCTTTAACTGATTCGATTTCGTTTTCAGGCAGGAGTTTTTGGGCAAAGGGGTTTAGAACAGGGTGCAGGCGATACAGGTAATGATTTCCATCTTCCAATGGA
Source organism: Chloroflexota bacterium (assembly GCA_049323115.1). Taxonomy (GTDB): domain Bacteria; phylum Chloroflexota; class Anaerolineae; order Anaerolineales; family Villigracilaceae; genus JAABUE01. Next base: position 1,465 of record JBMOMP010000028.1, read on the forward strand.
ATCTCTGTGCGCTCCAACAATCCACGCTCCCATAAGGCATGTAATGTGCTACTTGTTCGTGCTTTGTCTTCTGAATATTGCTCCTCTTTTTCAGGAAAACCATTTTCAAGCACAGGCGCGGCTGTAGCATCAAAAAAGAATGCCGTGAATATACTCAGCTTTGCCAACGCGATTTGTAAAGTTTTTCCTTTCTCCGTCTTTGGAAAATTATCCATCGAAAATGCGAAGCACGTACCTAAACTTTCATGGCGTTCCTGTTCTGTCCACTGGTCGCTGGCTTTGGGTAAAAAGGTTTGAAGTTTTTCAGTAAACTGCTCAAGCGATAATCCTGCCTGTTCTTCAAAGATCGGCGCGAGCAGACGCAGGGCAAGCGGATGTCCGCCTACCGCGGCGCTGAGTTTTTCCAAGCCCGCTTCGTTCAAGGCATCCTTGCGCGTGCTGACGTTTTCATAAAACAACGCGCCGCCCATCGCGTCTTCCAAGCCGTAAATTTCTTCGATGTGTTCCCCAGGCAGGTTGGTCTTCTCGCGGCTGGTGACGCACAAGGTCACACCTGCGGCGGGCAAACTTTTGAAGAAGGCGTATAAACTTTTGGCAGTCCCTTTTGTGGCATCATCGTTCAAGGCATGGTTGAGCGTTTCAAAATTATCCAATCCCAACAACGTGCGCTTACTCGTCAACGCGTTCCGCACCAGCGCTTCGCGTTGCTTCGTGTCATTGGCGCAGGGCGAAGGCAGACCCAAAAAGCGTTCGATCCGTCCCAGGGCGCTTTCCAGTGAGGGCAGTGGATCCAGCGCGATGGCGAGAGTCAACTCGAAGGACGGGGCGAAGCGCAGGAGCGTCTGCCAGAGCAACGCGGTCTTGCCGATCCCGCCCGCGCCGTGCAGGGTCACCGTCAGCGGCTTCTTCCCTTCGAGCAGGCGCGTGCCAATGCGCATCAACTCGCGCTGGCGTCCGATCAATCCGCTGGCAGGGGAGGGCAGGTCGCTCACGTCGGCGGGACGGAACAGGCTCACGGTCTGCGCGCCCGTGCCGCGCCATGCGCCCTGAGCCTGTCGAAGGGTTCCCGCTTCATCAGGGTGCGCGGCGTACAGCGCGATCATGCCGACGAAAATTTCATTCTCACGCTTCACCGCCCGCCGCGCCTGCCGCGCCGCCTCGGGGACGGCGTGTCCATGCGCGAGATAGTTGTAGAACTGTCCGCTGATGTTCGGCGCAAACGGATCGGGGAGATTGAACTGCATCCCCAACGCAAACGGGACTCCCGCCTTCGCCAGTTCCCGCGCCAGATTGGAAAACTCGGTTCGCTCCGGGACCGCGGACTGGCACGCGCTCAAGAAGCCGATCCACGCCTTATCTTTGATCTCGCGCACGAACTCGCGCGCCTCCAGCGGATTCGCCGCCCCGTTCTCGCGCTCGAACAACAAAAATGCTTTGCCGTCCTCCACGCTGCCATGCCCCGTGAAGTGAACAATCAGTCCTTCACGAAATCTCGAGTCTGCCATAACCTCTTGTAATTTCTTTGGCGTAGGCGGCAGCATTTCAAAAATGTCGAAAGGCGCATGACTCGCTTTGATGAGCCGCGTCATCTCATCCCGCTCTGCTTCGAGTTTCAAGGGCTGCATCGGCTCGCCGCTCAAATCCACCAGCGGGTTGGCAGGGATGAACAGCAGCGGCACGCGCTCCACTTCATTCAACGCCCTCTTCGCGGGTCTCTCCTTTTCAGGCAACGCGCGCACAAAGGGATAATCTTCAACAACGTACCCGTCGCCATGAAACGCGTATTCCCACGCCACGCTATCAAGTTCTGATGATTCCAACACCAGCGCAATCGTCCGCTCGGATTGCTTGGAAAGCGCGTCGAACTCCGCCCGCGCCGCGTCCCTGAACAGCGCGTTGAACAACTTCCCGCCATAAACGCATGGATTCTTGTAGAAGTCCTTCCACTCCTGCTCGGATTGACTCAACTCCAGCAGGGAAAACTGATGGCTTTCCTTCCCGTTGGCGCGCACGCTGACTTGATTGTTTGAAAGTGTGAGGTGGAGTGTGAGCATAGTTTCATCCCAACTCGGTGGTTGAGTAGGCGGCGCTCGTCCGCCGTATCGAAACCACCATGCAAAAAAGATTTCCTGTTAACTGGTGGTCTCGATACGGGCGAGAAAAGCACTCACCCTACTCGACCACCGTTATATTCTACAAATCAAAATGGCCAGCGCCGCGGACAGCATCAACAGCGCGCCGACAGCAAACGTCCACGAGGCCAGGCCTACAAATTTGTGCTTGCGTCTCAGCATCTCGTTCAGGATGTCGCGTTTGGCCGTGAGACTTGCACGCGGGAAGTCGTATCTCTTCGGCGAGACCGCCACCAGCGCAAAGAACAGTGCGACGAAAAACGCCAGTAACGCGCCCGCACCGATCACTTTGATCTCGAGAAAGGCCAAATAGTCAGGGGCATCCTTGAACGCCAGCAGGCCGAAGAACGCGCCAAGCAGGGCGGTGGATAAAGTAATGATCTGCCGCGCCGCGTCTTCGAGCGTTTTCAGCGATCCCTGCTCCATCTCGTCGAACAACTTCTCCAACCGCTCATCCTGCGCCGATAGGAGAGAAGAGGGGACGATGATTTCGTCATCTTTGGGTTTAGTCAATTTCGGCACTGCGGTACCCTCCTCGCTTCGCGTTCGCGCGCGGGACGGTGATCTTGAATCGCTGACCGCATTTCTCGCAGGTGACGATCCATTCCTCGCGGTCCTCGATGTCGCGGTAAACCGTCCCTTTGTAGGCCATACCAGCGTCCTTTTTCAATTCGGCCAGATCGTAGCGGTTTTTGTGCTTGCATTTTGAATTCGTGCATTCGGCAGCGACAAAAGGCGGCATCGGGTCACCTCCTTAATACAAGTGATGTTCCCAGTATAGGGGCAAAGACGTGAAATTGCAAGAATTTGGGGCTGCCAACCGGCTACTATGCACATAAGCACAATAGCAGGGCAGGGGAAAAGTTGTCAGACAACTTGTATTCCAGCCTGCCAGCCTGGCGCCCAGCGCGCGACATGCCGCAGAAATACATCACACAATGGGCAACCGCCGCCGGTGGGGGAGGGGGCTTTCCAGTGTTCAGTTATCAGTCATCAGTTTTCAGTCTACCAGGCTCGCGGTTCAGCCTCCGCCGCTGAATACTGAAAACCGAACACTGAAAACTGAAAACTGAAAACTGAGAGACTGAGAGAGGGGGAGTTGACAGGTAGCGGGATTGGCAGTAAAATACAATTGCTTTTGATAAGTAATCTTACCAAAAGCATAGAGGTTTTTATGAAACTTGGCGAGATCGTTCTAGAAGGCAAAAACGCGCCGGAACGTGCTGTGATTTACATAATCAAGAATGGCAGCGAGATTCTTTATATTGGGAAATCCTACGGCGTGGAAAACCGTTTGGCCCAACATTTGGGATTTGCCGACCCTCCCTCGGGGGGCTACTTTGACGAGGTTGCCCGTGCAGCCATTCCCGATTGCTGGGACTGGGAAGTGGAATTTGTAGAACTCCCCCAGGATGTTCTTGATTCGGGCAACCTGGCCCGGGTTAACTATTGGATCACTAATAAAGAGGCGGCTTTGATCAGAGAAAAGCATCCGAAATACAATATCCATTATAATGTTAAGTGACATTGAATATGAAATCGCCTTCCATACAGGAAGCCATGTCGGATTTCATCGACATGCTGAAGCGTTCTCGCAGTCATAACACTGCATTAAGTTATGCGAAAGGTATTTTGTTTTTTGCCAATATTCTCAATGAGCACGGCCTATCGGTTGAAGCAACAGATATCAATCAACTGACCGAAGATGCCGTCCCCTGGTTCCTGGACGCACTCAAAGACTTTTCCCCTGCTACGGAACAACTTTACACCGTTGCAATAAAACGTTTTTACCGTTACCTTTCTGCGCAACAGTTGTCTGAAATCAATTTTCCACGACTGGCCGAATTTATCCTTCAACGCGCCCGCCGCCCCGGCCTGCGCCTGCCCCAATTCCCGGCCGACGACATCCAGCGCGTGCTCGATTATACGAATAATTTAATAGAACAATTGTTCGACAATGAAAACGATAAGTTACGCGCATTAAGGGACCGCGCCTTCTTACTGACGCTGGCCGACACCGGGCTGCGCGTGCATGAGGCCTGCGCGCTGCGGCGCGGGGATATCGACTGGAACGAGGGCCGCGCGGTCATCATCGGCAAGGGCGACAAACAGGCCGTGGTGCGCTTCTCCGGGCGTTCCCTGTCCGCGCTGCGGGACTACCTTTCAGCCCGCTCCCGTTTAGACGGCGCGTCCGGCCGCCCGCTGGCCTCCCTGCCCCTCTTCGCCCGCCACGACAAGGGCGCCGGCAGGAAGGTCAAGCCGGTCACCACCGCCACCGGGCGCAACCTCGTGGACGAGCGCGTGCGGCAGGCGTTGGGAGAGGCAGCCGAGGGCCGCATCACCCCACACTCCTTCCGGCACTACTTCGTCACCACCGTGCTGCGCGCCAGCGGCAACCTGAAACTGGCGCAGGAACTGGCGCGGCACGCCAATATCCAGGTCACGCAGCGCTACGCCCACCTGAGCGACGACGAACTGGATCGCGGCTACCACGACATCTTCGAGCGTGAAGGGCAATGATGTAACAACGGTCACGCATTCGCTAATCTATGCAAATTTCGCTAATTTTATTCGGTCGAATCATCACCCGTTTCGGGCGCGGCGGTGGGTTCTTCGGTCGGCTCTGGGGTGTCCGTTGGGATTTCGGTTTCGGTCGGAACGGGCGTCGAGGTCGGCGTTTCGGTGGCAGTTTCTTCTTCCGTAGCCGTCGGCGTGGACGTGGCAGCGTCTTCCGTCACCACGATCATCACGTACACTGCCCCGCCGAACAGGTTGCCGGAATCATCGGCCATCCGCCAATACCCCGTATACGTCCCCTCCGCGTCCGGCGCTACCAGCGAGACGGAGATATTCGCCGTACTGCCCGCCGAAACCGTATCGCCTATGTCGGTTTCCTCGCCCTCCATGTCTTCCCCGCTCACGAACACGATCTGGTAATCCTCGTCCCAGGCGCAACTGCCTGCATTTTGTAGTTTCCAGGTCTTCACGAATTCCTCGCCCGGCGCCAGTTCGCTGCCGTCCGCAATGGTCACATCGCTGACGTAGACCGCGTCATTGCAGCCGTAGGCTGTCGAGGCTGCATACGAGGCGCTCTGTGCGGTGGGCGTGTTGATGAGAGAAACTGTTACGGTCGGCCAGGGAGTGGGGCTGGCGCTCGGCGGGAGCGTGGCAGTCGCAGTCACGGAAAGGGACTGCGCGGTGACCGTCAACGCGGCGGCGGTATAGATATCGGCCAGCGCTACTTCCCCCGATTCTGCTTCTTCCGCCCCGCCACAGGCGCTGAGGGTCAAGGCCAACAGCAGGATAACGACCAAAAATGTTTTTGCTTTCATAGAGGCTCCTAAGAATTGACTTTCTGTTCCAGCAGGCGGATAAGCGCTTCCACCAACGCGGTCGGGACGCCCACGCTTCCCGCCGGACCTGCGCCTGCTTCCGTTTCCCCGCCCTGACCTGCGCTGGCGGTTCCTCCCGCGCCCCCGTCCGGCATCATGCCGCCATCGGGGGGAGCGCCTCCGCCGCCATCAGGAGAGCCGCCCATGCCGCCATCCGGCGGGGCAAAACCGCCTCCCCCGCCGCTGGCTACGGACGTGCTCCCACTGCCTGCCTCGGCGTTGCTTCCCATGCCGCCCTGCTCCAGCATCACTGCAAAGACATCCTGCTGGCCGATCTGCATGTCCAAGATGGCATCCACCTGCTCGGCTGTCATGGTCACCTGCACCTGCTCGACCAGGGCATCTATTTCAGCCTGCGCGGCAGCGTCGCTTTCGCCCAGGTCAACGTAAACCTGCCAGAGCACCAGCAGGTCAGCGGCCTGTTCGGGGGTGACAGCCAGTTCTGTGCCTTCCAGCCTGAACGTCCCTACGATCAGTTGGGAGGCAATGGGCAGCCCGTCGGTGTCGGGCGTCGCCTGGCCTGCATTGCCCGCGCAGGCGACCAGGCTCAAAACCAGGCCGGTCAGGATGATGAGAGAGATTGCCTTTTTCATGGCGACTCCTTTTCGAAACTTGTGATTGTGAAAAATGTCCCGATTCAACCTATCTTCGCGCTACGCGGATGCCTTTTGTTCCAGGAATTGGATGAAGGCGTCCAGCAATCCAGGCGGCACGGACAGGGAACCGGCGCCCTGCACCTCATTGGCCGGCGGTGTACCGCCCGGCGGCATCCCTTGTGGCGCAGTCCCGTTAGCCGGGGGCGTCCCTTCCGGGCGCGCGCCGCCAGGACCTCCCCCCTGCCCCATTCCGTTGCCCGGTTGGTTGCCTATAGCAAGTTCCTGCTGCTGTATGACGGTCGTCAGGCTTTCGCGGGTGATTTGCATCAGGGCAATGGCCTGGATCTGCTCGTCCGTCATGGCCTGGAGCGCCTGCTCGGTCAGGTCGTCGTATTGTCTCTGGGTAGCGGCGTTGTTCCCGCCCAGATCTTTCAGGGCGCTCCAGATCGGCAGGAGCGTGGAGGCCTGCGCGGCGGTCACGGCCAGCTGGCTGCCTTCGAGTTGTAAAGTTCCAGCGATGAGTTGCGCCAGGACGGGGGCCGCATCGGGGTACGTCGTGGATAAGGCCGCAGGTGTGGCCTGGGTCGGCGCAAACGTAGGGGGAGCGGCCAGGGCGGTAGAAACGACCTCAGCGATGGCGGTGGCCTCTTGCGCGGAAGCAGGCTCATCGGTCGAGTTCGAAGCGCTGCCGCAGGCGGTCAACACCAGGACGAAGAATAGTAGTGTAGTCAGGGTTAGTTTCTGCATAAAAAATCTCCATTGGTAACGTAACGATGTCATTTGCCCAGCATCTCTGTCGTTGCAAGGTATTCCATGCGCTGGGCTATAAAGTTCGATGTTTTTTGTACGGCCTGGTCGTAAGCCTCGATCTCCACCAGCCCGCGCTCGTCATTGACCGCGTGAATCAGCGCCGAAAACCGTTCCACCTCGGCGGTCAGCGCGCCGCTGGCGTAAACCTGGGCGTAAATCTCTTTCACCTTTTGCTCGTACAGCGCCTTGAAATTGGCATTTGCCAGGAAGCGTTCTTGCAGGATATTCTGCCCGCCGCCCATCCTGCCGCCCGGGCCGCCGCGATTCCCGCCGGGACCTGCGCTTGCGCTGGTGAGTGAAATGTCATACGCAGCGCTGCCGCCCAACTTGCCCAGGCTTTCGTTGGCATCCCACATCAGCAGCGTGAACTGTTCCGTCACATCGTCATAGTACAGATAGTAATTGTTGTTCATGCCCAGCATCGAATCGGTGTTGACCACCAGCGCGTTCAGCGCCAGGTACGAGGCAAACGCCTCCACATCCAGCCATTTAGGCAGGTCGCGTTCGAAAGCGGCCTCATCGGCCTGGTCGAGGAAGCGCATAAAGGCAATCAGCGGGGCCAGGTCGGCGTCGTTGACGCGCGTCTCCTGGCTGAAACTGCGGGAATAGGAACTGGGATCCTCGCCCTGATAACTCAACGTCGAGCCCATTTCGGCTTTGTATAAAATCCCGTTGTCGTTCTCGAAATATTCCGTCAGGTAAGCCTTGTCATCCACGATTTCCGAAATCACGTAGAGCGCCTCGTCTGCGTCGTTGATGGCGAAGCCGGTATAGGCTGTCTGCGTGGCCGGCAGCCCTGCCAGCCGGGCGGCGGAATTGGTAACCGGCTCCTGGAGCATGGCTGCATCGTACGAAATCCCATACGTGCGAATGGAGAGTTTGCTGTATCCCTGGTAGGTTTGCCCTTCTTCATATTCATCGAATTTGATCAGGAAGGGGATTTTCGTCTCGCCCGAAGCGGTTTGCCCTCCCATGCCCGGCCCAATTCCCTGGGCAGCCCGCGGCGCGGGATTTTCGCCTTCCCCGGCTGCTTGCTGGCGATTGGCTTCTCCTTGCCCCTGTGGTACGGCGTCGTTTTCAGGCGCCTGCGGCAGTTGACCATTGCCCGGGGGACGAGGCATTCCTCCATTTTCAGGACGCTGTGGTCTTTCGCCGTCTCCCGGCGCCTGTGGCGGCTGACCGTTCCCGGGCCGTTGGCCGTCACCCCTACCCATCCCGCCTCCCAGCGCCGTGCGCAGCGAGGCGTTTCCCTTCAAACGGATGCCCACTGCGTTGATGCGAACGCCGTCAATGATGATGTCGGCCTTGAAATATTCTTTCAACCCGGCATTTTGGTACGTCGAGATCATCTTGTTGTAGTCATCTTCATCCATAAGGACTTGAATGCTGTGCATTATGCTATCGTCGAACAGGGCCACAGCGTTGTGAAAATCGAGGGAACTGTTCGCTTGTTCCACTGTTATGGCAGTGGGGTCTGTGGCATAAGCAGTCACCCGCATATTTCCCATGACCAGGGACAGGATGGCAACAACGGCAATCAACAACAAAAGAAGGGGGTAACTGCGCTTGAAATTGAGGTTCATATCTTCCTCTGCGCGCTGTATAACGCGCTCGATTTGGAAACGTAGTGACGGTTCTGGTCGTGGAGGGGGCGGCAACCAGGGCCATTCCCGGTGGGTGTAATGCCGGGAAACCGTCACTACGAACACCCCAAAGGAAGTTACAGGTCGGTGCTGTTGTATCCGGCAATCAATGTGATCTTATGATTGCCGTTCAGGCTCCTGATCTCGGACAGGAAGTCTTGCACACGGTTGGATTTCTTCAACCCAATGCTGTACGTCAGTTCGGTCAACGCGCCGTCATGGATAGTGTCCACGCTGATCAGTTCGGAGGCGTGGGTATATTTGACAAAAGGCGCGTCGAAGAGCGTATCGAACGCCATACCGTTAGGAACCTGCACCCGCAGGATCTGGCTTGCCATTTCACGCGCGAACCAGTCGAAGCGGGTCATGATGAGGATCATCAGGCTGATGACCACGGCTCCCGCAACGGCAAGCAGGTAGAACTTGGTGCCGATCGCCATGCCGATTGCCATCGTAAAGAAGATGAAGCCCACGTCACGCGTCTCTTTGACCGCGTTCCTGAAGCGGATGATGGATAATGCGCCCACCAGCGAGAATGCTCGCGCAATGTTCGAGCCGACGATCATCATGACCATGGCCACGACCATGCCATTGAGCACGAGCGTGAACACGAAACTCTGTGTGTACGATGTGCCGCGATGGGTGATCTTGTAGATCCAGCCGATAAAGACGCTAAGGATGAAACTCAGCGCCATCACGATAACGATGTCCAGCACCGAAAATTCGCCTGTGAGGTCTTGAAAGTTGAAAATGCCCATTACGATCTCCTTGTTTGATTGTTCGACTAAATGACGGCAAGTGCAGGTTGTGAAACCGTAGAAGCCCAGCCTTTTGCCAATTCGATACCGCGGCAATATTTGCTGATGCGGATCAGGTTCAGGTTGTGCGCCGCGATCATCTCTGTCAGCCAGTATGGGATGCGCTCGTTGACTTTGATCTCCATGACGACGCGGTCGGCCGGCAACATCGGCAGGCCAGATGGTTCTTCGTCGAGCGCCAGTTGGTGGACCTGGTAATTGAGGAAAGTATCGAACGTCACGCGCAAGCCGATGTCATAGTCCGCGCCGATGAGCGCCTGGCGCTCATAGCGCACGATGCTGACCGGTCGCAGGTTGTATTGCCACAGGTAGGCGTAGATTTCTTCGAGGACGGCCTTGTCGTCAGGCGCGAATTCTTCCGGGAACTGGCGCTCATTGCACAGGCGCAAAGCATTACGATAGGGAAGGATGATGCGGCGCTTTTGGGTGACGCGGTCCAAGCGTTGCTTGATCTCTACGAAGACCGGGGTATCGGCTTCCAGCGGCGCACCGGTCTCATAGAGGCGGATGCGCAGTTTGCGGCGGAATCTGATCCCGTCCACCTTTTCCCAATAGCAGCGAAAATCCGGCGAGTCATAATACAGGCTGGCAAGCGCGTATCTTCCATTGCCATTGCCATGTTCATCGGCAGTCAGGTAAGCGCGCAAGGCTTTTTTGAAGACTTCCGCTTGCTTGAGGCTGATAAGATATTTCAGTTCGAAACGGTTGAAGCGCCGGATGGTATGACTGAGGTTGGACATAGGTTTCCTTGGGAAAGTCGGTTGTTCATTCGCTGTCATTCTAAAGTCTCATGCTGTGAGGAGACCAAGAAAATGCTGTGAAATTGTTGAGAAAAAAATCGCCTTCCTGTGTCTTTCAGGAAGGCGATTGAAGTCAGGCTTACTGATTGAATTGACCGGGAGGCGCACCGGCTCCGCCGCCCGGAGCGCCAGCGCCGGGACCAAACCCGCCTGGTCCAAAGGCGCCGGCCGCCCCTGCGGTGGTCACTACACCCGAAATGGTGAAACTGGCGACCTGGGTCCCCGCAGCATATACTCCGTCGGGATACAGGCCGTCAACTGCCGCGCCGCTTGCGCTGCCGCCAGTGTAAACAATATACGTCGAACCGTTTCCGAGGTCCGCTGAAGACAGCATCACAGATTGGTATGATTTTGTCGGCGCAAAAGTGAGGATATCCCGCCCATCCGCGGTTTCGATATGCAGCAACGTTCCAGCCAGTTGCGCCGCATCGAAATTGTATAGCACGGAGTACTGGGTCGAAGACGCGCTGGGGGCTTGCGCCATTCCTGAACTGCCTACCGCCAACAGGAAGCCGCCTGAGACGTTGAACGTACCCATGTAATCCACAGGGCCGTTGCCGTCGTTGGTCGGGCCGTTGACGATCACGACGCCGTCGGTCATCGCAAACGAACCGTTTGTGTCGAGTCCGTCGCCGCCCGCGTCAAGGTAGAGGTAGCCGCCGTTGACGTACACAAAATAATTTCCCGCGGCAAACCCGCCCTGGCCAGGCCGTCCATTCACAGCGGAGCCATCCGCGCCGCCGCCTGCATTGACGCCGTCGTCGCTGGCGATCAGGTGGATCGTTCCGCCGTTGACCTTGATGACCGCGCTCTCCATTCCTTCGTAGGACTGCGTCAGGTTGATCTCGCCGCCGTTGATGGTCAGCGCAGAGTCGGCGTGCAGCCCATCATCGCCCGAAGCCATCAGCAGGTTGCCGCCATTGATCGTGATGCTAGTATTACTGTGGAGCGAGTCGTCGGCAGAGTTGATAGCGAACACACCGGCCGTGATGAGGAGGTCGCCGCCGGCCTTCAAGCCCTTGGCGCTTTCGGCGGGTTTGTTCGGGTTGCCTTCCATGCCCCACATGCCGCCGCCCGTGACGCTGTTGTTGACGCTCCCGCCGCCCGACGTAATGGTGAAATTCCCGCCGCTGATCTGCAGGCTGGTCGCGGCTTGAATGCCATCCAGCGCGGACGTAATGTTGAAGGTCCCACCATCGATCAGGATGGTACCCTTCCCGGCCTCATCTGCATTCGTGGATTGAATCCCGTCTGCGCCGGCGTTGATCGTGATGACGCCGTCCGAGACCGAAACCGAGTCCTTACCTTTGAGGCCGTCGTTCACGGCATTCACCGTGACGGCCCCGCCGGCAATCTTGAGATCATCCTTACTGGCGATGCCGTTGTTGTAGTTTGCATTGACGGTCAGGGAGCCGCTGCCGTTGATGGTCAGGTCATCCTTGCTGAAAATGGCTGCGTCAGGCTCGGCGCCTTCCACGTCTTCGAGCGCGGAGGCGGCCCGATCCGTCACCGAATTTTCAGAGCCGTCAGCCAGGGTTACGACCGTTTCCTCTGCGCTGATGATGTAGATGGGAGCCCTGGCCGAAGAAGCGATATGCGCCCCATCCAGGACGAGCGTCACCGTCCCCTCCTCTTGCGTGTTCACAACCACCTGCCCATCGTTCAACGCGCCGCTGATAGTATACGTCCCGGCCGCCGTAATGGACGCGACAGTGCCATCCACTGCTACACCGCTGCCTTCGAAGGAGATCGAATCGCCTTCCAGGTTTATGGAAGTTGTGTCCGTATGGACTTGGCCGTCCCCCGCCGGACTTTGCCCCGCCGCCTCATCCCCACCGGAGGCTGCTTCCGTTACCTGGGCAAACGCTCCGCTGTCGGCGGTCTCCGCTGCAGCGCTGGAACACGCAACCAGTGCGAAGACAAGGGGCGCAGACAGGAATAAAGTGATCCATTTTTTCATGGTACGTTGCCCTCCTAATTCTCGAACGATCCGAACAGATCGAAAATGGCGTCTTGCGTCTCGCCCTGGCTGGCGGTCAGGGAAGCAGCGCTGGCGGCCGGCAAGCCGGGTTGGACGATCCCGGCGGGAACTTTGGCCCCGAATGCGCTTGCCAGTTGCATTTGGATGGTTCCAATATTGATGGTATAGGCAACGACGGGCTGGTTGCCCATTGTGACCGCCAGTAAGGACAGGATACCGACCAACAAGAGGATGGTAGGGTAATTGCGCTTGAATTTAAGACTCACGGCTTCCTCCGAATTCTTGGATAAGATGTCATCATTTTAGGCTTCAACGCTGTGATGAAGCCAAGAAAAGGCTGTGAAAAGGCTGAGAACCCTCGATTGGGGAGATTTCACAGCCATTTCACAGCAAAAACGCATATACTTGGGGCAGTTAGTTCTCGTCAAGAAATGGACTCCATTTGCCATGCCTACTGTCCTTGTGGTCGATGACGACCAGAAACTACTCAAAATGCTCCAGCGCACGCTGGTGTATGAAAATCTCAACGTGCTGACCGCCAACAATGGCGCGGAAGCCCTGCCGCTTATCGACAGCCATGCCCCCGACTTGTTGATCGTGGATTGGATGATGCCAAAAATGGACGGCGTTGCCTTGATCCGCCAGTTGCGCGCCGAAAAGAACAAGACTATGGTGCTGATGCTGACCGCGCGCGACGCCATCGAAAACCGGGTGGATGGCCTGGAAAGCGGCGCGGACGATTACCTGGTCAAACCCTTTGCCCCCGCCGAACTGGTGGCGCGCGTCCATGCCCTGCTGCGCCGCATCGAGCCGAAGCCGGAAAGCCAGGCGGTTGCGTATGCGGACGTGAGCCTCGACCCGGCCACCCGCGAAGCGCGCCGCGGCGATGTGAACCTGACCCTCACCGTCACCGAGTTCAACCTGCTGCATTTGTTCCTGCGCCATCCGCGCCAGGTGCTGGAGCGCCGGCAAATCCTGAATGACGTTTGGGGGTACGATTTCGGGGGCGATGACAACGTGCTCGAAATCTACATCGGTTACCTGCGCAAGAAACTGGAAGGCGGCGGGCGGACCCGTTTGCTCCATACGGTGCGCGGCGTAGGCTACGTTTTACGCGAGGAATGATGTCCATCCGCCTTCGCTTCACCCTGCTGTACAATGCCATCCTGGCGCTCACCCTGGCGATTTTTGGGCTGGCCGTATACTCGATCCAGGCGCAAACCACGCTCGATGACCTGAAGAAAGATTTGGTCAGGAGCAGCGAGGGGCTGGGTGGTTCTGTTCTAAGGACTGTCACTAATCCTAACCCAGATGCACAACCGCCGTCTGGGCTGCAGCCGCCGCACACGCAGCCTCCGCCGGTGCCTTTCGAAGAATTTTCCAGCGAGCAGGCCTTCCAGAAATTGCCTGAACGTGAGATCGTGCGCGTGCTGGATGCTGCCGGGAACCTGGTTGCCAGTCCCTTTGGCCGCAGCGAGGATGCCCTGCCGCTCAACGCAGATGGCCTGCAGGCGCTCAATGACCAGCAAACATGGTGGGAAACTGCCGTCGTGGGGGAGCAGCGCATGTTGATCTATAGCCGCCCGGTGACTTCCGAAGGGCAGGTTGTTTATATCTTGCAGGTCGCTCGTCCGCTCACCGAGCGCGATCGTTCGCTCCAGGCGCTCGGCGTCACTTTCGGGATTGCCAGCCTGGTCACCCTGCTGGTCGCTTTTGGCATCGGCTGGGTGCTTTCAGGGATTACGTTGCAGCCTATCCAGCGCTTGACGCAGACCGCCAAAGCCATCGGCGAGGAGAGCGATTTCACGCGCCGCGTCTCGTATACTGGGCCGCAGGACGAGGTCGGCCAACTGGCGACCACTTTCAATTCCATGCTGGCGCACTTGCAGGACGCCTACCAGAAAGTAGCGCACTCGCTCGCAATGCAGCGTAATTTCGTGGCGGATGTCTCGCATGAATTGCGGACCCCGCTCACGACCCTGCGCGGGAACCTGGGCCTGCTGCGCCGCACGCCGCCCATCCCTGCCGAGGTGCAAGCCGACATCATCAACGACATGGTGGACGAAAGCGACCGCCTGGTGCGGCTGGTCAACGACCTGCTCGTCCTGGCGCGGGCAGACGCCGGGCGGAATCTGGCGAAGGAACCGATCGCCATCCTGCCCGTCCTGGAAGAGACCTGCCGCCAGGCGCAGCAACTCGACCCGGCGCGCAGCATCACCCTGGCCGCCGAAGATGTATCCATCGCCGGCGACCGCGACGCATTCAAGCAAGTAGCGCTCATTGCCCTGGATAACGCCCTGAAACATTCCGCCGGTGAGATCAGCGTAAATGCCCACATCGAGGGGAAACAAGTCGAGATTCAAGTCCAGGATCATGGCGAGGGCATCCCGCCCGAAAAACTGGCGCACGTCTTCGAGCGCTTCTATCGCGGCGAGGGAGATGAAACTGTCCCCGGTTTTGGGCTTGGCCTTTCCATTGCAAAGGCGCTGGCCGAAGGCCAGGGAGGGACAATAGCCATGGCCAGCGAAGTGGGCAAGGGAAGTACGTTGATCCTGCGTTTCCCCCGGCCGTGACCAGCGCCCCCGAACGTCCGGCAAAGGGAGGGCGAAGGCTCCGGCGGAGGAAAAATTCCTTTGGCAGGAGCAGGCCAAAAGTCCGGGTCGAGGCGCTTTGTCCCCCGTTTTGCAATATAATTCCAGCATGGCGCGCAAGGAATCCCAAGCCGGTTGGCGCAAAGAGTCCACCCACACTGCACAGAGCCTGCGCAGCGTAGCCCGCTCGGTTTCGTCGCAGCAACTCGCCAAACTGTCGCTGCCTGAGATCGATGCGGCGGTGGACCTGATCGCGCAGGTGATCCCGGCCGGCAACGTGCCCGGCATGATCTTGAGCGGGCTGGCGCGCCTGCCGGGGAGACGTCCCCCATTGCAACAGGTGCGCCAGGATGTGCGCGCGTTGTTCAAGGGCATGGAGCCTGTCTTGGACCAGGCCGTGTACGGCGCGTTCTTTGCGGGACCGGCGGCCGTGATCTGGGGATACCAGAACCTGCTGAAACTGGCCGGGAAAGACCCGGAATCGTCCTTCCCTGAAGGCACCTGGCAATTTTATGTGGACTATGCCTTGCGCGAAGATACCGCCCGGCACGCCAACGAAACGCACGGCTTCGACACCCTGCTGAAGGGACACGGCGTTTGCCTGGACGAGGTGGACCGCTTGACCGCCTGGGCGATGGCCGCCATCACCTGCCTGCACCAGTACGGCGCTTTGCTGGCAAACGAGTGGTATGAACGGGTTGCCACTGCACATTTGCAGGATATGATGCACAGTCACGGGAAAGACGTGCGCCTGACCAACCTGTACCGGCAGTGGGAACGGGTGCGCCCCTACCGGCGCGAAGCGGACGCCGCCGGGCTTACCTACCCTGCGTATCGCCGCGAAAAATTCGACCAGTTCCTGGGAAAGATGCTCCAAGAACTGCCCGGGGCGGCGCGGTCGGCCTGGGAAACCGGCCTGGAAAAAGCGCTGGCAAACGAATTGCCTGCCTACCAGGAACAGATGTCCATCCTGGCTTACCTGGAGCCGGGCCCGTATGGGGAAACCCGCGTCTCCTATCCGTTGGAACAAGCGCAGATCGGGATCATCCGCCAGGGCGCATATTTCCTGCTGCCAGCCTGCCAGCCGGGGAGGACAACCATGCCGGATGTGCTGCACGTACGCGCGCAGGTCGCTTCTATCCTGGCGGCCGTCTCGCCCGCGCCGGCGGACATGACCGCCCTGGCGCAGGTGCGGCGCGCCGAACTACCGACGCTGCGCAAAAAACTGAACTCCGAACTGGTCCGCGGACTGGGCAGATTGCGCTTCGCCCCCATCCTGCTCAACAGCGACCGGCGCGACCGCCGCCTGCCCCTGTCCGAACTGCGCCAGGCGGAGCGCGGCGTGGGCGACCACGCGCTGACGGTCTTCGACACGGGCGAAACGTTTGTGTTCGACCAGTCACACATCTTCTTCGACGGCGCCTGGGGCGCTGCCCTGGCCGAGATCATGACCAACGAGGCCTTGTCCTGGGCAAGTTATTTGCACCTGCTGCCGCGCGCCCAGCCAGCCGAAGAACCGGCTTTCACGCAACTGTCCCTCCTGTTGCTGGCGGCCGACCTTCGCTTGATCCGGCGCGCCCCCCGCGCCCTGGCAGAAGTGGGCGCCGAAACCGGCGCAGCCAACGTCAAGGCCTGCCAGGCGCTGCGCAAACTGTTCAAACTGCGCAGCGACCTGCTGCGCCTGACCATCAACGACCTGTTGGTGCTGTACCGCGCCATCCACGCCGCCAGGTACGAGCCGTCGCCGGCTTTGCTTTCGCGTTTGGATGACCTGGCGAAGAACCGGCCAGACCTGGCGGCGTCCGTCCGCAAGGCGATCCGGGAGGCGCGCGAGGCCAACCCGTCCATCCTGATCCCGATGGATGCCAGCCGCCGCTCGCCGCGCGACCGCCTGTATCCGTTCAATGTGGAAGTGCCGCTCCGTGAACTCGATCTCCTTGACCTGCACCGGCAAACGGTCGCGGCGCTGGAAGCGTACGAGAAGACGCCCGGCGGGGACCGGACGGAGGCCTACGCCCGCTTCGACAAATTGCAACGGCTTTACCTGGCCTCGCTGGCGGGACTGGGCGCCTACCTGGGCAAGGCCAAGCAGATCGCCATCCAGGGAGAGAGCGCCAGCGTGGGCGCGATCAAACTGCTGGCGCACCTGCCGGCCCCCCTCCAGCGCCTGCTGGACAAAGTCCCTGAGCGCTTCGACCTGCTCAACAACCTGCTCAAAGGACAGGAAGTGTTCTCAAACCTGGGCATGGTCGCGCCCGGCAGTTCACTGGTGCGCTTTATCACTGCCAAGGACGACAACACCCAGAAACAACTGGCCTGGGGCG
>JBMOMP010000029.1:0-17987 GCA_049323115.1 Chloroflexota bacterium
CCATCCGGCCAGCGCAATTCGCGCACTACCGCAAAACACTTCGCATCATCTATCAGATTCTGTATGTTGACCATGAACCAATCTTATCAGAATCTGACCACCTCCTTGAATTCAGTTAAGAGCCAAAAATTTTTATAGCCAGCCATAGAAAAGACGACCGTCCATTTGTGACGCTTATCACTTGTTGCAACTTACGGGGAGAGTTAATCTATATATGAATTCAACAACTTATGAAGTTTATGATGCAGTCCACCCTTCCTTCCGAAATCCAGCAACAAGCCGAGCGTCAGGCTTCTCACTGCCGCGTGATGGGCAATCCCCAGCGCATCCTGATCCTTTGGCTTCTGGCGCAGGGGGAGCGGACCGTCACCGAGATCGCCGAGGCGATCGGCGCCTCCCTGCCAAGTACGTCGCACCATCTCCGCATTTTGGAATTCAGCAACATGGTACGGACGCGCCGCGAGCATCACAATATTTTTTACCACCTGATTGATAATGAACTCGTCAAAAACTGCCCCGCATTGAACAACAGCCCCAACATTGAATTGAAGGAAGTTCCTGCCATCGAAATCACAAATTGATTCACCAAGGAGAATCTTATGACTACTGATCTCACCACCCTCCAGGCCGCGAAAGTCGTTGACGCGCGCGCCATGTCCTGCCCCGGTCCCCTGCTCGAAGCCAAGAAGGGCATTGCCACCGTCAAGGTTGGCGAAGTGCTCGAGATTTGGTCGGGCGACGCCAACACCAAGAACGACATGCCGCGCTGGTGCGAAAAGGTCGGGCATGAATTCCTCGGCGTTCTGCAGGGCGACGGCTACGAGCGTCTTTTCCTACGCCGCCAGAAATAGTGTCTCGAAAATAAACCGCGAAGCCCGCCAAGGGTTTCAGAGATTTTTCTTCGCGTTCTTTGCGTGCTTGGCGGTTCAAAAATACTGGCACTCAATATCCTGATTGGATTTGATCATGGCCCAACCCATCCCTCCTCCCCAACCCAAAATTCTGATCCTCGCCACACTGGCGGGCGGATACGCGGGCGCAGACTCGACAGGACAATCGCACGTGGACTATCCCGCCAACACCTACATCCTGCCCGTTATATGTCCGGTCATGTTCCCGCCTGAGTTTTTCATCCGCGCCTTCGAGCGCGGCATTGACGGGATCATCATCATGTACAGCGGCACCGACAGCCCCTACAAGGTCGAAGCGGAAGGCACCGCCAAACTCATCAACCAGACCTACGCGCTGATGAAAGAACGCGGACTCGACATCCGACGCCTGCGGCTGGCCGCCATCTGTACCGTCTGCGTCAAGCCCTTCCTCAAGGAAGTGACGCAGATGGCCGAACTGCTGAAAGGCATCGGCTTTGTGAAAAGCGAAATCCACGCGCACGCCGCATCCGTACAAGGAGCGAACGCATGAACAACCTCAAAGTGGACGCGCTCGTCATCGGCGGCGGGATCGCGGGCATGCAAGCCGCGCTCGACCTCGGCGACCAGGGCTTTCAGGTCGCGCTCGTGGAACGCGAACCCAGCATCGGCGGCAAGATGATCACCCTCAGCAAAGTCTTCCCCACGCTGGATTGCTGTTCCTGCATCACCACGCCGAAAATGTCGGCAGTCGCGCATCATCTAAACATCACACTGTTCACGTATTGCGAAGTTCAGTCTATTCAAGAAAGCGGCGCGGGTTACAGCGTCGCCGTCCTGCAAAAGCCGCGCTACGTGGACGAAAGCAAATGCACGGGTTGCCGTCAATGCGAATACGACTGCCCCATCACAGTGCCAAGTTCGTTCGACCGAGGTCTCGGTTCGTACCGCGCCATCCGCGTACCTTTCTCCACCGCCGTTCCGCAAAAAGCCGTGCTGGATATAGACAACTGCCTGCTGTGCGGCAAATGCGAAAAGGTCTGCCCCGTCAACGCGGTGGACTTCACCCAACAGCCGCAGACCTTCTCCATCGAAACGACCGCCATCGTTCTCGCCACAGGTTTTGAGTTAACTCAACTTGGCGCGAAGAAAGAATACGGCGCAGGCAAACTTCCCAACGTGATCGACCCGTTGATGATGGAACGCTTCCTCGCGCCCACGGGTCCCTACGGGCGCGTCCTCCGTCCAGGCGACGGCATGGAGCCAACCACCATCGCTTACGTCCAATGCGCGGGTTCGCGCGATCAAACGCAAGGCATCGAATACTGCTCGCGCGTCTGCTGCATGTACGCCATCAAGCAAGCCATGCTCATCAACGGCGCGCTGCCCCTCGCCGAAGTCACCATCTACTACATGGACATCCGCACCTTCGGCAAAGGCTACGAACAGTTTTACCAAAACGCCAAAGCCATGGGTGTGGAATTCGTGCGCGGCAAGGTCGCATCCATCCGCGAAGACGAAAAACACAATCCCATCGTCAAAGTGGAATTGACGGAGGAGGGACGCATCATCGAGCGGACTCATGACCTAGTCGTCCTCTCCCTCGGGATGATCCCCGCCGCTTCTCCCTCGACCTTTGGCCTGCTTCCCGCTTCGGACGGTTTTATCTCCCTCCCAGCGCTCAACGCCTCCCCGAGCGCGGCACAGCGCCCAGGCATCTTCGTCACTGGCGCGGCGGGCGGACCGATGGACATCGTGGACAGCATTGTCACGGCGGGCTCTGCGGCATCTGCGGCTTCATCTTACATTCGAGAAAAAACGGGCATGACCGTCCCACAACAGGAGGTGGCGTATGCCTGAGAAACTTAAGATCGGCGTTTACACTTGCTACTGCGGTGGGAACATCAGCCACACCGTCAAATGCGAGCAGGTTGCCAAAGTGATGGAAACCCAGCCCGATGTGGTCGTCTCGCGCACCAATATGTCGCTGTGTTCCGACGCGGGGCAATCGCAGATCGAGCAGGACATCAAAGAGTTGGGCGTCAACCGCGTCGTCATCGGCGCGTGCGCCCCTTCGCTCCATGAAGCGACCTTCCGCGGCACAGTCATGCGCGCGGGATTGAATCCCTACCTGTATCATCACATCGGCTTGCGCGAGCAGGACTCGTGGGTACACACCTGCGACTGCGACGGCGCGACCTGCAAAGCCATGCACCTGATGGCTTCGGGCATCGCCAAGGCGCGTCATCTCCAGCCGCTCGAACCGATCCGGCTCGAAGCGGAGAAGCAGGCCATCGTCATCGGCGGAGGCGTGGCGGGACTGCGCGCCGCGCTGGATATCGCCAGTCAAGGTCTGCGCGTCGTGCTGGTCGAAAAATCCCCCTTCCTGGGCGGACGCATGGCGCAGTTGGAGTCGGTCTTCCCGACGGGCGAGGACGCGCGCACGCTGTTGCACGCGTTGATCGAGAAGGTGGTCGCGCATCCGAATATCACGGTCTACACCCAGGCGGAAGTGAAAGGGGTGACGGGCTACGTCGGCAATTACGGCGTGCGGATTCTCCAGCACGCGCGCGGCGCCGATCAGGAAAATTCCGATGCATTGGTTGCCGCCTGCCAGCGGCTCGTGCCAGATGAATTCAACTACGGCATGACCGAACGCAAGGTGATCTACCGCGCATATCCTGGCTGCTATCCCCCCGTTGCCGCCGTGGATTGGGACTATTACCTCGACCATCCGCTCAAGGTGGATGGCAAGGAGATCGTGCTCAAGGATGAGCCAAAGACGATTGACGTCAGTGTGGGCGCGATCGTGGTGGCGACGGGCTTCGATCCCTACGAACCGCGACAGGGCGAATACGGCTATGGCGAATTACAGGAGGTCATCACCCTGCCGCAGTTGATCCGCCGCCTGGCGTTGACAAAAGATGACAAGACCTTCCAATGGAACGGGCGTCCTGTGCGTGATGTGGCGTTCATCCATTGTGTGGGCAGCCGCGAGATCGAAGGCGTGGACGAGCCGCACGAAGACGGGCAGGTCAACAATTATTGCTCGCGCGTGTGCTGCACAGCGGCATTGCATACGGCAGTAGACCTGCACGAGAAATTCCCCGCGCTGAATATTTTCGAACTCTATCAGGACATCCGCACCTACGGGCGCGGGCACGAGGATTATTACCGACATGCCATGGAAGGCGGCGTGCGCTTCGTGCGCTACAGCGGCGAGGAGCGTCCGCAAGTGGCCGCCGCGCCTGCGGGCGACACCCATCCCGTGTTGATCAAAGTGAAAGACTCGCTGACCTACAACGAGGAGTTGGAAATCCCCGTTGACCTGGTGGTGTTGGCGGTCGGCATGAAGCCGCGTCAGATTGACGATCTGGTGAACATGCTCAAAGTCTCGCCCGGAACCGACCGCTTCCTGCTCGAAGCGCATCCGAAACTGCGCCCGGTCGAGACGGCGGTCAACGGCGTGATCCTGGCTGGCACCGCGCAGGGACCGATGAACATCCAGGAGAGTTTGTCCGCGGCTTCGGCGGCGGCGGCGAAAGTCCTGACCCTGCTGGGACGCGGCAAAGTGGAACTCCCGCCCTTCGTGGCGGCAGTGGACGCGGAAAAATGCAACGGCACGGGCGCATGCGTGGAGGCGTGTGTCTACGAAGGCGCGATTGCCTTGCAGACGTTCCACGAAAACGGAAAAGAAGTGAAGCGCGCCGTGGTCACGCCCGCCAACTGTGTTGGCTGTGGCGCGTGCGTGGCAGTCTGCCCGAACCGCGCCATTGACGTGCAAGGCTGGACGCTCTCCCAATACGAAGCCATGGTGGACGCCATCGGCATGAGCATTGTGGACCTGGTGGAGGCGCAATGACCACTCAACAAACACCCCAATCACGCGGCGACATGCTCAAACGTTTGCGCGAACAGCACGCCGTAACCGTCGAACGGACACAGGCGCTCCTGCGTGAGCAGAAGCGCGTCCAGCAGGAAATCTGCAAGTTCATTCGCGAGACGCCCAAGACCGTCCCAGAAATTGCCGCGGCAGTCAATATGCCCGCGCATGAAGTTCTCTGGTACGTGGCGTCCTTCAAGAAATATGGCTTGCTGGTCGAAAATGGCATGTGCGCCGATTACCCGCTCTACCAGAAAGCGGAGGAGAAGAAATGAGCCGCGTTGACCCCACCCTCTTACACGAACTGAAAGAATACGGCGCAGTAGGCATCGAGAAATGCTTCAACTGCGGCAACTGCACGGCCATTTGTCCGCTGGCGAGCGACGGACATCCTTTCCCGCGCAGTGTCATCCGCCGCGCACAGATCGGCGATAGAGAGCAATTATTACATGGCCTGGATCCCTGGCTGTGTTACTACTGCGGCGATTGCTCCGAAACTTGTCCGAAGGACGCTGAACCAGGCGAAACCATGATGGCCACCCGTCGCTGGCTGATAGCCCAATACGATTGGACGGGACTGGCTGGTAAGTTTTACAAATCCCAAGCCTGGGAGTTTGGCTCGATGATCTTGCTCGGTCTGCTTGTCGTGGTGGCCTTCGTTCTTTTCGGCGGCCCGATGGTTACAGACCAGGTTGAACTCAACACCTTTGCCCCACTCCATATTGTTCACCTGGCCGACTGGGTCATGGCAGGGACGCTCCTGTTTTTTGTGGGCAGTAATGTCCTGCGAATGTATCTGTCCGTGATGCAGCCTGGAAAGGGGCCATCGATCCCACTCTCAACATTTATCTCTGAGTCCTGGCTGCTGATCTACCACACCCTGACACAAAAACGATGGGATGCTCGTTCGCACAAAGTCTACAAGGAAGAAAGGAGACGGGAAAGAATGGCACGCATCACCCACTTGCTCCTCTTCAGCGGGTATGGCCTGATGCTTGTCTTGATCGTCTTCTTCTTGGGCTGGTTCCAGACGGATGAAACTTATCCGTTCTATCACCCCCAGCGCTGGCTTGGCTATTACGCAACGATTGCTCTCCTCTGGGGTACGGGATATACCTTATGGGGGCGGATCAAAAAGGACATCCAGGCGCATCATTTTTCGCACGCCAGCGATTGGATATTTCCCGTATTGTTGCTCGTGGTGACTCTAACTGGCATCTTGCAACATATATTCCGTTATCTGGGGATGCCATTGCCTACCTACTACACCTACGTAATCCACCTGGCATTTACTGCTCCAATGCTGATCCTGGAAGTTCCGTTTGGGAAATGGGCACACGCGTACTATCGTCCGCTGGCGGTGTATTTCCAGGCCGTGAAAGAGAAGGCTGCTAAACAATCAGAAGTTACTGCTGGAGCGTTGGCTTCGGCAGATTGAAAATCATCCACGATTCAAAAGGAGAATTCCATGTCTGAAAAAATGGCCGTCGTCTGCAATGGCGACACCCCCGCAAACATCATGCCCACGTTGATCTTTGCAACCTCGGGTCTCTCGCTGGACTATGAAGTGCATGTCTTCGTCTGCCCTGCGGGCGCGCGTTGGTTCCTCAAGGGCGAGTTGGAGAAGCTCGGACAACCGAAGGGCCTGCCCAATCCCATCAAACTCTTCAATGACATTCTCGAGTTGGGCGGCGAGATCGTCTTCTGCGAACTGGCGCTGGAGAACAAGGACATCAAGCCCGAAGACCTGCGCGATCCGCGCATCAAGATCAAAAAAGCCCCGCCCTTCCTGATGGACGTGCAGGGCGCAATGCAGACCTACGTGTTCTAGATGTTCAGGAGGTAAGATATGAGCGCGTTTACGGCAGTGATTGTGCTAGGCGTCGGATTCACGATTGGGTTTGGGGCAATGTGGGTATATTGCCGGTTCTTCCGGGACCGAAAACAGTCCAGCCGCTGATGACAAAAACAGCGCCAACCAGGCATTTTGCCCGGTGGCGCTGTTTGTTTTTATTGCTTACCGGCCAATTTCAATATATCCGCGTTGGCCGGATCATGAATATAACTCCAGAACACATCCCGCGGGCGGTGCGGGGCGCTGATCCTCTTGCGAACCATATAAACGCTTCGTTGTAACGCCAGGCCATCCACGGAGATATCCACCACATTTCCGCGTTCCAGTGGGCAAGCGGTGGCTAAATTTGAGACAAATGAAATGCCATAGCCGGCCGCCACTGTGCGGACGATGGCTTCCGCGTTCCCCAACTCCATAAAGACATTGAGGTCCTCCAGGCTGATATCATGTTTGGCCAACTCGGCAAGCACAACTTTCCTGGTGCCAGACGTCTCTTCGCGCATGATGATCGGCTCTTCCAGGATTTCCGCCGGTTCGATAGACTGACGCATGGCCCAACGATGATGAGGGGGGACGATCAAGGTAATGGTGTCGCGGAAAAAAGTTTGCGATTCCAGACTGGTTGCATCTACCGCGCTGCTGACGACGCCCAGGTGTGCTTCGCCTTCGAGCAGGTTGAACGTGGCCTGTTCAGGGCCGCACGCCAGGATTTTTACACGGATGCCAGGATATTGCTGGCTGAACCTGGCCGCCATTTGCGGCAGGATGTACTTCCCGGCGGTTGTGCTACAGGCAATGCGTAATTCACCAATGATGTCGTCGTGCAGGGACGACATCATTTCCCTCAGGTCATTTGTGTCGTGTAACAAGCGCCGCGCCCAAGGGAGCAACAACCTGCCTGCTTCGGTCAATTGCAAGCCCGTGTTGCTCCTGGTGAACAAGGTTACATGGAGTTCCTGTTCCAGCGCTTTGATTTGATGGCTGGCCGTCGGCTGGCTGAGATGGAGTTGTTTGGCCGCTTCTGAAAGGCTCAGGTTCTCAGCCGCGCGTAGGAAGGTTTCGATTTTCTGGATGTCGATCATACTTTCTCTGTAATTACGAACTCACATCAAATCACCTGGCTGCATCCAAACCAAAAGCGGGAGCCTGGAACCCAGTGCTCCCGCTATAGTAGATACAAGCAATGAAAAACAGAAACAGACTACTTCTCGAGAGCAGCCAGTCGTTTCATTAAACGGCTTTTGCGGCGCGCAGCGTTGTTCTTGTGGATCACGCCTTTTTCAGCCGCTTTGTCCAAGGCGCTGACCGCATTCAGGATAGCCGTTTTCGATTCATCGGAGATGCTGCCGTCCAATGCCTTGCGGGCGTCGCGCACTGCGATACGGGCGGTGCCGCGGTAGATGCGATTGCGCAGACGGCGCTTCTCGTTTTGCGCGTTGCGTTTGATCTGGGACTTGATATTAGCCAAGGGTCTTCCTCCAAAAGGACTTACCGGGTTTCATAGCGGCTTATTTTACATGAGAGCAGTGGATTTGTCCAGCACGAAATTTGCTGATTTACTGACCCCTCGTCCAGGTCGCGTCAGCCCCAGAGCCGTGTGAATTCCCCCTGGCATGGATTACCCAGCGTTGCGTCGACGCTGGGTTCGGTGAGATCGATCAGCGCGGAGAAGACGGTCTTGACCTTGCCCTCAGGGTCATGCCAGCACAGCGAAACGGGCGCGGACTCGTGGTCGCTGAGGCAGGCCTTGAGCATGGGCAAGGTGACGGGACCGCTGCGCGCCTGCATGAGGGCGCGGGCGCGTTGGTAGCGGCTGAGCGAACCGGCCATGTCCTGGGGCGCCTGCTGTTCGTACTGCCTCATGCGCGGATGGGTGTAATGGTTGGTGTGCACCAGCCAGCCATCTTCGGGACGCAGGAGTTCGTGGTCGGTAGCGGAGGCTTCCACGCTGACGATGCGGCCATCGCCGCTGGAGATGATGTTGTTGTATGAAGAGGCGCGGTCAGGATGCAGAGCAATGGTCACAGCATCATCGAAATCCCGGGCGGACAGGAGGGCGCGGGCAATGACCAGGCGCGGCACGCCGGGGCGCTGGTCGTTGGGGGAGAGTTCGTTGCCGGTCAGCGCGATGCGCGCCGCGTTGACGCCGATACTGAGGAAGGGGCCCACGCCAATCGTGAACAGGCGGGGATGATCGGGGAGATTCCACTCGATGGCCAGGACGTGTTCCTCGGCCTCGGGAGCGAGGTCGTTGTTGTGCGCCAGCAAGACGTGGCCGTCCGTAGCCGGGGCGCAGGCGGCAAAATCGGAGCAGCGCGAGGCGGGCGGTTGGTCGAATAACTCCTCGACCGAATCGACGAACAAGTCCAGGAAATCCACCCCCGCTCCATCCGCCGCGCCGCGCAGTTCTTCGAGGACCCAGGGGAAGGCGCACTGGGCAGCATTCAGATATGGCTGGGCGGCGCGGCGGCAAGCCTCCCAGCGCAGGCCGGGCGGCAGCGAAGCCTGGGAGTGGGCCAACATGCGGCGAATGAGTTCGGCGCAGGCCGAGCCGATCTGTCGTCCGCATTCGTAGTGAGTACCGGAAACAGGGAGGAATTGGATGGTCATGGTTTTTCTCAAGACGTGCCATGATGTGCCACGCACCTTCAAGGTGCGTGGCACGTGTCTACTTTTTCCTGGTCACCGCTTTCTTTTCACCTAGTGCCACGTATCGCTCCACATCCCAGCCCATCACCACCGCCAGCACCGCGTCGCCGGGCTTCACCTCTACTACCGGGTCGCCGCGCACGGCCGAGCGCTTGCGCAGCGGGGCGGCGTCCAGGCGCGCCGACTTGGGCGCGGCCCTGAACAGGTGCAGCGTGGTAACGTGGTTGGGCTTGCCGGTGGCCGTACCTGCCAGCCTGACGCCCCGCGACAGTTCCCAGGCGATCACGCCGCGCCCGTAGCGTCCCTGCCTGGGGAATTCCCGCGCCTCCACGCGCTTGGCCTTGCCGTCCGAAGCGATCAGGAATACCTCGCCCTTGTCGGGCATGACCTCCGCGCCGACGGCTTCCTCGCCCACGCCCAGTTTGATGCCATTTACGCCGGCCGCGACCAGCCCCATCGGGCGGACATCCTCCTCCGTGAAACGGATGGCGTACCCGCTGGAGGCTGCCAGCAGGACATCCCGCTTGCCGTCGGTCAGCAGGACCCAGCGCAGCGAGTCGCCGTCGTTGACCTTGACCAGCGTGAACGGCTGGGCGGACGGTCCCGGCAACTCGCTCGCCAGCGACTTCTTGACCATCCCGCCGCGCGTCACGGTGAAGATATATGTCTCTTCCGGCAACGCGGAGCGTTGCGCAGGCAGGCAGAAGACCGCCGCCAACGTGTCGCCAACTTTCAACGGCGAGACCTTGTGCCAGGGTATGCCATCCCCCAATTTGTCGGCTTCGGGGATGGTATGGGCTGCAATGGCGGCCGCCTTGCCGCTCTCCGAGACCAGGTAGAGCGTATCCTTGGTGGAGACCTTCACCAGCCAGCGCGGCGCGTCCGCGCCGGACGGGCGCGGCGTCTTTTCGTCCCGCGTGCGCGCGACCAGCCCGTCGGCCGTCACGCCCACCCAGGCGGCCTGGTCGGGCAGCAGGTCGCTGGCGGTCAGCGGCTTGGCGGCCTGTCGCTTTTTCAGGCTGACCACCTGCGTGCGGCGGCGGTCGGCGTAGGCGGCTTTGACCTCCCCCAGTTCCCCGGCGACGGCCT
This sequence comes from Chloroflexota bacterium, assembly GCA_049323115.1. Taxonomy (GTDB): domain Bacteria; phylum Chloroflexota; class Anaerolineae; order Anaerolineales; family Villigracilaceae; genus JAABUE01. Next base: position 10,346 of record JBMOMP010000029.1, read on the forward strand.
CGCGCATTTTCTTTGGCGACTTGAGCAGCGCTTCCAATTCTTTAATGAGCGCCATCGTTTCTTTATATTCGGTCTCGATCTTTTTGCGCTCCAGCGCGGCCAGGCGGCGCAACTGCATCTCCAGGATGGCATTGGCCTGGATCTCCGTCAGCCTGAAGCGCTTCATCAGTTTGGCGCGGGCAGTCTCCACGTCCGGCGCGGCGCGGATGAGTTTGATGACCTCGTCCAGGTTCTTGAGCGCCACCAGGTAGCCTTCCAGGATGTGCGCGCGCTGGCGGGCCTTGTCCAGGTCGAATTCCGCGCGGCGCTTGATGACCACCAGGCGGTGGTCGAGGTAGACGCGCAGGGCCTGTTTCAGGGTCAACATGCGCGGCTCACCCTCCACCAGCGCCAGCATGATGATGCTGAAGGTCTGCTGCATGGGCGTGCGCTTGTACAGTTCGGCCAGCACCTTCTCGGGTTCCACGTTCTTGGTCAGTTCGATGACGATGCGCATGCCCTGGCGGTCGGATTCGTCGCGCAGGTCGCTCAGGCCCTCGATCTGGCTCTCGCGCGCCAGTTCGGCGATGCGTTCGATCAGCCCGGCCTTGTTGACCATATACGGCAGTTCGGTGACGATGATGCGCGACTTGCCGCGCTCCATTTCTTCGATGTGGACGTTGGCCTGGATGGTCACGCGTCCGCGCCCGGACCCATAGGCTGCTTCGATGCCCTCTTCGCCTTTCTGCTGGACGATGACCCCGCCGGTGGGGAAGTCTGGCCCCTGCACGAAGTTCATCAACTGCCCGACGGAGATGTCATCCAGTTTCTCCCAGCGTTCGAGCATGTAGACCAGCGCGTCCACCACTTCGCCCAGGTTGTGCGGCGGGATGGAGGTGGACATGCCCACGGCGATGCCGGTCGCGCCGTTGACCAGCAGGTTGGGGAGGGCGGCCGGCAGCACGGTCGGCTCGTTGAGCGTGTCGTCGAAGTTGGCGACAAAGTCCACCGTGTTTTTGTGGATGTCAGACAGGATGTCGATGGCGGGCGCGGCCAGGCGGGCTTCGGTGTAACGCATGGCGGCTGGCGGGTCGCCGTCGATGGAGCCGAAGTTGCCCTGTCCGTCCACCAGCAGGGTGCGCAGCGAGAAATCCTGCGCCATGCGCGCCATGGCCTCGTACACCGCCTGGTCGCCGTGCGGGTGGTATTTGCCCAGCACCTCGCCCACGATGCGGGCGGATTTCTTGTAGGCCGAATCGGCGCGCAGCCCCATGTCGTACATGGCGTACAGGATGCGCCGCTGGACGGGCTTCAAGCCGTCGCGGGCATCCGGCAGCGCGCGCGCCACGATGACCGACATGGCGTAGTCGAGGTACGCCTGCTGCATCTCCTGGTCGATATCGATTTTCCTTACCAGTCCAAGTTCCATGTTCTCTCCATTCAACCCTCACCCATCCCCACCCCAGCCCTCCCCTTTCCTCTCCCAGTGGGAGAGGAAAGGGGAGGGTGCCCGAAGGGCGGGAGGGGTCAGGTGAGGGTGAATTAATGTTCTATACCCGCGCTAATCTTAAGGGAGAAGGGGGAAAGCGTCAAGTAAAAAACGTTGAATGACAACAGTCGAGGTTTAGAAGGTGAAACTGATGGATTGTGTCAGGCACTGCCCTGCCAGGCCGTTCGCGGAACAGAGCGTGAGGGTGGCGTTGAAATGATCCTCAGCGGGATTGTGCGTCATATAGGTTATTACGCTAGCTGTACCTGTCTCCCCGGCGGTCAGGTTCGACAGGCTGCCAGTGTTGGTGCACCACTGGTCGTAAGCCGTAAACTCGTTCCCCGATGTGGTCCCTGTATCCCCGTGCGTGGTGTCATGAACCGAAAGCGAATAGGACTCCCAGGTCAAACCGCCTGTGTTTTCAACGTCAAACAAGAGACACTGGTAGCCAGGGCCAACCCCCCATTTTGTATATGAAAAAGCGAAGGCAGGAACAGGGCCGGGGGTAGGCTGTGGGGTGAACACAGGTAGGGTGCTGGTGTTCCCGGTCACGGTGGCGTAATGACCCCACAACCAGCAAAAGCCACCTGGTCTATCCGGGTTCTTGACATACCAATATTCTCCGGCACCATCCCAGCCAGTCACTTCGGTCTGTTCCCCGGCTAGCAGCGCGCCGAGGTAATCGTATACCTTGCCCGGGCCGGTGCGACAATTGGTGTCCATGGATACGGTGATCAGGATCACACTGGTGGTTGGCGAGATGCTGGCAGGCGGCGGAAGCGACATCGATGCTGTGAAGGCTGGGATCGGCTGTTGCGGCGGATTCGAGATAGCAACTGCCGTCAGGGTTTGCATGACCGAGAGTTGTACATTCCCTGGTTCGGGCGGCGTCGAGACCGCAGGCTGGGCGCCTGCTTGCAAGTTGCAAGCAAGCGTTGCCAGCAAAAAAATGGAAACGCTTACACTGATCGGATACAGGCGTTGTTTCATGCTTGCCTCCTGATACAAAGTTGCTTTCTCTCCCAATATTACAACGATATAAATTGTTTCTCAATCCCCTGATTGGTGAGGGTGCATCTCAGCGAGTGATGAACTTGCTCCGCAAAGGCAGAGAGAATTAAACGCCCATGTTTGCACGCATTAATGCAATAACTTTTGGCTCATCTGTAAACCAGATGCGGAGTTATCAATTGCGCTGAAATTTGTGCCTTTTGCACAACCTTTACACATGAGCCGAAGTCTTTGAGACTGGGCGCGGCTGTCCCTGCCTGCGCCAGTACCGCAGGTACCGGTGAGCGAATTGTGGGTTTCAGCGAGCGTGCCCGTGAGGTGGGATCAACGCGTGGAGGGGCGGGTTCGGCGGAATGAATTCCCGCCTCAGTGCGTGGAAGTCACTTCACAGGGGCCCGAGGAGTCAACCTGTCAGCCCAGTGCATTACTCTCAAACGAGGCGCGCCGATCATGCCGGATTGCGCCGAAATAACGGGAGCAGGTAGCGGGTCCGGAAAGAGGCGAGTCCTTTGCGAATGGCAGGGATGCGCAGCGCCAGCAGGGTCAGGATCACAAGTCCATAGATAAAGGGTCGAACAACATCCCCTTGCAAGCGGAAGATGTCGCCTTTCTTGGAAAGCGCAAAGTGCAACACAGCCAACGGCGCAATCAGGTAGACGGTCTGGTGCAGGCGTTTCCAGTTCTTCTTGAGACGGATTTTCCAGGCGTCGAAGGATGTGACCGCCAGCGGGAGCAGCATCAGGAAAGTGACAACGCCGAAAATGATATAGGGCTTTTCGACGATGTTCTGGAGGATGAGGCTCCAGGCCAGGCCGTAATCGAGGTCAAGGTAGATGAGCACGTGGATGGCAGCGTACAGGAAGGCATACAAGCCGAGCGCGCGGCGGCGTTTGAGCGGCTCTTTCCAGCCGAAGAGCGTGTTGAGCGGTGTACATAACAGGGACAGCGCCAGCAGGGTGATGGCATGACGCCCGGTGCGCTGCTCGAGGTCCTGGATGGGGTTGGGGGACAGGTTGCCGAAGGCGAAGTCGAACAGCAGGTGCGCGATGGCGCTCCAGGCGTACAGGTGTATCAGGATTTGCAGGGGGGTGAAGCGTAATTTCATTCGGACTGTGTTTCACGTCTGTGTGGTTAGTAATATTTTGCCAGGTTCATACCTTCATACAGGTAAGCCACTTCTTCGGCGTAGCCGTTGAACAGCAACGTGGGGCGGCGTCCCAACTCGCCGATGCGCCGTTCGCTGGCCTGCGACCAGCGCGGGTGCGACACATCCGGGTTGACGTTGGAGTAGAAGCCGTATTCGCCCGGCGCGGCGTCGTTCCACAGGGTAGAGGGCTGGAAATCAACCAGTTCGATTCTAACAATGGATTTGATGGATTTGAAGCCATATTTCCACGGCACCACCAGGCGGATGGGCGCGCCGTTCTGCGCGGGCATCATCTCACCGTACAGGCCGGTTGCCAGCAGCGTCAGATCGTTCATGGCTTCGTCCAGGCGTAAGCCTTCCTGGTACGGCCAGGTGAAATTGCCGAATCGCTGACCGGGCATCTGTTCCTTGTCTAAAAGGGCCTCGAAGCGGACGTACTTTGCGTCGCTGGTGGGCTGGGCTTCTTTCAGCAAGCTGGCCAGCGGGAAACCGTTCCACGGGATGACCATGCTCCAGGCCTCCACGCAGCGCAGGCGGTAAATGCGCTCTTCCTGCGGGAACCGTTCGAGCAGGTCTTCGATGCCGTAGGTCTTCGGGTTGCTCACCAGCCCGCCCACTTCCAACGTCCACGGCGCGGTCTTGAAATCCCTGGACAGCGGCGCAACGGCCTGCTTGTCAGTGCTGAACTCGTAGAAGTTGTTGTAGTTAGTGATGTCGTCGTACGTGTTGACGGGATCGCCCAGTTCGTCGGTTTGGCCGGAGGTGGACGGGGGGACCGCTTCGCCTCCTGGACCCGGGGCTTGCTGACTGGCCTTCGGCGTTTCCCCGGCCTGGACGCCGCACGCCGCCAGCAGCGCCCCGCCGGTGACGATGCCGGCCGCCTTGAGGAAATCGCGGCGCGAGAGGTACAGCACCCTGGGCGTGATCTCGGAGGAAAGTACAGGAACGGATTTGAATTGGTTGGTCATTTTCACCTCGAATAATTCGTTGGTCGAATAGCCGGTATTTTTCGGCGTATCGAGACCAATTTTGTCGAAAGTGGTTTCCCTGGCCCGCCGCCAGGGCGGGCGATACGGCCTACTCAACCACCGTTGGTTACGGATATTTTTCAGTTAACAAATCCTGGATAGCGGATTCTGTGGCCTCATACGCGCCTTCGCCGATGTGTACGTAGCGGATGTGCCCGCGCTTATCGATCAAGTACAGGGTGGGCCAATAGCGGTTTTTGTAGGCGCGCCAAGTGGCTCCGTCATTATCCTGCGCTACGACATAGGGCACGTCCAGGTCAATGATTGCCTGCTCCAAGTTATCCAGGTCTTTCTCGTAAGAAAACTCCGGATAGTGGTTGCCGATGATGACCAGTCCCTGGTCTGCGTATTGCTCATGCCGGCCCCTCAACGAGGGGATCACATTGTTGCAATTGACTCAACCGAACGTCCACATGTCGATGAGAACGACTTTGCCTCGCAGGTTGGCCAAGCGCAAGGGAGCGTCCACATTCAGCCAGGTATCATTCGTCAGTTCGGGAGCAGGCCCAAGGTCCGGAAGCGAAGCGGCTGGCTTGGAGGCAAGCATCGCGCTTTCGGCAGAGACATTTATCCCGCAGGCAGAGAGTCCCATAAGCAGCAGTCCAAAAATCCAGAGTTTTTTCATCATCAATCTCCTTGATGGGGTGATGATACAAAAACTTTCTTGCGAAAGTATTACTATAATTGGGAATTGATTGCAACGATCTAGCCGAATTCCCCCAGTTCAATTTTCTCTTTGTCTCGCCCTTTTCGTAAGATCCACGCATCACCACGTTCAAGGGATATTTTCTTCCCTTCGACTTTCACATACGCATTATCGGACATCATGATCACCGGGTCATCCCAAAACACGTGGTAATCCGCCAACCAGTTATCGTGGATGGCTTGCAAATAAGCATCCCCGCCATAATGCACCAAAAAATTGAAGGATACAGCTTTCAGGCTCTCGAAATAAGGCGTACCCACCGAGTTCAAATCTCTGGAGGTGAGAATATCCGGCCCACACAACACAGTCCCGGCGCTGAAAGCGACCAGGGGCATATTTGTCTGCACCAGCCTGCGCAGGTAAGGCATCAACTTGCCGAGATGCAAACGGTGATTGAGTAAAAAAGTCATTTCCTTTGGTTGTATGTCTTGCGCTGGTTGTCATGCTTTTAGGGACATTGGCTTTTATGCCCTGCGAGGCTCCACCACCTCCACAACCAGACTATGTTCCACCAGAGCCGAGGGTGGCACCATACGGCCAAACCGTTAGCAGTTCTCCCTGGCACGCTGTCTGGGATTTGTATATATCGGGTGGGCAGGGATCCTATTGCATCTATGTTATTTGGGGTGATTCCTTTCCACCTTACAACTCTTGTGGTTATGTCCCTGGCAGGCACTATACGTTTACACATGATTTCAATAAACCTGGGAATGGTGCAGGGACATACTATCAAACCTGGAGAGCCAGTGGAGTTGGAGGACCGGTATATGATTACACTTATGTTATAAAACGGTGAGGCCCGTAGCACATCAGAAGTTCATGAAAACATTCCAAAAACATGAGCGAGGCCATCAATGCGATGCCTCGCTCGTATTGTCGAAGATGGTTTCCAGGTTGGGGGAGAAAATGCAACATGCCACAGCATCATTGGGCTTCAAGGCGAATTCGGGCCTGTTGTGGATACGATCCTGACCTGCTTCATGCCGCTGGAATACACGATCTTATACGGCCTTGTGGCAGTCAATGTTACCATCGCCACGCGGGCGATTGAAGGTTTCGCCTGGTGGAAAGCCGCCATGATCGGCATTGCCGTTTTTGCCTGGCCTATGGCGTTGGTTTCGGCGGTCGTGAGGTAGATTCCATAGCCACAGATATCGACCACTTTTCATTTTTGAGTAAGCTTCAGCCAGCCAGTTGCGCGTTTTCCTTCTGGCGTTTTGCGCTTTTCCCGAAGAACAATCCGCTGAAGAAAATCATCCCACCCACGCTCAAGAGGCAGAGACCGCCTAACAGTACAGGTGTCAGCCAGGATATAGCGGTCGGCTCGATGTTCAATGCGCCCTGAAGCGCGTTGAGGACATCCACGTAAAAGTTGTCACGAGAGGGCCTGAGCAGGTAGAAAGGGTCTTCCGGCCTGCCAATGAACGGACTCAATCTCCAGGTCATCTGCGTGCCGACAAAAGCATATAGGATGAACCACAAAACCAGTATCCGTTGGCCCAGTTGGTTGGGCGCATTTTCGCCGCCCAACTCGATCAAGGTCATTCCGCGCCACAGGAAGTAAACCCCGATCAATGCGCTGACGCCCACGAAAAGCACTGCCAGCAATTGGAAGAAGGGATAGTTGCTGGAGGTCATGACGAAAAACAACGAAATCGGCGCCAATCCCAGCAACAAGAACGATGTCACCGCAATCCCTGTCAATACGACGGTTTGCACCTGGAGCATGTTCAATGGGGTTCGCAGCAGGGTCAGGGAGAAAAAGTAGAGCGACGGCAGGCAGAATGCCATCGTGAGCAAGAACAGGATCGGCAATTTGCCTGCCGATGACAACGCTTGCAAGGGGCTTTTTGCAAGCCCAACGGTAAAGCCGTAGATTGCCAGGCTGATGATAGAAATAAGCGCCAACTTTATGGCCTTATCCTTGGCTTCTTTTCCTTCCCGGATACCCTGGAAAAATCCATCCGGATCGCGCAGGAAATCAGGCATGAGCGTGAACAGGTCTTTCATGGCGTCCTCCTCGTTCGTTTGAGATTGGGGACAGTATGGCAAATTTCCCCTTGCAGGCGCTATCTGGAACTCTCAAAAAATATCTACTTTTCCACCAACTCACGATATACGAACCATTGCCCCTTGCGTTCGTCCACGCTCTTCATGGCGCGGTCATAGTAGATGTCGAATATCTGGCCGCTATCCACCCTGACGCGGAAGTAATACCTGCCTACATTCAACGAACCGCGCGTAGACGCGACCGCCGCGTGCGCAGGACGCATGTTGCGGGC
>JBMOMP010000030.1:0-103957 GCA_049323115.1 Chloroflexota bacterium
ACAAGAAGTTTCAGTATCCACATCGGATCGGGGGGGAGTGTAACATAATCGGCATGGAGCATGAGCCTCACAATGCTGATGTTTCAGTATCCACATCGGATCGGGGGGGAGTGTAACTTTGACTATGGTACGGCTATAAAACAGGCTGTAAAGTTTCAGTATCCACATCGGATCGGGGGGGAGTGTAACTGTTCAAAGTCAATCCTGCGGCAGCCAACCACGAGTAGTTTCAGTATCCACATCGGATCGGGGGGGAGTGTAACGAACTGGTAGCAACCATGTCGAAGTCTACCCAAAACGTTTCAGTATCCACATCGGATCGGGGGGGAGTGTAACTTGGTGAATCCACCTGTGCTGCTGACGGAGCCATCATTCAGTTTCAGTATCCACATCGGATCGGGGGGGAGTGTAACTGGATGTTTATGCTACTTTGTATAGCCTCGCACCGCAGTTTCAGTATCCACATCGGATCGGGGGGGAGTGTAACCCCCAGAAACGTTGATGGCTCTGTACAGCCTTTTATGGTTTCAGTATCCACATCGGATCGGGGGGGAGTGTAACAATTTTCGTTCCCGTAGGCACAGTGAAGAATTTTTGGTTTCAGTATCCACATCGGATCGGGGGGGAGTGTAACAAGAATGAGTACTATATACACAATTGATCATGAAGAAGTTTCAGTATCCACATCGGATCGGGGGGGAGTGTAACCCCAATTTTCTTGAAACAGAAAATGTCTTTTCGCCTCCTTTTCTCTATTTGGGGGGCTGTGCGCGCTTCCTATGGGCATTCCTGTAACCTGGTTTACCGTCCATTTTGCTTCATCTTCCCGATAGTTCGCAAACTGCGCTTTGCGCGAAAACGGGCTTGATTTGCGAAGCCTGCCTGCCTTACATGACATCGTTGCAAAACCTGCGGAATTCACACGCCAGGCACTTGTTACGCTTCGGCGTCGGTTCGGGCATGATCTCGGTATGCAACATGTGGTGCATGACGTTCAGCGTCGCCAATAGTTTTTCTCTCAGGCGTGGCGTGAATTGTACCTCCTCCGTTCGTCTTTTGGGAATGAAATACAAGTACCCGCATTTTGCCCTCAGGCCAGACACCTCCTCCAACAAAAGGGCATACGCGGTAAGTTGCAGTTTGAAGTGCTCCCCTGCGGTATCTGACAACTTGTAATCCACCACCACGAATTCGCCCGGCGGAGGCGCGTCGATCCAAACGACCAGGTCCGCTTTGCCGCGCAGGCCATAACGCGAGGACGACAGCGGGACGTCGAACTCCCTGCGCCCCGTCTCCAGGCCATACAGGCGCAGCGACCTTCTCGCCTCGCGCCCCTCCTCGCCTTTCCCGGCTTCGACACCCGCCTGCATTTTGTACGTTGTCGGGCGGATTTTGGGGAGACACAGGGCAAAGTACAGCACCCGTGGGCAATACACCCATTGCTTGAGATCGGTCACGCGGAACGGAGCCTCGACTTCAACTTGTTCGAACATCCTTCGCCTCCTTCTCTTTTGTCCCTTCTCCCTTCTGGTCTATCACTTTGCGTTTTGCCCAATCCTCTGCGCATACGGGAAACATCTGGATATTACCTTCTTTCTTGCCGAGGATTTTCTTAACTTTCAGGAACAATTCCTCCTGTTGGGTTGCCAGCAACCAGCCGCTGAACGCGCTGAACTGGATGCGGTCAAGGCCGTAATCCAGGCAGGCGTCCGCGATCTTGGCGCGTTTGCGGTCGTCGGTGATGTCGTAGACAAGAAGGAGGTTGGGGTCTTTCATGGATAAAGGTGGATGCTGCCTGCTACCAGGTCATCTGAAATGGATCGTATTTATGGCGTTCGCCGCGTAGGAAGGTGGCAAGGTGCCGCGCCTGCATCTGGATGATGGCCCGCAAGGGATGGCGTTTGCCCTCGAAGGACGCTTCGGCGTCCAGGCGCTCGTTGACCTTATCGGCCAGCATACGGCGGGTCTCCTTCGTCAGCATCTTGTTTTCATCGAAATCGAACGGGACGTTTTTGTTTGCCAGCCCAAAAACGGTGCGGTCCACGACCACAGGGCGGAACTCTTCGATGAAATCCAGCGTAAGGCTGGGCTTGCCGGGACGGTCCACGTGCAGGAAGCCCGCGAACGGGTCCAGCCCTGCCAGCACAAGGCTGCGCTCGATCTGGCCGTAGAGGATGCCGTAGCCATAGTTCAAGGCCGCATTGACGGGGTCCGTCGCCCCCCGTCCGGTACGGGCCGTAAAACCGTATTTTTCGGGCAAGGTCAATTTGACCGCTTTCCAGTATCTTTGCGCGGCGCGCCCTTCCATCCCCATTAATTCATGGCGCAAGTCATTGACTGTCACTGCGCCGTCCTCGAACTCCGGGTACTGTTTCACTTTCTCCATCTCGATCAGGTGGTCAAGCACCTCATCGGAACACAAACGCAATTCCTCGTACAAGGCGGGGTCGGTTTCCTTGCGGTACTTCGCCATGTACTTCAGCAAGGTGGATTGGTTTTGTAATTTCCCCATCCCGAAAGCGATCACCAGTTGCAGGCCGCGCACATCTTTGAAGGCTTCCAGTTGGGCCCGGCGGGTGGCAACCGTGCCAGTCAACCCGGCGCTATACAGGCTGGCGTAGGCCGTCCCCGTTCCGCTGATAAAGAAGATGGGAATGCCGCGCTCGGTGCATTCGCGCACCGCCTCGGCGCTCAGGCTCACCCCCTGGTTGGCAATCACCACCGACTCCAGATGGAGCAGGGGAGCCTGGGCGAGTTTTTCTTCGCCTTTGGTGACGATCAGCCGTTCACTGTGCTTTCCCAGGAACGCCCCGAATTGGTCGATCACGAGATGTTGAACGATCATACATACTCCTTGCTGTACTGTCGTTGCGAGGAGGGCGCTCTCCCCGACGAAGCAATCTCCTGGCAATGGGGGGCTGCTTCGTTCCTCGCAGCGACATCACGGAGAGGAGATTGCTCCGGGCAAAGTGCGCCCTCGCAACGACATATCAAACCCAATATCCAGGCCTCCCGTCCAACTCTACCTGGAATACACCGTTTCCTTTGGCAGTTAACTTGCCGACCTGCGCGCCCTGACCCAACAACAGCCAGGGCAACAGCCTGTCCCAATGCTTCGAGCGATAGACCGCCCAGCCCACGAACCCGCCCATTGGCGTGCTGCCTCCTGTGCGACCGGACGGCCCCCACAACTCGACCCATTGGGTGGAACTTTCCACCAGCCGCACCTGGTCGGCAAGCGCGTAAAGTTCCGTTACTTCTTCGGCTGCCCGCCGCTCCCCGCCGTTGTGTTGTTTGCTCAGTTCGTCCACGCGCTCCAGCAGGCGGCGGAAGAAGACCCCGAAATCGGGAGCCTTTACAAGGGAGTCCGAATCGATCAGCCGGGTGGGAGAGAGAAACCGCACGCGGACATCCCCGCCAGGGGCTGCTTCCTGCGCAGCGGCTTGCGCATCCCCCCACGAGACCGGCAGGCTTTGCGGCCTGACCACTTTTTCTCCCTCGGCCAGGATGACTTGCGATTGATCGGTGAGCGAATTGACCGCGTGGATGCAAGTGATCTCGAACCTGCCGCGCCCGGGTCCCACGCCCACATCGCCCATGGCCGAAGCCGCCAGGACGAAATACGGTAAAAATCGAAAGCCCTCGCCAAACAGAGTGATGGTGAACTCGAAGGATTGGCCGGGCGAAACCATATCCAGCGGCGGCTGGGGGCCAGCCAAACTGTAGACCCTGCGCGCCGCGCCCGGGTCGGTTTGCGCGGCCAACAACCAGCAGGCGGGGCAGACCGCCGCGTGTTCGGGCGAGGGCTTTTCCTGGCGATAGGTCTCCGGGCAGACGGCGCGCAGCATCACCTGCGCCAGCGCATCGCGCAGCCGCTCGGCGCCCTGGTAGCCGCCCAGGCGCATCGGCGTACGCGCCCGCGCCTGGAAGCGCAAGTGGGTGAAGGTGAGGGGAGTGGTCATAGTTTATTACCAGTCTTCAGTCTTCTCCTGTGTTTGGCGATTGAGATCAAGACCTACTTCTGAGTCGTAATAAACCTTCACGAGTTTTAGTTTTCCTTCTTCGTCTGTATAACCGCGACCCTCGCCCTTCAATCGCCCGAACATCGTATAATGAAGTGGCACAAGCAATTGACTGGCTTCTATTGGGGATTGCTCACGTGCGTCCAAATACTCGTCGTATAAATCTTCGGGTAGAACATCCACGCTTTCAAATGCCTGATAAAACAAATCTTCAAGCGCATCATCTGATTGAAAGGCGCGTAAATTCATCAGGGCAGTTTCCGTAAACTCCTGGTATTCACGCTGATAGGTTGTGAGCCATGGTTCTGCGACTTCTGCCCGCCCGTAAACGTGATCAAGCCATTCAGAGATTTGTGCTTCGTCAATCGGATTCCCGTTTTGCTCTTCCAGAACATCGAGCGCGGCACGAACAAGTTCGGGTTCATAAGGTCGCGGCTTTTCTGGAATTGGCTCGCGGAAAACACACACAGGCGCGATACCTTTTTTACGCCGCCGATTGACGCGACCGAAACGTTGCAATAACGCTTCGAGCGGCGCGGGGTCGGTAAAAATGGTGTCCAGATCAATATCCAAACTTACTTCAACAACCTGGGTAGCGACGAGAACAATTGACTTCTCACGGGCGGTCGAGCGCGAGCCTGTAGCGTCTCGCACGATTTGTTCTTTTTCCAGTCGGTCTTTGCCGTTGAACTTGCCATGTAATAATTCGACGCGCATCTGTCCATTTAACCGTTTCCCCAATTCCTTCCATGCTGTCTGAGCGCGTGAGATCGTGTTGCAACATACCAAAACGGTTTGCCCGCCTCGAGCGGTATCAGCAATGAGATCCAGGTTTTCCGCCGATAGCAATTCTCCGTCGCGAAGAACGAGTTCGTGCCGACGAAATTCCCGATATAGATCATCCGACGCGGTTACAAGGGCATACTCCCCGAGCGCGTCTTTCAAAGCGTCTCGTAATATCTTTGGCAATGTCGCGGACATCACCAAGAATTTGGCATTGTAATTTTCTCGCAGATGTTTTACCAGCGCGAGAATCTTGGCAAGCCGCGCCGCTTCGTATGCGTGAATTTCGTCAAAGATAAATGCCGCGCCATAGCAATCGGTGAGCAGGGTCTCATAACCCTTGAGACGATAGGGAGCCTTGAGCAGTTGATATGGACTCAGTATGCGGACAGGGTAATAATTCAATTCAGCCAGGTTCTTTAGCCATTTAGCGGCTTTCGTCGCCTGCTCTGGAGTGGCATTTTCGCTTTCGTACAACAAACGGCGATAGTAGGCGAGCAGGCTGCGGCTGTGTTCTAATCCAACCTGGTTTTTGAACGGCGCTTCACGGATAATTTCTTCTCGTTCATTCTTCTCGTCTTCATTAAAGCGTTTTTCCATCGCATTCATGCTCGCTTGAAAGGGAAGGGTGTAGTACAAGCGCGATGCGCCCTGGGAAACTGCCCATAATAGAGCGGCCTCCGTTTTTCCACTTCCTGTGGGGGCCATCAATATCGTTGAACCGCGCGCATTCATACATTCACGCTGGTGCTCGTATGGCTGATCCAATTTGAGCTTTGCGATAAGTTGATTGGGGTCGGACAACTGAGGCTCAGGTAATTCGCCAACGTGCGCTGACGCCATGTGATCGGATGAGATAAGATGCCCGCGCAAGAGCATGGTCCCGGTAAGTAAACTCCCCTCGTCGGAACGATCTACAACTTTTTCGATCCAACGCTGATAAGCATTCAGCCATTTGCGGATAACGGCTGGAATATTGCCCTCGATAATAGAGATGGCATCGGCCTGAGATGGTAATGCTGGCAAATTGATTCCGTGGTTGCCCAAACCAAGCGCGTCAATCCAAATTGGTGGACATTCAGCGAGCCATTTCCACAGATCGCTGATTGTCTGATTGTTCAATTCATCGCTAAATGCGGACTCGGCGCGGTCAATCGTGTTGTACAGTTGCGCGATTTCCGCGGCATCGCGGTGGTGAGCCACTATTGCAGCAACGAGCCAAGGCTGTTCTTCTTTTTCAAACGCCGAAGTAATCCAATCCACGAACGCAAGTGACAAGACCTCATGACGATGCGTCCATCTTGGAGCCTCTTTGGATTTTAGCCGCGCTTGGAATCCTTTTGCAGCTTTTCCAAAATCGTGCAGGAATGCTCCCCAAAACAGAACATGCCACAAACGCGGGACGCCAATTTGTTCGGGCAATGCAGGGCGCAGGCGAATATTCGCAGCTAATTTTTCCAGAACGCTATACGTATGTTCTGCAAGCGTTTCAGGTTTGCCGCCTGCGCCCTTATCTGCGCTTTTTGCCAATAGGTAGTCGAGGTGGTTAGGCCATACGCGGGTTATCATCATACGGCCCTGTCCATGTGTGAAACCAGAGACCCAAAGGCTGGTCATCTACTTTCGGCGCGGTTGGGTCAATCCAGAACTCAGGTTCGTTGCCCATACCCTCGAAATGCAAGAGTTGAGTCACGCGTCGGTTGAGGACAATGTAACGCGCAAAGGTCGGGCGTCGTTTGTGGTGGAAATCCAAAAAGCGCGGCATCAGCACGGCATAACCACTTGCTGTCATCAGATTGACGCGATACGGCGCGAGCGTATGCTCGAAGTAGGCACTATCGGCGCGCTCCAATTCAATCACGCTGATATTGGAATAGGTGAACAAGTCTTGTGATCGTCCCAACACAACCGCGTAATGGGGACTGCAAAAAGCGCTTTCCCATTCGGGCTTATTGAAATAGAGCGTCAAGCGCGGTTTGAAGAAGAGCCTGCGTTTGAATGGGTTTATCGCTCCACCTACCGCGATGGGATAGTTCCATCCTGCGGCCCTCATACCTTCGCGTTTAGGCCAATCGGCGGACTTGGTTGAAAGAATATGGATGTGTTCAACATCATCACATACACCTTCGTGTGTAAAAGTGTAAGCGAACTGCACTCCCTCGGGGTCAATCCATTCGCCAAACGCACTGCACACATGCCCGTAGATGGTGGCAGGCGGCGGCACGTCAAAAGACGGGTGGATGCCCTGCATAAAGTGGGGGTAGCGGAAAGAAGTGGTAATCCCTTCCGCCACCACTTTAAGTACGCGCATAGTTCCTCCCGTTAGTCGAGCCATTGGGGGGTTTGTTTCAAATCGGCTATCAACGCCTGGAACGCTTCGCGAGGATGGCTGACTTTGACCCGTTTTTCTTTTTCTGCGAATGCAACCACCTTTTCGCGTTCTTTATCCATGTAACCAGTCACCCAACCAACATATACATTTGACAGCAAATCGTCACCGAACACGCGGAACGATTCGGTCAACGCATCTGTGTTGAACTCGGGCAATCCTTCGCTATTCGCGCCAATCACATGCCCAAAGATGTGGTTGCCGCCTTTGGTGACGCCAAGAACTACAACGGTGGGCGCAACATCCGTGTAGTGGAGGGCTTGCTTCGCGCCACCTTCCAGACGCGCAAATCCTTCAAAGAGCGTTGTTACCCGCTCAAGCCGTTCATTGGCAGGGAGCCGATAGACTTTGTTATCTTTGTCGGGTTTGAGTCCTTTTTCCTCAGCCGCTTTGATTCGAACTTCATCCAGATTGCGAAAGCCTGTTTTCTGCTTGTATGAAAATGCCCCACATTGCCGCAGATTGAGGGAGAACAGCCCCTTAAGCGTGGTGCGGTAGAACTGATGCTCGTGGGGGACAGGATTTCCCTCATGCCGAGACATTACGCCAAAGTCGCTCGTAGGGCGTATTGGCGCAATTGAAACCAGGGTGCTGACACGAAAAGGCGCAACGCGTGTCACTGTGTCCGTTGTCTCAGTCTCACCTTGCCGCGATGTATCTGCTTCACGCTTTGCTTTGGCAGATTCTCTTTTGGATGGCGCGCGCATATAGCCGAACAAATCATCGTCCCACCATTCAATGGGATTTGCATCGGTGTAGGCGATCTTTTCTTCGCGATAAATCGGCGCGGCCTTCCATTTTGGATCGGCAGAAAGCGTTTGGCGAAGCCAGTATCGAAATGCCTGCGCCGAGACGTAGGGATAGGGGCCGTCATTCGCGCGGATTACTTTGACGCCTGTGCTGTTATCGTAACGTTCGCCCTCGATTTGGCCGAGGTTGTTGAGCGCGGAAGCGGGCGCGTCAATGAGTAATAGACCAGTTACGTGAGTCATCTGTTTTTCTCCTTTGGTTTGTGATCTATGCGGCGTTATCTTCGCCTGTCTCTTCGCGAGTTTCAGGAATCGCGTCGATGTGTTGTTGTATCCAGCGCAACTCGTACAGTTTCTCGATCATGCGGATCAGCACTAGGTCGCGCGCCAAGCGCCAGTCTGTCCTACCGCGCTCGTCCATGTCCTCGAAGACTTCCATGTATGGTTCAAATCTGACGAGCGGCGGCTGCCCACGTTTGAGCAATGCCTTGTTGACGCGGATTAGTTCGTTTCGGATGAGCGAGTAGTTCCTTTGCTCCGAATAGAACCGCTCAAAAAAGCGTGTATCGTTCTCTTCGTGAACATATTGTGCGAGTTGTTCGCCCATCTTACTGATACTTTCGATGCGACTTGGTTTCATACGCAAAATCCTTTCCAGAAAGAGGTGGGTAAGTTTCCACGAGACGAGATCAGCCTCGCTTTTGAGTGAATATTGTCGGCGTGGGTCATCTTCCCAAGCGTTCCGTTTCGGAATCCGTAAAAAATAGAAGCGGATGAATGTTCGAGCATTTTCGGGAAGGCGGAACAAGTCTTCGTACAAAAAGTTACGACGCGGACGTTCATCCTTGCTATCGGCTTTCTTTGCGCTCTTCTTGCCTTTTTTACCCTTTTCATCCTTTTGTGTAGTCACCTTAGCTTTTGTCAATTGCCAGGCACGGCGTTCAACCTTTTGCCATTCGGTGCGATAATTTGCGCCTACAATCGAAGCCAAAAAATCAGTGATTTCCAATGGTAGGTGATGGATTTCAAGTGGAGGGTTTTTATCAAGCGGATTAGATTGACCGCTGTTGCTCAAATGATATGCCGTTACAGAATATGGATTCTGTTCCGCGCGTTCCTGAATCCGCGCTTCCTCAATTTCAATAATGGTGTGAATTAGTAATGTTTTGGCAGTTGTGCTTGCTTCAGGTAATTTAGTGCTTTTGGCCTTTTCGGCGAGATCGACAAGGCCGCGATTGGTATTCAAGAACTTTTTCGCAAACTTATAGAGTAAGTCGGGATTATCCGAATGCACCGCCAGCAATTTCCCAGCACATTTGGAGCAACCCAACGGTAATGCTTGGATGCACAACAAGGCAATTCCTGAGATAGGTAATCCCGCGTCACCGTACGGGTGAAAGTTAATCACATCCTCGCCAGTGAACATGGGTATGTTGTGGCGGAATGCTCTTCCCTTTGGGTAATCATCTCTCTCGCTGGCCCCCAATACCACGCCGATTGCAGGCTCACCTGTGAAGGCGCACTGTTCATCAAGCAATGGAGTATCTTTTTTGTAGCCGCGTGTTACACGTTGAGCATATTCTTTACGACGCTTAGGAGTTTTTTCAAAGGCGGGTTGCGTGAAGCCTGAGTTGGGGAAGGCGACGTTTAAGAATGATTTGAGCGGGTTGACAATATAATGCGTCTCAATGTAATCTGCTATCTTATCCAAATCCCTTTCAGTCAATTGCTCCAAAGATGGCTTGCCGCTGAAAGCCCAAATTGTTGCCGCTCCAACGTCAACCAATGGATGTCCTGTGAATTTCAGCATACTCACTCTCCCTTTCTGTTTTCGTAAATCGCGGTCAACTTCTGCGCTTCATCCTTGCATGTGTCGCGTAAGTTGTCAGGTGCCAGCACTTCCACATCACTTCCCCAGCCCCTGATCCAATTCAGCATTTCTTTCGGTTCCGCTATTTTAGCACGCCAGATGACATATCCATTATCGAGTTCTTCAATTGGTTGCTCCGAGCGATGCCAGCGCGATTCTTGAACGCGATAAGCCACGCGGGGATGGAATTTCAAGACTACTTCGATGGGTTCGGTATCTGTATACCAAATCCCCCAGGCGTCCGCTAAGAACTTCTTCGGGTCGAAGCCTTCAGGGATGACATACGGGTCTTTCAAAACTTCCACACGTTCGATTCGTTCGACTTTCAAAGTTCGTTCCGCATTGCGCGTTTCGCTGAAACCGATTACGTGGACGGATTGTCCAACCGCATACGGCTCGATGAAATAAACCTGGAAGACATGTTCTTGTACCGGTTCTTTGGGTTGCTTGCGATGCCACACCTTCGCCTTTCTCTGTTCAGCCCAGGCCAGCGTCAACTTCTCCAGCACCTCCAGGAAATGTGGGTCCTGGCGCTGGCCGGCTTCGTCCATCACGTCCGCCGATTGCTTGACATGGCCGCTGATGCGCGGGGCCAGTTTTTCGAGCGCCACGCCCAGTTTGCGCAGCGCCGAGGCCGCGTGCGGGTTATGCTTGTCCATGCGCGTTGCCAGCAGGCGCGCGGCCAGGTGCACCGCCATCGCCTCGTGCAAGGTAAACGAAACGTTCAACAGGTACATCGAACGGTCGATGCTGATGCGCCCGTCGTCATGTACGACGACCGGGTATAACCTCCCGAAATCGTACAGGTTGCGGTGGATGACGGAACGGTCCACGCCCAGGCGGCGCGCCATATCGGACTGCGTCAGGCCCTCGGGGTGCGAAAGCAGCAGGGCTTCCATTTTCAGCAGGCGTTCGCTCTTGTTCTCAGCGCGTGTCATAGCGTTCTCCGTTTTATGCCAATGCGAGACCTTGCGCGTCCGTCGCAGCGATCTGCTCGAATTGGCGGACTGCTTCGCAAGCGGCGCTCGCAGGCGCATATGTGCAACAGGATTTCCATTACAGATAGCATAGCACAACACCAGTCCCGATTCTGCAACATTTTTCATTTTCCTTGCCGGAAAGGCCACAAACGGCCATGCTCGTCTTCGCTCACCAGCAACCCCTTATCCTCCAGGGCTGGCAGGGCGCGGGTCACCTCCGAGCGATTCACCCCTAACAAGCGGGCGAGAAAGCCCGGACGTTCCCCCGGATACTCCTCTATTTTACGATAAATTCCCTCCAAACGTTCACCATTTGCTTGTCGCGCCATCTTGCGCCTCCTTATCATTGGTTTGAATCCATGATAAGGAAGCCATGTTGCAACTACCGCAACACAAGAGCAAACTCCTCCCCCAAATTCCGCGCCTTCCGGCATTTGGGGGAGGTTGGGAGGGGGTGCTCCTCCCCCAAATTCCATGCTCTTTGGCATTTGGGGGAGGCCGGGAGGGGGTGGGTGGGATGCTCCCACACGAAGCGCATCGCGGCGGCCATGCCGGCCTCGCTCACCCTCACCGCCTGCTCCACGTGTTCGCGGACGACCAGGAAGGTGCGCTCGCCCAGCGCCGTCAGCAGCCCGTCCGCCATCGTGCGCGGCTCCACCGAAGACAGGATGCGCCCGGCCTGCAGCGAACGGTACGCGTCATCCGCCCCCCTCCGGCTCGCCCGCCAGCACGCGGATGCGCGGCGACAGTCCCTTGCTTGCCACCTGCTCCAGCGTTGGCGCGCAGAACGTGATCCGCCCGCCGTAGCCCGCCGCCGCCTTCTTCACCGCCGGGGCGCTCCCCGGCATCACGATATAGGCCGGGATGCCGCGCAGCCTGGCGGCCAGCGCCAGCGCCTGGGCGTGGTTGCCGGAAGAATGCGTTCATACCCCGCGCGCCGCCTGCGCCTCGTCCAGCGAGAAGACCGCGTTGCACGCCCCCCTGAACTTGAACGCCCCCATCTTTTGCAGGTTCTCGCACTTCAAATAGACGCGCGCCCTCACCTGCCGGTCCAAACTCTCGCAGGTCAACACCGGCGTGCGGTGCGCGTACGGCCGGATGCGTTCCGCCGCCTGGCGGATGTCGGTCAATGTTACGCTCATGGGTTCACCTCGCGCGAATTGCATCACCCCGGCTGTAGGACAAATTGCCAATTTGTCCTACCAACAAGCCCGCGCCGAAAAAAAGTATAATAGCCGCATGACCGTCTACCTCCACGACATCCCCATGCCCGAAGCCCAGGCGCGCCTCGAGGCCGCCCTGCGCGAAGCCGGATTGTGGCGCACGCTGGGCGTCGAGACCATCCCGCTGGACGAACGCGCGCTGGGGCGCATGCTGGCCGGGCCGCTGTGGGCGCGCACTTCCTCGCCGCACTACCACGCTTCTGCTATGGATGGCTTTGCCGTCCGCGCTGCCGACACCTCCGGCGCCGGCCCCTCCACCCCGCTCACCCTGCGTGTTGGACGCGCCGCGCATCAGGACGCCCCCCAGGCCTGCTACCTGGACACCGGCGACCCCCTGCCCCCCGGCTTCGACTCCGTCATCCCCATCGAGAACACCGAGGCGCTCGACGCGCGCGGCGAACTGACAGCCGACCTGCGCAACCCGGCTGCCATCCGCATCCGCGCCGCCGTGGCCCCCTGGACGCACGTCCGCCCGCTGGGGGAGGACATCGTGGCCACCGAACTGCTGCTGCCGGCCGGCCACGCCCTGCGCCCGGTGGACCTGGGCGCCATTGCCGCCGCCGGTCACACCGAAGTGAGCGTGGCGCGCAAGCCGCGCGTTGCCATCCTGCCCACCGGCAGCGAACTGGTGCCGCTTGGCGCGTCACTCAAGCCCGGCGACATCCTGGAATACAACTCCCTGGTGCTGGCCGCGCAAGTGACCGAGATGGGCGGGCAGCCCACCCGCTACCCCATCACTCCCGACGACTTCGACCTGATCTGCGCCCGCGTGCAGGAAGCCGCGCAGGAACACGACCTGGTGCTGCTCAACGCCGGTTCCTCGGCTGGCGCGGAAGATTTCTCGGCGCGCGTGGTCGAGCAACTGGGGACGCTGCTGGTGCATGGCGTCGCCGTGCGTCCCGGCCACCCGGTTATCCTGGGCATGCTCAATCCCCAATCCCCAATCGCCAATCGTCAATCGTCAATTCCCATCATCGGCGTCCCCGGCTACCCGGTCTCGGCTGCGCTCACGGTGGACTTGTTCGCCGAGCCGCTGCTGGCGCGCTGGCTGGGGCGGCTGCCCAGGGAACTGCCGGCCGAGAGCGCCCAACTGACGCGCAAACTGGTCTCGCCGGGCGGCGACGACGACTACGTGCGCGTGGTGGCCGGGCGCGTGGGCGATAAGTTGCTGGCTGCGCCGCTCTCGCGCGGGGCGGGCGTCATCACCTCGCTGGTGCGCGCCGACGGGCTGGTGCTGGTGCCGCGCGGCTCGCAGGGCGTGGAGGCCGGCGAAGAGGTGACAGTGCACCTGTACCGTGCGCGCGCCGCGCTCGAGCGCACCCTGTTCTGCATCGGCTCGCACGACATGACCCTGGACCTGATGGCGCAGTTCCTGTCGGTGCGCGGGCGGCGGCTGGTTTCGGCGAACGTCGGTTCGCAGGGCGGGCTGGTGGCTTTGCGGCGCGGCGAGGCGCACCTGGCCGGGTCGCACCTGCTCGACGCAAACACCGGCGAGTACAACATTTCGTATATCCGTCAATACCTGCCGGGCGTCCCGGTCAGGGTGGTGACGCTGGCCGGGCGCGAGCAGGGGTTGATGGTGATGAAGGGCAACCCGAAGGGCGTGAAAAGCCTGGAAGACCTGGGCAGGCCGGGGGGCGGGGATGAAGCGGGGCGCGTCCGCTACGTCAACCGCCAGCGCGGGGCCGGCACGCGCGTCCTGCTGGACTATCATCTAACCTTAAAGGGGATAGCCGCCGGGGATATTATCGGCTACAATCAAGAAGAATACACCCACCTGGGTGTGGCTGCGGCGATCGCTTCGGGCCGCGCAGATTGCGGGCTGGGCATCCCGGCCGCAGCCAAAGCGCTCGACCTGGATTTCATCCCGCTTTTCCAGGAACGCTATGACCTGGTCATTCCCCAGGAGTACGCCGGGAGCGACCTGCTGGCCCCGCTCTTCGACCTGCTGGCGGATGCGGAGTTCCGCGCTGCTGTGGCGGCTTTGCCGGGATATGATGTGAGCGTGATGGGAAACGTGGTTCTGGAGGATTAGGAAATGTCTGTTGGTCTTATCATTGACGACAACCGCCAGACGGCGGATGCCCTGCACCAGATGCTGGGCGTATTGGACGTGGAGGCGCGCGTAGCGTACGGTTCCAGCCCGGCGATCTCGCTGCTACAAGCCATGGTGCCGCGCGTGATCCTGCTGGATATCAACATGCCGGGTGTGGACGGCTTCGAGATCCTGGCGTTCCTGCGCCGGGAGCCGCGCCTGGCCCCCGTACCGGTGATCGTGATCACCTCCGACGACCAGCCGGAGACGCGCGCGCGCGTGTTGAAGGGCGGCGCGACGGCGGTCATCATCAAGCCCGCCACGCTGGATGCGCTGGAGAGCGCCCTGAAAATGGCAAACGTCTTGTAAGTTCTTGCGCTTTGCACACGTCTGAAAAGCCGGGTCATACCCGGCTGTTTTTGTCTATTTCCAGATGAGGTGTCTTATGCCTTTGCAAAGTGGTATCCCTGCCCCTGATTTCGAACTGCCCGACGAGACCGGCGCGCTGCGGCGTCTCTCCGATTTCCACGGCCGGCCGGTGGTGCTGTACTTCTATCCCAAAGACGACACGCCCGGCTGCACCACCGAGGCCTGCGCCTTCCGCGACGACTACTCGGCCTACGAGCAGGCTGGGGTGGTTATTCTGGGCGTCAGCCCCGATACGGTCAAGGCGCACGCCAGGTTCAAGGCCAGGTACGGCCTGCCCTTCCCGCTGCTGGCGGATGTGGAGCATACGGTCTGCGAACAGTACCAGGTGTGGGCCTTGAAGAAGTTCATGGGACGCGAGTACATGGGCGTGCTGCGCACCACCTTCCTGGTGGGCGCGGACGGGCAGATCGTGCGCGCGTTCGAGAATGTCAAACCGGCCGGGCACAGCGCAGAGGTGCTGGCGGCGTTGGGCGCGGCCTAGAACCGGGAAGGTTTCCCTTGGGGGGGCGGTCACAAAGCGGACATTTTATATGAAATTTCTAAGAGACCCTTTTTGTTTCTTGATTATATGATAAAATAGGGCAAATTTAGCGTGTTACAGGTACGAGTGATTGACTTTAGGATTGGGTATTTCGATGGGCCAGGTTCCCTGGCCGTCCACGCTGTGATTCCTTGTTCAGGAGAATGTGTATGCGCCATTTTGTGATCGTAGCGATCCTGGTCCTGGCAATGTCCGTGTCGACATACGTCGGGCTGGAATCATTCGGGTTACTGCCTGTGCAGGCCAGCGAGCAGGCCGTTGCAGTAGACTGGCTTTTCCACCTGCAATTCATCACCATCTCATTCCTGTTTTCATTGATCATCGCGCCGCTGTTCTACAGCCTGGTCGTGTTCCGGCGCAGGCGAGGGGAGACGGGGGACGGCAAACACGTCGAGGGCAACACCGCGCTCGAAATCACCTGGACCGCCATCCCGCTCTTGATCGTGATGGGCTTTGCCTACCTGGGCGCGTACAACCTGGGCGAAACCCGCCGCGTAGACCCGCAGGCGATGGTGGTCAATGTCACCGCCCAGCAGTTCGCTTGGACGTTCGAATATCCCGATACGGGCGTGATCTCCAGTGTGCTGTACCTGCCGGAGGGCAAACAGGCGCTGCTCAAGATGACTTCGCGGGATGTGATCCACAGTTTCTGGGTGCCGGAATTCCGCATCAAGCAGGACATCCTGCCCGGGCGCACGACCGAATACCGCATCACCCCCACGCTGGTGGGCGACTACAAGGTGCGCTGCGCCGAACTGTGCGGCTCCAGCCACGCCTACATGCTGGCGGACGTGAAAGTGGTGTCGCGGGCCGATTTCGATACCTGGATGGCGGCGCGCGCCAAGGAAGCCCGCGCGGCGGCAGATACCCCCGAGGGGCGCGGCAAGACGCTCGCTGCGCAGAATGGCTGCCTGGGCTGCCACTCGCTGGACGGTTCACCCAACACCGGCCCGACCTGGTTGAGGCTGTACGGTTCGCCGGTCCCGCTCTCGGATGGCGCGACGGTCACGGCGGATGAGGCCTTTATCGCGGAATCGATCTTGCAGCCGCAGGCCAAACTCGTGGCCGGCTTCGAGACCGTCCAGATGCCCGTCTACCAGTTCACGGACGAGCAGATCGCAGACATCATCGCTTTCATCAAGACTGTGAAATAGCAGGAGTAATTATGAAAAACAGGAAACCTGTTTGGCGCGGCCTGGCCTTGCTGGCGGCGGGGGGCGCGCTCGGTTATTTTATCGGTTTGGGGCTGGACGCGCTGGTATCAGGCAGCGCCAATTTCACCGCGCCGCTGGCCGGGTTTTTCTCCCTGGTCGTGTCTGTGACCGGTTTCTTCTTTGGCTTGGTGGGCTACCGCGGCGTGACGCGCGGCCTGGTCTTCCAGGTTATCGGTACGCTGGCAGGCGGCTTTTTCGTGACCGGCATCCGCGCCCTGGTGGGGCTGGAGACCTTCGGTCCCTTCTTCTTCACGGAACCGGCCTGGGTGGTTGGCGGGCTGTCCGGTACGCTGTCCTTCCTGGCGGGCGTGGGCGCGCTGACGGATTGGTTCAAGTGGGCGCTGGGCGAATCCACGCCGGAGCACCACGCGGACGAACCTGGCTGGCAGAAATATTTCAACCTCTCGCTCGACCACAAGGTCATTGGCGTTCAATATACGGTCACGTCCATTGCGGTCTTGGGCTTTGGCGGCATTTTTGCGCTCATCTTCCGCACCGAGTTGGCCGCTTCGCAGTTGCAGTTCCTTACCACCACCTTCCAGGCCTTCGACCAAAACGGCTTGCAATTCTACAATACTTTGATGAGCCTGCACGGGATGTTGATGATTGTGTCCATCCTGCTGGGCATCGCGGGTGTGATGAACTACCTGGTGCCGATGCTGATCGGCGCGCAGGACATGGCCTTTCCGCGCCTGAACGCCTTTTCCTTCTGGATTGCCGTTCCAGCAGCAGTGTTGCTGCTCTCGGCGCTCTTCCTGGGCGGCTTCGACACCGGCTGGACCGGCTACCCGCCGCTTTCCACCCGCTCGCCGCTGGGCGTGCAGATGTTCTTCCTGGGTGTGTTCGTAGCGGGCTGGTCGTCCATCCTGGGCGCGCTCAACCTGATCGCCACCGTGCTGCGCATGCGCGCCCGGGGCATGACCGCCTTCCGTATGCCCATCTTCGTGTGGGCGGGCATTGCCACTTCCATGATCTCGCTGACCGCTACGCAGTTGATCGGCCTGTCGTTCCAGTTGGTCATGTTCCAGCGCCTGCTCGGTATGGGCTTCTTCGACGCGGCCAAGGGCGGCAATCCGGTGCTCTTCCAACACCTGTTCTGGTTCTACTCGCACCCGGCGGTGTACGTCTTCGTGCTGCCCGGCCTGGGTGTGATCTCGGAACTGCTGCCGGTCTTCGTCCGCAAGCCGTTGTTCGGTTACAAATGGGTGGCTATGTCATCGCTGGGCATCGCGCTGGTCGGCTTCCTGGTGTGGGCGCACCACATGTTCACCTCCGGCATGAACGAGTACCTGCGCGTGCCGTTCATGTACAGCACCCTGCTGGTAGCGGTGCCGACCGGCGTCAAGTTCTTCTCGTGGGTGGCAACCTTGTGGCAGGGCAAGATCAGCACGCCGACGCCGATACTGTTCGTCCTGGGCGGTGTGATCGTTTTCTTGATGGGCGGTCTTTCTGGACCCCCGAATGCCACCGTTTCGACCGACCTGCACCTGCACGACACGTACTTCATCGTCGGCCACTTCCACGATACCATGTTCGGCGGCTATATCTTCCCGTTCTTTGCGGCGATCTACTACTGGTTCCCCAAAGCGACCGGACGCCGCATGAGCGAGAAACTGGGCAAACTGCACTTCTGGCTGATGACGCCCTCCTTCCTGGTGTTGACCTTTGCCATGATGCGCGTCGGGCTGCTGGGTATGCGCCGCCGCATCGCCGATTATGACGCCGCGCTCGGCTTCGACCTGTCGCACCTGATCATGACGGTCGCGGCCTACCTGATCTTCACCTCGGTCGTGATCTTCCTGTACAACTTCTTCCACAGTATGAAGCATGGCGAGAAGGCCGAGGGCAACCTGTGGAACTCGCGCTCGCCGGAATGGCAGGTACCTTCCCCGATGCCGGTGCATAACTATGACCACGCTTTCCAGGTGGTCGGAGAGCCTTACGACTATGGTCTCGAAGGCTCGAAGTACGTCGAATTTGTCAAACGTAAATAGGGAAGAGGGATTCTTTCATGGCACACACGGATCAAAAGACTGCCCTCAACCAGGGCGCTATCATCTTTATCTTCCTGGCGGTATTGACCGCGCTGGAGTTCTTCATTGCCGTTGCGATGGATGCGGCGGCGCTGCTGATCCTGGCGGCGCTGGTCAAGGCGGGGCTGGTGCTGTACTACTACATGCACGTCTATCGCTTGAACGACGAAGACGGCGAGGAGCGCGAGTCTTATGTATACAAGACCGGCACCAACCGCGTCGGCCTGTGGCTGTTCCTGCTTTCGGACGCGTTCGTCTTCGGCGGGCTGGCCGTGGCGCGTTTCAACCTGCTGGGGCTGACCCGTCCGCACCTGAGCCAGGAACTCGGCCTGCTGGTGACGGCGGTGCTGCTGGTGTCTTCGTTCTTCATGAACCGCGCCGAGGTCTTGATGGAGCATGGCGACCGCAAAGGCTTCCTGGCCAGCGCGGCGGTCACGCTCTTGCTGGGAATTGCCTTCCTGGCGGGCGTGGTCGGCGTGGAATGGCCGAGCGCCATCCATGAGGGCGTCACGCCTTCGAGCGGCGCAGCCGGCGCGATCTTCTTCATGATGACCGGGATGCACGCCTTCCACGTTTTGACGGGCGTCATCTTCCTGGCCGTCATCCTGCGCAACGGCGCGCGCGGCCTGTACAGCGCCGAAAAGCACTGGGGCGTGGAAGCGGCTACGGTCTACTGGCATTTCGTCGACGTGGTGTGGATCTTCTTCTACCCGGCCTTGTATTTGATCGGCGCGGTGATCGGATGAGAAGGACACCCTAAAGGTTTCTCAAACCTTTAGGGCGTCATGCGAGGGCATACCATGAATACCAGGTTGTTGTGGGTGGGAGCGGGGTTGTTGGCCCTGGTCGGGGCGGCCATGGCGGCGTTGCTATTCTTCCCCAAAGATGATTCGTTCCGCGGCACGCTGTACGACCCGGCGCTGCCCGCGCCTGGGTTCGAATTGACCCAGGGAAACGGGAGCAGTTTCCGGCTGAGGGAGAAGCGCGGCGTCGTCACCTTGTTGTTCTTCGGCTACACCTCCTGCCCGGATGTCTGCCCGACCACCCTGTCCGAATTGCGGCGCGTGATGGACGGCCTGGGCGCGGACGCGGCGCGGGTGCAGGTCGTGTTCGTGACCGTGGACCCGGAGCGCGACACGCCGGAAAAACTGGGGCAATATGTTGCCATGTTCAACCCGTCGTTCATTGGATTGAGCGGCTCCGTGGATGCGCTGGAAACGGTCTGGCGGGATTATGGGGTGTACCGCGCGGTGCAGCAAATGCCCAATTCGGCGACGGGATACCTGGTGGACCACACGGCGCGGCTGTATGTGATCGACCCGGACGGGAACCTGCGCTTGTCGTTCAGTTACGGCACAGCGCCCGATGATATCCTGCACGATGTCAGGCTTTTACTCAAATCGGAGGAATGATGTTCAAAGTTCGTTTTGTTCTTGTCTTTGCTGTTTTTGCAATGCTTCTTGCGGCTTGCAGCGCGGCGGGGAGCGGCGAATTCCAGGTGCGCGACGCCTGGGCGCGGCCCGGGCTGGCGGGCGGCAACAGCGCCGTCTTTTTCGTGATCGTCAACCCGGGCGGGGCCGACTCCCTGCTTTCGGTTTCCAGCGAGGTGGCCGAGGCGGTGGAACTGCACATGACCATGATGCAGGACGGCAACATGCAGATGGCGCACCAGATGAACGTACCGGTTCCGACCGGCGAGACGGTTTTCAAGCCCGGCGGCCTGCACGTGATGTTGATTGGCTTGAAGGACGACCTGAAGGCTGGCGACACGTTCACGGTCGCGCTCGCGTTCGAGAAGGCCGGCGAGCAGACGCTGACCGTTACGGTCAAAGACCAGTAAGAATCCGCTAATCTTTCTTCACGAAAGAATTCGCGGAGATTAGCGTGAATTCGTGGATAAGCAAAAAATGAAACTTTCCACCATCAAGCGTATCGCCCTCTCCGTCCTGCTCGGCCTGTTGGTTGCGGCGCTCGCGACCGAGCTCTCGTACCAGGCGCTCAAGCGCGAGAACCGCGCCCCGCAGCGCATCGAACTGGTCATCCCGGCCGGTACAGCGGCGCAGGTCGAGCAGGGCGAGACGCCGCCCGGCATCCCCGAAGATATGACTTTCGTGGTCGGCGATACGCTGGCGGTGGTCAACCGGGACAGCGCGGACCACCAACTGGGGCCGCTGTGGATCCCGGCTGGCGCGTCAGCCAGCCTGAACCTGGACAGCGAGCAGAACTACGCCATGGAGTGTTCCTTCCAGCCGGCCAGGGTCTTCGGGCTGGAGGTGCGCGAACCGGTCACGCTCACCACGCGCCTGACCGGCGTCTTCTTTGCCGGCCTGCCGCTGGGCGCGCTCTTTGCCCTGTATGGCTCGCTGCTGGGCAAGGACAAGAAGAAGGCGGCATGATCCTGCGCGCCATGTTCTCCCGCCGCTGGTTTGTCACCACCCTGCTCGTGCTGTTGGGCGGCGCGTTGTGCGTGCGCCTGGGCATCTGGCAGTTGGAGCGCCTCGACCAGCGCTGCGCCTTCAACGCCCACGTCCAGGCCATGTGGGAGGCCGCGCCGCTGACCCTGACCGGGCAGGCGAGCGAAGACCTGACGGCGATGGAATACCGCGCCGTGACGGTCAGCGGCAGGTATGACTTCGAGAACCAGGTGGCTTTGCGGAATCGCTACTTCAACGACCAGTTTGGCTATCACCTCCTGACGCCTCTGCTCCTGGACGATGGAACTGCGGTGCTGGTCGAGCGGGGCTGGATCCCCGCTGACGGCAATTCCGCGCCCGCCGATTGGCGCAAGTACGACCAGCCTGGGCGGGTCACGGTCCAGGGGCAGATCCGCCTCGGGCAGGGCAAGCCAGACCTGGGCGGGGTCCCCGACCCGACCCTCGCGCCGGGGCAGGCGCGCCTGGATTTCTGGAACACCGTCAACCTGGAGCGCATCCGCCAGCAGGCCCCGTATCCCATGCTGGAGGTGTTCGTCCAGCCGGAAGCAGACCCAGCCGATACGACGCCGCCCATCCCGTACCAGCCGCAGATCGAGTTGACCGAAGGCCCGCACCTGGGCTACGCCGGTCAGTGGTTCACCTTTGCGACCATCCTGGTGTTGGGGTATCCGTTCTTTTTGCGCAAGCAGTTGCAGGAGAAACCATGAAATTCTCGCTTTCCTCGTCTTTTGCCCGCCTGGCGCTGACGGCGCTGTTGGCGGTCTTCCTGGTGACGATTGGCGGGCGACTGGTGACGTTGAACGGCGCAACGACCGCCTGCGCGGGCTGGCCGCTGTGCCTGCCGGATGGCGTTTTGGGCTGGATGCAGTTGCTCCACCGCGCCTCGGTGGGTTTTGCCAGTCTCTTGATGGCTGTGCTGCTCTACCGCGCCTGGCGCGACCTGCGCGACCATCGCGTCCTTCTTCCGCTGGCGACCTTGAGCGTGGCGCTGTACTTTGCGCAGGCTTTCGTCGGCGCAATGGAAGTGACGCGCGGCTTCCCGCGCTATCTCGCCATTTTGCACGCGCTGACGAATGCGGCCTTGTGGCTGGGCTTGCTGGGATTGGCGGTCGCTTCCGGTTTCCTGGCGCGCGAGACGGTGGCCTTCCCGCCGCTGGACATCCGGCAGAGGGCGCGCGACTTCCTGGCGTTGACCAAGCCAATCGTGGCGGCGCTGCTGCTGGTGACCACCTACGCGGGCATGGTGGTGGGCGGCAGGGACTGGCCGTCCTGGCAACTGACGTTCTGGACGCTGTTGGGCGGTTTCATGGCGGCGGGCGGATCGTCGGCGCTCAACCAGTACATCGACCGCGACCTGGACAAGAACATGCAGCGCACGCAGAAGCGCCCGCTGGCGGCCGGCCGCATGACTCCCGCCGAAGGGCTGGCGTTTGGGCTGGCGCTCTCCGCGCTCAGTTTCTACGTCTACGCGGCCTTCGTCAACCTGCTGGCGGCCTGCCTGTCGCTGGCGGGCATTCTCTACTACGTGGTGTTGTACAGCCTCCTGCTCAAGAAAGCCACCGTGCAGAACATCGTCATCGGCGGCGGCGCGGGCGCGATCCCGCCGCTGGTGGGTTGGGCGGCAGCGACCGGCGGGCTGAACGTCCCGGCGCTGCTATTGTTCGCCATCGTCTTCCTGTGGACGCCGCCGCACTTCTGGGCGCTGGCCATCGTCCGCCAGAAGGATTATGCCCGCGCGGGCGTGCCGATGCTCCCGGTGGTGCGCGGCGAGAAGGAGGCGCGCTGGCAGATCCTGGTCTACACGCTGGAACTGGTGGCGGTGACGCTGCTGCTGCCGCTCTTCGATTTCACCGGCGCGCTCTACCTGGCCTCGGCGCTGGCGCTTGGGTTGTGGCTGGTCTATACCGCCTGGCAGGTGTGGCGGGTGGAGGGCAACAAGATCGCCTGGAAGATGTACCGTTCTTCGAGCATGTACCTGGCCTTCCTTTTCCTGGCGCTGATGCTGGACGCGGTGATCTGATCCCCGGACAACGATTCCAGGCGAAGTCACGAAGTTTTTTCTTTACCGTATAAACGCCAAAAATTAACCGCGATACCCATTCTGGGTACCTAGCCCGCAACCCCCATTCTGGGGGCTTAGTTCGCAAAGAAAACCTTTACATCTTGGCGTGCTTTGCGGTAAAAATCCGGGAATGTACGGTGGAGAAAAGATTAAGAAACCTTCAGGGGCTCTTGTTTCCTGGGTATACTTGGGGGAGACCTGCTACACTTGGATATCGACATGGAAGAATACAGCATCCCCGAACTGCAACGAAAAATGGCCTCCGGCGAGTTGACGGCGCGCAAACTGGCCGAGATGTACCTGGGGCGCATCGTCGCCATAGACCAGGGCGGGCCGCGCCTGAACTCCGTCATCGAACTCAACCCGGACGCGCTGGCAATTGCCGAGCGCCTCGACCGCGAGCGGCGCGAAGGGCGCGTGCGCGGCCCCTTGCACGGCGTCCCCATTCTCATCAAAGATAACATAGATACCTGCGACCGCATGACCACTACCGCCGGTTCGCTGGCGCTGGAGGGTTCCGTGCCGCTGCGGGACGCCTTCCTGGTGGAGCGCCTGCGCGCCGCCGGGGCCTTGATCCTGGGCAAGACCAATCTCTCGGAGTGGGCCAACTTCCGCGGCAAGCACTCGACCAGCGGCTGGTCCAGCCGCGGCGGGCTGACCCGCAACCCGTACGCGCTCGACCGCTCGGCCTGCGGTTCGTCGTCCGGTTCGGGGGCGGCGGTGGCGGCGAACCTGTGCGCGGCGGCGGTCGGCACCGAGACGGACGGCTCGATCATCTGCCCGGCGCAGACCAACGGCATCGTGGGCGTCAAACCGACCGTCGGGCTGGTCAGCCGCAGCGGGATCATCCCGATCTCGCGCAGCCAGGATACGGCCGGCCCGATGGCGCGCACGGTGACGGACGCGACCATCCTGCTGGGGGCCATGAGCGGGCCGGATGAACGGGACGCAGCCACCGGGTCCGCGAAAGAACGGGCGTATCCCGATTACACGCCTTTCCTCGATCCGCAGGGTCTCAAGAACGCCCGCCTGGGCGTGGCGCGGAGTCTGTTCGGCGCGGATGCGCGCATCCTGGCGATCATGGAGTCCAGCCTGGATGTGATGCGTTCGCAGGGCGCGGAACTGGTGGAGGTGGAACTGCCGCCCGCCAGCAAGTTCGAGAAGGCGGAACTGGAGGTGCTGCTGTACGAGTTCAAGGCCGGGCTGGACGCTTACCTGGCCGGGCTGGGGGAGGCTGCGCCGGTGCGTTCCCTGGCGGAGGTGGTGCGCTTCAACGAGCAGCACAGCCAAACGGTGCTGGCCTTCTTCGGGCAGGAGCGTATGCTCGAGGCGCTGGAGAAGGGGCCGCTGACGAGCAAGCGTTACCTGGCCGCGCTGGAAAAGAGCCGCGCGCTGGCGGGCGTGCAGGGCATCGACGCGGTCATGCGCCGGCACGAGTTGGACGCCATCGTCTGCCCGTCGGGCGGGGCCGCCTGGGTGATCGACCTGGTCAACGGCGACGGCGGGGATGCCTGGGATATGGAAAGCACTTCTTACCCGGCGGCGGCGGGCTACCCGCACATCACCGTCCCGGCCGGCTATCTCTTCGGCTTGCCGGTGGGGGTGTCGTTCTTTGCGGGCGCGTGGCAGGAAGCGGCGCTCATCCGGCTGGCGTACGCCTTCGAGCAGGCGACGCAGGTGCGCGTGCCGCCGCGCTTCCTGCCGACCGCTGACCTGGCTGTTGCAAACTCAAAATAGGAGAAATGATGGGACTTGACCTGCCTGAACACGATTGGAAGACCCTTTCACGCTTGAAGCCGCTGGCGCTCGAGCGCCTGTGCCAGCGCTTCCTGCGCCGCGTGCAGGACCTGCTTGCGGACCTCCCGGAGGGGGAGGCGCATCGCGCCTACCTCGACCTGTACAAGTATATCCAGGACGGCGATAAGGTCCTGGCGAATTGCTTCGGTGACTGGCGGCGCTCGCAGGCGCTGCTCATCCTGGCGGACTGGCGGCAGGAGGAGTTGCTCACCGACGAGGAGTTTGCCCGCTTCAGTCCCGAAGCCCGCGAGAAGGCGGTGGCGCAGATTCGGGCAGGATAAAACCGGGCTGGCTTGTGGGGCAAACCGGGGAAATTGGCTCCCTGGGAAAATGCAGGTAGGACAAATTGGGAATTTGTCCTATTTGCCGGAATATTTGGGGGATTTTGTTGTATACTTTAACTATCCCGGTTGCAGGGGAGAAGGAAAATGCCCCGCCAAATCTCCGAAGAACGCACCCGCAAGGAAATGATCGATCCGCAGTTGGAACAGGCGGGCAAAGTGGATCCAATTCCAGACCAAAGAGGAGAATGCCCATGCTTTCTGTAGAGATCAAGGAAAATGGAAATATGGTCGGGACTCTTGCCGTCGCTGAGAAGCTCTTCAAGACCGGTTCGAGGGGCTTCTTCGGCATGGGCAAGATCCAGATCGGCGAGAAACGCTACCAGGTGCAGGTGCAGTTGGTGGAGATCGGCTCGAAGCCCAAGCCTGAGGAAAAGGCGTTGAAGCCGTAGCGGGGCCGCTCACCTGAGATAGCAGGAGGTTGAAAACCCATGCGTATCAAAACAAAACGCAAACCGATTTCCCAATCCACGCCATCCCTGCCGGGCCTGAAACCAGGGATACAGATGAAAGGAGGCGTGCGTTACGATCCTGCCGTCCACGGATTTGTAGCCATCGTCCATACGTGGGATAATGTTGGTTGCATTGGAGAGCCCCAGGAATGGCGCGCAACTCAAGTGTTTTCGTCGGAAGCGGAGGCGATGCATTATTACAAGACGAACATCCGACCCGCATTGGAACAACTTACTTCCCAGATGGCGAAGTCAAGCAAAGGCGCCATTTATCGCAAGTTGGAATAGCCGAAGCCGGCGCTTCAAGAAAAGGTGCTGGCCATGCCTCCCAACTTCCCCGAATCCGATTGGAAGATTCTTTCCCGCCTGAAGCCGCTGGCGCTCGATCGCTTGTGCCAGTGTATTTTGCAGGAGGCGGGCGGCATCATCGCCCACGCCCAAGTGGGCGGACATTTGGCAGTATAATTATCTTACGAACTCTTATTCGATAAGGAGAAGTAAGACATGGATACCGTGACGCTTTCCCCAAAATATCAAGTGGTCATTCCCCGCGCCATTCGCGAGAAATGGAACGTCAAGCCAGGGCAAAAGGTGCGGTTCATTATTTATGGCAACCGTCTCGAGATTGTGCCTGTGCGGGATATTAAATCTGCGCGCGGTTTTCTAAAGGGGATGAGCAGCGACATCGAGCGCGATGAGGAAGACCGCGTATGAACGTTATTGATTCGTCTGGCTGGCTGGAGTATTTCATCAACGGCAGCAATGCAAAGTTTTTCGCGCCTGTTATCGAAAACACGGATGAAGTACTTATGCCGACCATCAGCCTCTTCGAAGTGTTCAAGCGCGTTT
This sequence comes from Chloroflexota bacterium, assembly GCA_049323115.1. Taxonomy (GTDB): domain Bacteria; phylum Chloroflexota; class Anaerolineae; order Anaerolineales; family Villigracilaceae; genus JAABUE01. The sequence continues at coordinate 26,205 of JBMOMP010000030.1, forward strand.
TGATCGAGAAAAACAGGAGCGACGCGCTTGAAGCCGTGGCAATCATGAAAGACGGGCGTGTCGTTGATCTGGATGACAGCCTTGCGCTTGTTGCCGCTGAACTATCCTATGAATTGAAACTTCCTTTGGCAGACAGCATTATCCTTGCTACGGCGCGCGCCAACAACGCCACGCTCTGGACGCAGGGCGCGCATTTCAAAGGCATGGATGGCGTGAAGTATATCGAGAAGAAGGCATGACAGGGACTTCCGATGTCTGGAATCGACGACTGGCAACTGCTCGAACTGGAGCGCGCACTGACCAGGGAACTTGGCGAAGGCGACCTGGAAGTGACGCCTGAAAACTTGAAGAAGGTCTTTGCCCACACCGCCGATAGTTTTCTCGGCTTGGTGCGACAGGTGCTGGACATGCAATATTTGCCCGATTACAAGGACTTGGTGGCGCGGCAGTTTGAAACTTACGTTACCCAGCACAACTACAATGCTGACCAGATTCGCTTTTTGCGCGCCGTGCAAAGCGTATTCTTACAGAAGCGCCATCTCGAAACTGCTGACACTTCGACTTCGCTCAGTGCAAGCCTGTACGAGCCGCTGCTGGATATGTTTGGCGCGGATGCGGTGGAACGCTGGTTTACGGAGAAGGAAGTGGAAGAAGTAGTTGAGTTTGCCAATCAATTGGCAATCTAATGTGGTATAGATTGTTAGCAACTGGTGATGAAAGGAGAAGGCTATGATTTTCTTGGATTTACTTGATAGCGCGAAATCTGCACATACGAAAAAATACGTAAACGAGTGGTGGCGTCCAGATTCTGAAGCACAGCAAATGAAAGTTGTAGAAATGGCACGTGCTGAAATGATGATGCGGATCTTGCATGGAGATACAGTTGTTCTTTCTGATAATCAAGCTGTCGACTCTGTTGCTTGGATGAAAATCGCAACTAAATTTTGCGAGCTGAGACTCCCTTGGAAACCTGTAGCTATTGCCTTCTCCAATAAACAGCAGGCAACATCATATGATGCAATCACGGCGATACTTATAAATCGATTTACTGATGATACGTATAAGTTTTCGAGTTGGGTCGGATTAGATAATGATTTAAGGGCTGGTGTTGCAAGAAATTTAAATCGTGTTGGCAACAATCTCCAAATTGGCGATATGCTAAATGGGCTTATTTCATCAATACCCGATCAGCACCTTGTAGATGAACTTATGTCCCAAGTCGCTGGACTTCAATCATTTTACGAGTACCTAAAACAGAATGAATATAGTAATGTTAGTTTTCCAGCTGAAAAAGTTGGCAATCAAATATGGGCGCGGCTTTTGTCTTTGAAAGATTTGCCCAATGGAATTTCATCTAAAACCCTTAAGTTCATGAAAAAAGTTGCAAGTTCAAAAGTTGAGTACCGCAGCGCGCTCTATGATGCTCTTGAGCAAATGGATATCGATGAGCAATCTCGTGTTCGAAAGATTGTCGATCGATATTACAACGAGAAGATGGGGTATTCGGTAGCCGAAGGTAAAGGAGTCTACACAACAGTAGACTTTAATCCCAATACATCATTGGAAAATGATATGAAATTCGATATTCAAGCTGATAAATTTAACGGTGAAAACGGGCTATTAGGTAGGGTGGTATTAGAAATACATCCTGAAAAAATGGCTGAATATCTTGGCTGGGATGAATTTGAACAAGTTTTGAAGGATGAAAAATTCCAAGCAAAGGCATGGTTGTTGCGAGCAAGGATAAAACAGTACGATGACCTCAACCCTAATGACCCCGAATATTTTGCAAAATATCGGAATTGGCTCGGTGAGACTATAGATGTACTCGAAAGTCACCATGAATTTCTTGCTGAAAGCTTAGGAGGGAGAGTAGTACAAAAGGAATCGAGAAAATTCAAGGCTTTCTTTGCCCCAGGATTGGGGTCATCTATTGCAGGTACTGCGGCAGGGCTTTATTTAGGTTCCTTTTTTGGTGAGCCTTACGGCACAATTGTGGGCGGTATTGTAGGTGGTTTTATAGGAAATACTGGATATGATTTATTGAAAGATCGGGCGCTGCCATTCTTGAAACTTGATAATGCAGTTGGTTCAGTTCGCACAGCTCTCAAAGATGCCGCAAAAATAAAAGGGGATGAGAAGTTGCTCAAATGAACACATACCTGTCATTAATTGATAAATACCCCTTTTTGTTCCAGAACGATAATGCTATGATCAAGATTATTAAAGATCAGGAGCGAATTTTCTCTTGGCAACACGAAAAAAAGAAGGCGTTGATTGAACATAATTTACCATTAAGCTGGGCTGATATCGGCTTGGTGTTCAGTGATCCTTTTTTCTTTGTTCTTCGCGATTTAGTTCAATTTCCCAATGGGCGATTAAGTGGTTATTGTCGAGTTCTTAGTGAAGCAGATTTGAATGGTGGTCGTGGTGTTGTAGTCTTGCCAGTATACGAAGATAAGGTATTACTTATTCACCAGTATCGTCACCCAACGAGAATGTGGCATTATGAAGTACCGAGAGGGTATGGCGAATCGAATCTTTCTCCTGAAGAAAATGCATATAAAGAAGTAGAAGAAGAAACTGGCGGAAAAATCAGCGAACTTATAAATTTAGGCGAACTTCATATGGATTCTGGTTTTGATGGTAATTCTGCTTTACTTTATTACGCAAAACTGAATTCATTTGGGCAAGCAAATGAAGATGAAGGAATAGATTCAATTACATGGGTCACGGTTCAAGAACTTGAAGAATGGATTGCGGACGATAAAATAACCGATGGGTTTACCATAGCGGCATTTACTCGTGCAAGACTTAAGGGATTAATATAAACCCAAAACACCGACTCTGGTCAAATTTTCTTAAAGAGGCAAATTTATGGAACAGCTATTACTTCGATATGGTCTCCCTGGAATTCCAACAACGTTAACTGTCTATTTGGCGTTGATTTATTTATCGCAAACCAATAAAACCTCTATTGATCCATCATCTGCGGAAATCATAACAGCATTTACGATTAGCACTATTTTAATTGGATATATCTATTATCAGGCTTGGTTTTTGTTTTTTGAAGGAACCAATCAATCTTACAAGTCAAGCAAAAGGAAGGTTCTTGCCAAAATCAATGAAAAACACCTAAAAGCAAATTTAGTTAGTGATGAGCTTTATGCAATTTGGGAAAATGTTTTATACCGAACTGGCGATAAAGAAAGAGAAATTTTCAAGAAAGACAAGGGAATGTGGAGTTCTTATCACCAAAACAAAAGCCTTGTTTTGGGAAATGTAATTAGCACTGCAATATCAATCTTGCTGATATTTCTCTTGCCAGGACTTGGATTTTCTAATTTATGGTTATTTGCAATTCCTGGTGTTCAATTAGTTTTTGCTATCTTGGCAGAAATCAAATCTCGCCAAACATTCAACCTAATTGAGGTTTTGGAATGCAGCCTAGTAGATACATGGGATTCTGAGTTTGCCAAGGCAGTTGAGACGGTTGTAAATTCGAGAAAACCTATTTCAAAGCAAACACCAAAGAGGAAGTAATCAAATGAAAAAACGGATAGCCATTACAGGTGGAGCAGGTTTTATTGGAAGCCACCTAGTAGATTCTCTTTTTAGAGGTGAGCATGAACTCGTGGTGATAGATGATCTCTCTACAGGTAATGTCGAGAACCTTCATCCTAAAGTCACTTTCCAGAACACATCTTTGGAAAACATCAATTCAGATATCCTTGAAGGGGTAGACATTGTTTTTCATCTTGCTTCAATTTCTGGCGAAGCGGTTAGTTTCCACTCTCCCGCTACCTGTTTTTTGAAAAACGTACAAGCGGGATACAACTTGGTGAAATGTTGCGTTGAGGCAAAAGTAAGAAAGATTGTATTTACGTCAAGTATGGCTGTCTACGGGAACCGCCAACCCGTTCCGTTTTCAGAAGATATGCCTTGCGAACCCACAGACCCTTATGGAGTGTCTAAACAGACTATTGAAAATTTAATTCAGGCTTACGGAAGTCTTGGTTTGTTCGAGTGGAATATATTACGTCTTCACAGTGTTTATGGCTCTAGGATGAACTTAAGTGACCCATATAGAGGTGTAATTGGAATATTTATAAGTCAGGCAATCCAAAAGAAACCTATTTCAGTATATGGCGATGGCACCCAAACCAGAGCATTTACTTTTATCGAAGATATTATTCCGCGCATTGTCCAATCTGGGTTAGATGAGAATATCAATGAGCAGATTTTGAATTTAGGCTCAGAGAAACCTGCATCGTTGATTAATGCTGCAAAGGCGGTATTTGAGATTTTAGGCGAACCCGAAAATATAACCTTTTTTCCCAACAGGCTAGGTGAAGCTAAAAACGCCTTCACTACATCTCAAAGAGCCAAAAAAGTATTTGGCGATTTGCCAGAAACAGATTTTCGAGATGGGCTTGCTTCAACTATTGCATGGGCAAAAACAAAAAACGAATTGAGATTTAATGCAAAAATGCTAGACCTTGATTTAAATTTAGGCGAATCGCCAATCCCTTGGTTAAAGAACTAACATGTTAACCGACCCAAAACTCCGATCACAAGTAGATGCCCTCTGGGATAAGTTCTGGACGGGGGGGCTGACCAACCCGCTCGATGCGATCGAGCAGTTTTCGTATTTGTTGTTCTTGAAGCGATTGGATGACCGCGAGAATGCCGCCGAGAGACAGGCAAAACGCAAGGGGACGACGTACCAGCCGTCGGTTAAGAAGGAGATGCGTTGGAGTCATTGGACTCAGTTCAAGGCGGAGGAGGCGCTGAGTCATCTTAAGAAGGTGGTCTTCCCCAATCTATCCAAATTGGCAGATGAGGATGATTCCTTCGGCGAGTATATGAAGACCGCCGAGTGCAAGACCTTCGGCAAGCCCAGTCTGCCTGTCCTGAGTGCTTCGCAATCGAAGGATTGATCGAAGCGTGCAAGTTGATCGACCAGATGGAGATCAGCCAGCAGAACCAGGATGTGCAGGGCGACACTTCGGCACGGCTCAGTGCAAGCCTGTACGAGTACCTGCTGGGGCATTTGAGCATCGCGGGGCGCAATGGACAGTTCCGCACGCCGCGGCATATCATCCGCATGACATCGTCCCCGAAGCGTAGCGAGTGGGATGGTGCAGATGCTCGACCCGACCCCCACCCAGCCTCCCCCAAATTCGACAAGTGAAATATGGATTGCATAAACGCGTATCATGTCGAATTTGGGGGAGGTGCCGAAGGCGGAGGGGGTGCGGGCGCGGGCGAGTTCGATGTCATTTTGATGAATCCGCCCTTCAAAGGCGCCGTGGATAAGGGCGATGTCCACCCCGACCTGCCGTCGGACACCACCAAAAGTGAACTGCTCTTCCTGCATTTGATCCTGCGCGCGCTCGATATGGGCGGACGCGCGGCGGTCATCGTCCCCGATGGCGTGTTGCCGAAGGGAGGTCGAGCCGCGCCCATGTGGAGGTGCGCAAGCGCATCATCGAAGAGAATCGGCTGGACGGCGTGGTCTCGATGCCTTCGGGCGTCTTCAAGCCATACGCGGGCGTGAGCACGGCGGTGCTGTTCTTCACGCGCGGCGCATAGACCAAAGACATCTGGTTCTACGATATGGAGCACGACGGTTTTTCGCTGGATGATAAGCGGACGAAAGTAGATGAGAACGATATTCCAGATGTATTGAAGTGCTGGGAGAATAGAAATAACAAGAAGTTCATAGAGAGTAGAGAACAGAGAATAGTGGAACTACGTGCGGAATTGGCTCCGTTGAAGGAAAAGCGCTTGAAGTTGCAGGCGGAGATCAATAGGCTGCAATTCGATTCGGTGATTGCGCCAGAAGGACAAACCACGGAGACACGAAGGCACGGAGAAAATAAAAAAGAATCCCCGCGTCTCAGTGACTCCGTGGTTCAGGCTCTTTCCGACGCTCAGGCAAGACTCGCCGAACTCCAATCGAAAATCGTCAATCCACAATCGGAAATGGATCGTTTGACCCGCCAATTCTGGGTGACAAAGGAGCAGGTGCGGGCGAACAAGTATGACCTTTCCGCCAGCCGCTACCGCCAGGTGGACGCGGATGCCGCCTATCACGAAAAACCGTCTGTGACGCTGGAACGCTTGGCGCGGTTGGAAAGTGTGATGGCAAGTGAAATTAATGAGTTGAAGAATTTGGTAAGTGGTAAAAGGTAACTGGAGATGGTTATTGTTATGCCCCGATGATGGCTTCGATTTCCTTCAAAACGGATTGCAGATCGGGAGCATTTGCCGCGATGACTTCGGTTTCCCCAATGTGTTTGTGATGCGGCGCGGTGGGCAGGTTTGAAAAATGGCGAGTGTTATCGTAACGGAAGATGACTGTCTCATCGGCGCGCTGATAATGATAGGCGTACTTGTAGCGGCGCGTATCCTTCTTTGAGTTCCACGTATTTGTGGAAGTGCAGGAATGTGCCGTCTGAAAACCTGACTTCACCACTGATGAATGCGAATTCTTCCTCGCGCCTTTGCGGGACGATCTCGAACCCGCGTATCTTTTTCCCAAGTATGCGGATATGACGTTCCAGCGATTGAACGTATTGCTCGATCATTTGATATGCGCCGACTGAATAATGCTTTTCTTTTCTTCAAGCAACTGGAGCGTTTCGATCTCGCCTTCCCATTCGATGAATTCCAGCATTTCTTCCAGATCGCCAAGATGGAAACGACGCTCGAATTCAGCCGTGCTCATGCCGAATTTTTTCTCGAAGCCCGCCAGACGCTCCCGCGTCAATTGGATGCCATGTTCAACGTCTTCCAACTGGATGCGGATGGCGCTTTTGATAAGTGGTTTGAGGCGTTTGGCGTCGCTGGTTTGAATGGTCACTTGTTGTAACATTTCGTTCTCCTTGCCAGCCGAAGGTACTGGCTAAAGATATTATACTCGCAGAAAATAACGTCCCGGCAGAAATTCTAACCTAATTAATACATAACCGCGCTATGATGATAGCGGAGGATGCCATGAATCCGAAACTCAAAAAATACCTGTTTTGGACGCCGCGCATCGCGGGCATTGTGTTCGTGCTGTTCATCAGCCTGTTTGCGTTCGATGTGTTCGAGGAAGGGCTTGGCTTTTGGGGAACGCTCCTTGCCCTGTTTATGCACCTGCTTCCATCCATTTTGCTGGCGATTGCCATTTATGTTGCCTGGAAACGGGAGTGGGTCGGCGCAGCCCTGTTTATCGGCTGGGCGATCTGGTATGTGGTCTTTTTCCGTGATCGCGGTTTTCCCTGGATTACTTATGCGATCATCGCGGGAGTCCCCACTGTGATCGGGTTACTCTTCCTCGCAGGTTGGATTTGGAGAAAGCAGATTCGTGAGAGCTAACTCAGTGTGAATAGACGATACCTGCACTTGCTCCAGGTGCAAGTGTGGAAAGACAATGGTCAATGGTCTATCGTCGATGGTTTGGTCTTGCGGGGGTGGTGGCGCGGGCGTCGTGTCGAGCCTGTCGAAGTGGTCGAGTCCCTGCGGGGGAAGATGTTCGAGGCGGGGAGGCAGGTCACTGGCTCCACAATCTCCTCATCCCGGGTGTAGGTTTGCCTCCCTCCTTTGTCCCCCCTCTGCCGGTGGAGCATGGGGATTATGGTATCATCATCCCAATTCACTGGTCGAGGGAGCGCTTTCTTGAGCCAAAGGTATCGAACCGGTCTGTCCTTTTGCGTGCTGCTGGCCGCGGCGCTGGTTGCGTTTGCGCCGGAATTGCCTGGCGGGCGGGCAGCGCGCGCCCAGAAGTCGGCGGATTTAACCCTGAGCGCCCAGGCCGGTTTCGACGGCTATTGCATGGAGGGGGAATGGATCCCGGTGCAGGTGACGGTGGAGAACAGGGGGGCGGGCCTGGAGGCGCGCGTCCAGGTGGCTACCAAAACGGGCCAGGAGGGCAACGCGGCCTACGCTGTGGACGTCAGCCTGCCCACCGTTTCCCGTAAGCAATTCTTCCTGTACGTCCAACCTCCCGAAATCTTGCGTACCCTGACCGTCAGCCTGGTTTCTGAGGGGGAGACGCTGGCCAAGCAGCAATTGAAGGTTTCGTGCCTGTCCCCTGAGAGCCTGCTGGTCGGCCTGCTGGTGGAAAACCCTGCGCCCTATGCCGCGCTGAACGCTATCCAACTCCAGGACGGTTTCGTGCGTGTGGCCGAATTGCAGCCCTCCGACCTGCCGGGGCAGGCGCAGGGCTGGGATGCGCTGGATGCGCTGGTTGTCTCCGGCGTGGATACGGGCGTGCTGACGGCAGAGCAGCGGCAGGCGCTGGAACTGTGGCTGGCTGGCGGCGGACAGTTACTGGCGGTCGGTGGGCCGCGCTGGCAGGTGACGCTGGCCGGGCTGGAGGAATTCCTGCCGGTCGAGGTGAGCGGGAGCAGGAGCGTTGCGGACCTGTCCGCGCTGTCGTCTTACTTTCAGGGGGCAGAGACCCTGGAAACGGGAGCAGTCCTGGCGTCCGGGCGGATGCGGGAGGGCGCGCGCGCGCTCGTCTGGCAGGAGGGCGTCCCGCTGCTGGCTGTGCGGGAGATCGGCTTCGGGCGCGTTTGGTTCCTGGCCGCCGACCCGGGCCTGCAGCCGTTGAACAAGTGGAACGGCATCCCAGCGCTTTATACGCAATTGTTTGCGGAGCGTCCCTTTCGCCCGCCCTGGGCAGACGGCAAGTGGGACACTTACGAAGCCAACCGGGCGCTCTCTACGCTCTCCGAACTGGGCATCCCGTCCATCCTTTTGATCTGCGGCTGGTTAGGACTGTATGTGATGGTCGTCGGACCGCTCAATTTCCTGTTCCTGCGGCGCGTCAAACGCCCCGACCTGGCCTGGGTGACCGTCCCGGCGCTGGTGGTGGGATTCACGTTCCTGGCTTACCTTTCCGGTTTCCTGACGCTGGGCAGGAAGCCCGCGCTGAACCGCCTGGCGGTCGTGCAGGCCTGGGAAGGGGTGGAGGATGCGCGCGTCCACGCCCTGGTAGGGGTGTACTCGCCGCGCCGCGCCATGTACACGCTCGAGTCGGGCGACGGCTTCTTGAGCCTGCCCTTTAGCGGGAGCGGAAGCGATCTGCAGTCCGGCGGCTGGCTGTCGCTGCGAGACGGCGCACAGACCGTCCTGCCGGACGTGCGCGTGGAGAGCGGCGGGATGAAAACGGTCGCGCTGGATGGGAACATCCCCGCCCTGCCGCTCGAACACGACCTGGTCATCACGGTAGACGACCTGGGCGCCACCCTGGCCGGCCAGGTGACCAACCTGGGCGCCTATCCCTTGAGGGACGCCATGCTGGTCACGCCGGGCGGTTATGAGGAATTGGGCGATCTTTCTCCTGGCGATGCAAGCCCGGAACTCGACCTGTCCTTGCAGGCTTCATCGGGCAATATGTCTTATTATGATATTTTTCCTTCTTCATCCTACTACTATGGGAGTCCGTGGAGTACCGCTGATGACGAAGAAAGCGTGAGAAAGGAAGCGCTATTCCAGGCTGCGCTCTCGACGAACTCTGCATATATAAGCAATTGGGGCGTCTTCCTGATGGGCTGGCTGGACGAGTCTGCGCTCGAGGCTGGCCTGCGGGATGCACAGCCGCGCGTCGCTGGCGCAACGCTCTACATTGCTTTGCTCGAGCCGTCGGTCGCTTACGGGCCGGGGCTGCTGCGCCTGCCTCCCTCCTTGTTTGCCTGGGAATCGTCCCTGCCGGACAGGTCTCCCTATAGCGGCTATGGTTTCCCGCCGGAGGGACACATCCTGCGCTTCAAGGTCGCGCTGCCCCTGCCGGATGTCTCTGTCCGCATCCTCACCCTCGATTTGGACGGCGCTGCGGGCGCGGATCTCCCGCGGGCTTTCCTGTGGGATTTCGAGAGCGAGACGTGGGCGCCTGTGCAATACCAGTCCTGGGGCAGCATAGACGTCCCTGCCCCCTGGCGTTACGTCAGCGCGGACGGCGAGGTGCGCCTCAAACTGGAGGGCGACCAGAGCGGCTGGTACGAGATCTATCGTTCGACGGTTACGCTGGTGGTGGGCCCATGACCCCGATCGTCGAGATCGAAGGCTTGAGCAAAAAGTTCGGTCAGCGCGCGGCAGTGGACGGCGTCAGCCTGTCCATCGAGAGCGGCGAGATCTTCGGGCTGGTGGGTCCCAACGGCGCGGGCAAGACCACCACCATGCGCATGTTGGTCACGCTGCTCAAACCGGACAAAGGCGAGATGCGCGTTGGCGGTCACTCGGTCGCCAAATCCCCGCGCGAGGTGCGCCGCCTGCTCGGCTTCATGCCCGATACCTTTGGCGTTTACGGCGACATGACCGTGTGGGAATACCTGGACTTCTTCGGCGCCTGCTACAAGATCCCCGCCCCGCAGCGCGCCGCCCTGATCCGCGACCTGCTCGACCTGGTGGACATCGCCCACCGCCGTGACGATATGGTGGACACGCTCTCGCGTGGACTTAAGCAGCGCCTCGGACTGGCCCGCGTCTTGATCCACGACCCCGGCGTTCTCGTCCTCGACGAACCTGCTTCCGGCCTCGATCCCCGCGCCCGCGTGGAGATCCGGGAACTTTTGCTGGAAGTGGCGCGTCTGGGAAAGACGATCCTCTTTTCCAGCCACATCCTGGCAGACGTGGCCGAACTGTGTACACGGGTCGGCATCATGGAAGAGGGCAAACTGGCAGCGCTCGGCACGCTCGACCAACTCAGCCAGCAACTTGCGCCGCACCGCCTGGTGCGCGTGGCCTTCCTGCCCAGCGTTGACAGGGAAGGGGCGCAGGCTGCGCTCTCCCGCCTGCCCGGCGTTGTGGCGGTTCGCCCGCAGGATGGGCTGGGAGGCGCCGACTGGCCCTCCCTGGAAGTGGAATTCAGCGGCGACGACCAATCCCTGCAAGGGCTGTTGGCCGCCATGCTGGAACAGGGCCTGCCGGTGGTGCGTTTCAGCGAAGAGACGCAGAACCTGGAAGAAGTCTTCCTGCGCGCTACGCGTGGGATCGTTTCGTAGAAAAAGGAGTCAGGATGGAATCCGCGGCCACCGCCGCTCCCCGTAAACGATTGGCCTGGCTGGGCGACCTGCTCCGCCGCCTGGTCGAAAACCCGGTCATCCGCAAAGAACTGCGCGGGCGGATGCGCGGCCGGCAGGGCTTTGCCTTGCTTATGGCCTACCTGGTGGTTGTCGGCCTGCTGACCGTTTTGATCTATTCCCTGAGCGCATCGGAAGGCTCTTACGCCCGCTGGGACCCCGGTTACCGCCAGGGTGTGGGCAAGGCGGTCTTCGGCACGGTCGTCCTGTTGGAATTGACGCTGGTTTCTTTGATCGGCCCGGCGCTCACCTCCGGCGCGATCGCCGCCGAGCGCGAGCGCCAGACCTTCGACCTGCTGCGCACCACCCTGCTGTCGGCGCGCTCCCTGGTGATGGGGAAACTCGGTTCGTCGCTGGCTTTCTTGTTCCTGCTCATCTTCTCCGCCCTGCCCATCCAGAGCATCGCCTTCCTACTGGGAGGGGTGGGAATTGCGGAATTGCTGGTCTCCAGCCTGCTGCTGGTCGTGACGGCGGTCTTCTTCTGCGCGCTGGGGCTGTTCTTTTCCAGTATCCTGAAGCGCACCACTGCTGCTACGGTCTCTTCGTATGCCGCCATCCTGCTCACCGCGCTGGTGGGCGGGGCCGGTTTTTTGCTGATCGCCCTCAGCGAGGCTTCCTATTACTACTCGAATGCGATTCTGGATGCTGCTTACGAGAGCATAATGAACCTGGGATTGTGGCTGTTGATTTCGACCAATCCGCTGCTGGCGGCTATCTTCAGCGAGATGATCCTGGTGGATGAGCAAAACCTGTTCTATACGAATGCCGCCTCGAATTCATCCTTGATCGGCAGCAATACGCTGTACCTGCCGTCGCCGTGGATCCTCTTCACGCTGATCTACCTTTTGTTGGCGGGCTTCATGGTGCTTCTGAGTGTGTATTTCGTCAAACGCCCGGAGCGGTGAGGCGTAAAACGTAAAACGTAAAACGTAAAACGGAAGGCATAAGGTGATGAGTGCTTCGAGCGAGCTTTCTCTTATTTTAGAAGGCTGGATGCGCTGGCTGCGCTTGCGGCGCTGCCTGGCCTGGGCCCTGCGCGGACTGGTCATTGGGCTGGGGCTGGCCCTGCTGCTCGGCGCGGCCGGGGTGTGGCAGGCGCGCCTGCTGCGGGTAGAGTTCCTGGCGCTGGCGGGCGCGTTGGCGTTGGTCGCGCTTTTCCTGGCAGGCGGACTGGCGTACCTGTGGCCGCTGCGTCCGCTGGAGGCTGCGCGCTATTGCGACCGCGTCTTCCACCTGGACGAGCGCGTCAGCACCGCGCTGGAATTTGCGGACGCCCCCTCCAGCGACATGTTGCAGAGGCAAGCGGAGGACGCCTGGGACGCCGCCCAAAAGGTGAAACCCGCGCGCGACCTGCCCCTGCGTTTCTCCCCGACCGAAGGCCTGCTGGCGCTGACCCTGGCGCTGGCCATCGGCCTGGTGGGATGGCGCGGCGAGGCCTGGTTCCAGGCCGCCCAGCAGGCGCGCGCCGTGCAGGCGGCGGTGCAGGAACAGGAACAGGCTATTGCCGAGATGCTGGTGAAGATCGAAAATGACCCGGTCTTGAGCGAGACGCAGAAGCGCGCCCTGTCCGAGCCGCTGGAAGAGGCCTTGAACGCCCTGCAGGACAATCCCACGCTGGAGGGTTCGGTCTCGACGCTGACCGCCGCCGGCGAGAAATTGCAAGCCCTGGGCGACCCGCAGGCGCAGGAACTGGCGCGCGCCCTGGGCGAGGCCGGCCGGCAATTGGCCTTGCAGGAGGGCAGTCCGCTGCAAGGGGTGGGGCAGCAACTGGCGCAGGGCGATGCGGTGGCTGCCGCCACGCAATTGAGCCAGTTGGACGTGAGCAACCTGGGCCAGGCGGAAGCCGAAGCGCTGGCGAGCCAGTTGGAGACGCTGGCGCAGTCATTGGCTTCCATAGACCCACAGTTGGCGGCGCAGTTGAACCAGGCCGCGCAAGCCCTACGCCAAGGCGACCTGGCGGCCGCGCAACAGGCCCTGCAGCAGGCCGCCCAGTCGTTGGCGCAATCCGGCCAGCGGATGGCTTTTTCGCAGGCAGCCGGGCAGGGCGCCAGTCAGTTGCGGCAGGGCGCGGGACGGGTGCTGGCAGCCGGCGGCGGGCAGGGAATCCAGGGCGCGGCTGGCTCGCAGGGGGGCGCAGGAGGCAACCAGGGCGGGGCGCAGGCTGGGGGCGCGGGGGCAGGACAAGGGGAGGGCGAGGCGGGTTCGTCCCAGCCGGGGGGCGAAGCCGGTAGTTCTCCCATCCCGCAGGACAACGGACCGGGCGACGGCGGGCAGAAGGCCTACGAGCCGATCTACGCGCCGAGTCTGCTGGGCGGCGAGGATGGGCCGCTGGTGGGGCTGCCGGAAGCGGGCGAGGACGGGGAGGTGGTCGGCGTGGGACCGTCGGCGCCAGGGAAGGAAGGCGAAAGTTTGGTGCCGTATGACGAGGTGTACGCGCAGTACGAGGAAGTCAACCGCCGCGCGCTGGAGAACGGCCAGGTGCCGCTCCAGTTCATGCAGGTCATCCGTAATTATTTCGATGCCTTGAAACCGTGAGGGAGCCATGAGCGAATTTTCCATCCCCAAAGGGGACGCTATTGAACAATTCCGCCAGACCGCCGAGCAGATCGAACGTGAAGTGGGGCAGGTGATCGTTGGCCAGGCCGAGGTGGTGCGGCCTGTCCTGGTGAGCATCCTGGCCGGTGGACACGTGCTGCTGGAGGGTGTGCCCGGCCTGGGCAAGACCATGCTGATCCGCACGCTGGGGCAGGCGCTGGACTTGAAGTTCTCGCGCATCCAGTTCACCCCCGACCTGATGCCGTCTGATATTCTGGGTACCGAAATCCTGGCCGACCAGGACGGGCGGCGCTCGTTCCAGTTCCGGCCCGGGCCGTTGTTCGCCAACCTGGTGCTGGCGGATGAGATCAACCGCGCTACGCCCAAGACCCAGTCGGCGCTGCTGGAGGCCATGCAGGAAGGCTCGGTGACGGTGGCGCAGCAGACCTACCGGCTGGAGGAACCCTTCTTCGTCATGGCGACCCAGAACCCGCTGGAGATGGAAGGCACCTATCCGCTGCCCGAAGCGCAATTGGACCGCTTCTTCTTCAAAGTAAACGTGGACCTGCCGGACGTGGGCGAGATGGCCGAAATCCTGGAGCGCACCACCGGCAAGGATACACCGGCGGCCGGGCGGGCCGCCAGCGGCGCTGACATCGTGCAGATGCGCGAACTGGCGCGGGCTGTGCCTGTCGCTTCGCACGTGCGCGAGTACATTGCCAGACTGGTGCTGGCGAGCCATCCCGACGATCCGCAGGCCGCGCCGCTGGTGAAGAAGTACGTGCGGTACGGCGTCTCGCCGCGCGGCGGGCAGGCGCTGATGCTGGGCGCGAAAGTGACCGCCCTGCTGGCCGGGCGGTACAACGTCGCCTTCGAGGACGTCCATGCGGTGGCCCTGCCAGCGTTGCGACATCGCTTGCTGTTGAATTTCGATGGCCTGGCCGAAGGCGTCAAGCCGGATGCGGTCGTCACTGAACTGCTGGGCGCATTGCCAATGTAGATTTTAGATTTGCAATTTACGCATTACGTTTTACGCATTACGTTTCACGTTTCACCCGCCCCTCCCTGCTCTCTACCCTCTCTAACCCCATGCTCTTCGACGAACCCACCCTGCGCAAACTGACCCAACTCACACTGGTTGCTGCGCGCATCCGCGCCGGGGCCATCAAGGGCGAGCGCCGTTCCTCGCGGCGCGGGGCCAGCGTGGAGTTCGCCGACTATCGCGCCTATGCGCCCGGCGACGACCTGCGGCGGCTGGACTGGAACATCTACGCGCGACTTGAGCGTCCCTTCATCAAGTTGTTCGAGGAGGAAGAAGACCTGGCCGTCTACATCCTGCTGGACGCTTCGCGCTCGATGGGATGGGGCGAAAATGATCTGGATAAGTTCCAGTATGCCCTGCGCCTGGCGGCCGGACTGGGCGCGGTGGCGTTGGCTTCCGGCGACCGGCTGGTCGCGGCCGCTTTACGGGATGGCGGCGTCGCGCAGGAGTTTGGCCCCGCGCGCGGGCAGGCCGCCCTTCCGCGCCTGTTCCGCTTCCTGGAGGGGCTCGAAGCACAGGGGAAGACCGACCTGGAGGCATCGCTGCGGCAGTTCTTCGTCACGCCGCGCCGCGCCGGGCTGGTCATCCTGCTCTCGGACCTGCTGTCGGCGCAGGCCCTTCGACCAGGCTCAGGGCAAGGCTGGGAGGCCGGGCTGCGCCAAGCGCTGGGACGCGGGCATGAAGCCGCCCTGCTGCACGTCCTTGCGCCCGACGAACTCGATCCGCCGCTGGCTGGCGACCTGCAACTGGTGGACATCGAGACCGGCCACGAACAGGACGTCTCGCTCGACGGCGGGCTGCGTTCGCTCTACCGCCAGCGGGCGCGCGCCTGGCTGCAATCCACGCAGGCGGCTTGCCGCAAGCAGGGCGTCCGTTACCTGGAACTGGCTACCAGCCTGCC
The DNA here is from genome assembly GCA_049323115.1 of Chloroflexota bacterium. Lineage (GTDB taxonomy): Bacteria > Chloroflexota > Anaerolineae > Anaerolineales > Villigracilaceae > JAABUE01. The sequence continues at coordinate 41,758 of JBMOMP010000030.1, forward strand.
CTGGGATCGGGCGTTGCTGCTCGAAATGCGCCGGGCCGGGATCGTAAAATAGATGAAATTCCTCACCCCGGCCGCCTTTGGCTTCCTGGCGCTCGCCATCCCCATCCTGCTGCTCTACATGCTCAAATTGCGCCGCAAGCAGGCGCAGGTCTCCTCCACGCTGCTATGGGAACAACTGCTGCGCGACCGGCAGGCCAACGCGCCCTGGCAGAAACTCCGGCGCAACCTGCTCCTGTTCCTGCAACTGCTCATCCTGGCGGCGCTCTCGCTGGCGCTGGCCCGTCCCGCCGTGCCGACGCCTGTCGTGGCGAGCGGTTCGCTCATCGTGCTGCTGGATGCTTCCGCTTCAATGAACGCGGAGGATGCGACGCCCTCGCGCTTCGAGACTGCCCGCCGGGCGGTCCAGGGCCTCATCAACGGACTCCCGCCCGCTTCGCGCCTGACCCTCATCCTGGTCGGGCAGACGCCCCAGGTTTTGGCTGCCGCTGAAACGGACCCCACGCGGCTGCGCGAGGCGCTCTCGTCTGCCCAGGTCACCCAGGGCGGCGCGGACTGGCAGGCGGCCTTCGCCCTGGCGGCCGGCGCAGCGCAGGGCGCGCGCGAGGTGACGACCGTCATCGTCTCCGACGGCGGGCTGCCGGAGAGCGGCTTGCCCTCCCTGCCCGGCGAGATACGCTACCTGCCCATCGGCGCGGACGGGGAAAACCTGGCCGTCAGCGCGCTGGCATTGCGCGCTTCCGTTTCAGGGCCGCAACTGTTCGCCGAGGTAACCAACTACGGCTCAACGGCGCGCGACGTGTTGCTGTCGTTTTACCTGGGCGAGGCCTTACTCACCGCCCGCCGCTTGAGTGTGCCGCCCGCCTCCAGCCAAAGCCTGACGCTGGATGACCTGCCCGACCAGCCGGGCGCCTACCAGGCGCGCCTGTCCGACCCGGGCGGAAGCGCTGAATTGGATTCCCTGCCTCTCGATGACAGCGCCTTCGCCGTCTACCAGGCCGCCTCGGCGCGGCGCGTGCTGTTGGTCTCGCAGGGCAACCTGTTCTTGGAGCAGGTGCTGGCGGCGCTGCCGGGCATCCAGCCTTTCCGCGCCCTGCCTGGCACCGATGGCAGCCTGCAAATGCCCGGCGAAGCATTCGACCTGTACGTGCTGGACGGACTGTTGCCCGATCCGCTGCCCGCAGGCAACCTGCTGTTCATCGATCCGCCGGGCAACCCACTCTTCCCGGTCGGCGAGCCGTTCAACGACATGACCGGCTTGCAGGTGCACGACCATCCGCTCACCCGTTTTGTAGATTGGAGCAATGTCCACGTCATGCAGGCGCAGGGCGTCCAACCGCCCGCCTGGGCCGAGACGTTGGTCGGGACGCAGGCCGGGCCGCTGGTCTTTGCCGGGGAAACGGAGGGCCGCCGTATCGCCGCGTTGACTTTCGACCTGCGCGAGAGCGACCTGCCGCTGCAAGTGGCCTACCCGATCCTGTTCGCCAACCTGCTCGATTACCTTGTCCCGCCCGCCGCCTTCGACGCGACCCGGGCGCTGCGGCCGGGCGAGAGTCTATCCATCCTGCCGCCGCCGGGCGTCCAGCAGGTGGCCGTCGTTTCGCCGTCGGGCAAGGCGTATGCCTTCACCCCGCTGGCGGGCGCCATCACCTTTACCGAGACCGGCGAACTCGGCTATTACGCGGTCAACTTCATCGGGCAGGATACCCAAACCTACCAGACCTTTCCAGTCAACCTGTTCGACCCGCTCGAATCGGACATCCGCCCGCGCGCCAGTATCCAGGTCGGGAACGCCGCCGTTGCGCCGACTGCCTCCGAGCAGGTCGGCCAGCGCGAGGTGTGGCCCTGGCTGGCGGGAGCGGCGCTGCTCGTCCTGCTGGTCGAGTGGCAGGCTTACCACCGGCGCGCCTTTTCCCCTCCCCAAAAAATCCGCCTTTTGGATTTTTTGGGGAGGCTGGGAGGGGGCGCATGACTTTTACCACTTGTTTTGCCAGCAGTTGTACTGCTGGCGGGCGGCAGTACAACTACCGCCAGAACTGGGGGTGTGTCGCGCCGATTCCCAATGAACCGGATTTTTGGGGGAGGCCGGGAGGGGGCGCATGACTTTTACCACTTGTTTTGCCAGCAGTTGTACTGCTGGCGGGCGGCAGTACAACTACCGCCAGAACTGGGGGTGCGTCGCGCCGATTCCCAATGAACCGGATTTTTTGGGGAGGCCGGGAGGGGGCGCATGACCTTCACTGCGCCGCTCTTCCTGCTGCTCCTGCTGCTTGCCCCGGTCGTGGCCTGGGTGGGCTGGCCGGCCCCGGGCGCGGGAAAGAAGCGGGAGGTCGTCTCGCTGGCGCTGCGGCTGGTCATCCTGGCCTGCCTGGTCTTGTCGCTGGCGGGGATGGAGGTGGTGCGCGGCGGGGACGACCTGGCGGTCGTCTTCCTGGTGGACGTCTCCGATTCGATGCCGCCCGCCGCCGTGACCGCCGAGATGGACTACCTGCGCGCGGCGTTGGCCGCGATGGGACCGGATGACCAGGCTGCCATCATTTTGTTTGGCGCGGATGCGCTGGTGGAGCGTCCCATGCGGGCGGGCGCGGAACTGGGGCTGGTGGCGTCGGCCCCGGTCACCAACCAGACCGACCTGGCCGAGGCCATCCGCCTGGGGCTGGCGCTGTTCCCGCCCGGCGCGGCGCGGCGCATGGTCATCCTTTCGGACGGCGCGCAGACCAGCGGCGACGCGCTGGGGGCAGCCCGCCTGGCGGCCGCTTCCGGCGTGCAGATCGTGGTCGTGCCGTTCGTGACGGAAATGGGCGCGGAGGCGCTGGTAGCGCAGGTGGACGCCCCCGCGCGCCTGCGCCCCGGCGAGCAGTTCGACCTGAACGTCACGGTGCAGGCCAGCCAGCCGATGCAGGCCGAGGTGCGCGTGTTGGCCGGGGGCGAGGCCGTCTACCAGGCCGCCCATGAATTGCGGCGCGGGACGCAGACCTTCAGCCTGCCGCTCACCGCCGGGACGCCCGGTTTCGTGACCTACCAGGTGCAGGTTGCGCCCGAAGGCGCATCCTCCCCGCAGGGGGACACCTTCTACCAGAACAACCGCCTGGACGCTTTCTCGCTGGTGGAGGGACCGCCGCGCATCCTGGCTGTTGCGCCGCCCGCAGGCGAGTCCCTGCCCGGCGGCGGGACGCGCCCCGACGAGACCTCGGCCTTGATCGCAGCCCTGGAAGCGGCCGGCTTTACGGTGGACCTGGTGACGCCCGCCTACCTGCCCTCCCATTTGCCATCCCTGGCGCAGTACAACGCTGTGCTGCTGGTGGACGTCCCGGCGCGCGAACTCGGCATGAACCAGATGGAAGCCCTGCAAACCTACGTGCGCGACCTGGGCGGTGGGCTGGCGGCGGTGGGCGGTCCCAGCAGTTTCGGCGTGGGCGGCTACTACGACACCCCGCTCGAAGCCGCCCTGCCGGTGGACATGCAGATCAAGGACGAGCAGCGCCGTCCCAAACTGGCGCTGGTCTTCATCATCGACCACTCCGGCTCCATGTCCGAGACCAGCGGCGGCGCGACCAAACTGGAACTGGCCAAGGAAGCCGTAGCCCGTTCGCTCGACCTGGTGTTCCCCACCGACCGGGTCGGCGTGATTGCCTTTGACGACGTTGCCAAGTGGGTCGTCCCGATGACCGACCTGACCGAACCGGACGCGACGCTGGCCGCGGTGGGGAGTGTTCAGATCGGCGGCGGCACCGACATCCTGGCGGGCTTGCAGGCCATGGCCGCGGTCCTGCCCGAGGAGCCGGCCAAGGTGAAGCACGTCATCCTGCTCACCGACGGCGGCGCCGACCCGACCGGCATCCCCGAACTGGTGGAGAGCCTGTACACGCAGGACGGCATCACGCTCTCCACGGTCGGCGTGGGACGCGACGCTGCGCCCTTCCTGGAAGACCTGGCGGCGCTGGGCGGCGGGCGCTACCATTTCACCGCCGACGCGGACAGCATCCCCAGCATCTTCACCGAGGAGACCACCTTGGCCACGCGCGCCTACATCGTCGAAGAGACCTTCTTTCCCAAGCAGGCCAGCCCCTCGCCCATCCTGGCGGGCATCCCCAGCCTGCCGCCCTTGCGCGGCTACATTGCCTCCAGCCCCAAGTCGCTGGCGCAGGTGGTACTCGAATCGGACAAGGGCGATCCCATCCTGGCGACCTGGCAATACGGCCTGGGGCGCGCGCTGGCTTTCACCTCCGACGCCAGCGGGCGTTGGGCGCGCGACTGGCTGCGCTCCGAGCAGTTCGCTGTCTTCTGGGCGCAGGCGATGCGTTCCGTCCTCAGCGAGTCGCGCGAGGCGGCGCTGGAAATGGACGTTTCCCTGCAAGGCGAGCAGGCGCGCCTGACGTTGGACGCTCTCAGCCTGGGCGGTGAATTCCTGAACGGCTACCAGGTGGAGGCCAGCCTCGTCGCGCCGGACGGGGAAGCCCAAAACCTCGCGCTGCGGCAGAGCGCGCCGGGGCGTTACGAGGCGGATTTCACCCCCGCCCAACAGGGTGTGTACCTGATCCGCTTTTCGGGACGCGCGCTGAAGGGAGGGACGGGTAACTTTGCCGAGACGGCCGGCTGGACGCTGTCCTACTCGCCCGAATACCGCCGCCTCGAACCGGACCCCGACCTGCTCCTGCGCCTGGCGGCCCTCACTGGCGGGGAGGCGACCTCGCCGGACCCGGCCCGGGCTTTTTCCCACGACTTAGGCGCCTCGCGCGCCTCCCGCCCGGCCTGGCCCTGGCTGCTGGCTTTGGCGGCGCTGCTGCTGCCCTTCGACGTTGCTGTCCGCCGCCTGATCCTGACCCGGCAGGACTGGCTGCGCCTGCGCGACGCGTTGCGTGTAAGGGTTACCAGGCGCAAACCGTCCTCCGATCCCCTGCCGCCGGATGCGCGCCTGGACGCCCTGCGCCAGGCCAGGGATCGGGCGCGCACCGTCGCGCCCCCGTCCAAGCCTGCGGCTGTCTCCCCTGCGGGGACTGGGGAGCCTGCCGAGTCGCCGCCCGCCGCCTCCAAAAGAGACGCCGCTGCCTCGCCTGAGCCTCCAACCGGCAAGTCTGTTCCTGCGCCCGGCCCGTCCACATCCAAAACACCCCCCCTGGGGACCGCAGCCACTCTCTTGAAACGAAAACAGGAGCGGCGCAACAAGTAGGGCAGACGTCCCGTCTGCCGCGTTGAAGACCCGCCCGATGGAGTCTCTCTTACAAGCGTGGCCTGGCCGCAACCAAGATGGGACGCATATTCACGCAGATGAACGCAGAGATAAAGAAAGATCAGCGCAAATCAGCGTTTTTCTGCGTCTAAAGAATCTTTGCGGTTGCGATAGATTCTCAAGGACGATAATATAACGGAAGCAGGTCCGGCGGAGTCAGAACGAGGGCGGACGCGCCCGCCCATCCGAAGAAGAACAGGAGTCCTCATGAACGATCCGCGCATCTACCGTCATACGCGCAGCGAGATGGTGTTGGCTTTCCTGGCCGTTTTCCTGCTTGGCATTTTTGCGGGCGTCCTGGCCTTTATCGGGACAGAATTGACGACGGCCCTGACGATGGGGGTGTTCGCTGTTTTCGGTGCGATCTACGCCGTTGTCATGTTCAGTTATTCCGTGAGCATGTCCGCGACGGGGATTTCCTCCAGGATGGTGTGGATGGAAAAGAGCCTGTCGTGGAGTGAGATCCGGCAGGTGAAGGGCAACGACAACAGCCTCAAGCTGCAGGACATGGACGGCTCTGTGACCGTTGCCATCCATTCGCACCTGCCCGGCTTCGAGGAGATCGTGACACACATCGGCGACAAGCGGCCAGACCTGTTCGCCCCGCCCGCGTTCGATGAAATGAGGCGCGGCTTGTCTTCCATTTTGCCGATAGCCATCGTGCTGCTTGTTTTGGCTGGCGGCGCATTTTTCCTCTCGCAGTCCGGTGAGGAGACGTGGATCCTGCTGGTCCTGTTTGCGGCGCTCGGCCTTTTCCTGGTCGTTACCCTGGCGACTGCGCCGCGTGCGGTCGTCCTGGAGGCGGGTGCGCTGAGGATCGAATACCTCTTCCGCGAGCGGCTCATCCGGGCGGCGGAGATCCAGGCGGCGCAGTTGGCTTACCAGAATACCCGGCATGGGAAGGTCTATTTTGCGCAATTGCTGCTGGTTGGCGGGAAGAAGGTCAAACTGACCGGCTTGCAGCCGGGCGCGCCGGTGACCTACCTGGCGCTCAGGGAGTGGCATAAACGGCAAATGGGGGTGGATTCCCAGTATGTCGTATAATAGAAGCAGCGGCTACGTTGGAAAGGAGATGAACCATGACCGTCTTGGAAGAAAGGGAGAGACTCTATCCGGTGCGGATGCTGGATGTGTATGCTGGGAACGTGTGGGACCCCGCCCAGGAACTGGCAAAGGGAACGCGCGGCATCATTTGCAAGGCCGGGCAGGGAGGCTTTTATTCCCTCCCCAAAACGTTCATTTCGGACTGTGAACGGGCGGGCGTCCCGTGGGGATTGTATTGGCTGATCGACAGCCGTTACGACAGCGGCTATCACATGGGCGCCATCAAGCAGGCTTTCCCGGACATGAATTTCGGTCCGCTGGGCTGGTGGTGGGACTGCGAGAAGCCAAAGATCGGGATGCCCGACCGGCTGTACCGCAGAACCCCCTACCAGGGCAATGGCTTGATCGAAGCGGTCATAGACAAATTTACTGCCTGGAGCGGCCAACCGGGCGGTATCTACACCGCCCCTGGTTTTGCCAGCCTGCTTGGCTGGTATTCCCCTGTGTTCAAATTGAAGTCGCTCTACAGTAAACTGGCGGCCATGCCGCTGTGGGTTGCGCACTACAACAATACCATTATGCAGCCTGACCTGTGCGGCGTATGGACGGATTGGCTGTGGTGGCAGTACCGTGAAGCGCCGGACTACAACTACTTCAACGGGGATCAGGCCAAATTCCAGTCTTACCTGGACGGCTATGTGTTCGTCCCCCCGCCGCCTTCCGAGGACAAGTACGCTGGCACGGTGGTCTCGGGGCTGGGCGTCAACGTCCGCACGGCGGCCGGCGCTTCCTTTGCCAAGATCACCACCCTGCTGCGTAACGAAGAAGTGCGCGGCACCGAGTTGAACGAGGTCTCGCCTTCGGAGACCTGGTTGAAGATCACCTATCCGGTGGACGGCTGGGTGGCGGTCAAGTACAACAACCGGGAATTGGTGCGGGTGGAGGAGATATAGCTGCGTGGAGGTGACAGTCGCTTATTTCCTGCGAGCACTCAAAAGTTTTGGAAGTTCTTGTTGACAGTAATCCACAATTTTGATAACATACATCCACTTCAAAGATGCAAGGAGATATCCCATGTCGCAAAAAATTGAGGGTAACCTCATTACAATCAGTCCTGCTGCCGCCAAAGCAGTGAGTGATATCCTGGCAGAAAAAAAACTCGAAGGATACGCTTTGCGTGTTTATGCTTCTGGAGGAGGCTGCTGTGGTGTGCAGTTTGGTATGGCGCTGGATAATCACTTTGCGGAAGATGATACAATGATCGCCGCAGAAGGCATCAATCTTGTGGTAGATAACGTCTCTATAGATTATCTTCGCGACGCTACCATTGACTTTGTCAATGATCCGCAACATGGGACCGGATTTGCTGTTAATGCGCCAAGTGCGCGTAAACAAAACCAGGGTGAAGGATGTGCCTGTGGTAGCTCGTGCGACTGTAGTAATTGATTCGGTTGCAAAATGTGGAAGTGGCGGCCGGCCAGTTGTTGTTTTTTGGTTTATCGACCTCTAAGGTATGATAGCAATACCCCCATACCGCCAATAAAGCCCAGGATGAAAATAACCAGTCCAACAGGTATGCGGGTGGCGCGACCGATATTTTCATCAACAAATGTCGGCGCAATCAGTTGCGCTGGTGGCGTAAAGGTCGGCAGCCGTGTGGGCGTCTCGAGAGCGATGAAAGCGGCTGCCAGAGTCGGGTCAATTGTGGGCGTGGAAAAGGGCGTTGGCGTTGGAGGGGCTTTGACGATTTGCAGGCGCGCTCCTGGTGAAATCCTGACATAGGGTGCATATATCCATGCGGTTGATCCCGGAACGCCTGGGTATCGCACTTGGATCCAATCCTGGTCGGTAGCGCGTCCCAAGGCGGGGGCGCTTTGACCTGCTAACAAGACGCCCACTGCCGGGTAAAGGAATGAACTCGGACCTGCGTAAACGTCAACTTGAGGCAAGTCCGCGTACACGGTCACGAAAGGTCCTGAAGTCGTTCCTGTGACTGTCGGGATAGAGCCAGTGGGTTGTTGTGCTTGCACCACCCAGGCTTTGGGTAGAGCAAGACCCAGCGCCAACACACCCAGGGTGACCATAACGATGTAAGTCTTGTGCCAGCCGGGCATCTTCCCCGCTTTCAATTTCAACGCCCCCGAAAGAGTGAAGAGAATATGAGACCAACCAAGCCTGGGATGCCCAGTGCGAGCGCGATTGCTCCCAATGGGTAATTGGATGCTTGGGATACATCCGGCGCTTCGGTGAAAGATGGGATGACTAATGGAGGCGGTGGGGTAAAGGTAGGCAAGCGCGTTGTAGTCGGCTCAAGAATAAATGCAGCCATAAGGGTAGGGTCGATCGTTGGTGTTGTCAGCGGTGTTGACGTGGGGGGAGGTTCGAGCACCTGCAGGTTCCCGGAAGAAACAGAAATCAGTGATGTGTGTACCCACCCCGTGCCACCTGGGCCGGCCGGAAAGACGATTTTAACCCAGTCTCGGCCAGGCGATACCCCCAGGGCGGAGGCTGTCTCGCCGGGCTGCATATTGCCGATTATTTCGTATAAAACCGTACTTGGGCCGGAGCGCACATTGATCTGTTCGGCGTATGTCACGGTGATAAATACATCGGTTGGCCCCGGCGTCAATTGTTGGGCCAGGACAAGGGTCCCGCGAAAGATCGAGAGAGTAAAGAGTCCCCCCAGCGTAAAGAAAATCCAGAAAGGAAGTTTGAACCAGAATTGTTTCATTTGCGTATATTGGATTCAAGAAATCAAGAAGGCGATTATAATCGAAAATATGGACAGACGAATATTTCACGGCAACCTTTCTCCTACGGACATTGCCCAAGCGTTGCTTGCAGAGTTCAACCGCGGCAACTTTCGCGCCCAGGTTCTCGGCCATAGCGACAGGTTGGCAGTCCAGATTGGAACCCGCCAGGGAGCGATGTCTGGCGGGCAGACAGCGTTGACGGTCACCATCCAAAAAGTGACCGACGGGATTATGGTGGAGTTAGGTCAGCAGGCTTGGTTGGGTGTCGCAGCCAGCCTCGGACAAACAGCGTTTTCCCTGTTGCGCAATCCATTCAACTTACTTGGACGTTTGGACGATCTTGCGCAGGACATCGAAAGTTTGCAATTGAGCGAGAATGTGTGGCAGGTCATTGCGCGCAACGCTGCGGCTGCCGGCGCGTCTCACCAACTTTCTGAGCGACTCAGCCGGCTTACTTGCGAGTACTGTGGGGCGGCCAACCCGCTTGGTGAGGCAGCCTGCCTTGCTTGTGGCGCACCTTTAGGCAATGTACACCCAGCAACCTGCCCTGGTTGCGGTTTCGTAGTACCCAAAGGCGAAACGAATTGCCCGAATTGCGGGAAAAACTTGTAATCTCTGTATGGCCGGCCTTGCCTGTCGGTCAATTCGCGGGCTTGCGAAAATAGCACCTGGCCTCTATAATACAAGAAAAGGTTTACCCACCGAAAAAAGGGCAGTTAGGCATGAAACTAAAACTGGAACAACTTGAATCTCGCTTGCAGGCTTTGATTGAGGTCAAATTGATGAGCGCCCTTCCTGGTTTCAAGGCGCAAAGCATCGTCATTCAAAAATTGGCTGAGGCGATGAAAGGTAATATTATTACAGATGACGATGGCAGCGAATTGGCCCCGAATGTGTTTACCTTGGTTGTTCACCCTGGTCAGGCTTCAACTTGGCAAGATCCGCGCTTATTAGAGACCATGATTGCCTCTTTGACGGCTGTCGGCGAGGAGGCGGGTTTTCATTTTGTTGCGCCTCCAACCATTTCAATTACCCAAAACCTGGACCAGGACGAAGATTTCTTTGACGTGATCGCCTCTCACCAGGTGGAGTCTGTTGCAGATACAAAAGGCATGACCCCTGCACAGGAAGCGGATACAGGGCAGCCAACCGATGCGGCGCCTGAAAATGCGTTTTTGATCGTAGACGGGGTGAAAGTATTTCCTCTCAGTCAATCCGTCGTCAATATTGGGCGCAGGATGGACAACCAACTCGTTATTGACGATCCGCGTATTTCTCGAAACCATGCCCAATTGCGTGCGATCAAAGGTCGCTATGTGATCTTTGACCTGAACTCGACCGGGGGCACATACATCAACGGGCAAAAGACCAATCAATCGGTTCTCTATCCGGGTGATGTCATCTCGCTTGCGGGGGTTGCGCTTGTTTTCGGGCAGGATAATCCTCCTTCGCGTGTAGATTTAACGGATACTTCCCCGTTGAGTCCCGCTTCGACAGAACGGCCGACCGCATCTTTGAACCGACAAACCGGAAAATTCAGAGACGATATTCAATAATGAGCGCTCCCATTGTCCTCGCGCTGCGGGTGCTTTTGGCTGTATCATTGTATGCGTTCCTTTTCTGGGCGTTGTGGACAATCTGGCGCGACCTGCATTCCCGGGGAACGTTCCTTGCAACCCGCAAAATCCCCGGTATAAACTTGATCACCCAGGCGGCGGATTTACCTCCCCAGCCGCGCTTCTTTTCGCAGGCTGAAATTTTAATTGGACGCGATTTACATTGTGATGTTGCCCTGCAGGATGATACCGTGTCCATTCGCCATGCGCGCCTTTCGTACCATCATGGGCAATGGTGGTTGGAGGACCTCGGTTCTACCAATGGCACGCGCCTGAACAAAGAAATGCTTACCACCCCGACCGTAATCATAAATGGCGACCAGGTTGAATGTGGCAAGACGCTCATAACGCTCAACCTGGGCGTAGACCCTGCAAGCCCACCCACGCAACGGATAGAATCGACTGGAGAACCGGAATGAACGAACATGTGACCATCGCAGTGATCGGCGGCTCAGGTCTGTACGAGATGCCTGGGCTCCAGAACACACAGGAATACCAGATTGTGACGCCTTTTGGGGAACCAAGCGCTCCCATTGTGGTGGGGGAACTCGAAGGCCAGCGCCTGGCTTTCCTTGCCAGGCACGGCATCGGGCACCATATCACACCGTCAGAAGTCAATTACCGCGCCAATATTTACGCGCTCAAAGAACTTGGCGTCGAGAGGATTGTCAGCATATCCGCTTGCGGCTCTTTGCGGGAAGATTACGCCCCCGGTCACATCGTGATCCCGGACCAGATATTTGACAATACCAAAGGGCGCGCGCGCACCTTCTTTGGGGAGGGGCTTGTGGCTCATGCGAGCGTAGCAGAGCCTTTTTGTCCGCACCTGTCTTTGCAACTAGAGAAAGCGGTTCAAGAAACTGCGGCGACCGTTCACAAAGGCGGTGCGCTCATTACAATCGAAGGGCCGCGTTTCTCGACAAAATCTGAATCCCATACCTACCGTTCATGGGGTATGTCGCTGATCGGCATGACCGCCTCCCCTGAAGCCTTCCTGGCGCGCGAGGCGGAATTGTGCTACGCTGTCATGGCGCATGTTACCGACTACGACGTCTGGCACGTCAGTGAATCGCCGGTTACGGTGGAAATGGTCATCCAAATACTCAACAGGAACACCAAGATTGCGCAGGAAACCATTCGCAACCTGGCCCGGTCGCTTTCCGGGCCGCGCGAATGTGAGTGTGGCCAAGCCTTGTCCACCGCGCTCATCACTCGTCCAGATATGATCCCGCAAGATACGCGCGAAAAGCTCGACCTGCTCATTCGCAAATATATCCATTAATTTTTGTCAAAAGAATGAACGAACAACTGGAAAGCCGCTTGCTCAAACTGGCAGGCGTCTTCCTTCTTGTGTTCTCTGTCATCCTGACCTTGTCCCCGGCGGTCCGTGAGCGATCATGGCAGGTAGACTATAAATGGTCTCACTGGATTGGCCTGGTAGCGTGGCTTATTGCCTTTCGTTTTACACAGCGAAACTATGCGCGCCTGCTGCCCGACCGCGATCCCTACTTGCTGCCTGTTGCCGCCCTGCTGACCGGCTGGGGGTTGCTTACCGTGTGGAGATTGACGCCGGAATTCGGCCTGCGGCAGACGATCTGGATGCTCGTGACCCTGGGCCTTTTCTCTCTCGGTCCGCGCTTCTTTCCGGACTTTGGGCTTGTTCGCCGTTATAAATACATTCTGCTTGCCTGTGGCCTGTTCCTGACAGCCCTGACGCTTTTCTTGGGCAGCAACCCGGCTGGGACCGGGCCGCGCCTCTGGCTGGGATGTTGTGGGATTTATTTCCAGCCTTCCGAGCCGCTCAAATTGCTTTTTGTGGCCTACCTGGCGTCTTACCTGGCCGACAGGCTGCCTGCCCGCAACCGTCTCATTCCGCTTTTGTTTCCTACCTTGTTTGTCACCGGGTTGGCCTTGCTCCTGTTGTTCGTTCAACGTGACCTGGGTACGGCCTCCATTTTCATTCTCATCTATTCCATTGTTGTTTATATTGCCACCGGTTACCGGAGAGCCCTCCTGGTCAGCGCAAGCGCGCTAACGCTTGCCGGGGTGAGCGGATATTTCCTGGTAGGCGTGATCCGTTTGCGCATCGAAGCCTGGCTCAATCCCTGGGCGGACCCCAGCGGCCGTGCTTACCAGATCGTCCAGTCCTTGCTGGCAATCGCAAACGGCGGCGTGACCGGGCGCGGCCCCGGGCTGGGAAGCCCGTCCCTGGTTCCCATCGCCCACTCCGATTTCATCTTTACTGCCATTGCGGAAGAAACCGGCCTGGCCGGCGTGATCGGCCTGTTGGCTTTGACCGGGTTGCTGGTTGCGCGTAGCCTTAAGCTCGCGATGCTTTCCCCCGACCGTTTCCGGCGTTTGCTGGCCGCTGGCGTTGGCGCGTATTTCAGCGTGCAGAGCCTCCTGATCATCGGCGGCAACCTGCGCATCCTGCCCCTGACCGGTGTGACGCTGCCCTTCGTTTCCTATGGCGGGTCGTCTTTATTGACATCTTTCACAGCCCTGTTCGCGCTCATGTTGATCAGCAACCAGGCTGAGGAGGAGCCGGCCCCCTTGCCGCGACCCCAGCCCTATTACCTCATTAGCGGACTGGTTGGCCTGGGACTGGTTGCCATGGCTTTGGGCGTAGGCTGGTGGGGCATTATACGAGGTCCCGATCTGCTCACGCGCACCGACAACGCCCGGCGTTCTATCTCTGACCGCTATGTCCAAAGAGGCGCCCTGTTAGACCGTAACAATATTCCTCTCAATTTAACAGAGGGTCAGATTGGAGATCTAACGCGAGTCTACTATTACCCTGCGTTGGGGCCTGTTTTCGGGTACACCCACCCAATCTATGGCCAGGCTGGCCTGGAAGCCTCCCTGGACGACTACCTGCGGGGCTTGCAGGGAAATCCCGCCAGCCTGGTCTGGTGGCATCACGTGTTATACGGGACGCCTCCTCCAGGGTTGGATGTCCGCACCAGCATCGACGTGGCCCTGCAAGCCAAAGCCGACAGTTTGCTTGGCGCGCATACCGGCGCCGTTGTTTTGCTCAACGCCGGGACGGGCGAAATCCTAGCCATGGCCTCCCACCCTGGTTTCGACCCCGGTGACCTCGATGAACAAGGCCCTGCCCTGGCATTGGATGAAAACGCCCCCCTGCTCAACCGCGCCACGTTGGGACGCTATCCGCCTGGGAATGCCACCCTCCCGTTTTTGCAAGCGTGGCTCGGCGAAACATACCCCGTCACAGACCAGGAACGTACGCAAGCCTACCAGTCGCTGGGGTTTTACAGCGCGCCTCTCTTGCGTATGCCTGTTGCCCTGGCAAGCCGCCCCGATGGGGAATTGCGCGTCAGTCCCTTACAGATGGCGCTTGCGGCCTCGGCCCTCAGCGCAGACGGCGTCCGTCCGCCGCCGCGCATTGCCCTGGCCGTCGATACCACACAGCAAGGTTGGGTGGTCTTGCCGGCGCTCGACGAGGAGACCGAGGTCTTTTCCCCGCAGGCGGCAAAGGAGGCTGCGCAAGGAATGGCCTCCTCTGACCAACCGACCTGGGAATTTTCGAGTGTTGTGTTGGGAGAAACGCCGTTGACCTGGCACCTGGCTGGGACGCTGCCCGACTGGAAGGGCGCGCCGCTTGCGCTGGTTGTGCTACTGGAGGAGAACGATCTTGCTCTGGCGCAAGGGATCGCCAGTGAATTCCTCCGGGTTGCCCTAAGCCCCTGATGGTTGCCTGCCTATTCGCACTTCGATTTTTCCCCCAGCCCATTTTCGATGATATCAACCCGCTTCCCTTCTGACAGGTTGACGGTCTGGTACACATCGTCCACGCCCGCATCCAGGTCGTAGACCTGGTATTCGCCGGGCGCGAAGCGTTCCTCGTTATATGACTCGTCGTATTTACCGAGCAGTTCGATCTCTAGTGGCAGCACCAGCATCCGGTTTTTGGTGCAGTTGCGGATATAGGCTGGTACAGCGGGAGGGACGGTAACTACCGGCAGATCCTCCACATCCCCCGTGACAATCGAATAATCTGTCAATGTAGAAATCCAGCCCGACTTGCCGGGGGCAGAAGGCAACGGGACTTGCAGCCAACGGCTGACCAGGTCGCGCCCGGTGGCCGTCACCGTTTGCCCGTCGCGCAAGACCGCGATCGGGTTGTAGTCCACGCTCGGCCCGCGCCGGATGTTGAGGTTGCCGCCGGTGGCCTGCACAGCGACCTGGGCGAGGTCGGGGGAGGCGGCCGGGGCGGCGGATGGGATCGGGGTAACGGTGGCAGGACGGGTGGGAGTCGGAAGCGTTTCCGGGAGCGAGCCGGGGCGCGGCGTCCAGGTCGGGATGTCGCCGGGGGAATCTGTCGCCAGCGTTGCCTGCGTCTCGTTGGCGGGCGCGTTGCAACTTTGCAGGGCGAGCGCAACGAACAAGAGCAATGCGATAGCGGGGCGAACGGGGATTGCGATAATCTTCATAATGTTGGGTCGGAAATCAAAAAAGCCAGGCGGCCGCCTGGCTTTTCGATGTTGCGGCTTACATGCCGTCGTCGTTGTCTTTCGCGCCGTAGCCGGGCCCGCCCTGGAAGAAATCGTAGTTGAACTTGATGTCGGGCGTCAGGTCAACCACTTCGCCAGCCTCCAGTTTTTTGGTGGTCTCGAGGACAACCTGCTTGCCATGATGGTTGGTGGCTTCGTAGTGGCCGCCCAGCCCGACCTTGCTGATGAATTCGCCGCCCTTGGCGCTATACGCGGACGGGACTTCGTCTTCGGGGAAGATGGCCGCATACGGGCACTCCGGCACGCATGCGCCGCAGTCGATACAGGTATCGGGGTCGATGTACATCCAGGGCCATTCGGCGACCGGTTGTCCGGGCACGATGCATTCCACTGGGCAAACTTCGATACAGCCACGATCTCTTAAACATAAACTGGTAATGATGTGGGTCATACAGGCAACCTCCTTGTTGGAATAAAAAGAGCCAGATACTTATTATATCTGGCTTCTTTTTGTCTGCAAGGTTAACGTTTTGTCTCGGGCCTTCTTAAAGTCGTGACGGGTCTCGACTCCGGCCGCCCCCTCCAACGCGAATTGCGCGAACAGGGCGAAAAACGCGAAAAAGAGTAACTGCCCACCTCGGCTTTCGAAATCATCTGCAGATTTCGCAGATTTGGAGAGAAAGTCGGCGGCTTCTGCGTCATCTGCGGATAAATTAGCGTCTTATCACGCAGCATCCAACCTTTCATCAATCGGGTAGGCAGCTACGAAAAAGAACAAAAAATTCGCGCCACATCGTACCCGCAGGGTATTCGCTCTTTTCGCGGCTTTCGCGTTGAGAAGATTGCGACTTTATGAAAGCCCTGTTTGTCTATCCACCAAAGCGGGCCGCGACCGCATCCCAATTGACCACGTTCCACCAGTTGCTCACGTACTCCGGGCGGCGGTTCTGGTAATGCAGGTAGTAAGCGTGTTCCCAGACGTCCAGCCCCAGGATGGGGGCCAGGCCTTCGGACAGCGGGTTGTCCTGGTTGGCGGTCGAAAGCACGGCCAGGCCGCTGCCCTTCCTGACCAGCCAGGCCCAGCCGGAACCGAAGCGGGTGTTGGCCGCCTTTTCGAATTCGGTCTTGAAGGCGTCGAAAGAACCGAAAGCCGCGTCGATGGCGGCAGCCAGGGCCCCTTTTGGCGCGCCGCCTGCGTTGGGGCCCATAATCTCCCAGAACAACGAGTGATTCCAGGTGCCGCCGCCGTGATTGCGCACCACGCCGCGAATATCTTCGGGGACGGCGTTCAGGTCGCCCAGCAGGGCTTCGAGCGGCTTGCCTGCCAGTTCGGGGTGTTTTTCCAGCGCGCCATTCAGGTTCGTGATGTAAGCCTGGTGATGTTTGGTGTGGTGGATTTCCATCGTGCGCGCGTCGATGTAGGGTTCCAGCGCGTCATAAGCGTAAGCCAGTTTGGGAAGTTCGTAAGCCATCAGCCTCTCCTTTTGGGTTGGTTCGTCTCCCTTTGGATGTCAGGGGATCGAAAAAGTGACATATTTTTATGATAATTATAACCAAAATTGTATTATATTACCCCGCGCCTGTCAAGAAACCGTTGCAGACTCTAACAAATCGCTTATACTTGCGCCCATCGCCAAAGGACGATTTGCCATGTCACAAGGACGCTTACGCCTCATTCTCCCCCTCGGCCTGCTGACCGCTATCCTGGCCGTCTCCACCGCCTCGATCTTCATCCGCTTTGCCCAGCGCGAGGCGCCTTCCCTCGTCATTGCCGCCCTGCGCCTGACGTTTGCCAGCCTGGCGCTGACCCCCGTTGCGCTGACGCGCGGGCGCGCCGAACTGCGCCGGTTGTCCCGCCGCGAACTCCTGCTGGGATTGCTGGCGGGGATATTCCTGGCCGTCCATTTTGCCACCTGGATCTCTTCGCTCGAATTCACCAGTATTGCCAGTTCGGTGGTACTGGTCAGCACCGGGCCGTTGTGGGTGGCGCTGCTCTCCCCGCTGTTCCTGCGCGAGCCGTTGACGCGCCCCGTCCTGTTCGGCATGATCCTGGCGCTGGCGGGCGGGACAGTGATCGGCCTGGGCGATTCCTGCACGCTGGAGGCCGGCCTGCCTGCCCCGCGCGTAGCGTGGGGGGCCTGCCCGCCGTTGTCCGAGTTCGTGCAGGGGAAAGCCTTCCTGGGCAATTTCCTGGCGCTGGCCGGGGCCTGGGCGGTGGCCGGGTACTTGATGATCGGGCGGAGTTTGCGCGCCGGGATGTCGCTGATCCCTTACATCTTCCTGGTGTATAGTGTCGCGGCGCTTGCCTTGCTGGGAATCATGTTCGCGGCCGGGCAGCGCCCCACCGGGTTTTCCCCCCTGACCTACATTTGGATCGCGTTACTGGCGCTCGTCCCGCAGTTGATCGGCCATTCCACTTACAACTGGGCGTTGCGTTACTTACCCGCTGCGCTGGTGTCCATCACTACCCTGGGGGAACCGGTCGGTTCGGCCATCCTGGCTTATTTCATCTTGCAGGAAGCGCCCTCCGCGTTGACGCTGCTGGGCGGGGCGCTCATCCTGGCCGGCATCTACCTGGCCTCCAGCAAGGGCCGGGCGTAACCAAGCGCAGCGCAAGTCTCAGACTTGCGCCACCGTGGACGCAAAGTCATGCTGATTTTCGTAGATAAAAGAGATCAGCGTGAATCTGCGTTTATCTGCGTCCGACAGCAAATTACCCCGCCGGCCAGATGACTCCCATCACGGCCACGAAGTGTGACAGCGCGCCCAACAGCACGAAGATGTGCCAGACTTCGTGGAAGCCGAACTTTCCAGGCGCAAAGTTGAACAGTTTGGCGGCGTAGACCACCGCGCCGAGCGTGTACACCACGCCGCCCGCCAGCAGCCAGGCCAGGGTGAAGGGCGTCAGGGCAGCCGTCATTTCCCCAATCACCGCCACGCACAGCCAGCCCATCAGCACGTACACGCCCGCCGACAGCCAGCGCGGGGCGTGGATGTAGAACACCTTGACCAGGATGCCGACCAGCGCAATGCCCCAGATGATCGCCAGGAAACCCCAGCGGTAGAAACCGCTGAAAGCGTTGACGCAGAAGGGCGTGTACGTTCCGGCGATCAACAGGTAAATGGCCGAGTGGTCGATCTTGCGCAGGATGGTGAGGGTTGTGGGTTTGACCCTGGCCAGGTGATATGTGGCGCTGGCGGCAAACAGCCCCATCAGGCTGAGACCGTACACCAGCACCGAGACGATCTTCTCCAGTCCCTGCCAGCCGACCACCAACAAGGCCACTAGTCCTCCGGCCGAGGCAATGGCGCCGCCCAGGTGGGTCAACCCGCTGACCGGCTCGCGAAATTTCGAAAACATGGTAGTTCCTTTCTTGCGATGAAAATCCACAGATTTCATAGCGCGGTTTCCAGCCGCAACCAAGCGTAACGCTTCTTTGGAGTCAGGGAGCTTGCTCCCGTGAATTTGCTTGCTGCCGTACATTTGCTTGCTGCAGTCATTTTGACAGCAAGCTGTCTGACTCCAAATATCGTGGCCGGCCGCAGCCAGCGTAACGCAAGTCTCAGACTTGCGCTACAGAATCTTCGCAATTGCGGTAGATTCTCAAGAGTAATATTTTATAGGGCGATGATACCGGCAAAACGGCTTTTGCGCCTGTCCCCCGGCTATCAATTGGCTATCAAAAAGATTTCCGAAGTCTTCAAGACTTCGGAAATCTGGTGTTAGAGATTCAGAGTTCAGAGATAAGAGAGATGGGGGAAACGCACAACCGAAAACCGAGGTAGTCGACACGGCTGTAGGGATCGAGGTAGCCGCGATACGCGCAACGGACGCTCCAAGCGTCGCAGTCGAACGAGCCGCCCCGCAGCACGCGCGGGCCGGAGGCGTTTTCCTTTTCACGCCCATCATTGAATTCGTACGGATAAGCCTTGTACAGACTGTGCGTCCACTCCCAGGCGTTGCCAGACATATCGGCGCAGCCATACGGCGAATCGCCCTGCGGGGAATATTGCCCTACCGGGGTGGTGTCTTTGACATTCATATTGAAATTGCAGCGTTTCTCGTCCGGGGCTTCGTTGCCCCACGGGTAGAGGTTGCCGGCCGCGCCGCGCGCGGCCTTCTCCCATTCGGCCTCCGTAGGCAGGCGCAGGATGTGGGTAGCGGGCAGTTGCTTCTTGAACAGGTCGTAGAGCCAACGGCAACAGGCCATGGCATCCTCCCAGGAGACCTGCGTCACGGGATGATCGCCTTTCTGGGCAATGCTGCTTTCCGGCCCGCGCGGGGCTTTCCAATAAGCGCCTTTCACTTCTTCCCATTTACTGCCGGTGAAAGCGTAGCCACTGCCTTGTTTTTCTGCCGTAGTCTTGTATTCCGGGTTGGCCGCGGCAAAGGCGGCGAATTGCGTCACTGTGACCGGGAAACGCGCCATCCAAGTATCAGGCAAGTCGAGGGTGTGTTGCGGCTTTTCGTTATCGTACGCTGTCGAATCGCGCTCGCCGGAACCGATCAGGAAACGCCCGGCCGGGATGCGCAGGAACTCCAGGCTGAAATCTTCGTTCCCGATCACCAGTCTGCCGCTTGGGGCTTCCGCGCCCGGCGCTTCTTCCCTGGCGTGCGCCTCGGCTGGCGCGCGTTTGCCCTTTTCGATGGGGACGGCTTCGCTTTCTTCGGCCGCTTTTTCTTCAGGCTGCGCCAGGTCGGCCAGGTACATCAGGCTTTGCAGGCTTTCGAGTTTGGTCAATTGCGCCTGGTAGGGCGCGATCTCCAACAGCACGCGGCGCATCTGTTCGTTCACATCCTCCTTGAAACTGGCCGCCGCCTCCTGCTCGCCCCCCGCCCAGCGGAAGGCATTGTCGAGCGTATCCTGGATGACCTGGTAATGGCCTGGCGTGGTGGGTTGGATGCCGTACAAGCGCTCGCGGAAACGCCCCGAGGAGCGCATCAGCACTTCCCACGAGACGTACACATCGTAATCCACGTTCGCGCCTTCGCCGCTATTCTTCCACATGGCCCAGCGCAGGTTGACGTCGTTCAGGAAGGTCTTCACCTTGCGCGGGTTGCCCTCCGCGCCGGTCACGATCGTCTTCCAGTGCTTGTAGAGCGGCGATTCCTCCGTGATTTGCTGTTTCACGAAGCCATCCATTTTCTCCTGCTGGATGGGCGGCAGGCTGAAGCGCAGTTGGATCACTTTTTCCAGGTATTCGTCGGCGTTCTCGCCAGTCAGGCTCTTGTCGGCATAGTATTTCTTGACCGCGTCCTGCACGATGCGGGTGTCCGCGCCGATGACGAAGATGCAACCCTGCTTGTCCACGAAGAGTTTGACGGCCTCCAGCACCTGCACGGTCTTGTCCGGCAGGCAGCGGTCGAGGTCGTCGATGAACACCACCAGCGCCCCACGTCTTTCGTCAATTGCTTTCTCAGGCTTGCCATGCACCCATAACGCCAACAGGCGCTCGAAGGATTCGTCGAAATGGTCGAAGAAAGCGGTATGGGACTTGATGGGAGATTCCGCCTTGAATTTCGACGGGTCCACCTGGATGCCGACCACGCCGAAATCCACTTTCAGGCTGTTGAGGAACATGGCCGGGAAATCATAGCAGGGCTGTTCGGGGTCTTCCAGGACGGCGTTGAGTTTTTCCAGCACTTTGCCCTTGCGCATGGACTTGACGATGACGCGCACCAGCGCCGCCAGCAATTCGTCTTCCTGGCGGTACTTCCAGGCGTTGAACCAGACCGTCTTGCAAGCGCGGAAGCGCTCCGGCGGCGTCGTCCCGGCGAACTGGTGTCCGCCGTCAACCACCGGCTTATCCAGCATCCTGCGCACGCGCCTCAGGAGCGTGGTCTTGCCGCTGCCCCACGCGCCGCTGACGCCGATGGTCAGGGGCGTGCGGGTATCGCGGTCGGCGACCAGGCGCGCCAGGGTGATGGCAAAATCATCGAAGTGAAAGTAGGCATCGTCCTCGTCGCGCAAAGGCTCGTCGTGCAGGATTTGCGGCGTCTCCAGGCTGCGGTTGGCAGGCTCGCTCATGTCGTTTCTCCCAACAGAATGTGCGCGTACAACAAGATTATACATCCATTGCGCAGCGAACGATGCAATACCAAACAAAAAAGACCCCACGGATTTCCCGCGAGGTCCCACTGATCACTGAAAACTGAACACCGAACACTGAAAACTGGTCTACGTCCCCTCTTCCCACGAATTCAGGTACTTCACCTGTTCCTCGGTCAGCGTGTCGATCTTGACGCCCATGGCCTGCAGTTTGATGCGCGCGATCTCGGCGTCGATCTCTTCCGGCACGGAGTAGACTTTCTTCTCCAGTTTGGCGGCGTTCTTGACCATGTACTCAGCCGCCAGCGCCTGGTTGGCGAAGGACATGTCCATCACGGAAGCAGGATGACCTTCGGCCGAAGCGAGGTTGATCAGCCGCCCCTCGCCCAGGATGTTGATCTTGCGTCCGTCCTTGGTAGTGTACTGGTCCACGAACGGTCGCACCAGGTTGGGCTTGCCCTGCGACATCTTTTCCAGCGCCGGGATGTTGATCTCGACGTTGAAGTGGCCGGAGTTGGCGACGATGGCGCCGTCTTTCATGACCTCGAAGTGGTGTTTGTCGACCACGTTCAAGTCGCCGGTCACGGTGCAGAAGATGTCGCCGATTTTCGCCGCGTCCATCATCGGCATGACCTGGTAGCCGTCCATGACGGCTTCGAGCGCCTTGAGCGGGTCCACCTCGGTGACGATGACCAGCGCGCCCATGCCGCGCGCGCGCGAGGCCAGGCCGCGCCCGCACCAGCCGTAGCCGGCCACGACGAAGTTCTTGCCCGCCAGCAGCACATTGGTAGCGCGGATGATGCCGTCGATGGTGCTTTGGCCGGTGCCGTAGCGGTTGTCGAAGAAGTGCTTGGTCATGGCGTCGTTGACCGCGATGACCGGGAAGTTGAGCATCTTGTCGGCAGCCATGGCGCGCAGGCGGATGACGCCGGTGGTGGTCTCTTCGGTGCCGCCGATGATTTCGGGCAGTAACTCGCGGCGCTGCTTGTGGATGGTGCTGACCAGGTCGGCGCCGTCATCCATGGTCATGTGCGGTTTGTGGTCTAGGGCGGCGGCGATGTGCTTGTAGTAGGTGACGTTGTCCTCACCCTTGATGGCGAAGGTCGGCACTTCGTAGCGGTTGACCAGCGCGGCGGCCACATCGTCCTGGGTGGAGAGCGGGTTGGAGGCGGTCAGCACCAGGTCTGCGCCGCCAGCGACGAGCGTGCGCGCCAGGTTGGCGGTCTCGGTGGTGACGTGCAGGCAGGCCGAGAGGCGCACGCCCTTGAGCGGTTTTTCCTTCTCGAAGCGCTCGCGGATCAGGCGCAGGACGGGCATCTCGCGCTCGGCCCATTCGATGCGGCGGCGGCCGCCTTCGGCCTGGTTGATATCTTTGATGTCGTAATTACTCATGTTCACTCCTTGTGTATGGAGAGAGTAGATGATTAGAGAGTAGAGAGTAGCGGGGAACGAGTTGACTACTCTCTGTTCTCTACTCTCTGTGCTCTTCTCTACTCTCTAATAACTGATCCAACTTCCCCTTGTCGTCGAAATGCTCACGAAAACGCGCCACAAATTCGACGGGGGTGTAATGATGGCTTTGCGGCCCGCGCTGCTCCAGGCAATATACGGCCGCCAGGGAGCCGATCTGGCCGCACAACTGCCAGTCGAAGCCGCGCGCGTAGCCGGCCAGGAAGCCGCCGCGGAAGGCGTCGCCCACGCCGGTGGGATCGACGATCTCGCGTTCCGGCACGGTCGGGATGTGGCGCTGCTCGCCGTTCGTGTACAAGGTTGCGCCGTCCTTGCCGCGCGTCACCACCAGCACTTTGACATGCTTGAGCATCTGCGCCAGGTCCCAGCCGGTCTTCTTGGAGATCAGCCCGTACTCGTAGTCGTTGCAGAACAACAGATAGGCCCCTTCCATATCGCGCGCCAGTTCACTACCCTCCAGCCGGAGGACTTGCTGGCTGGGATCGTACAGGTACGGGATTTCCAACGCGCGGCATTCGGCGGCAAATTTGGTCATCGCGCCCGGCTCATTCGGGGACACCAGCACCAGGTCCGGTTTCGACGGCAGTTCCCTGATGGACTGGGTTCCCGCGTGGCCCATCGCGCCGGGATAGAAAGAGGCGATCTGGGCGTTGGCCTGGTCGGTGGTGGCGAAGAACGAGGCCGTGAACAGGCCGGGGACGACCTTCATCAGGGACGTATCCACGCCCTTGCTTTCGAGCCAGGCGCGGTATTCTTCGAAATCTTCGCCGACCGTTGCCATGACGCGCGGGCGTTCGCCCAGCAGGGCCATGCTGTAGGCGATGTTTGGCGCTACGCCGCCGCGCTGGCGGGACATGGATTCGACCAGGAACGAAAGGCTGATCGATTCCAGTCGCTCCGGCAGGATCTGTTCCTTGAACAGGCCGGGGAAGGTCATCAGGTAATCGTAGGCCACAGAGCCGGTGAGGAGAATGTCCATGTTTGCCTCCCGTCATTGCGAGGGGTGATTTTCCTCGAAGCCCTGGCCTGACGCCATGCCAGGCAATCTCCGTGTGAATGAAGGGAGAGATTGTTTCGCGGGCTCGCAATGACAAGATGATATTCGCAGGAAAAGGCGCTCTCGCGAGAGAGCGCCGATGCAAGCGGGCTGAGTTTAACACGGGAGGGGCGGATTGTCAAAGTGTTTGCCGACGACCGGTCTATTCCAGATTTTCCAAATCTGCCAGGTCCTGGTGGCGGCCTGAGGCTCTTTTGTTCTTTTTGAGATTTTCGAGGTCAATAAAGTTGACAGGTACATGGTCCAATTCAACAATCACTCGGGAAGAATAGCACGCAGCAAATTCTACGCCTGGGAGTGTGGTCAAGATATCGATACGGTTGGGCGGATAGCCTAGTTGGATGATTTGATCCGTCTCAAGAAAATCGTCTTCTTTCAATCCCAGTGATGCGAATCCGAATTGATCCAGTGCTTTGATGATATTCGATGCGTTTCCAGCGCTTATTTCAATCCAGATATCGATGTCCTTCGTGTAGCGTGGATGGCCGTGTTGTGCAACCGCATATCCCCCCACCACAAGATACCGGACACTGTTATCGTTTAACGATTGAATAAATTCTTTGAAATCTTGGTTCAGCGCCATATTTCCACCGATGGTATTCCTGGCGGATTTGCTCCAACGCTTCCAACCGCGCGGCTGGGGGTTGGGATTGCCACCAGGCAAAATCGCTGGTTATTTCACCGCGTTTTATCTTCTTTACCACTTTTGCAATGCCATTGTTCTTCATGTCAGCAGTATACACCTTTTTAGCGGAATACCATTTTCTTCAAGGTGATCTCAAAAGGCGGGTAGGCGATGCCGTTTTCGGTCACGATAGCGGTAATGAAGCGGTTGGGCGTCACGTCGAAGGCAATGTTGCGAGCGCGCGCGCCTTTCGGGACGACCGGCTCTCCCTTGAATTGCAATCCCAACACTTCTTCGGGGTCGCGCTCTTCGATGGGGATCAGGCCGCCGTGCGCCAGGGATAGGTCAATGGTGGAGGTGGGGACAACTGAATAGGCCGGAACGCCGTTGTCGCGCGCGGCCAGCGCCAGCATGTAGGTGCCGATCTTGTTGGCTACGTCGCCGTTGGCGGCCACGCGGTCGGCGCCGAAGAAGACTTTCTGCGCCTGGCCGGTTTTCAGGAAGTGGCCGGCCATGTTATCGCTGATGATCTCGTAGGGGATGCCGTACTGTTGCAATTCCCAGGCGGTCAGGCGCGCGCCCTGTAAGCGCGGGCGGGTCTCGTCTACCAGGACGTGGATGCGCTTGCCCTGCTCCCAGGCTGCCCGGATGACGCCCAGCGCCGTGCCCCAGTCCACGGTGGCCAGCGCGCCGGTGTTGCAATGGTGGATGACGGTGTCGCCGTCTTCGATAAGAGCCGCGCCGTGTTCTGCCATGCGTTTGTTGATTTCGATGTCCTCGTCGGCCAATTTCTGCGCTTCTGCCAGCACTGCCTGGCGCAGGTCATCTGCTGATCCGCTGACGGAATGCGCAGTACGCATAATTCGCTCCAGCGCCCAGGCCAGGTTGACGGCGGTGGGGCGGGAGGCTTTCAAAAGGGCGGCGGCGGCCTCTAGATCGGCAAGCAAGCCGGGGGTCGAGGTGGAAGCGGATTCGAATCCAGCCAGCGCCAGCCCGAATCCGGCTGCAGCGCCAATGGCCGGAGCGCCGCGTATCACCATGTCCGTGATTGCCTGCGCTACGCTGTGGTGGTTGCGGCAGGTCAATACTTCGAAGACGCCCGGCAGGCGGCGCTGGTCGATCATGTTGAGTTCGCCAGTTTGGTCATTCCAGAAAACAGTGCGCATGTGGAACCGTCCGTAAGAAAGGCGCTCTCGCGGGAGAGCGCCAGAGTGGATGACGTAGTTTAGCATGGGAAGGAATGCTTGTCAAAATATCGGCGGTAAAATAAAAATCATAAAATGCGAGATTTTATTCAAATACAGCATAAAAATAGTGCAAAAACTGATAATAAGGTAAAAAAGAGGGTATAATTATCACATGACATAAAGGCGAAAATATGACATAATGGGTTACGAGGCGAAGGCAGGACCCTGCCTGTTATCCATTCCATTTGCTGAAGGAGGAGAGATGGTTAGACTTTTCAAGCTCGTTGCCCCGGTGTTGCTTGTCATCTTGCTGGCCGGTGGTTTGACAGCGTGCCAACCCGCCCAGGCGCAAGAGGGGATTGTTGTGGTGATCCCGGAAGATCCGCCGTCCTTCAATCCGACCGTCACAGATGCAGGCTATGACGCCCTGGTGATGGAACTCGTCATGCTTGGCCTGAGCGATGTCGACGCCGACGGCAATGTTTTCCCCGAACTGGCGATGGAGTTGCCCACCCAGGCGAACGGCGGCGTGGTCATTGATGAAGAGGCTGGGACGATGAGCGTAACGTGGAAGATGCGCACCGACGTGAAATGGCAGGACGGGCAGCCGGTCACGGCGGATGATGTAATCTTCACCTATGAGGCGATTTCAAATCCTGAAACGGGCGCCTGGATCGCGGGTATCGATTACATTGACAGCGTGGAAAAAATAGACGATTACAGCCTGGCGGTCAATTACAGTTCGATCTACCCTGGCTATATGACGCAATTTGGCGGCGAGCAGGTAGCGATCTGGCCGGCGCATTACTGCAACGCCGAGCAGGGTTTTGCGTCTTGGGACTGCAACCGGCAGCCCTTGAGCAACGGCCCGTACGTACTCAAGGAATGGGTCAACGGCGACCATATGACCTTTGTTCGCAATGAGAACTATTACATTGCCGGCAAGCCCTCGATCGATACCATCACGGTCCGCATTGTGCCGGACGAATCGGTGCGCAAGACGATGCTGATCGCAGGCGACGCCGACCTGGACATGTGGACGACCGAACCCATCATTGCCGATCTCAAAGACAAGCCCAATGTAGAGGTCAGCATCAGCCCCAATAACCGCTGGGTGTTCCGGTTGTTCTTCAACCTGGCCGCCAAGGGCACCACTGACCCGGTCGCTACGCCGCACCCGGTCCTGTCGGATGTGCGCGTGCGCAAGGCCATCCGCATGGCGATAGACGTGGATAAGATCGGGCAGGAGTTTTTCCTGGGCTATGCCCAGCCGGTGTGGACGGAGTTCTTCCGCCAGCCTTACGTGTGCGATGTCCCGCGCCCGGTGTACGATCCGGCGGCGGCGGCGGCGCTGCTCGAGGAGGCTGGCTGGACTGACGCCGATGGGGACGGCGTGCGCGAATGCCAGGGCTGCGGTACAGCGGAAGACGGCTACAAGATGGAGATGGAATTCATCACATACTCCGAATTTGGCGAGCCGCTGACCCTGACCCAGCAACTGATTGCAGAGATGCTCGGTCAGATCGGGATCAAACTCAATCTCTCGGTGGTAGAAGGCAGCGTACTATGGGCTGCTTCCACAGATGGCGGCATTGAGCAGAGCGGCAATTTCGATATGGACATTTGGGACGATGGCTACGGCGGCGTGGACCCGACCGATTACCTGTGGTCCTACTATTATTCGGAAGCCGCCACCCCTGATTATGGCTACAACTATGGGCGTTGGGTGAACGCAGATTTCGATGCTCTCATGGACGAAGCCTATACATTGGACGAGGACCGACGCAAAGAGATCTTCTGTGAGATGGCGCAGATCCTGGAAGACGAGTTGCCCGAAGCGCTGCTCTTCACTGCTGTCAATGCGGATGCGCATTCCACGCGCTTGCAAGGAATCCAGTCCAGCACGAACGACCTGGTCACCTGGAATGCCGCTGATTGGACGCTGAAGTAACATCCTGCTAAGGCGACCCGCAAAAGAGATTTACCCTCCGAGCGGGTCGCCTCCAAATTCCCTGACGGCCGCACTCCGCTATGACTACCTATATCACCCGGCGTTTGTTGCAGACGATTGGATTGTTGTTCCTGCTTAGCGTCCTGCTGTTTGCGTTGGTCAATGTTGCGCCTGGCGGCCCGTTAGCCGGTCATGGCCAAAGCCGTCATATCAGCCCTGAAAAAATCGAACTGCTCAAACGACAGTTTGGCTTGGATAAGCCGCTGCCGACCCAGTACCTTGTCTGGTTGGTGGGCAATGACTGGATGAAGGTAGACCTGGACGGCGATGGCGTTGCCGAAAGTTACGGCACGCGCAAAGGCATTTTCCGCGGGGATTTTGGTTTCTCTTTCCGCACACGCCAGCCGGTGTTGACCGAAATCGGCCAACGGCTGCCCAATACCATCTATTTGATGACGATTACGATGTTGGTTGCCGTGCTGATCGCGATTCCGATTGGCATTGTTTCGGCGCTCAAGCAATACTCAACTTTCGATATCACAGTCACGACGTTCTCATTTGCGGGCCAGGCCATCCCCGAATTCTGGCTGGGCTTGATCCTGATCCTGGTCTTTTACGCCTGGCTGAGGAACCCTTTTACCGGCGAGCCATTGTTGCCGTCGGGCGGCATGACCTCCGTTAGCGCGGTGGGATTCCACCTGGGCGACCGGATCGTCCACCTCATCCTGCCTGTGGTGACCGGCGCGCTGGGTTGGATCGCCTGGTACTCGCGTTTCCTGCGCTCGAGCATGTTGGACGTCATCCACAAGGATTACTTGCGGACAGCGCGCGCCAAAGGCCTGCCGCAAAAAGTGGTATTGTACAAACACGCTCTGCGCAACGCCCTCATTCCGCTCGTCACGTTATTGGCGCTCGATCTTCCCTATATTTTCAGCGGCGCGATTTTCGTGGAAATCCTGTTCGCCTGGCCTGGTATGGGGCGGCTGTATTACCAGGCTGCCCTCAACCGCGACTATCCCATCCTGATGGCGGTTCTCATCATCGGGGCGGCTTTCATCATCCTGTCCAATTTGTTTGCCGATATTCTGTATGCCTACCTTGACCCGCGTGTGCGTTACGAATAGATTATGACCCAGAGCGTTGCCGATCTTTCATCGAATCAAACAGCCGTCACAGCGGAGAACGCCAGCATGTCCTCCGCTGTCTGGAAGCGTTTCCGCAGGCATCCTGGCGCGATGGGAGGCGCGATTGTGCTGTTCTTGATGGTGTTGGCTGTGCTGCTTGCGCCGTTTTCGCCTTACGACCCCGAACTCTCCAGCATGGAGGAGCGCTACCAGCCGCCATCCTTAAGCCATCCGATGGGTACTGACGCTCTTGGGCGTGACTTGTTCACACGGGTTTTGTATGGGGGGCGCATCTCGCTGACGGTTGGTTTGTTGGTGGTGGCGATCTCGCTGGCGATCGGTGTCCCGGTGGGGGCATTGGCCGGTTTTTACGGAGGCAGGCTGGACGGCGTCTTGATGCGCATTACCGACACGTTCTTGTCTTTGCCGTCTTTCCTCGTCCTGATCCTGCTCAGCGCCATCCTGCGCGAAGTGGAAGCGCCCTTGTTCGAACGAAATAGCGTGTTGACTATCGGTGTGGTCATCGGCATCCTGGCCTGGATGACCTTTGCCCGCCTCGTCCGGGCGTCCATTCTCACATTGCGGGAACTGGATTTTGTGACCGCCACCCGCGCCCTGGGCGGTTCGGACTTGCGCATCATCCTCAACCACATCCTGCCCAACACGATCGGGCCGATCACCGTCGAGGCCACGTTGGAATTAGGATATGCAATTATCGAAGAATCGGGTTTGAGTTTCTTGGGCTTTGGCATCCAGCCGCCTACGCCATCCTGGGGGAACCTGTTGAGCAACGCCCAGGAACATTTTACCAAGTATCCCTGGCTGGCTATCTTCCCTGGTTTGATGATCTTCCTGGTCATCATTTCGGTCAATTACATCGGGGATGGGTTGCGGGACGCTTTCGATCCGCATAAAGTGCTCGAGAAGATCGGCGAGCGCTAAAAAAATCACAGCCGCCCAGAGCGGCAAAGGAGTACAGCAGATGACCGTTCAACGCCCCCCGCTTGAGCCCATCCGTCCTGCCTATCGGCTCCAATATTTATCCGATGAGCAGTTGGATCAACTCCAAGAGGCTACCCTGCGCATCCTGGAAGATGTTGGCGTGCGCTTCCCGTCCGGGAAAGCGCTGGCCGTCTTGGATGGACACGGCGCAAAAGTGGACAAGGCCACGCAAAACGTCAAATTTCCGCGCGAACTGGTATTTAAGGCTATGAGAACCGTTCCTCGCTATTTTGTTATGGGAGCGCGCGTCCCGGAATATGATCTGCAATTGCAAGACGGCGTGACTTATTTCACTACTGATGGCTGTGGCGTACAGGTCGTAGACCTGGACGGCCGGACCGAGCGCGCCTCGCGCAAAAGCGATGTAGCCATGATGGCGCATGTGGCCGACGCCTTGCCTGCCATTGCCTTCATCTGGCCGATGGTCAGCGCGCAGGATTTTGGAAAGACCGCTCCTCTGCACGAGATCGACGCCATTTGGAACAATTCTGTCAAACACGTCCAGTCCGAGACCATTATGGGCGGGCGCGATTGTGAATACGCCGTCGAGATGGCAACGGTCATTGCAGGCAGCAAGGAAGGACTGCGCGAACGCCCGCCGCTTTCCCTGGTCGTCTGCACGATTGCGCCGCTCGTCCAGGACCACGCCGGCATCGAGGGCGCTATGGTGATGGCCGAAGCGGGCGTGCCGGTCGGGTTCCTTGCCATGCCTACATTGGGTACGACTGCCCCTACCACACTGGCTGGCGCCTTTGCTATGGGTGATGCAGAGATCATCAGCGCGACCGTTCTCACCCAATTGGTAGCGCCTGGCGCGCCGGTCTTCCACTCGCTCATGCAGGCCTGGGCCGACCCGCGCACCGGCGGGTACATCAGTTATCCGCGCGACGCGCGCGGACGCTATGGCGTGGTCGAAATGGCGCATCACTGGGGTATGCCTTCCCTGGGGGCTTGCTATGGCACCGACTCGGTCGAGACCGGCACCTGGCAATCGGCGGCGGAACCGGCCCTGGACGCTTTGCTGGCCGGCCTGACCAGCCCGGAAATCGTCACCGGCATGGGATTGGCGCGCACCTATACACGCCTGTACCCTGAGCAAATTATTCTCGATGAAGATCTCTATCAACGTGCCCGCGCCTACTTGATGCAGATGGAAGTCAGCGAAGAGACGTTGGCCTTGGAGACCATCGCCAGCGTTGGCCCCGGCGGGCACTTCCTGAGCCAGAAACATACCCGCAACCACATGCGCACTTCCCTGGTGCGCGGCGTCACGCACGAACTTGATGCAGACAGCAAATACCGCGACCCGCGCGAAGTGGCGCGCGAGCGCGTGCGAACCATTCTCGAAACACACCAACCCGAGCCGCTCGAAAAGGACAAGCGCGACGAGTTGACACGCATCCTGGCTGCGGCAGATAAAGAATTAGGATAAGCGATTGACCTTGCAAAGGTTTCGAACCCTTGCAAGGTCGAAAGAAGTCGAACATGTCTACCGATACCCCATTACTCCAACCCATTCGCCCAAAGCAACACTATCACATCATCGACGAACAACAGATTGAGACCCTGGCAAACGGCACGCTCGAAATCCTGGCCGAGACCGGCGTCCATTGCCCTTCCAAAAAGTGCCTGGATATCTATGCGGAACACGGCGCGCGCGTGGACTTCGAGAACCAGATCGTGCGCCTCTCCCCGGACCTGGTGCTTGCTTCCCTTAAAACGGCGCCTCGTTACTATACAATGGGTGCCCGCTCCCCTGCCCACGACCTGGCGCTGGACGGTGCGGAGATGTACTGCGCCACCGACGGCTGCGGCGTGGAAACGATAGATTTTGCCACCCGCCAGCGGCGCGCCTCCCGCAAAAGCGACGTGGCCAGCATGGCGCGCGTGGCCGATGCCTTGCCTTCGATTGGTTTCTATTGGCCGATTGTCAGCGCCGCCGATTATCCCAGCACGGCTCCCTTACATGAAATTGACGCCTCGTTCAACAACACGGTCAAGCATGTCCAGTCCGAGACTGTGATGGGGGAGGATCTGGGGCGTTACGCGGTCGAGATGGCGCGCGTGATCGCGGACAGCGAAGAAGACATGCGCAAACGCCCGCCGCTTTCCCTGTTGGTGTGCTGCATTGCCCCTCTTGGCCAGGATAAAGAAGGCATGGAATCGGCCTTGTTGTTCGCTGAGGCGGGCTTGCCGGTCGGCTTCATGTCTATGGCTAATGTTGGTTCCACTGGTCCGGCCACATTGGCGGGCACGGTGGTGGCTGGCGACGCCGAAATCGTCTCAGCCCTGGTATTGATCCAGATGGCGCATCCCGGCGCGCCGGTCTTCCACTCATTCATGCCGGGCGTCATGCACCCGCGCACCGGCGCGTACCTCAGTTCCACGCTGGAGGGCAGCGCGTTCTATCCCATCGGCGTGGAGATGGCGCACCACTGGGGCGTGCCGACGCTGGCAGGCATCTTCGGCACCGACGCCGTACTTCCGGGTTGGGAATCGGCGGCCGAGGCGGCCTCCTCGCTGATGCTCTGCGCGCTGGCCGGCGCCGAGACCGGCTCTGGGTTGGGACTGGTCGAATCCTGCACGCTGCTCTATCCCGAAGCCATTCTCGTGGATAGTGACGTATACCACCGCGTCCGCCTGGAAATTGCCGGGCTGGATACCCGCCGCGAAGCGCTGGCGTTGGATGTTATCAAAGACGTCGGGCCGCGCGGTTTGTTCCTGAAGCACCGGCATACGCGGGAAAACCTTCGGGAACGAAAATTCTCCGAGTTGACCGCGCAGGCCGGCCCGTCGGGAAAGATGCGCGACCCCGTCGATGTGGCGCGCGAGAAAGTCGAATCCATCATCCAAACCCATCATCCGCAGCCGCTGGATCCCGCCCAACAGGCCGAATTGACCCGTATCCTGGAGGCAGCAGACCGGGAGATAGGAGGAAAAGAATGAACGATGCGCCTCTTCCTCCAGGAGCGGGCTTGTAGTTTCCCTGCAAATACTGCTCCTGGCGCAAGAGCCCGGCGGACGAACGTTCAACCGCCACCGATACCCCAACTCCCTGACATTCATTTGAACGAGAGCATAGTATGGCATTGGTATACGTTCTGCCAAGCCATACAACTGCGAAACTACAAAGATCAAGGAAAAGAGGGTTTCTTATGGAAACCGATTTGAGAGTATTGTCGGATCATGAAATTGCCCAGGTGCACGAACGCACATTGTCCATCCTGGCTACCAAGGGGATGCGTGTAGATACTGCACGGGGCCGGAAGATCTTGAAGAAGGCGGGCGCGGATGTAGACAGCAAAACCAATATCGTACGTTTCCCGCGTTCGCTGGTGGAGGAATCCCTGCGCCTGGCGCCCAAAAAATTCAAACTTGGCGGCCGGCGGCCAGGTTGGAATTTCCCCGTCAACGAAAACCAGTGTACGCTCCTGGCGGATGGAGCGGCGATCTATGTGATGGATACAAACACCGAAGTGCGCAGGGAGGCCACGTTCGCCGATTGGCTGGACGCCACGCGCTTGATCGATGCGCTGGATGAAGTGGGCGTCTACTGGTCTATGGTGGAAGCCACTTTCTTCCAGAAAACCATGGGGGATTCGGTGCGTTATTGGCGTGAGATGGTTGCCAATTTCTCGAAGCATCTACAGGATTGCTCGTATACGGTCGAAGAATCCCGCTGGATGCTGGAGGTGTTGGGAACCGTGTTTGGCGGCAAGCAGGAAATGCGTAAATTGAACCCTTTCTCGTTCTTGCTCACCCCGGTCTCGCCCTTGGTGATCGAAGCCGAACACACCGACGCTTATTTGGAGACTGTCGAATGGGGCTTCCCGGCTGCCATCATGCCTATGCCCATGATGGGCGGTACAGCGCCTGCCAGTTTGATCTCCACAGTCATGCTGTCCAATTGTGAGACGCTTGCCATGTTGTGCCTGGTTCAGGCGGCTGCGCCTGGCACGCCGGTTCTTTATGCTCCCGCGCCTTCTATCATCGACCCGTATACCGGGCGTTTTACCGGTGGGGAAGTGGAACATGGCCTGCTGGGAACGGCAGTGACCGAAATGGCGCGTCACTATGGCCTGCCGGTGGAAGCCTCGGCTGGCAACCCGGGGCATTATGTTCCTGGCGTGCGCTCCGGCTATGAGCGCGCCTTGAATTGGACGATGGCTATCCTGTCCTGGCCCGACCTGTTGGTAGGACCGGGACAGTTGAGCGGCGCAATGATCCTGAGCCTGGAACAACTGATGATCGATGTGGAGATCTTCCGGCGCGGCTCGCGGCTCTCGGATGGGATCGATACGAGCGTAGAAGAATGGCTCGAGGTGGACCTGGCGGCCGTCGACCATGGCGGCAACTTCCTGGGGCGACGTTCTACGCGCAATGCCATGCGCAGCGGGGAAGTGTATGTCAGCGATTTCAATGTGCGCGATTCTTATGAGGCCTGGTCCTCGTCTGGGCGGCCTACCCTGGTAGACGAGGTCCAGGAGACGCTGCACGAGATTCTCAACACGCATCAGTCCTTGCCGTTGGACGAGGATGTCGAACGCGAATTGGATAAGATCGAAGGACGCGCGCGTGAGATGGAAACCAGCGCCAGCCGTTCTTCGTGAGTTCATACCATCAGATCGCAACTTATCAAGGTAAAGCGTATGAAATATCAATGTCAGTTACTTTCAGAGGCCGAAAAAGAAAAGATCCACACCGAAACCTTGCGCATCCTATTGGAAGCCGGGGTGCGTTACCACAGCAAAAAGGCGCTTACCCTCCTCGGAACGCATGGCGCGCGCGTGGATTGGGAAGGCAAGATTGCCCATATCCCGCCTGAACTTGTAGACCAGGCCATCAAGACTTCTCCCAAAAGGTTCATTTTAGGCGCGCGCAACCCGGCCTACAACTACCCGCTCCCATCACCCGTCACTCGTTATGCAATGGACGGAACGGCGGCCTTTGCCCAGGATTTCAGGACCGGCGCGCGTCATTATGGAACAGACAAAGACAACGAACTCGCCATGCGCATCTTCCAGAAGATGGACATGGGCGTCATGTCCTGGGCGCCGGTCACGGCGGAAGACAAACCCGCCCACGTCCGGCCTTTGCATGAGTGGTTTACCTGCGCAAAATTTTGCTCCAAGCACTTGCAGCATGAACTCCATAACGAGAAGCAGGCCGCCTTCCTGGCGGAGGGTCTGGTTGCCGTCATGGGCAGCGAAGAGCAGGTTCGTGAAAGCCATGCCTTCTCGTTCATCTATTGCCCGGTTTCGCCGCTCGTCCACGACGGCCCGATGATGGACGCCTACATCGAACTGGGGAGCCTCGACCTGCCGGTCATGGTCCTGCCCATGCCGGTGCCTGGAACCACCGGCCCGGCCAGCCTGTTCGGGAATCTTTGTATCGCGAACGCCGAAGCGCTCTCGTCCATCATCGTCTACCAACTGGCGCACCCTGGCCGGCCTATGATCTATAGCAGCGCAACTGGTACAATTGACTTCCGAACCGGGGCCTATACGGCCGGAACGCCCGAAATGGGATTGATGTCTGCTGCGCTGGCCGAAATGGGACGTTTCTACGGTCTTCCCTCGACTTCGGCCGGCTGTACCGCCGATGCGCGTTCCCCCGGCCCCGAGGCGGTCCTCGAAAAGATGACCACTTCCATCGCGCCGGTCTTGTCAGGATCAGACGTCCTGGTAGGATTCGGCGAACTGGAGGGCGACCAACTCCTGGTCCTGGAGCAGATCGTGGTAGACAACGAAATCGCTCACGTTTGCGAGCGTCTCTTCCAGGGGGTGGATTCCAGCCCCGAAAAGGTCTTGACCGATGACGTTGTGGCTGTTGGGCCGGGCGGTCATTTCCTGGGACGCAAATCCACGCGCAGGCTCTCGCGCACCGATGAGTTCTACTTGTCTGGCCTGTTCGACCGCCATACCCTCGAACAGTGGCTGGAACTGGGGAAGCCGGGCATGTATACCAATGCGAGGGCGAGAGTGGAAGAAATCCTGGCGGGTCCGTTGGAAGATGCGTTGCCGGAGGCTGCCAGCCAGGCGCTGGATGAAACCCTGGCCAGAGCCGAGCGGGAACTTTCAGAGTAAACGTCTTTTGATGAGGTTATTACCGAATAAAAGTTCATCGTAAAAGATAATCTATAAGGAGAAGATCATGTCAGAAGAACTGTTCGAACAAATGGCGCAAAGCATCATGGACGGGGACGAGGAGGTCTCCGCGGACCTGGCCAGGCAGGCGCTGGCGGCAGGCATGGACCCGCTGGTCGCCATCACCGAAGGCTACATGCCGGGCGTCAACAAGGTGGGCGACGATTTCGCCTGCGGGGTGGCCTTCCTGCCCGAACTGGTGATGGCAGGCGAAGCCATGAAATCGGCCATCGCTGTGCTGGAACCGGCCATGAAGGCCTCGGGCGCAACCCGCCAGATGCTGGGCACAGTGGTGCTGGCGACGGTGGAAGGCGACATCCACGAGATCGGCAAGTCGCTGGTGGGGACGATGCTGACTTCGTCCGGCTTCGAGGTCTACGACCTGGGCGTGGATGTGCCGACAGCCGACATTCTGGCCAAAGCCGAGGAAGTGGGCGCGGACATTGTGGGCCTGAGCGCGCTCTTGACGACCACGATGGTGAAACAGAAGGAAGTCATCGATGAGGCCACCAGGCGCGGCATGAAGGTAAAGGTGATGGTGGGCGGAGCGCCGGTGACGCGCGAGTGGGTGCAGAAGATCGAGGCGGATGGCTACTCGGAAGATGCCATCGGCGCGGTCAATGTAGCCAAGGAGTTGATGGGCGTTAAATAAATCACAACCACAGATAAACGCAGGTAAACACAGATAGCAGATAAATGGTGATTTTGTTTATCGAAACACCAGGGTTTATCCGTGTTCACAGCCTCCCCTTTGGGGATCTGTGGTAAATAGGAGAAATATGAAAACAGAACTTCGCAGCAAAACAAAGAAAGCAATCATTGACACAGAGGGACCGTTTGTCGTCATTGGCGAGAAGCTCAACCCGACTGGTCGCAAAAAGCTGGCTGCGGCTTTGCAAGAAGGCAATATGGATTACGTCCGCGACCTGGCCAGCAAGCAGATTGCCGCCGGGGCGGATGTGCTGGATGTGAATGTGGGCGTGCCGGGCATCGATGACGTGGCAGTCATCCAG
Source organism: Chloroflexota bacterium (assembly GCA_049323115.1). Classification (GTDB taxonomy): domain Bacteria; phylum Chloroflexota; class Anaerolineae; order Anaerolineales; family Villigracilaceae; genus JAABUE01. The sequence goes on from JBMOMP010000030.1 coordinate 78,498, forward strand.
CAGGTTGTCAAATTATTGACGGAAGAATACGATATTCCGTTGTGCCTGGATTCGCCCAACCCGGCGGCGTTGGCCGCTGCCTTGCCTCTTTGCCCAGGAAAGATGCTGGTCAACTCGGTCAACGGCGAAGAGAAATCCCTCAACGCGGTATTGCCGCTGGTCAAGGAACACGGCGCAGCGGTCATTGGCCTGACCATGGACGATAACGGCATCCCTGCCGATGAGGAGAGCCGCCTGGCGGTTGCCGCCAAGATCATCCAACGCGCTGCCCAACTGGGAATCCCGACCGACGACATTGTGATTGACCCCCTGGTATTGACGGTAGGCGCCGACCAGCGCGCCTCGGTCGTCACCCTGCGCACGATCGAACTGGTGCGGCGTGAATTCGGCGTCAACGTCAACCTGGGCGCCAGCAATGTCTCTTTCGGCCTGCCGGAGCGGGATACCATCAACATGGCGTTCCTGTCCATGTCCATTGTGGCTGGGGCGACTTGCGCCATCACCGATCCGATGAAATATACGCTTCACATCCGCGCTACCGACCTGTTGCGCGGGCGGGACGCCAATGCCATGCGATACTTGAAGTACTATCGCGCGCACCCGCCTGAAAAGCCGGTCGGCTGATCTGTTTGTGCGGCATACGAGAATGCGGAGTGATCGTGAATCCCCGCATCCTCGTTTTTCAACAGGTGACATAACTGGCCGAAAGGACAGTAAAACAAGGCTTTGCAATTCTTGACACAATGGTGCAGGCCTTGTAAAATGCCTTTTGCATAAGATAGGCGGAAACCGCCTAAATTTTATTTATGCGCGGGAGGAATACTTCTCAATGTACGCAATGCATGGACTCACAACTTTCGAAGCAATTGCAATATGGGCTGTATTTGGCGTTGCCATCTTGGGTCTCCTATACGCCATTTTTCTACGCAGCCAGATCTTGCGTGAGGATAAGGGCACAGAGAAGATGCAGGAAGTTTGGGGCGCTATCCGCGACGGCGCGGATGCGTACCTCAAGCGGCAATTGAAATCCATTCTGCCGTTGATCGTCGTCTTGACCTTTGCCTTATTCTTCTCGGTCTACATCGTGCCGCCTACGCCGGAGGCGCTGGAGCGATTCGAAGGCATGGACCCAGCACGGGTGCGCTTGATCATCGGTGTGGCGCGCGCCTTTGCGTTTGTGATGGGGTCCGGCTTTTCTCTGGCTGTTGGGCAGATCGGTATGCGCATGGCAGTGCAGGGCAATGTGCGCGTGGCATCCGCATCCCGGCGCTCCTTTGGCGATTCATTGCGCATTGCTTATCGCGCAGGTACGATCACCGGCATGTTGACCGATGGTCTGGGCTTACTTGGCGGAACGGTTATTTTCATCATCCTTGGGATTGCCGCACCAGACGCGCTCCTGGGCTTTGGCTTCGGCGGTACCCTGCTGGCGCTCTTCATGCGTGTGGGCGGCGGCATTTTTACCAAGGCAGCTGACGTCGGCGCTGATCTGGTCGGTAAAGTGGAAGCAGGTATCCCTGAGGATGATCCGCGTAATCCGGCGGTCATCGCAGACCTGGTGGGCGATAACGTCGGCGATTGCGCTGGTATGGCGGCGGACATCTTTGAATCCTACGAAGTGACTATCGTTTCTGGCCTGATCCTGGGACTGGCGCTGCATTCGATTACCGGGCGGCTGGAGTGGATCATTTTCCCGCTCATTGTGCGCGGTATTGGCGTGCTGGCATCCATCATCGGTACGTATGCTGTCAAGGGCGGCCCAGGCAAGGGCGGGGACGCGATGAAAGCCATCTTCCGCGGTTTCCTCTCTTCTGCGGCCATCTCGGCGGTTTTGTTCTTCGGCGCGGGCTTTTTCTACCTTAGCGACCCCGCTATGGCGCAATGGGGAGGCTGGTGGCGGGTGCCGACGACGGTTGCGGTCGGCGTGTTGCTGGCTATCATGATCGACCGCCTGACCGAATATTTTACCGGTACGCATGGTAAGCCTGTAAGGGATATCAAGAAGGCGGCAAATACCGGCCCAGCCACTTTGATCTTGCAGGGCATTTCGGTTGGCTTTGAATCTTCTGTCTGGTCTGTGATCGTGATCGCGTTGACCATCGTCGCTTCGATCTTCATTATGGGTACGGTTCCCGGACTGACAGCGGCGCAGCAGGTCAATTTTGTGTTGTATGGCGTTGCCATGACCGGCATCGGTATGTTGACCTTGACCGGCAACAATGTGGCGATGGACTCTTTTGGCCCGATCTCGGATAACGCGAATGGGATTGGTGAGATGTCCTGGTCGGGCATGGAAGATAAAGAGACCAGGGACGCCCAGCAAATCATGGCCGACCTGGATGCGGTTGGGAATACCACCAAAGCCATTACAAAGGGCGTGGCTATCGGGTCGGCGGTCATCGCGGCGGTCTCGCTGTTCGGCTCGTTCATGGTGGATGTGGGCCGGGTGGACCCAACGGCGCTTGCGAACGGCATCCGCGTGGATGTGCCGCAGGTGTTCGTCGGCATGTTGATCGGCGGCGCATTGCCGTGGTTGTTCTCTTCTTTCGCTATCCAGGCTGTCAGCCGGGCGGCGGCTTTGATTGTGGAAGAAGCGCGCCGCCAGTTCAAGGCGGGCGTGCTGGATGGCAAGGTCAAGCCCGATTATGCCAAGGCGGTTTCTATTTCTACAACGGCTGCACAGAAGGAACTGGTGGGTTTGGCTTTGTTGGGTATTGTGACCCCGATCGCGGTTGGGCTGATGCTGCAAGTGGAGGCCCTGGGCGGTTTCCTGGCGGGCATCATCCTTTCCGGCCAATTGCTGGCGGTGTTCCTCAACAACTCTGGCGGCGCCTGGGATAACGCCAAGAAGTTGATCGAGGACGAGCCGAAAAAACCGGCTGAAAACCTGGGCAAAGGTTCCGAACGCCACAAGGCTGGCGTGGTCGGTGATACGGTGGGCGATCCGTTCAAGGATACGGCCGGCCCGGCGCTCAACCCGATGATCAAGGTGGTCAACCTGGTGGCGTTGATCGTGGCCCCGATTGTTGTGACCTACAAGGACCTTGGTTTTGGCGGCTGGGCAGTTGTGCTCGTTTTGTTGGGCGTATTGGCCTGGGCGATCATGCGCTCGAAGGCGGATGCGCCGGAGATGAAGTAAGTTCATAGATAATGCAAATCGCTGGCCCCTCCAGGGCCGGCGATTGATCATTTTTGTGACGTTATTGGGCAAGTTTGAGATTGCCCCATCTCTGCTTGCCCGCCTATCGGCAAGATGACTGGAGGCCGCGCTGTGTTTTTTGACGCGAAACGAAATCTTTTCCTGGTCAGTTTAATCTGGCTGGTCTTGTGGGTCATTCCCTGGGGGAAAATTCCTCTGATTCAAGAGAATCTTCTGTTGGTTTTTTCAGTTGACATGTTTCGCCTGGGGTTGGCGCTGGGGTTATTCATCGCGCCGGGCGCTTTGTTGTTTCTTCTCTTGAAACAGAGTGGTGAAGAGACGTTTTTCTCCCTCGGATTCATTCCCATTGGCTTCGCCCTGTCCGTTGCCCTGATTGAACTCATCGGCTTGATGGGCAGGCTGGCAAGTTTTTCCTTTCCTTTGGCGCGTGGTCTCTTTGGAATAGTCGGCGCTGCGGCCTTCGCGTTGGCCTTGAAACAGGGGATAGGACTGCGGCGGGAATGGATCGACGAAGTGATTCGCCACGTTTTCCAGAATTCTCAATTGCTCCTGGCGCTCATCCTCGCTTTCTTTCTCACATTGCACGATTACCAATTTTTCATTGACGATACCACATACGGCGCATACCTGACCAACTGGCAATATTCCAGCCGTCTGGGTTTCATGAATATTGTCCACGAGGCTTATTCCATTGAAATCTCACGCTTCTGGCTGGCGATGTTTCCTATGAGCCAATCGCTGCTTGCGGCGATCAGCGGCGTGCCGGGGCTTCTGCTTTTGGGTAATTACCTGGAACTCTTTTTGGCTCCGTTGGCGGTGATTACTCTATACTGGTTCGTTCTTACGCTTGGAGGTTCGCGCCGCATGGCTGGATTGGCGGCTTTGATCCAGGTAACGCTATTTGCCTGGATGCAGGGTAAGGAGTGGCCGATAGGGACATGGTTCTATCAGTCGTTGTCCGAGGACAAGGTGGCGGCGGTGTTTTTACTTTCGCCGGTGTTCTTCTTCCTCGCGCTGGATTTCCTGCGGCGACCATCCGGGCGCGCTCTCGCTTTGGTTGCGCTTTGCGGCGTTGGCATTATGCTTGCCCATCCGGTTATCCTGTTCCTGGCGTCCGCTATTGCCGCCGGCATGGCGATTGGCGCTTGGGTTTCTAAACAGACGCGCTGGCGCGCTATCCTGCTCCTCGGTATGATTCTCGTCGCTCTGATGAGCCCCTTTGCAATCATTCGCCTCTCGGATCGCAGCGGCGAGATTGCCGGCCCATACAATGGCAAGGAGGCGGCTTCCACCTTCATGATTGATCAATATACCAATGTGGTCAGTGACGTGTTCTATGGGCTGAATCCTGGCGTGTTAAAGTTCATAGATTTCCCGATTGAAGGTGTGGGTTATATGGTCTACCAGTGGATTCGAACAATCCCGTTTTATCTGTTGCTGCTGGCAGGCATCCTGGCGCTGGCGCGGTTGAAACAGGGGCCGTTATATTGGTATCTTGCTGTGAGTATTTTATTGGTTTTCCTGGCCGCCATTCCATACACTGGCTGGATTTTGGGGTATTTCGTCTCGGCGCGTTTGATCTCGCGTACGGCCTGGTTTGCCCCGTTGGGGTTGAGCGCGGCAATTCTGCTTCTCTCTGCCAGGGATTGGCTGGCGTGCAGTAAAATCGGCGCTCAACTTTTGCTTTCTCACCGCAGGCGTTTGTTGTTTTTGGCAACGGCATTGTGCGCGGTGTTTAGCACTCCATTTACGGTCCTTACCGCCTCGCGCCTGCCGGCATATTTCGATTTGCTCGACGATAGCCTGCAACGCGTTCAAATCGGCTCATACATTGACCGATACTCGAACGGGCCTGTCATGGTCATTGCGCTGGAATATGCAGATATTCTCTTGCTTCCCAGTGTTTCTGCTAACGCCAGGTTGATTTCGTTTCGCGAGGAACTGGATTACAACGGCTTCAATAACTTTATGCCCCTCGAGCAGATCCACGAGAGGATATATGCCAGCAATACTATTCGTTCCCTCGAAACGACGGAGCCGGTTGGGGAAAAATGCAAGTTGCTTCAGGAATACGAGGTGAAATTTGTGATTGCGCCTGTTGAAGACGTGTCCCCTTATCGTTCGTCGGTTCGCGCCTGTGGGTTGGAAGCGGAGATTGTTTTTGAGACGGGCGATCTGGTTTTGCTGGAATTCACTGTTGATTGATGCTGCGCAAGGCCATCTTTCTGTAAGTCAGGATGAGGGTTAGCAGGATGTTGCCCCAGGTAACGAGGGTGTGTACAATACGGAACGAGATGGCAACCGAAAGTACCTTCTCTGTCCCGATGGCAGGGCCGAGCAGTAATGTTACCAATCCCTCGCTTACCCCAAGGCCGGAGGGCGCAAATAGGGCGAGGTAGCCTCCCAGGTAGGCTGCCGCGTAGGCGCCGCTTGCAGTCCAAAGTGGGACGATGCCCGGCTCCGTACCGGTGAATAAAAGCCATGCAAAGCATAATGACGCGATTACCCAGACAGCGATTCCAATGAGCAGGGTTTCGAAAAACGCGCGGGTTGCCGGCAGTTGCGAACTTTCGGGCAGGTATCTTTTTCGCAGACGATCCAGCCGGTTGCGGCCAAAGACGAGGAACAGGAAAGGAAAAAGGCTGACCAGGGCGAATCCCCAGCCAAATGTCGCAGCGAGGCCGGTAATTCCCACCATTGCGCAGGCAGTGAGCATGATAACGGTGTTCAATACGATGATGAGAGCGCTATCTGCCTTCGATATCCCCTTTGACCAGAGCGCCGCGCCCAGTCCGGCGAAGCCCCAAATTCCACCAGGGATCATGGAAGCCAATTGGGAGTAATTCAGGGTATGATAGCCGTCTATAAACCGGAAAGAGTAGCCTGTTGCTCTTACCAGGCGGATAAATGCCGCAACTGTGAGGATGCTCGAAAGGAAGAGGAGCAGGATCAACCCGCCTAATCGGTAAAGGCCGAGCCTTAGAAAAACAGCCGCGATTGTATCCCAGTTGCTCCAGCCCCAATATATAAAAATTCCCAACACTGCAATCCCGAAGAGAGTGGAAAGGACTCTCCTCCATCTTCGAAAGGATTGCCCTGCATGCAAGTGACCGGATGAGTTCGCGTTCAATCGGCCTCCTCTTTTGGCATACGTCGGGGTGAGCCAGTAGATAGGAGGGTCTTGAAAAATGCGATCCGCTTGCCTCCGGTTTCCCTTTTCTCCGCCTCCAGAATCTCGGCAGGAAGGTTGAGAGTTGTATAAAATGTGGGATGGAAATTGTATTCCAACGAATCCTTGTGCGCCAACCAGTTCAGTATATCGCGGCATACCTTGACGTGATCGTTCACTGCCTCGACGTAGGGGCGGCCGCGCTCGGCCAGCGCTTTTCGCTCCTCGAGGTTGAGGATCATCCGGCGCAAATTGTCCTTGAGTGTGAAAACATTGGTGTTGGGCGCAGGGCAACCCTCGGGGACTTTCGAGTACTCTTCCATGTAACGTACCAGCACCGCGTTCCCCGTCGCCATTGCTTCAGCGGATAGCCCGCCAACCGTGGCTGAGTAGAGTTCATCCACGACGATATCCGACTCGACCAGCAGGTTGCGCAATTCGTGATTGGGCATGTTCTCTATTTTGCGGAACTCGAATTGCAGACCCTCATCGCGCAACTCCTGGATTGTTCTCAAAATGACATCCGTCCCTTTGGCCTCCGGCACGCTCGGCGCATGGAGGATGAGCGGCCTGACTCGCCCCGGCACTTTGAAGCCATACTCCGATAAGTCGAGGGGAACGTGCGTCCGCATATACGGACGGGTCTGCAATTGAGCGCAATCGGGTTGGGAGAGAATCAGGTCGGAATATTTCTCGGCGGTTTTTACCGTGCGCCGCTTATCCCAGTAACTGCCACCTGAGCGTGTGCGGGCGTATTCAAAGAAAGGACTTATTTCCCGATCAGCACCGAGCGCGCGCATTTCTTCGGCAAAGGCGTACCAGTGGCGAACGTCGCTGCCCCAGAACACGGTGATGATTTTCTTTCCGCCTGCTTTCAGTATTGGATAATAAATGTGTGTTGGCAAAACCGCGGGCGCGTATAGAATGAACAAATCGCAGCGCCATGACTGTGCCAGTCGCGCCAGTTGAAGCGCCATGCGCAGGTGACTCCTTAATCCGCTCCGACACGGCTGACCGGCGTTTCGCTCATCAATTACCAGATCGTATTGCTCAGCAGGGTAAAAGACGCTTCTGCTCCAAACCGCCGAAAAGACGCTGTGTCCGAGGGCGCGAAAGCCTTTGGCGTAATTTGCCGTGACGTTGGCCACGTCGGTGAGGCCGATGAAGATGCGCATTATGGAGAAGTGGTGGGTGGATCTGGAAAGCAGAACTTGAGATAGAAACTTTTTGGGACGCGGTTCAGTTTGTACATCAGCCACCAGAACGGCCGCATTCGTTCGAAGGTTTGTTTGTAGTTGGGGAAATCGCGGTAGGTTTTACGTGGCAGGGCAAGCAACTGCTCGAATTCTTCAGCCGAGTATCCGAGGCGTTTCAAGACCATTTCGACCAAATCCTGGTCGGATTCCTGCGGCTTGGAGATTAAATCCAGTCCCTGCTCGTGCGTCATCTGCCCGGAGCGGATGAGGGCCGAGTAGCCGAGCAGCCGGGTATCAATCCCGTAGCGGCGCGGCATGTAATAGGTGTGCCAGAAGGCGGTGAAGCGATTTTCGAGATGATGGCCGCCGTACCATTCCCAACCGAGTTCGCGCGTCAGCAGCGCCATCGCATCTTTTTTGATGTAATCCACGTAATACAATGGGCGAATTTTTTGAATGCCGAGCAGCGCAGTCCATTTGATGAAATCCGGCATCAACATATTGGGATATGTTTTGAGCGGCATTGTTCCGTAGGCTTTTTGAACGCTCTGAATGTATTTGCCGTCCATGTATATCCAGCCCAGCGGCGCGATGCCCTCGGTGCGGAAAGAGTGACCCTCGAAGATGTATTGGATGCCGTATTTCTCGCAAGCTTTGTTCAAAACGACCGCCAGCCCGATGTCCGTTGGCGCTTCGGTGTCGGGAGTTCCCGCTTGCAGGAACGAGCGATAGATGTCGTCGTATTCTTTGTTATCCACCACATAGGTGTACAGGTCAACGTCGAGTTTGCTGAGAATGTCGTGGATGTTTTCGACTGCGACGGTGGAATTCCAGGTGTTGTCGAAGTGCACGGCCAGCGGCCGCAAGCCCAATTGCTTGGTGAGATAGAGCATGTACGAGGAATCCGCGCCGCCGCTGATGCCGACGGCCACATCATAAGGTTTTCCGCGTCCTGCTTTACGGATCTTTTCCACGATGGCTTCCAGCCGCCTTCTTCCCTCCTCGCCGGTGGGATATTCGCGATCCAATTGGTCGTGAATGTGGCAATAATTACAAACGCCGTTCTCGTCAAATATGATGTTGGGGATAGTCTCGTCATACAGACAGCGTGTGCATCTTCGCATATCATCCTCCGCTCATGTGATTGATGCCGTTTGGCAGAGCCTTTTGGCGCGCTGGATTACCAAGGACGGTACTATGGGTAGGAACGTTTTTTATAACTACGCTTCCCATACCAACCATACTAAGGGTGCCAATCCGAATGTTTTCGCGAATTGATGCGTTTGCGCCAATGTAGCACGATTCCCCAATTTGGACGTTCCCCGAAATGCAGGCTGCGCTTGCAATGCAAGTAAAATCGCCAATGTGGACATCATGGCTGATGACGGAATTTGGCAGGACATAGACGTGTCGCCCAATGACAACGTTTGAGGTAACAGTGACATTTTGGAATATTACCGTCCCTGTGCCAATGCGCGCCATACTTGAGATGCTGGCAGTTGGATGGATAATGGTCTCGAAGCATTCATCCCTCAGGCCGGTACGTTCCAGAATCTCACGGCGGCGGCGGAAATTGGACGGGCTTCCGATCCCAAACACAAAATGGCAATTGCGAAACATTGCGGCATCCCTTAGCGCGCCCAGAACGCTCACGCCGAAAAAGGATTGGCCTTGTTTGGTGGGGTCATCATCGAGGAAGCCGATACATTCATAGACGGTTTTTCCTTGCGCGCGGTTGATGTCCAACAAGGTGTCCAATATATCGATACAGTTGCCTCCTGTCCCTATAATGACAATGCGCTTTATTTCTTCTGCGTTAGTTGACATGGGATTGAATGACTTTCCTCAGGGCGCTCGCGACCAGATCCAAATCTGCCTCGGTCAACTGCGGATAGAGCGGTAGGGCGAGACCGCGTGTGAAAGCCGTGTGCGAGTGGGGCAATTGGCCGGACTTGTACCCGTATTGCCGCTGGAAGAATGGCTGGTCGTGCAAGGCGTAGGTACCGATGGTGGTCTCGACGCCGCGGGCCTTCATTTCGGTAATGACCTGGTCGCGGTCAAGTCCCTCTGGGAGCAGGATCACGTAGGATTGGTAGATGTGGCCGCCCCACCTCGGTTCAGATGGGAGGTTCAGGCCGGGGATGGAAGCCAGCCTCTTGGTCAGGGCTGCGGCGAGGTCGCGTTTGCGGGCAATGGTGGCAGGGAGTTTGTCCATTTGTACTACGCCCATGGCGCTGTGCAGGTCGCTCAGGCGGTAGTTGAATCCGGACGCTTCATATTGGGTGTGGTTTCCAATCTTCACGCCGCCGTGATTGCGTAGGAGCGAGATTTTCTCTGCAAGTTCAGGGAGATTGGTGGTGATCATCCCGCCTTCGCCAGTGGTGATGATCTTGCGCGGATGAAAACTAAAACAGCCTAGCGTAGTGAGGTTGCCGCAATAACGGTCGTAATATTTTGCGCCGAGGGTCGTCGCGGCATCCTCGATGACCGACAGGTTGTGTTGCGCAGCGATTTCGAGAATAGGATCGTAATCCGCGGCGCATCCGAAAGCATCCACTGGGATGATAGCCTTTGTTTGTGAGGTGATTTTGCGCAGCAGGTCTTCGGGACTCATCGTGAACGTTTCGAGATCAATGTCCACCAAAACGGGAATGGCGCCCAATTGGGCGACAACGTTGGCTGTGGCGGGGAAGGTAAAGTCAGCGACCAGCACCTCGTCGCCGGGCTGGATGCCCAGCACAACTAACGCGAGATGCAGAGCAGTAGTACCGGAACTCATGGCGAACGCGTATTTGACGCCGATCAGGCCGGCCACCTTGCTTTCGAATTCGGCGGTCTTCGGTCCCTGGGTTAAATATCCACTTTCCAGGACTTTGGCGATCTCCCGGATTTCGTTCTCGTCAGTGAATGGGATAGTCAGGCGGATCAAGATAAATTCCTGTAATACTTTGCCGTGCGGTGGATGCCCTCCTCCAACCCAACGGCGGCTTCGAATCTGAGTAGTTCGCGCGCCTTCTTCACGGCCGGGACGCGTAGTTCTACATCCACGGTGCTTCGCCCGCTGAAACGGATTTCGGATTTCGAGCGCAGGGTCTTGACGACCAGTTTGGCGAGAGCGTAGATGGTAATGACCGCCTCCTGATTGCCGATGTTGAAGGATTCGCCTACCGCATTAGGGTGCTCCATAGTCAGAAGGGTGCCAGCGACCATATCGTCAATGTAGCACCAGGCGCGAATCTGTGTCCCGTCGCCGTGGACATCAATGGGTTGATCACGCAAGGCGCGCTGGATGAAGATACTCATTGCGCCCTCGCCAACCTGGCCAGGACCGTAGATGTTGAACGGGCGAACCACGGTTGTAGGTAAGCCCCTTTCCTTGTAATATGAAATTGCCAGATGTTCCTCTGCCAGTTTACTGACTGCATAGGTCCAGCGCGCTTCCCCTACTTTGCCCATCACCGTGTTGTCTGTTTCAGAGGCGCGGAAGGCGTATTGTCCGAACACTTCGCTGGTGGAGAAGCAGACTACCCTGTCGCAGTGTGGTAGGTTGGATGCGGCCTCGAGGAGGTTCGCCGAGCCAATCATGTTGACGCGCATGGTGTGAACCGGCTGTTTGATGACGGTATCGATCCCTGCAATTGCAGCACAGTGAACAATGATGTCAGCGCTTTCCATTGCTTTTAAAAGCGCTTGGAAATCCAATACGTCGCCATGGACGAGCTGTAAATTGGGATGATTACGAAAGGAACGATCCTTTAGAGCGTTCCTGGTCAGGTTGTCGTAGATGATCACTCGATTGCGATCAATCAATTTACCGGCCAGCGTGGAACCGATGAAGCCGGCTCCTCCGGTGATCATAATGGTTTTTTCCTCAATCATTAGTTTACCTCTGGAATTACCGATTTTTCTGATTATAGTCCATGTCAAACCACATAGCAAAGAACAGGGATTGCATACCGGTGATGAATAAAAAGACAGCCATTAAGGCGCTGGTGGCTTCTACGGCTCCGGCAAAAAGGCGATAGAAAAAGAGATACAGCCCAAATATCAGCCCGCCTAAGAACATGATGCTACCGGTCAGGTAAAAAAAGACCAATGGATGGAAATCACGAATGATATATTTTTGAACCATACGGTACAAGAAGAGTTTTCCCATTTGCCAGGCTAGTTTTGGTATCATGCGTAATGGTTTGATGCCAGATTTTTCACCTATCCCATAAATGGGCTTAACCGGCACATCGCCAACACGAAAATTGAAAATATTGAGCTTAACAAGTAGATCGTTAGGCATTCCATATCGTTTATAGATATGATCAAGATCGAGCGTTTGAAGCGTTTTGAGGTTGGCGACTGTGTATCCTGATTGCGAGTCAGCGATGTGCCAATATCCTGAGGCGATCTTGGTAAGCAGGGAGAGCATGGCATTGCCCAGGTAACGAAGGCGAGGGATTTTATTCCAGGCCTCCCCAGTGATGAGCCGATTGCCTTTTGCATAATCTAGCGTTCCAGTAATTACAGGATCAAGCAACGCTGACAAGTCGGCCGGATCCATTTGCGCATCCCCGGCCATCACTGCAGTTGCATCAATCTGATGATCACGGCACCATTTATAGCCGGTTGCAATTGCTCCGCCTACACCCTGGTTGATTTCATGACGAATTAGTATGATTCTTCCGGGTTGGCTTTCTGCATACTGCCGGGCAATTGCATTTGTATTGTCGTTGCTGCAATCATCAACAACTACAATATAGTCCACAAAGGATGGCATGGTTTCAAGTGTCCTTCCAAGGAGACGCTCTTCGTTATAGGCTGGTACGACTACACCAATTGTTTTTCCTTTGTACATAGTGCGACCTCCTGCTACAACCCAACAGCTCTTTGATCTATTCCGACGTAGCTGCCTGCCATGTCAAACAGGATAGACAGGATATTCAGGATAAGGCTTCCGTCGTCAAAAAAACGTCCTGCTCATCCTGTACATCCTGTTTGAGACCTCTTTTTTTGCTTTTAACTCCACGTGAATTATCCGTGGGTAGGCAGTTATATTCCGACAGGCTATAAGGTAGTGGGCCAGGACAAAAGTCCAATTCTTGACTGTTCGAAGTATATCATTCTCGTCGATATATCGAGATATTTCCCATTTCATATACAAGACGATAAGAGGGCGATTCTTTCAATTCCTGGGCCAACAAGAGTTCCACGCGCCCTCCTTCTTTGATTTCGAATTGTGACGCGGATGGCCGTTGCAGGTAGATATAGTCATAATCCAGGCGCAGATTCGCGCTTTTTTCTTCCAGGCAGGCCAGGTCCTGGAAGAGGCAGGTTTGCACCTCCACATAAGGCTCAATCGCCTCGATGAATTGTTCTCCCCAGATCCACTCGCGGCCTTGCAGGGTCAGGATGCTATGGCGGCGCGCCAGGGCGGGGAACCATTCTGCGTCCCTGTGCAGTCCAAAGTCAGTTGGTTCTCCCATCGTCAGGAAACGGCTGCCAGGTTCTGTCTTTTCCGAAGCCCACTCCATGGCGGCTCGGCTGTCTGTCGCCAGGTGACTCTCGGCCATTGGTAGATCCATCATAACAAAGGCTGAAATGAGCGCGTACAACATGCTCACTCCAAGAAACCAGCGGGAGATTCGGGATTGCAACCAGAAAGAGGTCTCCATTTCTGTAGTGCCGAAACGGTTGCTGCGCGCCAGTGCGGGCAGGATGATTTCAGTGAGCGCAATTGACGCCATCAATGCCAGCGGATAGATCGAGACAGCAGTCGCGCTGCGCGGCAGGATGATGAAATGAATGACCAGCCAGGCGGGCAGGAAATATTCCTTCCTGGCAAGGCGGTCTGCCAGCCCGATCAGGCCAAAGACGGTGATGAGAGTAGCCAGTCGCTCTTCAGGGTAAATCATTCGGAAAAAAGTTGCCAGACCAAATCCCCAATTTCCGCCGGTCTGACCGGCGTTGAGCAGTGGCGCTAGTCCGTGTTGTGACATGATAGTAGCCCACCACGGAGCCGTAACGACGATGACGAGGAGGGCGACCAGCAGGCTGTAGAAAAGACCTGTGCGATTGCGCGACAAGAACACATAGAACAAAACACTTGCGGTAATGGCATGAAGAGTTGCCTCAGGATGGCTGAGAACTGCCAGGCTGCCCAGCATACCGGCCATCCAGACATCATGTTTTTCTCCGCGCTTGTACATGCGGATGGTGAAGGCCAGCATGAGCAGCAGGAACAACTGTCCGAAACTGCGCGTCAGTCCGCCCCCTGCCACGAACCAGGAATAACTACGCGGCATCATGGCGAAGGCCGCCGTAGCCAGTGAGGCTTTGACGCGTGCATCCGGGAAGACCTGCTGTGCCATGAATTGGAAAGCCAGGATCGCGAGCGTGCTGACCAGCGCCGGCAGAATCATCAAAATCTCTATCGTATCCAGGTGGAAGAATGTTTTGAGGGCTGCGCCCACGTAAAACGCCAGCGGCGGATATGCGAATGGAATAGATAGAAAATTGTAAGCGGTGTATTTTGGGATGATAAAGTGGTTGGCGGCTAACTCATCTATCATCACATAGAACATCCCGCCATCGTTGATAGGGAAGCCTGCTGCCAGAGGAGGGTAGAAACGTAAAAAACCGCCAAGCAGCACAGCAAGCAGGGTAATGAGAGCGGCTCTATCATTTTCAGTCAGTTGTTTCATGGGGCCCTTTTCAAAAATTTCTTCTGCCACTCGAACAACTTATTCAGCGCCTCGATAGGTGACAACGCATTCACATCCAATCCCTTCAACTCATCCAGCAGCGGATTGGTCTCAGGGAAGAGCGCGATCTGTTGCGCTGCGTGCGGGTTGATATTCACTGCGTCGCCCGAGGTGCGTTCCAGTTCGCGCATGATCTCGTTGGCGCGCTGCACCACCGGCCCCGGCAGCCCGGCCAGTTGCGCCACATGGATGCCGTACGACTTATCCGCGCCGCCCGGCACGATCTTGTGCAGGAAAACCACCTTGTTGTCGGCCTCGCTCACTGCCACGTTGTAATTGCGCACGCCCGGAAGAAGGTCGGCCAGTTGCGTCAACTCGTGGTAATGCGTAGCGAACAGTGTCTTGGCGCGCAGTTGCGGGTGGTTATGAACATACTCCACCATCGCCCAGGCAATCGAAACGCCGTCGTAAGTGCTGGTTCCCCGCCCGATCTCGTCCAAGATCAACAGCGACCGCTGCGTCGCATGGTGCAGGATGTTGGCGGCCTCGATCATCTCCACCATGAACGTGGACTGCCCGGCGTGGATTTCGTCCTGTGCGCCGATGCGGGTAAAAATCCTATCTACCAGCCCGATCTCCGCCGCCTCCGCAGGCACGAACGAACCCATCTGCGCCATCAGGACAATCAGGGCCGCCTGGCGTAAATAGGTCGATTTCCCGCTCATGTTCGGGCCGGTGATGACGCGCACGATCTCGCCGTTCTCGAAGATGACATCGTTGGGGACGTAGCGCTCTCCGTGCAGGCTGTGTTCCACTACCGGATGCCGCCCCTCGCAGATGTCGAGCCGCGCATCTTCCCGGACGACCGGCCTGCTGTAGCCTCCGAGGGCCGCCGCCTCCCCTAAAGCGGACAGCACGTCCAACTCCGCCAGCACCCGCGCCGTGGACAGCAACTGATAGGCCGACTTCCCCAGCGTGACGCAGACTTCCTTGAACAGCCGCATTTCGATCTCGCGGATACGTTCCTCGGCGTTCAGCACCAGCGTCTCGTACTCTTTCATCTCCGGCGTGATGAAGCGCTCGGCGTTGACCAGCGTCTGCTTGCGGATGTAATCGGATGGCGCCTGGTCGGCTGCGCCGCGTGAGATTTCGATGTAGTAGCCGAAGACCTTGTTGTAGCCTACCTTGAGCGTTTTCAGGCCTGTACGTTTGCGCTCCGTGGCTTCCAGGTTGGCGATCCACTCGCGGGCATGACGGGAGGCTTCGATCACGCCGTCCAACTCAGCGGAATAGCCAGGGCGGATGACGCCAACGTTTTGCAAGGTAGCAGGCGGATCGTCGTCAATCGCAGTTTCTAACAGGCTGCGTTCTTCTTCGTGCAATTGGACGCCCGGTAAACTTCCTTCTTTCTTCTTTCCTCTTTCTGCTAACTCATAGATTGCAGGTAACTTTTGCAGCGTTTCCCGCAGCGCCACCAGGTCGCGCGGCTGGGCGTGCCCGGCGATGATGCGGTTGGTCAGGCGCTCGATGTCGGCCAGCGGTTTGAGCGCGGCGCGCAGTTCGGCGCGTTCCATGCTATGCTCGAAGTAGAAATTCACCCCATCCAGGCGGCGGTTGATCTTGTCCACTTCCAGCAGCGGCTGGCTGACCCATTGGTGGATCAGGCGTTTGCCCATTGGCGTGACGGTACGATCTAGCGCTCCTAGCAACGATCCTTGCCGTTCTCCCCTGAGCGTTTCCGTCAGTTCCAGGTTGCGGCGGGTTGCGGCGTCCAGCGTCATGAACTCGGACAGGCTGTACGAGCGCAGGCCGGTCAGCAGTTTGAGCGCGTCGGGTTGGGTCTCTTTCAGGTATTGTAGCAAAGCGCCTGAGGCGCAAATTCCCAAGGATCTGCCTTTCAAGCCAAAGCCGTCCAGCGCCGCCGCCTGGAAGTGGGTCAGGAGCGCCTCTTCGCAGCGCCCCCTCTCGAAGCGCCACGCAGGCCAGGGCGTAGGATGACCGGGAAGTCCGTTTTGGAGCGGGAAATTGTCGGGGTGCAGGATTTCCGCCGGGCGCAGGCGCATCAGTTCCGCGCGTAGCGCCTCCGGGTCGAGTTCGGTGACGGCAAATTCACCGGTGGTGATGTCCGCGTATGCCAGCGCCGCGCGTTCTGTTCCTTCGGTTTGTCCAGCAGTTGAACTGCTGGACGTCACGATAGCGGCCAGGTAATTGTTGGCGTCGCCGGGCAACAAGCCAGGCTCCACCACCGTGCCGGGCGTGACCACACGCACCACCTTGCGCGGGAAGATGCCCCTGGTGGGCTGGTCGCCGACCTGCTCGCAGATGGCGACGTGGTAGCCTTTTTCGATCAGGCGGGAGAGGTAGTTTTCGACGGCGTGATAAGGAATGCCCGCCAGCGGGACGCGCACACCGCCGCCTACCGGGCGGGAGGTGAGCACGATATCGAGTTCGCGCGCGGTGGTTTCGGCGTCTTCGTCGAAGGTTTCGTAGAAATCCCCCAGGCGGAAGAAGAGGATGGCATCGGGATACTGGCGTTTGATGTCGAGGTATTGCTGGCGGACGGGGGTGATGTCGTCGTTGGACATGGGGTGATTTTACACTGAAATCTAGAATTTGATACCCGCCCGTGATTAGTTTGGAAAATTTGACTCTTTCATATAGATAAAGTATAACTGCTCAGTTCAGTACAGAGATTGATTATTCCAGAGACCGTTTCTCTAAGTTGCAAAAAGGCCGCCTGCAAATGAAAACCAAATCCAATTATAGGGAACGATTTCAGTGTTTCCTCGAAAAAATTCTGGGATTGCCAACGCTTGCTTGGGTGTTTCTTGCATTTTTAATCTGTTATATGGCTTTCTTTCTTAAGCCGATGTTCTTGAACTCCGACCTTAGCATACAGTACATATATGAGTATATACCCCAAAAAGATAATATCGGTTTTGATATTTGGGCGTTTATGAGTTATGTCGATAAATGGCTGATTTCGAATCAGTCTCCATATATAGATGGCTTTATCGCTTACCCCCCATTGACAGTGATTTTATTTGCTCCGCTGCACAAGATTGGCTATCCTGCGTATTTCACTCTTATTACGATTGTCACAATAGTATTGTACACATGTATCACTTTGTTAATTCCACTCTTTACCACGCACAAACGAAATACCTCCCTGGTGCTGTTTTTTTATATTACGGGGCTTTTTTCTTATGGCCTTCAGTTCGAACTAGAAAGGGGCCAATCTGACATTATTGCTTTTGCCTTCTGTTTGCTGGCTATTTATCTTTATCACTATCATGAGAAGTTTCGTTACTTTGCGTATATTCTTTTTTCGATTTCTATCCAACTAAAACTTTATCCTGCAATTTTTGTCGTCATGTTTATCAAAGATTGGCGCAAATGGAAAGATAATATTAGAAGAGTTCTTGGGCTGGCTTTGTTCAACGTTGGACTTCTTTTTGTGCTAGGTTACAGGATATTTTTGGATTTTGTGGCAGCCATCATTGGAGCGCAAGGTTATCAAAGTTCTTCCCCTTATAACCTGTCCATCAAAGGATTCGTTGGCTATCTCGTTGGCCGCGAATGGAACTTTTGGGGTGCAAGCCATTTAGCGATGTTGCAACAAAACGCACAATTGATCGAGTATTTATTGCTGGCGTTATTTTCGGTTTGTTTGTTCTTCCTTGTCGCATCTGCTTACAAAAATAATACAGGTGGCGTAAATCCTTACCTTCTATTGGCAAGCACAGTTGGCGCATTGATCATTCCTTCCATTAGCAATGATTACAAGTTACCGCTCTTGCATGTTCCCATGCTGGTTTTGCTAGGTACTTTGCCGCGATGTGATAATTATTTGAAAAAATCTTTCTCGCTCATTTTAATAGTGGTTACTTCTATTGCTTATTGGTCAACGTTTTACCCTTTTATGGTAAAACCGGATTTTCTCAGTCGCAACTTTATTCCACTCGTAGTGATATTAATGTCAATAACAGCCCTTAGTATCATAATGGGTGGAGAATATGAACCCATGTACTTGGTTGAAGAAAAGGATAAAGAATAGTATGTACAAACTTGTTTTAGTCCGTCACGGACAAAGCACCTGGAACCTGGAAAACCGCTTCACCGGCTGGACGGATGTAGGCCTGACAGAGCAGGGTTTAGCCGAAGCGCACGAAGCGGGGCGTTTGTTGCGCGAGGGCGGCTATGCTTTTGACGTTGCTTATACTTCAGTATTGAAACGCGCTATAAAAACCCTTTGGATCATGCTGGAGGAGATGGGACTGGAATGGATCCCGGTCGTTCGCGCCTGGCAATTGAACGAGCGCCACTACGGCAACCTGCAGGGCTTGAACAAGGCTGAGATGGCCGAGAAATTCGGCGAAGCGCAGGTCAAACTCTGGCGGCGCAGTTACGATGTCCCGCCGCCGCCGCTGGAGTTGACGGACCAACGCCATCCCACATTCGATCCGCGTTACGCTTCTTTGACTCCCGAACAGTTGCCAGCCACCGAGTCGCTCAAGATCACGCTGGAACGCGTCCTGCCTTACTGGCACAGCACCCTGGCGCCGGCCATCAAATCCGGGCAAAAGGTTTTGGTCGCGGCGCACGGCAACAGCCTGCGGGCGATGGTCAAATATCTCGATGATATTCCCGATGATGTGATCACCGAACTCAACATCCCGACCGGCATCCCGCTGGTATATGAGTTGGACGAAGACCTGAAGCCGATCCAGCATTACTATCTGGGCGATCCCGATGAAGTTGCCAGGAAGGCTGCAGCGGTCGCCAACCAAGGCAAGGCAAAGTAAGCCGCTCTGTGTTCGTTGACTTTGGGCAAAGCCGGTCTTCCTTGTGGCGCAGGGTGCGCATCTTGCGCCACAGGAGCATTTATACCTTTACGTCCCTTTGAGAATGAAAAAACTGCTTGCGCGTTTACCCGATAGGCAGGGTATCCTGCATGTGTATGCGACGGCCGTCTTCATGGTCTATGGATGGACGTTGTATACATCTTTTTGGAAAGTACCTTCTTGGCTTTTCTATTTGACGCTCGGGGAAGTGTTATCCATCTATTCTTATGCTTTTGTGATCAACTTCCTGGAAAGTTTGCTGCTGGTATTCCCTTTATTGTTGTTGGGCGTGGTCCTCCCGGCGCGATGGTGGAACCACCACTTTACGCCTTACGGTATGGCTTGGGTGGTCTGTATAGCAGGCTCGGCGATGCTGCGTTTGTACAACCTGCGCGAACCAAGTATGTGGGAGGACTTTTTGCATGGTCAATGGCTATGGTGGGGGCTGACTGTATTGCTGGCAATTGCGCTCAGTTTCTTCCTCTCCCGTATCGGCTGGCTTAGAAAGGGCATAGAAGGACTTGCTGACCGTTTGGTCATCTTCTTGTATATTTATTTGCCTCTGACTGCCCTGTCTTTTGTCGTGTTGTTGGCGCGAGCGCTCGGTTAGGATGATCAATGTCGAAAGAACTGTCTCGACGGGATTTCCTTAAACTCATTTCTGCCTGCGCTGTCGGGTCGTTGGCGCATGGCTCCTTGTCCCCTCTGGGTATACAGGACGGCCGACCTAATGTCATCATCGTTCTTTTTGACGCTATGTCTGCCATTCACATGTCGCTTCACGGCTATGCTCGTGAGACTACCCCTCACATGAGTCGCCTGGCAGACCGCGCGACGGTCTACCACAATCATTACGCCGCCGGGAACTTTACCACTTCCGGCACGGCCTCCATGTTGACCGGTATGTTTCCCTGGAAACACCGCGCCTTCAACCAGGGCGGATTGATCAGGGCCGATTTGCGCCAGAATAATTTTTACACCCTGTTGGGAGAAGGGTATGAACGCCTGGCGTTTTCCCAAAACCCGTGGCCTGATCGCCTGTTCAGCCAGTTCTATCATGATGTGGACCGCTTCCTGCCAATCACTTCCTACAGCCTGCGCGGCAACAAGTTGGTGTCCGACAAAATCGGACAGGACCGCTACCTGGCGTCGCTGGCCTTCGAAGAATTCCTGTTCACGCTCAATGCGGATGTCATGGGATCGTCAGTGTTGGGCTATCTCTACAAAAGTACTGCCCTTGATGCCATTCTCTCGTCCCGTGACCAGGTGGGCTATCCGCGCGGCGCCCCTGAAATCGAGGGGTATACAACGTATCGGAATGAAGATGTCTACCGGGGCGTCTTTCGGGAAATCATGTCCCTGGAAGCAGCGGGTGGTCCCTACTTTGCCTACTTTCACCTCTTTTCCCCGCATTTTCCCTATAAGCCTGGCAAGAAATATTGGAAACTCTTCCAGGATGGATTCGAACCGCCGTCGAAGCCGGCGCATCCCCTCTCGCCGCAGTTGGCTGCGGATGATGTACTTTCGAAGCGCACCCTGTATGACCAGCAGGTTGCCCATGTAGATGCGGAATTCGGCGCCTTGATGGACCGCCTGGAGGCGGAGGGCGTCCTGGAAAACAGTTATGTGATTGCCACTTCCGATCACGGCGAGATGTTCGAGCGCGGCTTTTACGGGCATGGCGGCGTGTTCTTGTATGAACCGGTCATCAAAATCCCGTTGCTGGTCTTTTCGCCAGGGCAGCGCCGGCGCCAGGACGTGACTACTCCGACCAGCAACGTGGACATTCTGCCGACGGTCCTGTCCCTGGCTGGGAATGACGCGCCTGCGATCCTGGATGGCCGCCTCCTGCCCGGCCTCGGCGGGGAGCGAGATGAGCAACGCCCGCTGTTTTCGATCTATGCTGCCCAGAATTCGGTATTCTCGCCTTTGCAAAAAGCCGCCATTGTCATGCGCAAAGGGGCCTATAAGTTGATCGCCTATTTTGGGTATCCGGGCCTCGATAATGTGTATGAACTCTATCATCTTGAGGGCGATCCAGAGGAATTGCACAGCCTCGTGGACGACGAACCGCTAGTGTTTTCGGCTCTCGAAGAAGAATTGCTCGACCACCTGGCAGACGCCAATCGCCCATATCAGGCGGGCTGAAAGGAAATTGCTCATGAAGAGGTTCTTCCTTTTTTGCGTGCTTGCCGTTTTCGCAACTTCCTGCCGGTCGGCCGGGATAGCCGCACCCACCATCACGCCGCTTCCATTTCCATTCGAAACGCCTGCTTCGCCTGCCCAGGTTGCCGGCCGCATCGATTCCTTCGCAGTGCGGCGGGATGGCTCCGTCATTGCGCTTGCCACCACGCGGGGGATTGCGCTTTACGATCTTCAGTCCTTCGAACTCTTGCGTGTGTTGGATGAAGATAGTTACGCCTTCAGCATAGACTGGTCTCCCGATGACGCCAAACTGGCTGCTGGCATGGGCAGCGGGGAGAACGCTGACTTCGAGGGGCTGGCTTCCCTGCGCGTGTGGGATACGACCACCTGGCAGGTCATTTTCGACCAGCCCATCCTCGAACATGAACGCATCTTGGATGTGGCCTGGTCGCCGGATAACCGCCTGCTGGCTATGAGTACCGATGTCAGCGGTGTGATGGTTTGGGATACGGCCACCGCTCAACGGGTCTCACAGCAGACCGGCTTTGCCGCCTCGGTGCAGAGCATCTCCTGGTCGCCGGACGGGACGCGCCTGCTGGCCTCCAGCGACCTGGCCTATGGCATCCGCCGCTGGCGCGTCAGCGACGATGAAACCGTGCGTTTGTTCGACCAGCGCGCGGGCGCTTCCAACAACGTCGCCTGGTCGCCGGACGGGGAGTGGATTGCCTCCACCCACAGTTACGGCGATATTTGCCTGTGGCAGGCCTCCACCAATCGCTGCAAACGTTTCATCCCGGCGCATGTCACGGCGGCTTTCAGCCTGGCCTGGTCGCCGAAAAGCGACAGATTCGCCAGCGGCGGAGGAGCGATTCGCATTTGGGATGCGCGCACCGGAGGGCAATTGTTGGCCTTTGCCGAGGACAGCCGTTACCGTATTACCTACCTGGAATGGCCGGCCGCCGAAGGCCCCCTGGTCTCTTTGCAGGTAGCCGTCGAAACGCCTGAGACGCTCGTCCGCTTTTGGGATCCGGCCAATGGCGCATTGCTGGCCGAAATCCGCAACGCCTCGGAAGCGGCTTTTTTGCTACAATTGGCGCATGTCCCTGCCCCCTGATTCTCCCCAAAACAGCGGGAGACGGGTATGAGGCGGTTCTTGCCGACCGGGGGGCTGCTTACCCTCCCAAGATTTCCTGCCCGGTCTGCTCGATTTCCTGGAAGACCTTTTTGACCTCGGCTTTCATCTCGGCGCTGACGCCGGCCGTCATGGGGATGAACTTGACCAGGTCGCGCGCCTGCCGCAGCAAGTCCTTGACCTGGGCGATGTAGGAGAAATCGTGCCGGCCGCCTTCTGCCGGCACGGGGTAGTCGCGCGCCCGCTGGATCAAGGCGCGGGCGCGCAGGAGGCGTTCGGCAGCGGGGATGAGTTTAGGCATGGGATAGACTCACGTTTTATCCGGCATGGCTTCCTTGAGTTGGAAGCCGAATACCAGGCATAGGGCCATCAGGCCGATTAGGGCCAGCAGGGACGTGGTCATCGAGCCCGTCGTGGGGGATTTGAAGGAGTCCATGGCGAGGATGAAGGCGATGCCGGAGACCTGTCCCATCATCAGCAACAGGCCGTTGGAGGTGCCTTCCGGCGCGGGGTAGGTGATCTCGGCGCCGTATTGGAAGCCGACCGGCCCGGCGCTCAACAGGAAGAATCCGAAAATGAACGAAAAGACCAGCAGGGAAATGTAACCGCTCACGTAGGTGACGCCGACCAACCCAATGGCCGCGCCGGCGATTGCCAACAAGAGAAAGGGCGCGCGTTTGCGGGATTTGTCTGAGAGCAGGGGAATGATGACCGCGCCGAGAATCCCACCCAAGATCATCATGCCGCCGGCGTCCCCGGCTTGCGTGGCCGAGAACTGGCGGGGCGCAAGGATCTGTTCGATCCAGGTGGTGACCGCGTTGAAGGCCCCCAAGCCCACGAAGAAGATGACCATGAGCAGGATGAAATCGCGCTGGCGGATCATTTTGTTCAGGCCTTCCAGCGCCAGCGAACGGGCTTCCTGGTCTGGGGGGCAGGGAGGCGAGGGCGGGCGTTCGCGGCTGAGCAGGAAGAAGGCCAGCATGGCGACCGCAGCGGCGATTCCGTAGGCCAGCAACATGCCGGGGATGCCCGAGCGCAGCGCCAGGTAGGGGGTGAGCGCGAGACCGAGCAGGATGCCGACGTACATCGCCAGGGAGCCCAGCCCGCTGGCGGTGGCGCGCTCCCCGGCGGGGAACCAGCGCGCCGCGATAGTGGTGATGGCGTTGAGGATGAAGGGTTGCCCGACGGCAATGCCGATCTGCGCAACCAGCACCCAGGTGTAGTTCGAAGCGCCCAGTCCGCGCAGCAGGCCGAAGAGTCCGGTAAGAACCGCCCCGATCCCGACCCCCACGCGGATGCCGTAGGTGTCTATGATCCACGAAGCCGGGAAGGAAACAAAGATGTACACGACCATGAAGATCAACGAGAGCAGGCCGATGCTGAGATCGGATACGTTGTAGAACTGCATGGCGTTGGTGGTGATGGCCGCAAAGGTGATCCACAGCAATTGGTTGAGGGCGATGATGGTCATGAAGGCCAGCAGGACCACCCAGCGATAGCCATAGACTTTGAACGTGTTTTGTTCCATGGTAGATGCCTCCAGCGTCGAACTATATAGAGAAACCCCTGTGTGCCTGCAATGGTTCGCAAAAAGGGCGGCGCGTGGGGAACTGGCGGGCAGCGCCCAGGGCGGCCTGCGACGTTTTTGCGGTCGGACGCCGACGAGCGGGCAATTTATCGGCGTTAAACGAACAAATCAACGCCGATGATCGGGTGAATCAACGCCGATGATTGGATAAATCAACGCCGATGATTCGATGAATTGACGCCGATGATCGGGTAAATTAACGCCGATGATTGGATGAATCAACGCCGATGATCGGGCAAATCAACGCCGATGATTGGGCAAATCAACGCCGATGATCGGGCAAATCAGCGCCGCTTTGCCGGGTTGCCAAACCTGGCAAGATGTTGTGGTTGCCCTGCGCCTGGATTTGGCGATCCAGGCCAGCCGGGGCGCGTACGGATTTGTGAGGATTTCCCGCGCTTTGTGCTACACTTGGGGTAATAAGGAAAAACCAGGAGCAGCATAGAAAATGTAAAGGAGCGGAAATATGGAACCCTTCTCGACTGCATTATTGGCTATGGCCCTCTTTGAAATCGCCAGGAAATTGGCTGAAAAAGGGGTTGTAGACCCGGCGCTCGAAAAAGGCCTGGACGGTTTCAAAAAATGGCTGACCGGTGGGTATGATTCTAAAAAAGCCGATGCGGAGTTGCGTAAGGCGTTTAGCGTAGCGATCAAGGAGATTGGCGCTCCCATTGACGATAGGGATGAAGTTGCCAACTGGCTGAAAGGCAAGGGGCTGGACCGCTTGCAGTCTGGCAAGAATGATGCCTTGCGAAAACAGGTTGCTTTGGCTTTGATCGGTTTCACGGGTGAAGATTCTGCCCCGCCTGCCGACTTGGTGACTGCATTGGGGTGGCCGCGCTCTCGCATAGGGGAATTGTCTGCATTGCTTGGCCGGATGCGCGCTGAGTTGGCTGGCACTTCCTGGCAACCGCTATTCACTTATGCAGAAGAAGCGCAAAAATGGAATGTCTTGCGTTCGATCCTGGCGCAACTCTCCCAATTGGGCGAAGCGCTGGTGGAAACACCCGCTGGGGAGGCTTTGCGGGTGGTGATGGTCAAAAAGGGGTTGACACTTGAAGAGGTCGCCGAAATCGAGGGCAAATATCGCCAGAAAATCATGCTCGATTTCGAAAACCTGGAAACCAGAGGACTTTCGCCGCAATTACTGACTTCCAAACCGGAGATCAACCTGGCGCTCAAATCCCTGCCGCTCGAGAGTATCTATCTTGAGCCGGGCTTGATCCCTTTACGCTCCGAGCGTGAACGGGAAGCGGAGTGGGAGGAGATGTTGCAGGGAGATGAGGCCAAGCGACTGATGAGCGAACTCCGCCAGCAGCAGAAGCGCGTCTCGGATGCCCTGGCGGCCAGCCCGAAACTGGTTGTGGTTGGAAAGCCGGGCAGCGGCAAAACGGTTTCTTTGAAATTCATCGCCTTGATGCTTGCGCGCGGGCAGGTGGGCGCCAGTCGTTTGCGCCTGGATATTCCCTTCATTCCGGTCTATGTCCGTCTTGCGCAGTATGCGGAAAAATTGAAATCGGATTCCGGCCTTGCG
>JBMOMP010000031.1:0-102813 GCA_049323115.1 Chloroflexota bacterium
TTGATGATTCAGGTTGCCAGTTACTACATTATACCGGAGCAACATCTCTTCGAGTGAAACGCTCACCCTCGTGCTCACGAGGTGGCTGGCTATCATACCTAGCTGCTTTGCTGTCATTTCGACAGTGTTGATCTCGGTTTGTGTCCAGTGACGTACCGTCGAAGAACATACCCCTAAGTATCCAACAGATTCACCCTCGATGACAATTGGTGCAATGATCGAGGACCGGATTCCTGCACTTGTCATTACCTTTGCAAATTTTGCGCTTGAAACGTCTTTCACCTTCCAGTCGTAGGTTACCAGTATGCGGCTGATCAGTCGGCTTTTTTCTTGCATCTCAACCAGGAGTTTTTTGCTTACGTCGATAGGCAAGCCCAGCGTGGCCTGTGCGTCAAGGATTTGGGTAAATCCGATGTCGGCTGACAAGTTGCGATTGATGAGAGTCAATCCGTTATCGATCAGTACATCAAGGTGTGTGGCTGTGCCTACCTGCCAAACCATTTGACGGAACAAATCGAACGAGCGGTTTTGTTCTGACAAATAGTAGTAATCTATAGCCATAGCAGTCTGGTCAGCCACCTGTTTTAGTAGAAGCAGGTCTGAGTTGTCGAAGGGACGATCCGTTTTTTCGCGATTGATCTGAAGCACGCCAACCGTTTCTCCCCGAATGATAACGGGATATGCAATGGCGGCCTCGAACAGTTTTGTTTCATGGAAAACCGGATCTTTCTTTGCCCAAAGGTCGAGACTGTCAATAACGATAGGCCGGCCAGTCTTGGCTACTAACCCTCCAATCCCCTCGCCATACACAAACCTCTCTGTCTTGTATTTGACGGGGATGTTATTGACCGCTTCCACGTGGATTTCCTGGTGAGCCACATCACAGAGATAGAGTATACCGGAATCGCCTTCCATCAGATTAACCACAACGCCCAGCAAGTCCGTTAGGGTTTCCGTCCTGTTTTCCTCGTGTGGAATGCGTTCTACTGCTTGGGTGACCAGGTTTATGCGTTCTTCAATCTTGCGGGAAGCGGCGACCAGCAGGGTTTGTGAGGCAAGGTGTGTGATCCTCCACGCCGCATTCACATCTTCCGACTGCCACTCGCGCTGGCTTTGGATCTGGTCGAAGAGCACAACTCCTTCGAACTTGCCCTTCTCCCACATGGGCACGGAAAGGTTGGATTGAACGCCCACCGGTGACCAAAGGACGTCGGTCAATTCCTGAGTTTGTGGATCCAGGCTGACGACCTGGGCCTTGATTACGTCAACAGATTGGATGGTAGAAAAGAAATCGGGATATTTCAAGATAGAGAGTCTCTCTCCACTCGTGTGCACGCCTGAAATTTTATTGAAGCAGTCTGCGCAGACCATTTCGTCTCCGGTGACGTTCATCCGCCATATACTCACCTGGTCTGTATCCAATATTTTCGTTCCTCTTTCCGTAAGGGTTTTCATTGCCCGATTTACGTCGCCCTGACTGATATCGGCCTGGGTTGCTATATCAACCCAGACACCTTTTTTGATTTTTTTGATCATTTCAACCTCCGGTGTAAAAGCAACTAAACCACAGCGCTCGACAGTTTAAATCCGCTCAAATCTCACCTCCTTTCATCACCAGGGAAGTAAAAAACACTCCCTGCCCGTCATGACCAAGGGAACGAACTCGACAGGATATGTTTGGGAATATCCTGGAGTCTATTACTCCTTCTAATGATGTTTTTACGTTGGGGTGTGATGCAGGGGATTACTCAGTACAAAAGATAGTTGGCAAGGCAACTTTCTACATTGCACTGGAAGTCATTATTGTATTTCATCTTTGGAAAAGAAGCGTCTTGCTTGAAGGCCACTTTAAGTGTAGCGAAAATGAGGGGCGATGTCAATAAGGAATGGCTGATGTCGGGTGCATGTCAGTTTTGAGGCGAGTTGTAGGCGTTTTTCCAGCGTGTATCGAAGCGTCTACTCATGATTACGCCTTCCCTCTCTCTTTGGGAGATCCTATCTCTCGCAGATCGAGACGGGCAAACGCAAAGGCAGCACGGACATCCTGTCCACGCTGGCGAAGGCGTTGAAGGTGACGTTGGAAGAGGTGGTTGTGAGAGAAGTGGAATGATGTCAACCGTCCACGAATACAACCACGATGACGAACCGCGAGCCGTCCATCCGCTTATCCGTTTCACATCCGTTGGTCACCCTCATTCGTCATCGTGGACAAAATTCGTGGATGGTCTCTCCCAGAATGAAATCAAAACCTGCCCTGAGTGCTTCGCAATCGAAGGGAGGCGGCGTGACAGCCGCCTTTTGGTTTGAAGCGCCAAGTTTTACACAGCCAATGGGGAGAGTCGATAAACGCGGGCTAACCTGGTTGCGGTCACAAAGTCTTTTTGCCGAAGCGCCTCACGGACATCATCGAGCTTCATCGCGTCGTTCACTGATAAGTAGGGAGACCATTCGTCATCTGTGTAAACCAATTCCACATTCACTTCGGCAGCGTACTCGCCAAAGTGAATCAATTTGGTTGTCTGTTTTTTTGTCATTTCTTTATCCATGAGCGGAAACCTGGATTTGATTCTGTTCGATGAGTTCGAGAATTTTCTGGAAGATTTCGCTCATGGAAGAAATTATACATGAAAACAGGGAATCCCCATCCTTCTCATAGATCCATATTGGCAAGCGCAAAGGGACGCTGGCGAAGGCGTTGAAGGTGACGTTGGATGAGGTGGTGGCGAGCGAAGCGGAATGAAGATAAAAGGGGTATATCTGATTCGTTGTATAATCATGGCATGTTCCTGACGCCAGAGTTTATCCGCCGTGAAATCGAAAACCAGACATACCAGATTTCCATCCACGCGGACGAGGAGCGTCTGGCGGACGGTTTGAAAATAGATGAGTTGGAAAGCGCCCTCGGAAATTGCGAGATCATCGAACACTATCCTGAAGACCCGCGCGGCGAAAGTTGCCTGGCGCTTGGGTTTGTGGTCGGGAAGCCAATCCACTTTGTTTGCGGAAGAAACACCGCAGGGCATTTGGTTCTGATTACCGTTTACATCCCGTCCATGCCCAAATGGAAAGACCCTTATACGAGAAATCGGTAAAGACTGGAGCAGTGAAATGAAACGACAATATGACGATTGCTATTTCTGCGGCGGCGTTGTGGAAGAACGTCTCCTGTCTCGTGAGATTCGCTGGAACGGCAAATTGCTGGTTTTCGAAAATGTGCCGATGGGTGTTTGTGGTCAATGCGGGGAAAAATTTCTGCGCCCTGAAGTTGCCAAGACGATTGACGCCGCATTGGAGTCGGCAAAACGCCCAAGCCGCGTTCTGCAAGTGCCTGTGTATCAATATCAAAGTGTGGGGTAAATTTGAACCAATCCGCGCTGGCGAATGCGTTGACGGTGACGTTGGACGAGGTGGCCGCGAGGAAAGCGGAATAAAGTCAACCGTCCACGATGGGATACGAATACCCGAACTGGCGCGCCCTCATTCGTTTATTTGTGAAAAACTTGCCCTGAGCCTGTCGAAGGTTCGTGGACGGCTCTCCCAGAATCAAAACTACCCTCCCGAAAGACATCGGGACGATGTGAGCCTGCCGAAGGGAGGCGGTGCGACAGCCGCCTTTTGGTTTGAAGCGAGTCGCAATGAAACGCTACATCAAAGAATCAGTCACCGCCTTTTCGGCGTCGTTAATCAGTTTTTCGCCAAGTTTTATGGCTTCTTTTCTCTTTCCTTGAAGAATGGCGATTTCTTCTGCTATTCGGTTTTGCTCATCTTTTTGGGGTACAGGCACAAGAACTTTGGATAAGTCATCTAACGAGATAGCAGGAATAGCGTGGCCAGTCATTAATCTTCTTACCTGCTTTAGGAAATACTCGGTTCTAAAATAGGCAAGAAGAAAAAGCGGATTCACGTCGCGAATATTGCGAATTACAGCAAAACCATTCGAGCAAATTGCGCCGTCTTCATCCTCGGTGATCAGCGCTGTGGCATGTTTGTACGTTCCCGTGCTTGCTCCTGCAGTGGCCGTAATAATATCGCCTTGGATAACGCGGTAACTGGCCCGCGATGGAGCGTCGTGAGCATTGAGAATTTGCTGGGATACAACCTGCATTGTTCTTGCATCGACATTGGAAATGGCAATATACCTGATCTCTTCATCAGTATTTTTGAAATCGTTTGCTTTGGTTACGAAATCAACCAGTTCTCCGAGCGATTTTGCGCCAGCCTTCCTGAGTCTTTCAATGATTTCCAGGTCATCAGGGTGATAATGTTCGGCATCCAAACGCGAATTCAATAAACTTTCGGGAACAAGATACACCTTTTTGGAAGGGGCAATATTTCCATTGCTTCTAAACGCGCGATACTGACTAGCGATTTCATCTACATCGTCGTCAACAAGGAAAGAACCAAAACTATCAACCGCGAGTTTATTCGAACCATTCTTTTTGTAAATCGGCTGGCCTTTTACATCGTAGCCAATTTTTTCTATTCTTGCCATAAAACATGAGTTTGCTGTTTGTTCTGATGGAAGTTTTTGCAACACCAATAACGAAGTCTTAATTCCAGTCCCATAAGGGATAAAAGCCTCTTGGGGAATCGAAATAGCGGCTAGAACATTTGCTTGAGTCTTAAGCCAATGTCGCACGTGCGCGCTTGAGACGTTTTGGAGCAAACCGTCTGGCAAAACAATCGCCATTCGACCGCCAGGTTTCAAAAGTTTGAGGCTTTTTTCTATAAATAGAATGTCGGGAGACTGCCCGCTCAAAACCACTTTGGACGCTTCCCATCCTCCATCAGGTAACTGCTGCCACTTTCGCGCTAAAACGTAAGATTTCAGGATCTTTTGGGTTTCTACTTTTCCTTTTGCTCCAAAGGGAGGATTGGTAAGAACAATGTCAAATTTTCCGTTCATATCATCACTGTCGGACAGGGAGTTTAAGCAAATTATTTCATCGCCCGAACCTCCTTCGAACGCCATGCGAATCATGGTAGCAAGCGCGACATCGGGATTGAATTCCAACCCGCTCATGTTCTCTTTGATGAATTTTGACTTTTGAGTGGTAGGGTTTTCGCGTAATACATAGGATAATGCTTGAATCAAAAAACCGCCGCTTCCACAGGCGGGATCAATAATTCGTTCATGTGGTTGGGGATTAATCATTTCAACGGCAAGGCGCACAATTGGAAACGGCGTGAAAAATTCTCCTCTATCGCCTCGCTGGTGGCGATAAACAAAGGTTTGGAAAGCCTCACCCTTTATGTCCCCAGGCGTATTTGTCAAACTGATATACTGTAACTGATTTACGACAAATGCCAGAGTTAGCGGTTTAAGCCTTAATCCGTCATCGAGAAAAAG
Organism: Chloroflexota bacterium; assembly: GCA_049323115.1. Classification (GTDB taxonomy): domain Bacteria; phylum Chloroflexota; class Anaerolineae; order Anaerolineales; family Villigracilaceae; genus JAABUE01. Next base: position 5,351 of record JBMOMP010000031.1, read on the forward strand.
TTTCGAGTGTTCCTTTTGAACTTTCATATACAAGCGAGCAAGCCTCTCCTCGAACGGACTTGGCGAGTTGGATAATAAAAGTCTGTGTTCTGATGACGTAATGCCAAATTCCAGCCTCTTTCCATTGTTGTTTTGCTCGTCATGCAACTTCATCACAAGAATCTTGACCATCTCGTGAAAAATTTTGTCCTTGAGCATTCCCTCGTTGGCATAGATGTAGTTGTGGCAGTCATCGAAAACGGCCGACAGATTCTCGGCAGGTTTAAGTTCCGAAAGGGTAGGCAGGGTTTCTGGCAACAGATCGCTGTCGGTGAGCAGCAACAGTTGTTCCTTTATTTTCTTGGGTTTTACAGTTTTCTCGCGCATACTAAACCTCTTCACTTGCATTGTCATTTGTAATCATAAATCTGTTGTCAACCTGCATGTCTTTTTCTTTGACTGCGTGTTTGGGATTGACAGTGCCAAAGGCTTCACGGAAATCCTCATACCATTCATCGGTGATAGACAAAACAGGGTTTTGATTCTCATCGAAAAACACAAAGCCGATGATGTAATTTTGTTGCAGATGATTCGCGTCATCGCCAGATGATTCCAGCAATCTTGGATTCGCAAAAAGGAATTTGTGCTCGTGGTAGCGCAGAACTATATCAATGGCCACAACATTGAATTCGTCTTTTCTCGGCGTTGCTTGAGTCCTTTCACTGGCTTCGGATGTGCCAGAGACAAAGTGGGTTTCAAGCACCTTGATCTTTGACATTACGTAGGACAATCGTTCGCTGGTTAATCTATTTATTTCGTCTCTGGATAGTTTTCTGAGTTTTTCAATAGCCTTCGACTTACTGGTTTCTCGCTGTGGCGGATTCTCCAAGTAATCTTGCACTTCTTCAAACTCATACAGGTTTTCGGTATATTCATCCTTGAGTTTTGGCAAGCTGTGTTCAATCCAAGATTCTATTTGTGGTTCTGTCTCATCTTTCTGGTTGATCCAAGCAATTTTGTCTGAATGAGCAATCAAAAATCTCTTAAGGCGTTCATAGTTGTACAACTTGTGCCATTTCTCAGAATTTGATTTTACGCCTTTGGATTCCAACACGAACCATTTTGTGTCACCAGGAACCCTGAAATAAAAATCTCCGTGATGATTTGGGTGTTTTTTCCCTTCCCATTTTTCCCGTATTCTCCTGACCTCAAATCCTTCATCCTCGATCTTCTTTTTAAGCAGCAATTCCGTAACAGAGCCAAGAACATATCCTTGTGCGTTGGGACTTAATTTCAATGCTTCCAGGAAAATTTCTAAACTGGTCTTGAAAACTTTTTGTACAAAGGCTGTTAGTCTTTCGACAATGTTTGCCATATTTCCTCTTGTTAGAAATTCTTTCTCAATGGAAACCGATTTACCGTTGCCAATGTGTCCTACTTCCCCTTCTTATGCCCCGCGGACGTCTTCCCCCTCCCCATCCTCCGATATGGCGGCATATCAATCACATGGACTTGACTCTTCGTCGCGTCGAGAATCTTGTTCCACAGCCCAGGGTAATTGACCGCGAACGAGTCGGGCTTGAGCGTGGAGGTGATGACGGTCGGCAGGTGGGCGTAGTAGCGATGGTTCAGGATCTGGTAGAGTTTGTCCTCCGCCCAGACGGAACTCGTGCCGCTCTCTTTCAGATCGTCGAGGATCAGCATGGGGGTCGTCTTGATCTCGTTGAAGCGGCGATCAAACGAAACGTCCGAGGTGGGGCGGAAGGTTTGGCGCATGTAGTCGAGCAGGTCGGCCACTTCGACGAGCAGAGCCTGTCCGCCCAGGTCAATGCGATAGTTGCCGATGGCCGCCGCGAGGTGGGTCTTGCCGCTGAATGAACTTCCGAGCAACACGAACCAGCCTTCGGGTTCCTCCGCGAACGCGATCGCGGCAGTGACCGCCTTCCGCAGGGTCTTGAGATCCTCCTGCGTCACCTTGACGCGCGTGATCTCCTTGTCCTTGACCTTGTTGCCGAAGCGATCCTGCTTCTCGGTGGTGGTCGTTGTAACCGCTTCCTTGCCGAGTTCGTCCTCGCGCGTCTCGAAATTGCGGAACGTCATCACCTTCATCTCGGGCAGGGACAACATCGAAATGCCAGGGTTGCTCGTCTCGGTGGGACGGCGGTAATCGGGCGCGGTGATGCGCACGTGCGCCACGAACTCCTCGTCCTGCAACCGCGAGCGGATGCGGCTCTCGATCTCGTCGAGCATGAGATTGGTGGTGATGACCGTCGGCAGTTTGTTGATGTAACGGTAGTTCATGATCTGGAACAATTTTTCCTGCGCCCAGCCTGTGGCGTTCTGCGTGCCGAAGTCATCCAGCACCAGCAGGTCGGCGTTGCGGACTTCCTCGAAGCGCGCCTCGAAGGTCGTCTCGGGGTCGCTGAAGGCGAAGCGCAGCGTGTCCAGCAAATCGGGGACGGTGATGAACAATGTGGGCGTTCCCATGTTCACGGCGAAGTTGGCGATGGCCGCGGCGATGTGCGTCTTGCCGCAACCGTATCCGCCCTCGATCAACATCCAGCCTTGCGGGTTGCGGGCGAAATTTTCGGCCATCTCTTTCGCGGCCTGCAAACTGTGCGCGTCCTGCGGCGTCATAAACTTGGCGTTTTTATTTCCCCTCGATTCAAAATTATCAAAGGTCAAATGGCTGAGACGATCCAGCCGACTCATCTCGAACAGACGCGTGCGCGCGCCCTCGGCAATGTCCGCCGCGCGGCACACGCACGCCTCCAACCGACCGAAGCGCGGGTCGCCCATCGGCACGTCGAATCGCACGTACCCCGCGCCGCCGCAATGCGGGCAGTTCGGGTCGCCCAATGTGGGGGCGACGCTCGCCGTCGCCCTATTCGCCGTCGCCTTACTCGCGGAAGTATTCGGCAAACTCGCCTTCGGTGTATCGCTTGAAATCCTTGACAGCGTCTTCCCGATCTTTTCTTTCATCTCTGCCTTTTTCCTTCCAGCGTTTCAAAATCGCTTCCACGTATTTCCAATTCCGCACGTTCCTCGCCACCGCAATCTCAAACGCCTCCTCGATCCACGCGCTCGGATATTCCTTCTCGGCCTCGCGCAGCATATCGGCGATGAGCGGGGTCAGCGCGCCGATATTCTGCTCGTACAACGTGAACACATTCGACCGTTCCACGGGCGGCGCCGACGTCACCGACGACGGATCGAACTTCCCGCTCTGGATGGCTTCGACCGACGCGCGTCCGCGCGGGCTATTCAGGAAGAAAAACTCCCCCGCTTCATTCCTGACCTCGAGCAGGCTCCCGCGCGCCACGGCCTTATCCACGCCCGAGGCGAACCCGCCAAAGTCCGCGCGGCGCAAAAAGCGGACATGTCCCTCCGTATGCTCGATCCGCCATAAGGCAAACAGCGTCGCCCGCAACTCGTCCGCATCGTCAATCTGACTCAGCAACTCACGGAAGAACGTATCGGGTACGGCGGTGAATGTCTCGGAGGAAGTGAAGCCTTGAAAGGTTGGCATCTTTTCTAGAACAATCGCTGGTCGAGTAGGCCGAGGTACTCCGAGGCCGTACCGAGACCAGCAGGTGACAAGTAAACGATTGTTTTTTATTGCCAGTATCGGTGGTTTCGATACGGCGGCGGAGGTTGAGTAGCCTTGCAAAGGCGTATCGAAACCCGCCGCCTACTCAACCACCTGTGCTACTTACTCATTGAACTGCACATGTTTCGTGGCGGCATTTTCAAATTTTGCCAGCGCACTGCGGAAGATCAACTCCACGCTGCCCACGGGACCGTTGCGATGCTTGGCGACGATGATCTCGGCAATATTCTGTTTCGCCGTATCCTTCTCGTACTGGTCGGGACGGTAGATGAACATCACGATGTCCGCATCTTGTTCGAGACTCCCCGATTCTCTCAAATCGGAGAGCACCGGGCGCTTATCCGTGCGCTGCTCCACCGCGCGGGACAACTGCGCCGCGGCCAGCACCGGCACATTCAACTCGCGCGCCAGAACTTTCAGGTTGCGGGAGATGTACGACACTTCCTGCACGCGGTTGTCGTTGCGCGTGTCGCCGCCCATCAACTGGAGGTAGTCCACGATCACCAGGTCCAGCCCGTATTCCATGTGCAGGCGGCGGCATTTGGTGCGCAGTTGCAGGGGGGTGATGGCGGGCGTATCGTCCAGGAAGATGCGGGTATCGGAGAAAACTTCGATGGCGTGGGTGAAGAGCGGCCATTCGTCCTCGGCCAGTTTGCCGGTGCGCAGGCGCTGGCTGTCTATGCCGGTCTCTTGCGCGATCAGGCGCTGCACTACCTGCTCGTTGGACATTTCGAGCGAGAAGATGGCAACGTGTTTTTTGTGCGTCAACCCGGCGTTCTTGGCAACCGAGAGCAGGAAGCCGGTCTTGCCCTGCCCGGGCCGCCCGGCAATGATGAGCAGGTCGGAGGGCTGCAAGCCTGCGAGCATCCGGTCCAGGTCGATGAATCCCGTCGGCACGCCATGGATGTCATCGGGGCGCTTGGCCAGGTCGTCGATGCGGTCGTAGTATTCGCTCAGGACCGAGGCGATCGGTTGCAGGTCGTGGGTGAGGCGGCGTTCGCTGACGTTGAAGACGGCCTTTTCGGCCTCATCCATCACCGTGTCCACCAGTGCGCCTTCGTCGTAGGCCAGCGAGGCGATGCGGTTGGCGGCGTTGATCATCTTGCGGCGGACGGCATGCGCTTCCACGATGCGCCCGTAGGATTCGGCGTTCAGGGAGGTGGGCACCTGGTTGATGAGCGCCGTCAGGTAGGCCGGGCCGCCCAGTTCGGCCAGTTGCCCCATGCGGTCAAGTTCCTCGGATACGGTCAGCAGGTCGACCGGCGTGCGCTGTTCGTGCAGGCGGTTGAAGGCCTCCCAGATCCATTTGTGGCGGTGGATGTAGAAATCGTCCGCGCTCAGGAATTGGGCGACGTCGTAATAGACTTCGGGGTTAATGAGCACCGCCCCTACAACGGCTTCTTCGGCTTCCCGGCTGTGCGGTATGCCCGGGGCGGTGGGGGCGGCGTTATCATCCCCGTAGGGGGCCTCTGGGGGCAGGTAGTCGGTCATGGCGCGGGATCAAGCCTTGGGGGAGTCCGAGGCGTCATCTTTTTTGTCCTGGTCGTCGAGTTTGCCGAGGTTGAGTTTGTCTATGAAGTCTTCGAAGATGGACAGGCGGTCCGCGCTTCCTTCGGGCAGGGGCGGGGCGGATCGGTCGCCTGACGCCGGGCTGCTTGCCTCGCCCTGGGAGGCGTCCATCGGCTGCATGTCCGTTTCGGGGACGATGCCGGCCTCGTCCATCACGCTCTTATGGACGTAGATGGGGACGTGGGCGCGCACGGCCAGCGCGATGGCATCGGAGGGGCGCGAGTCGATGTTTATTTCCTGCCCGTTCGTTTCGGCGACGATGTTGCCGAAGAAGATCTCTTCGCGCAGGGAAACGATTTCCACGCGCTTGATCCTGGCGTTGAACGTGCCGAACAGGTTCTTGAGCAGGTCGTGGGTGAGCGGGCGGATCATTTCGATCTCTTGCAAGGCGACGGTAATGGCTTCGGCTTCGTAGGGCCCCACCCAGATGGGCACGAAGCGATCGGCGCCGACCTGCCGCAGGACGACCACGCGCTGCGGCGACATCAGGCTGACGCGGACACTGTCTATGGCAACTTCGATCATATCGGACATGGGCTCTCCAGTAAGTACTTTATTCTAACACAATCGCGCTTGCTCGCCGGGCGCGCGCCTGGGGAGGTGTGCAAGCAAAACATGTCAGAAACGGAGTCCGAAGTCTCCCGACTTCGGCCAAAATCGGGAGATTTTGGACTCCGGCCAATTTTTTCTGACAACCTTTGCGTGCACACCCTGGGGAGTGGTACGAAAAGGTTGGCAAAAAAGTGCGCGGAAGGCGGACTGGGTGGAAGGAAGATGTTTCGACGTGGAAGGAAGGATTTTCCAGGTGGAACGGGGAAGTTTCCAGGTGGAATGGAGAAGTTTCCAGGTGGAACGGGGAAGTTTCCAGGTGGAATGGAGAAGTTTCCAGGTTGAACGGGGAAGTTTCCAGGTGGAATGGAAAAGTTTCCAGGTGGAACGGGGAAGTTTCCAGGTGGAATGGAAAAGTTTCCAGGTGGAACGGAGAAGTTCCCACGTGTTAGGCTTCCGAAGTCTTCGAGATTTCGGAGGTCTGGTGTACGATGAAATTCCCAAGCAAGGCCAGGACAATCGCTTCGGTGTAGCGCCAGAGCGTGGCCGGGGTGATGACGTTGGACCAGCCGCCGACAGGGGCGGGCGCATCCTACGGGATGTGTTCGACCGCCAGGCGCGTCAGGATTTGTGCAACGCTCATGACCTGACCGTAAGATTGCAGCGCGGCCAGGAAAGCCTTGTGGACATGCTCGGCCGGGATGGTCGTCCCGCCATAGGTCAATGCGCGCGTGGCGCATGCGTCCGCAGCCACCAGCACCTGGAAGCCCAGGTCGGCGGCGGCGCGCGCGGTAGCGTCCACGCATAGATGGGTCATCATGCCGGCAACGATGACGCGCTCGATCTCCCAATCCCGCAGCAATTCCAGCAGGTTCGTCTCGCGGAAGGCGTTGGGATAACCCTTCTGCACCAGTGGTTCGCCCTCGTAATGCGCCACAGAATCGTGGATGTCCGCGCCGCGCTCGCCGGGGATGAAAAAGGTCGCATCCGGCTTGCGTGAGAGGTGCTGGATGTGCACGGTCGGCAGGCTGTGGTCGCGAAAGCATTGCAGGATTTCGTTGGCCTGCCTGGCGGCCGCGAGCGCGCCTTCCAGTTCCATCTTGCCGCCGGGGAAATAGTCGTTCTGGATGTCGATGAGGAGTAAGGCTGTTTTCATGGGTACTCCATTTTTCCTGCAACACAGTCGCCCCCGCTACGTTCCCAGGTATCCTTTCACGGCCTGCATGAACTCCTCCGCCCATTGGAAGGATTGCAAAGCCTCCTCATCTGTCACTTCCTCGCCCACGCCGCCATAATGCCCAACTTCGCGAAGTTCCTCCGCATCGATGATGTAGCGATGGAATTTGGGAGCCAGCAATCCTGTTTTGGCGAATTCCCTCCCATACGCGGCAACAACTGCCGAATGACTGGAAAATGTCAATCCTTTTGACAGCAACATGGCTTGAGCCAGATAGAACATTGTGTAATACGTTTGCGCTGCAGAAAAGCGGATGAAGTTGTTGTCAACCATTACTTTGGCGGCGGCATGACTTTCATCTGCCAGGTTGAGGTAGTGTTGGATTTCCGGTGGGATCATATCGCCACTCCTTCCCTGCGCACATTGGTGAAAAAAGGCATCCCGCTGTTGGCATACTGCATGTCAGAAGCGAACTTGCGGGAGATCACCACATCATTTTCAAGGCACAACGAGGCGATAAATTCAGAAGAACGCTTCGAGATTGCCCAATAATCGAACTCGCCCTTCAACACGATCATCACGTCAATATCCGAATCGGGCGGATGGGCGTCGCCGCGCGCGTAGGAGCCGAAGAGGATGACGGCTTGCAGCTGGTCGCCGTAGAGCCTCTGCAGCCCTTGTTTCAGTTCGCGCAGGACTTTTTGGATGTTTTCGGGCATTGCAACTCTATTCCAAGTAAATTATACGTCAATTCGTCGCGCGACGGTCACTTCCTCCCGAAATCAGCCGGGATCTCGCCCCAGGCCTCGGTGTCCCATTTCATGACCTTGAAGACCTTCGAAGCCTTCAAGGTCTCTTCTGCCTGTGCAATGAGATCGAACAGTATTCTATTGGACGGCAGGCGTTCCAGGTCCGTGTTGCATTTGCCGGCCTTGACCCAGGCGATGGCGTTGGCAGAATCGGAATAGATCGGCCAGTTATGTCCCCTGGCTGCCAGCCAGTCCATTCCCTGCACAAGCGCCAGGAACTCGCCGACGTTGTTCGTGCCATCCGCGAACGGCCCGGCATGGAAGACCTGCCCGCCGCTTTCGGTCAGCACGCCGCGGTATTCGAGCGGTCCCGGCGCGCCGGAGCAGGCCGCGTCCACGCACAGGGAGGGGATGACGGGCGGATGCGGCGCAAACAACCACAGTCCCTGCGAAGGCGGTTTGCCGATATGATCCGCGTAGCGTCCGCGCAGGGCTGCCTCGGCCATTTCCCGGCTCCCGAAGGATTTGTATTCCGCGCCAGGGAAGCCCTTCACCTGCGCCTCGCAAGCGCTCCAGTCGGTGTAGATGCCCGGCCTCCGCCCTTTCCAGACAACGTAGAATCTATTCTTGGCCATGGCGCTATTCTAACATCCCTGCGCCGGGCGTTAACCGTTAACATCTCATTAACTCACCAGGAATTTCTTATGGTATAGTTCGAAAAAGCACTATGCCTGAATCTATTCTAATCGTCGAAGACGAACCGTCCTTACAAGAAACCCTGGCCTACAACCTGCAAAAAGAGGGCTACCTGGTTGAAACGGTCGGGGATGGCTTGCTGGCTATCGCCTCAGCGCGCAGGATGAAGCCCGACCTGATCGTGCTCGACCTGATGCTGCCCGGCCTGGACGGGTTCGAGGTCTGCCGCATCCTGCGCAAGGAAATGACCACGCCCATCCTGATGCTGACCGCCCGCGACGATGAAATCGACCGCGTGGTAGGGCTGGAGGTCGGCGCCGATGATTACCTGACCAAGCCCTTTTCCATGCGCGAATTCGTGGCGCGCGTCAAGGCGCAGTTGCGCCGCGCCCGCTTGATGCGGGAGGAACTGGGGCAGGCGGGGGAAGCCCCGCTGAAGCACGAACGGCTGGTCTTCGGCGACCTGGAGATCAATATCACGCGCGGCGAAGTGACCCTTGACGGGCAGCCGTTACGCCTCAAGCCCAAGGAGTACCAGTTGCTGCTCTTCCTGGCCGAGCATCGCGGGCAGATGCTCTCACGCGAGTTCGTGCTCGAGCGTGTTTGGGGCTGGGATTACATCGGCGATAGCCGCACGGTGGATGTCCACGTGCGCTGGCTGCGGCAAAAGATCGAGGCCGACCCGGCCCAACCGGAGCGCATCGTTACCGTGCGCGGCGGAGGGTATCGTTTCGAAGGATAGCGGGGTCGTCTCTGACCCTGTGGCTTATGGAGATTTTTTTCGCAACACTGGCCTCCCTGTTCCTGCTGATCGCCATCTGGTTCGGATGGCGATATTTTATGCTGAAGCGGCGCGTAGAGCGTATCGCCCGCGCTGTGCGCACTGTGGGCGACCACCCATCCGGCGCGGCGTTCCCGGGCGAGCGCGGCGAACTCGAAAACCTGTCCGATGCCATCCAATTGCAGGCCGAAAAATTTTCCCTGCGCGTGGACTCGCTGAACGCAGAAAGGGAGCGCCTGGCGACCGTGCTCGAACAGATGCCCGACGGCGTGCTGATCGCCGGGCCTGACGGAAACATCCAGTTCGCCAACCCGGCCGCGCAGCGCCTTTTTGGACGGGGAGTGCTCAGTTTCTCGGTGACCCAAGCCCTGCGCCACCACCAACTTGTCCAAGCCTGGCAGCAATGCAAACAGAGCGGCGCGATGCAGGTGGAGAGCGTGGAACTGCCCGGCCGCCAGTTCCTGCAACTGGTCGTCATCCCCGACCGCCATATACCCGGTGCCAGCCTGCTGCTGGTGCAAGACCTGACCCGCGTGCGCCGCCTGGAGACCATCCGCCGCGATTTCGTCAGCAACATTTCCCATGAACTGCGGACGCCGCTGGCCTCGCTCAAGGCCCTCACCGAGACGTTACAGGACGGCGCTCTGGACGACCCCGAGGCTGCCCGCCGTTTCCTGGGCCGCATCTCCATCGAAGTGGACGCCCTGACGCAGATGGCGCAGGAATTGCTGGACCTGTCGCGGATCGAGTCCGGGCAGGTTGCGCTCGACCTGCGCCTGATCGCTCCCAGGAAATTGCTGCGCTCTGCCGCCGAACGGATGCGCCTGCAAGCCGAACGCGCCGGGCTGGCGCTGACCGTCCATTGCCCGGCCAACCTGCCCAGGGTGCAGGCCGACCTGCCGCGCGTGGAACAGGTGCTGGTGAACCTGATCCACAACGCCGTCAAGTTCACCCGCCCGGGCGGGAAGGTGGCCCTTTTGGCGGAGGCAGGCGAAGGCGTGGTCCGATTCGCGGTGCAAGATAGCGGCGTCGGCATCCCGGCCGACGACCTTCCGCGCATCTTCGAGCGCTTCTACAAGGCCGACCGCGCTCGTTCCGGCGGCGGGACCGGGCTGGGATTGTCCATCTCGCGCCACCTGGTGGAAGCGCACGGCGGACGCATCTGGGCCGAAAGCCGCGAGGGGGAAGGCAGCACGTTCTATTTCACTTTAAACACGTGACGGTCACCCATCTGGTGACCGTCAACTTTCGAAGTATGCAATTTAATTTTGCTTCAGGTAGGCGTCGATGGCGCGCGCGGCCCTGCGGCCGGCGGCCATGGCAGTGCCTACGATGCTGGGGCCGGTGACGCAATCGCCGCCCGCGAAGACGCCCGCGCGCGTGGTAGCGCCGGTGGCCTCGTCCACGATCTTGATCAAGCCCCAGTCGCGGGTTTCCAGGTCGGGCGTGGTCTTGCCGATGACCGGGTCGGGCCAGTAGCCCAGCGCCAGGATGGCTGTATCGGCGGCTACGGTGAAGTTGGAGCCTTCCACCGGCACCGGGCGGCGGCGGCCGGAAGCGTCCGGTTCGCCCAGTTCCATTTCGAGGCATTCGACGGCTGCCAGGCGGCCGTCTTCCCCGGCAATGAATTTCACCGGCTGGGTCAGGAAGCGGTACTTCGCGCCCTCTGCCTGCGCCATCTGACGGTCTTTCTTGCCGCCCGGCATCTCGTTTTCGGTGCGGCGGTACAGGCAAGTGACTTCGTCTGCACCCAGGCGCAGCGCGGTGCGCAGGCAGTCGGAGGCCGTGTCGCCGCCGCCGATGACCACCACGCGCTTGCCGACCTGCGGCGGTTGGCGTTTGTCGGCGGGCAGGTAGTTGGAATCCACGTTGCCGCGCATCAGGAAGTCGGTGGCTTCATATACGCCGGGCAGGTCGGTGCCGGGGGTCTTTTCCATTTTGGCATCGATGCCCGCGCCCACGCCCAGGAAGACCGCGTCGAAGCCCTCAGCGAATAACTGGTCAACGGTCTTATCCTGGCCGATGTAGGTCTCATTGACGAATTTCACCCCGGCCTGTTCGAGGTCTCCCCATTTGTCCCAAACGACGCTTTTCGGTAGTTTGAAATTGGGGATGCCATACAAGAGCAAGCCGCCTGGGGCGGGTTTGGAGTCGAAGATCGTGACCTCGTGCCCCTGCTTGACTAGTTCCTCGGCCACAGCCATGCCGGCCGGCCCGGCCCCTACGACGCCCACTTTCTTCCCGCTTGGCTTGCCGACCGGGATGCGGTAAGGCTGGTGCTCGCGTTCGTAGTCCAGCACGAAGGCTTCCAGCGCGCCGGTCAGCACGGGTTCGCCGCGCTTGTTGCGCGGGCAGGCGCCCTGGCAGAGTTGCTCGTGCGGGCACACCCGCCCGCAGATTTCGGGCAGGGTGCTGGTCTGGTGGTAGACCTGGGCGGCCTCCACGAATTTTCCCTGCTCGATCAGCCACATGGCGGCAGGGATGTCGTTGTTGGCCGGGCAGGCTTTGGTGCATGGCGCGGGATCGGGGCAGTGCAGGCAGCGTTGCGCTTCCCGTATGGCGCGCTCGGCGTCGAACGGCATGACCACATCGTCGAAGTCGCAGATACGCACTTCGGGTGGGCGCAGGTCCAGGTCCTGGAAGGGAATGCTCATGCGCTCCTTGCGATCAACCTGGAGCGGTTTCTCTGGGACGGTTGTCATAACAGCCTCCTCGATGGCGATTGTGAAGAACAGAACAAACTTTCCCTGATGATACTGAAAGTCAAAGCCCCCATACAGGCATTAATGTCACTAAAGCGGGCGACAATCGTCACCTTGTCAAAAGGCCTGTTTTTACCCCATTCTCCCCGTGAGATACGCCTCGGTCAATTCCTGTTTGGGGCGTGTGAACATTTCCTTCGTTGGTGAGAACTCCACCAGTTCCCCCAGCCAGAACAGCCCGGTCATATCGGAAATGCGCGCTGCCTGTTGCATATTGTGGGTGACGATCACCACCGTGTAGTCCTTTTTCAAGTCGGCGATCAACTCCTCCACCTGCAATGTGGCAATCGGGTCGAGCGCCGAGGTGGACTCGTCCATCAAGATCACTTCCGGCTGCACGGCTACTACACGCGCAATGCACAGGCGCTGCTGCTGGCCGAGCGCAAGTCCCAGCGCGTTTTCGTTCAGGATATCTTTGACCTCCTCCCATAGCGCGGCCTGGCGCAGGCTGCTCTCGACCAGTTCAGCCAGTTCGGATTTGCGCCCGGCCGTCCCCAGCACGCGCGGCCCAAAGGCCACATTGTCGAAGATCGTCTGCGGGAACGGGTTCGGCTTCTGGAACACCATGCCCACCCGCTGCCGCAAAGTCACCACGTCCATGCCGGGCGCGTGAATGTCCTCGCCGTCTAGCATGATCCTCCCTTCTACACGCGTTCCTGCAATCGTATCATTCATGCGGTTCAGGCAGCGCAGGAAAGTGGACTTGCCGCAGCCCGACGGCCCGATAAGCGCTGTCACCTGCCGGGGCTGGATGTCCAGGTTGATGTTCGACAGCGCTTTTTTGGCGCCGTAATAGAAATCGAGATTTTGAACGCTGAAGACGGGAGCGGCCATGCCTCGATTGTATCATCACTACCCAAGAGGGATGTTGGGATATAATTCCAACCCATGAGACGCGCTGCGCTTCTCCTCGCTTCCCTGCTTGCCCTGCCCCTTTTGGGCGTTGCCTGCGCCTCGACCGCTTCGGCGCAAGCCTCTGCCCGGGAGACGGCTTACATCGAAAACAAAGGCTCGGACACCATCGTCAACCTGGCGCTGGCCTGGGCCGAGCGTTACCAGTCGGGGCATGACGATGTGCGCATCTCGGTGACAGGCGGCGGCTCCGGGACAGGGATCGCGGCCCTGCTCAACGGGACGGTGGACATCGCCAATGCCTCCCGCAGGATCAAGGCAGAAGAGGTGGAGGCAGCCCGTTCGGGAGGCATCGAACCGGTGGAGCACGTCATCGCCCGTGACGCGATAGCCGTCATCGTCCACCCCGATAACCCCGTCTCCGAACTGACCCTCCGGCAGGTCTCCGATATTTACAGCGGCGTGATCGACAACTGGGCCGAAGTCGGCGGTGAAGACCGGCCTATCGTACGCCTTTCCCGCGAGACCAACTCTGGCACACACGTCTACTTCCTCGAAACCGTGCTGCGCCTGGGCGAACAAGAAAATGAGACGCTGTTTTCCATGGACACGCTGTTGCTGCCTTCCTCGGAGGGCATCATCGCCGAAGTGCGCGACAATCCCAACGCAATTGGCTACGATGGCCTGGGATATGTACCCGATGACTTGAAAGTGCTCGCCATTGCCAGGGCGGAAGGGGAGGCGTATGTCCTGCCGATGGTCAGCACCGTGAACGACAAGAGTTATCCCATTGCCCGCGACCTCTATATGTATACGGCCGGCGACCCCGCCGGGGAGGTCAAAGATTATCTCGACTGGATCCTCTCGCCGGAAGCGCAGCAGATCGTCGCCGACCTGGGGTTTGTGCCTGTTTTGCTGTACCTGCCATGACAAAAGTAAAGGTGAATGTACAGTCCGATCTGAACTGGCGCGAATTCGTGATTACGCGCGCCATCAAGGCCTGCGGATATTCCGCCATCCTGTTCGTGGGCCTGATTTTCTTCTTCCTGTTGCGAGAGGGCCTGCCTACCCTGGGGGAAGTGAGACTCTCGAACCTTTTCAGCCTGCGTTGGTATCCAATCGAAGAGTATTTCGGTATCCTGCCGTTGATTACCGGCTCGTTGATGGTCACGATAGGCGCGGCGCTGGTGGCGATCCCCTTTGGGATCGGGACTGCGGTCTATATTGCCGAGGTTGCCCCGCGCTGGGTGCGCGAGATCCTCAAGCCGTTGGTGGAGTTGCTCGGCGGCCTGCCATCCGTGGTGCTCGGTTTTCTCGGTATCTTGTTGCTTTCTCCCTTCCTGCGCCGTTTCCTGGACCTGCCGACTGGCCTGACCGCTTTCACCGGTTCCCTGCTTTTGGGCGGTATTGCCGTGCCGACCATCGTCTCGGTGGCCGAGGATGCGCTGGACACGGTGCCGCGCGCCTACCGCGAGGGCGCCTGGGCGATGGGTGCCACCCGCTGGCAGACCATCTGGCGGGTGACGCTGCCGGCCGCCCGGTCGGGCGTGCTGACGGCGGTCATGCTGGGCATCGGGCGCGCCATTGGCGAGACGATGGCCGTGATGATGGTCACGGGCAACGCCCCGGTGTTGGCGCTCACGCCCGGCAGCCTGTTTTCCCCCGTCCGCACGATGACGGCCACCATCGCCGCTGAAATGGGCGAGGTCGCCAATGGGAGCGTGCACTATCACACGTTATTTTTCATTGGAATGGTGCTGTTCCTGATTTCGCTGGCGGTCAATGTGGCTGCCTCGTCGGTTGTGTTCCGCGCCAAGAAACGAGCGGAGAGGGTGTTGTCATAGGAAGGAAGTGAAAATGGCGAAAACAAATTATTCTGCCCCGCAGAACTACCCGCGTATTCAAAACCCTGATGATCCATATTTTGGTTGCCTCGATGACACTCAATTAGCCCCACATGTTTATAAGATTCCTGAGTGGCACTTGAAGCAATTGATTGCGACTGCTATTGCCAATGCTGACAACAAATCCAGCCGCGAAATTTTATCTATCCCTGAAAAGGCAGACCCTGAACTTATTCTAGGGATTTACAAGGAAGAGGGGAAGGCGCTGTTCCGATATTTCAAGAAATACTGTGGCGATCCTGCTTCCACTGCCCATCAGTTGAAAGGTCAGCACTATAAAGATGTTGGCAGGGAGCAATTCAGAAACCGGACTTTGCAAAAAGAACGCATGAATTCAGGTTGGCGATACCAATATCTTGCTTTGAATTGTGCACAAGAATCACGTAGGTTTAGAGGTGTATCGGATATTGGCGCGGCAGAAGGCGATTTCAACGCAGGGGTTAGTTTCACGGATAAGAAGCGCGACCCTCTCTCGCTTTATGTCTCAGTAAAAAACCGAAGCAATACAATGGGCGGGCAAGACTGGCCAAAGGCGATCTCGGCCCTTGAAACGGTTGCCAAGAATGACAAGAACAGGATTGGTCCTTATTGTTGTGTTTTCGGGATTGCAATGGATCGCGGAATGAGGTATATAAAGGTTGAAAGAGGGACAAATAAGCCTCATTCCGTAAACACCGAGATTTGGCTATCGGACTTTTTCTGGCCATTCTTCGCCAATTATTCCTATGAAGAGATCATGAAGACCGTTCTGAAAGTTTTGATGGAAATTTCCAGTCCCGACAAACTAAGCATTCATTTAGACATTCCTGATGAACTTCTTGAATCCTTTGGTAGGGAGTGCAGGCGAAGAGAACTTGTTGATGAAAATGGTTTTTTCAACGATCCTTACAAACTGGTACATTTCTTTGTGAGCAAGTAGGCAAAATGAAAAAAGTAAAAGAAAGCAAGCATAAATATTCCTCAACGCGTACAATGGTTGCAAAAGCAGGTGCGACTTGTGCAGTAATTCATGGAGATAGTCGCGATGAGTTGGCGGAGTTCAACGGGCAGGTAGATTTAATCGTCACATCGCCTCCGTATGCAGATGCGCGCAAGAATCACTACGACAGCATTCACCCCGACAAATATGCCGATTGGTTTTTAACCTTCCATGAACCGTTCTTCAATGCGCTCAAACCAAATGGGAGTCTGGTGATAAACATCAAAGATAAAGTGGTTGATGGAGTTCGTCATCGTTACGTTTGGCATATGATTGAGGCTTTGAGTGAGCGCGGCTGGTACTCCATTGATGATTATCTGTGGCAAAAACCAAATCCCATGCCGGGTTATTGGCCTACACGCCTGCGCGATGGCTGGGAATATTGTTTTCATCTTTCCAAATCCAAACGTCCTTACTTCAATGCAGACGCTGTCCGAAAACCAATTGGCGATTGGGTTGAGTCGCGTTTGCGCAACCTGGGTAAAAATGACCTGAGCCGCCACAACTCTGTCAATGCTAGCGGCTTTGGCCGTGACATCTCGAAATGGGTTGGCAGGCAAACCGTTCTTCCCTCAAATGTCCTGAATATTCCTTTGGTTGGTAAGAACAAGGGGCATCCAGCCGTTTTCCCTGTTGACTTACCCTTGTTTTTTATCAAACTGCTTTGTCCTGAAAATGGTCTTGTTGTTGATCCATTTGCTGGCAGCGGCACAACAGGCATTGCTGCGCTGTCATTGAGCAGGCAATGTGTATTGATTGATAACAACCTCGAATATTGCCAGCAGGCTTTGGAACGTTTGAAAAACGAAGCCGCCGCGCAAAGCAATGAAATTGTGTTCCAATTGCCCCTTGAAATAAAAATGACGGTATGAGAATCAATCGCAACCTCATCCAGCGCCTGGGCTTCTCCCTCCTGACCCTGGTGGCCGTGCTGACCGTCGTCCCCATCGTCGGCGTCGTCATCTATATCTTGTTCCAAGGCGCCCCGGCCATCTCATGGGAATTCCTGTCTTCCATGCCGCGTGACGGGATGCGCGCCGGCGGCATCCTGCCAGCCATCATTGGCACCTTCTACCTCACATTGGGGACGGCTGTCTTTTCGGTTCCGCTTGGGGTCACGGCGGCCATCTACCTGTCCGAGTATGCGGCGGACAACGCCTGGACACGCCTCATCCGCCTGGCTATCATCAACCTGGCCGGCATTCCGTCTGTGGTATACGGCCTTTTTGGGTTGGGGCTGTTCGTACTGTTCCTGAACTTTGGCACCAGCATCCTGGCCGCCTCGTTGACGCTTTCTATCATGACCCTGCCTGTCATCATCAGCACGGCGGAAGAAGCAATGCGGGCTGTGCCGCAAGCCTTCCGCACGGTCAGCGTCTCGCTGGGCGCTACCCGCTGGCAGACCATCCGCCGCATCGTACTGCCCCAGGCCCTGCCCGGCATCCTGACGGGCGTGATCCTTGGCCTGGAACGCGCCGCCGGCGAGACCGCGCCGATCCTGTTCACCGGGGCAGCCTTCTTCCTGCCGCGCCTGCCCGGGTCGCCGTTCGATGCGACGATGGCGTTGCCGTACCACTTATTCGTAATCTCCACCCAGGTACCTGAGATGCCCGTCCAGATCCAGTATGGCACAGCGCTGGTGTTATTGGCCTTTGTGTTGGGCATGAACGCAACTGCCGCGTTGGTGCGCTCGAGGGCCAGGGCGAGGCGGCAATGGTAGACAAAATCATTATCGAATCCCTTTCCCTGCAATACGCCGATGGCGCCGAGTCGCTGCGGGATGTCAACCTGCGTATCCGCGAACATGCCATTACAGTTTTGTTTGGACCGGCTGGTGGGGGCAAGTCCACGCTGTTGCGCTGCCTGAATCGCTTGAACGATTTAGCGGATGTCAAGACGGTCTCCGGGCGTATCCTGTTGGACGGCGAAAATATCCTCGATCCCAGGACGGACGCGATTGCCTTGCGGCGCAGGGTTGGGATGGTGTTCGCCCGTCCGGTGGTGCTGCCCATGTCCGTCCGCCAGAACCTGACCTACGGCTTGGAATTGGCGGGGGAAAAGCGGAAATTCCGGCTGGACGAAGCGGTCGAACGCAGCCTGGAACTGGCCGCGCTATGGGAGGAGGTCAATGACCGGCTGGACGACCCCGCCAACGCGCTCTCCGGGGGACAGCAGCAACGCCTGTGCCTGGCGCGCGCCCTGGCCTTGCAGCCGGAGGTCATCCTGCTCGATGAGCCGACTTCAGGCTTGGATCCCATTTCGACCGGCAAGGTCGAGGCTGCTTTGCAGGAATTGAAAAAGGACTATACGATTGTGCTGGCGCCGCATTCCATCCAGCAGGCCGGGCGGGTCGCCGATTATGCGGCTTTCTTCTTACAAGGAGAACTGGTGGAATACGCCTCCAAACAGGAAATATTCACCGCGCCGAAGGACAAACGCACCGAGGAATATGTCACCGGGCGGTTTGGATAGTGAAAGGCTGTTGGCTGATGAACTTACAGAAGTGTTTACCGGTTGTTAACTGTTTCTTAGGTGGCTGTTAAGGCAAGGATGTTATGATGGCATCAATTCAGGAGTCTGACGATGAACATTTTCCTGCTGATTGTTCTGGTCTCTATGCTGGTCGTCTTTGGCGTGGATTTGCGCCAGAAGCGCCGCGCCTATCTCGATAAACAGCATGACTGAGAGCGCGCTTGCGCTCACCTTCTGTTTGCTGCTAGTGGGGTGCCATCTTCAATCATTTCCCCTGTCTTGATGAAAATCGTATATTCGCAGATATTCTTGACGCGGTCTGCCATGCGTTCCAGGTTGTGTCCTACCCAAAGGATGTAGTTGGCGTGTTCTATGTTCGCTGGGTCTTCCACCACGTAGTCCATCACTTCGAAATAGATTTGCTGGTATAACGCGTCGATCAAAATATCTTCCCTGGCGATCTTTCCGGCTAAAACAGTGTCTTCGCTGGCGAATGCGGTCAAGGCGCGGTGTAACATATTCACGATCTGGCCGGCCATGTAGTGCGCATCCACCAACATTTTCGGTATGTACAGGCCGCCTGACCGCAAGTTGATCACGGCAATGCCTTTGGCGTAATCTCCCATCCGTTCCAATTCGGTGCAGGTTTTCAAAATGGAGGCCAGGACGCGCAGGTCATGCGCCGCTGGCTGCTGCATGGCGATGGTGGCGATGACAGATCCCTCGATGTCGAACCTCTTTTCGTTGATCTTTTGGTCGTATTCCAGGATCGGTTTCGACTTCTCTGGGTCGCTATCTTTGAGCGCCTCCACAGACCGAAGCGTCGTCTGCTCCACCATGCTGCCTAGAATCAGGATTTCATCCCTGGCGCGCTGGATTTCCTGGTCGAGAATTTTGCGTGACATGAGTACCTTTTCTAAAAGTATGGCTGCACTTTCTAAGATACACTGACAGAATTAACAGCAAAGGAAAGGGGAGTTAACAGTTGGTAAAGGGTACATTGAGAAGCGGAGTAGATTTTGTTTAATGATCCTTAACCTGCTGTTGGGGCAGGCTTAACATGCAGTAGATACAATGAGCGAAAAAATGGAAAAAGGCTATGCCCGAGAAAATTTTGTTCATTTGCGGATCGCTCAACCAGACAAAGATGATGCACAAAATTGCGCAAAATATGGGGGAATACGACAGTTATTTCACACCCTATTACGCAGATGGGATCGAAGATGCGGTTGCCCGGATGGGGCTGCTGGATTTCACCGTGCTGGGCGGGCGTCATCGTCGTGAGACAGAGGATTACCTGGCAAAGAATGGATTGCTAGTGGACTGGCGCGGCGAACGCCATGATTATGACCTGGTCATCACTTGCAGTGACTTGATCGTCCAGCGCAACATTCGCGGCAAACGCCTGGTGCTCGTCCAGGAGGGCATCACTGAGCCTGAGAGTCCCTTATATCATTTTGTAAAGCGCTTCAAATTGCCGCGTTACCTGGCCAATACTTCGACCAATGGCTTGTCGGATGCTTACGATCTCTTTTGCGTGGCGTCGCACGGCTACCGCGACTTGTTCATTCGCAAAGGCGTCCGCCCGGAAAAAATCGCGGTCACCGGCATCCCCAATTTCGACAACCTGCAGGAAAACCTGGAGAATGTCTTTCCTTTCAGGGACTTCGTCCTGGTAGCCACAACGCCATACCGCGAGAGTTTCCGCTATGAGAATCGCGCAGCGTTCCTACAGCAGTGTGTGAAGATCGCAGCCGGGCGGCCGATGATCTTCAAGCTGCATCCCGTTGAAAACGCCCGCCGCGCCCGGCGAGAGATCATGAAGGTTGCTCCCGATGCGCTTGTGTTGGAATATGGGAATGTAGATCACATGATTGCCAAGGCCTCGGTTGTGATTACCCAGCAATCAACCTGCACATTTGTAGCGGCGGCGCTGCAAAAGGAAGTGTACACGTATCTCGATATCAACGAATTACGCCGACTGATGCCCATCCAGAACGAAGGCAGTTCTGCCCGCCGGATTGCCAGTCTGAGTAGACGAGTGCTGCATACCCCCATGCACGTGCTAGAGCAGGTGCGCAAGGGGAATCGCCGCCGCCCAAAATGGGAACAAGCGGATGCGTATTGATTTGGAGGCTTGCGTGGAAGACGCTTTGGGAACACCTAAAATCATGGCAACCCACTCCCACCGTAAGGCTTTTTCTTACCTGGCGTTTACGGTTTTTATGTTGCTCTCGTCAATGGTGACGGTCGGTTTGTTTTCGTCTGGCCTGCCGGATGGACCTGGATCACAGTTGGTTCGCAGCGACGCCAGGTTGAATCTTTTGTTAGCGCGCTAAACCGATGGGACGCGCTTTACCGTCATCTCCGGAGTCCGCTAATCCTTGCGAATTTTCGCTAATCTTCTGAAAAATTCGCAGGGATTGGCGCAAATTAGCGGATTCCATCCCAGCACTTTGGCGCGCTAACATATCTATTATGAGGCGTGCCCTCTGCATTGCCTCCGCCCTTACCTCTTCTATTGCGTTCCCTTTCTGCCGCGTGCTCTCTGGCCCTCTGCCGTAATTCTTTGATTGGGTCGTCCGTCTCAGGCATCCAATGCCCGGTCGGGTCAACATAGCGCAATGGATTGATTATCCTTTCACGTAGCGGTTCAGGGATTGCGGGTCGTAGAGTATAAGGCTGTCAGGTTGGGTAAAGTGGGTAAGATAATTCTCCAGCCCCTTGACCTTGGAAAAGAAATTTGATATGCTTAATCTACCGACCGTTCGGTAGGGAGAACCCATGACCAGAGATGACATCCTCGACGCCGCCGCGCAAGTATTCCGCCAGAAAGGCTTCCATGGCGCTTCCATGGCTGATATTGCCGACGCTGTCAAACTGCAAAAAGCCAGCCTGTACCATCATGTCTCCAGCAAACAGGAAATCCTGCTTGCCTTGCTCGACCGCGCGTTGGATTTGCTCATCGAGCAGATCGGCGGGGTCGCCAGCCAATCCCTGCCGGCAGACGAAAAATTGCGCCAGATGACCCGCGCCTACCTGGTCAGCCTGGCAGAGAATTCCGACCTTTCCTCAGTGTTGCTTTTCGAACATCGCTCCCTCGAACCCAAACAACACCAGCGCCACGTCCCGCAGCGCGACCGCTTCGAAGCCCTCTGGCGCGAAACGGTGGAACAGGGCCTGCGTGAAGGATTATTCCACTGCGAATCTCCCGCGATGGCTGTCCGCGCCTTGATGGGCGCCCTGAACTGGACCATCACCTGGTACCGACCCGAAGGCCCGCGCTCCATCGAGCAAATTGCCGATCAATACGCCAACCTGTTCCTGGATGGGCTGCGCAAGTGAAGAATCCGCCCGAGTACGCCGTTTTCGAAACTTCCTCCGGCGCGCGCATCCATTGCCTGCCGGTGGCCGCTTTCCCCGGCCTGTGGGCCAACGCCTGGCTGGTGGAAACGGGCGATACGCTGGCCCTGGTGGATACCGGCTCCGGGAGCGAGCATTCCAATGAAACGCTGATTGCGGGCTTCGACCGGGCCGGCCGCCGCATCGAAGACCTGACCCACATCCTGCTCACGCACGGCCACATCGACCATTTCGGCGGCCTGCCGTTCCTGCGCTCCCGCACCGATGCCCTGGTCGGCGTCCACGAACTCGACCTGCAGACCATCACCCGGCACGACGAGCGCCTGGCCGTGCTCAGTCGCCGCCTCGAGGCCTTCCTGCGCCAATCCGACGTCCCGGCCGAGCGCCGCGCCGAACTGCTCCAGATGTATCGCTTTACCAAGGCGCTCTACCGTTCCACCCCGGTGGACTTCACCTATGAAGCCCAGGACATGCGGGTTGGGCCTTTCGAACTGATCCACATCCCCGGCCATTGCCCCGGGCATGTAGCCCTCAAACTGGATGACGCCGTCTTTTGCGGCGACCTTGTCTTGGACGATATCACCCCGCATCAATCTCCCGAAGAACTGATCCCGTTCATGGGAGTGCGGCACTACCTGACGGCCCTGTCCGCGCTCGAAGGCTGGGCAGACGGGGCAAACCTGGTCCTGAATGGGCACGATCAACCCATCGCCAACTTGCCCGCGCGGGCAGCAGCCATCCGCCAGAATATCCAACGCCGCCTCGACCAGACGCTGGCAGCGCTCGACGGACCGCGCACCGTGGCCGAAATCACGGAAATCGTGTACGGACAGATAGATGGCTACAACGCCCTGCTGGTTGTCGAGAAGATCGGCGCGTATGTGGAATACCTGTACCAGCGCGGCTTGCTCGCTATCGCCAACCTGGATGAGTTGGAAGTCGGTCAACCGTTGACAGCAATCCGTTACTATCGGCTGTCGCAATCCCTCAACCGGCCGCTGTCAACTGAGTCGTAATACAGCGGGATGCCATCCCGCCCCACATCCTACCAAAGGAGAAGACAGTATGTATTCATTCGAACCCGATGAAGAACAACAAATGCTGATAGATGCTGTCAGCCGGTTTGCAGCCAACGACCTGCGACCAGCAGCGCGTGACGCGGAGGAAGAAGGCAAGTTGCCTCCCAAGATTATCAGCAAAGGTTGGGAGATGGGGGTGCTGCAAGCCTCCATCCCGGAGGCCTACGGCGGCTTTGGCGAGCGCTCGGCTGTGACCGGCGTGCTGGCGGCCGAGGAAATGGCCTTTGGCGACCTGGCAGGGACGCTGGCCGTGATGACGCCGTCCCTGTTTGTCATGCCCATCCTGTTGGCTGGCACGGAAGGGCAGAAGCAGCAATATATTCCGCCTGTCATCGAAGCGGACTGGCAGCCCTACACCGCCGCCCTGATCGAATACGCCTTCGACTTCGATGCGCTCGACCTGAAAACCACCGCCAAAGCCGACGGTAGCGACTATGTGTTGAATGGCGAGAAAGCCTTCGTGCCCTACGCCAAAGACGCGCCAGCCATGATCGTGTACGCGGACCTGGACGGCCAAACACAGGGATTCATCGTCCCGAAAACGGAAGCCCCCGGAATGGGGGCGGCAGGCCTCTCGGTCGAGGAAGAAGCGGAGAAGTGGATGAGCCTGAAGGCGCTGCCCACGTACCGCGTCAAGTTGGAGAATGTCCGCGTTCCCCAATCCAATCGTCTGGGCGGGGAGGCGGGGCACGATGTCCAGCCCATCCTGGCGGCCAGTTGGGTTTCGCTGGCGGCGCTGGCGGTGGGAGTGGCGCGCGCGGCCTTCGAGTACAGCCGCGATTACGCCAAGGAGCGCGAGGTCTTTGGCGTGAAAGTAGCCCAGAAACAGGCCATTGCGTTCTTCCTGGCCGAGATGGCGACCGAGATCGAGGCCATCCGCATGGTCACCTGGGAGGCGGCCTGGAAACTGGACACCGGCGCCGAAGATGGCTACAAGGCGGCTTACCTGGCGTACATGGGCGCGGTAGACATGGCCATGATGGTGACCGACCGCGCTGTGCAGATCCTGGGCGGTTATGGTTATATCCGCGAGTATCCCGTCGAAATGTGGATGCGCAATGGGCGTGGTTTTGCCACCTTTACCGGGCTGGCGATTGTGTAGACGGAGGTGAGAGATGACGATTGAATTTGAAACCCCCAAACCGATTGCCCAACAGCAATTCGTGTTGAAGACCGTAGCCGAGGAGATGATGCGCTCCGTATCCAGGACGCTGGATGAACAAGAGCATATGATCCCCTATAGTTATATCGAGTTCATGCACGCGGCCATGCGAGCGACCGGCGCCGGTTCGCTGGCGCCCAAGGATGAAAAGAAGGAGGAAGATCCCAATAAGCCCAAGCGCCCGCCGATTGGCTACCAGTTGCTGGCGCACATGATGGAGATGCTCTCCTGGGGCGATGTGGGGATGTACCTGGTGACGCCGGGCGGTGGGCTGGGCGCTGCAGCCGTGCAGGCGGCTGCTACCTCAGAGCAGAAGCAAAAGTTCCTGGCGCGTTTTGGCGAGGAGAAGCCGACCTTTGCGGCCATGTGTATGACCGAGCCGGGCGCCGGTTCCGATACTTCGGCCATCAAAGCAAACGCAGTGCTGGATGAAAAGACCAACGAATGGGTTATCAACGGCGAGAAAATCTTCGTCACTGCCGGGCACAAGTCTATGGTGCCGGATGAGCAGTTTGGCAAAGGCTTTATTGTCGTGTGGGCGTCTATTGACCCGAAGGCCGGCCGCGCCGGGATGCGCGGTTTTGTCATCGAGCAAGGGACGCCGGGCGTGACCGTCACCAAACTGGAGCATAAACTGGGCATCCGCGCCAGCGACACAGCGGCGATCTCCCTGGTGGATGTGCGTGTGCCGTTCGATCATGTGCTGGGCAGCCCTACGGTCGAAAAGCAGACCGAGAAGGGCTTCAAGAAGGCTATGGCGACCTTCGATGCGACCCGTCCGCTGGTGGCGGCGACCGGTCTTGGCGTAGCGCGCGCGGCGCTGGAATTCGTCAGGGAGAAACTGGCCGAGAACGGCGTGGAGATCCGCTACGGATTGCCGCGCAATAAACTGACCAGCATCGAGCGCGACGTGATCGACATGGAAGTTATGTTGCGGGCCGGCTGGCTGATGGTGGTCAAGGCGGTCTGGATGGCCGACAACGCCAAGCCCAACGCCCTGGAATCCTCGATGAGCAAGGTCAAGGCTGGCGACGTGACCACCAAGATCACCCAGAAAGCGGTCGAGTTGATGGGGCCGCTGGGTTATAGCCGCGAGTTCCTGCTCGAAAAGTGGTTCCGCGATGCCAAGATTACGGATATCTACGAGGGGACGGGACAGATCAACCGTCTCGTTGTGGCCCGGCAAATTCTGGGTTATGGCGGAAGTGAGTTACGGTAACAAGGAGTGACACCATGAAATATCACATTCACAGAGCAGTGGTAGTTGGTGCAGGGACAATGGGCGCGGCGTTGGCGGCTCACCTCGCTAATGCGGGCATCCCTGTGACCTTGCTGGATATCATCCCGAAGGATGCGCCGGAGGGGAACAAAGCCGTGCGCAATAAAATCGTCGATGCGGGGTTGGATGCGGCCAAGAAATCTCGCCCGGCTTCGTTTGGTTCGTCGGACCAGCATTTGTTGGTCAAGACCGGCAACCTGGACGATGACTTTGGCGTGATGGCCGAAGCCGACTTGGTGATCGAAGCCATCATCGAGAACTTGAAGATCAAGCAAAACCTGATGGAGCGCATCGATGCGGTCCGCAAGCCGGCCTCTATCATTGCCACCAACACCTCCGGCATCCCGGTCAAGGATATCGCCGATGGGCGCTCAGAGAGTTTCAAGCAGCATTTCCTGGGGATGCACTTCTTCAACCCGCCGCGCTACCTGAAACTGCTGGAAGTCATCCCGACCAGCGACACCTTGCCGGAAGTGGTCGAGTTCGTCAGTCACTTCGGCGAGTACCGCCTGGGCAAGGGCATCGTGCTGTGCAAGGATACGCCCAACTTCATCGGCAACCGCGTCGCTTTTGGCACGGGCGCGTTTGCGCTCGATTACATCATGAAGAATGGTTATACGGTGGACGAAGTGGACGCCATCACCGGCCCGCTGATGGGACGCCCCAAGACGGCTACTTTCCGCCTGATAGACCTGGTAGGCATCGATGTCTGGGAGCATGTCGGCAAGAACCTGGCCCCGGCTATCTCGTACGATACGTATGCCATGCCTTACCTGACGTCCGAGAAACCCAATCACTTGATCGCTACTATGGTCGGGCGCGGCTGGCTGGGCAACAAAACCAAAGTCGGTTTCTACAAGGAAGTCCGCACTGCCGAGGGCAAAAAGGAATTCCACGCCCTGGACCTGGAGACGCTCGAACACAAGCCTTCCCAAAAAGTCCGCTTCGATTCGATTGGTAAAGCCAAGGACATCGAGAACCTGGGGGAACGGCTGAAAGTCTTGCTGGGCGAGAGCGACAAGGCTGCTGAACTGGTCAAGGCGCTGACTTACCAGGGCTTCCAGTACGCTTCGGCGCTGTTGCCGGAGGTGGCAGATACCGGTAAGCCGATTGACGACGCCATCACCCTGGGCTTTGGGCACGAGGCCGGTCCGTTCGAGACCTGGGACATGCTCGGCGTCCAGGAGACGGTCGAAGCGATGAAGGCCGCGGGCTACGCTCCCGCCTCCTGGGTGGATGACATGCTCAAGTCTGGGGGAGATGCGTTCTATCAATATAACGGGACCAACAAGGTCGGCGTGTACGATGTCACGAAGAAGAAATATGTCCCCATCGAACGTCCAGCGGGGATGGTGCTCTTGAGTGAACTCAAAGCCGGGAAGAAGGTTGTCAGCGAGAACGCCGGCGCGTCGCTCTACGACCTCGGCGACGGCGTGGCCTGCGTCGAGTTCCATACCAAGATGAACGCCCTTGACGATGATATTTTCGCCATCACCGTCGAAGCCCTTGACCGCTTGGAGAGCGAGTTCGACGGCCTGGTGATCGGCAACGAAGCCGACAACTTCAGCGCTGGGGCAAACCTGTTCATGGTGGTGGTGGCAGCCCAACAAGGCATGTGGGACACGCTCAACGAGGCGGTTGCCAAATTGCAAAACATGAATATGCGTATGCGCTATTCGCCCAAGCCGGTCGTGATCGCCCCGGCTGGTATGGCGCTGGGCGGCGGTTGCGAAGTGACCATGCACGCTTCGCGCGTGGTGGCGGCGCACGAAACCTATATTGGCCTGGTGGAGTTAGGCGCGGGCGTCATCCCGGCCGGCGCGGGTACGAAGGAGTACATGCGCCGCCTCATCAACCCGGCCATGCGCGTGCCAGATGCCGAAGTGTTGCCCTTCCTGCAAAAAGCCTTCCTGCAGATCGGGCAGGCCAAGGTGGCCACCAGCGCCGCCGAAGCCCGCCAGATGGCGATCCTTGCTCCAGCCGACCGGGTTGTCATGAACCGTAACCATTTGCTGACCGAAGCCAAGAAGGAAGTTCTCAACCTGGTTGCCGCGGGTTACACCCCGCCTGCGCCGGAGCAAATCTATGCTGCGGGGCGCGATGCCCAGGGCGCGCTGCGCATCGGCGCCTGGTCATTCAATGCGGGCGGATACATTACCGATTATGACCTGCACATCGCCCAGAAACTGGCTTACGTGATGACCGGCGGCGACCTGTCCAAACCGCAATGGGTCAGCGAACAGTACATCCTCGACCTGGAACGCGAAGCCTTCCTGTCGCTGTGCGGCGAAGAGAAGACCCAGGCGCGCATGTGGTCGCTGTTGCAAACGGGCAAGCCGTTGCGCAATTAGAAGATATTGGACACGGATTTGACGGACAAGACGGAAATTCTTTTGATTTTACGGAAAAGAACATGACGCACGTGAAAAGTAATTTTGAAGGCAAATATTCAGACCTGACTGGAAAAATTATCGGTGCGTTCTTTCAGGTACACAAAGAACTTGGCTATGGCTTTTCTGAAAAGGTTTATGAAAATGCTCTCGCTATAATTCTTCGTGAGCAAGGCCTGAATGTCAAGCAGCAAGTACCGATCAAGGTTTACTTCCACGACCAAGTTATTGGTGAATACATTGCCGATTTGGTTGTCAATGATTTTGTGCTGCTCGAACTTAAGGCCGCGCAAAAACTCAATGATGATCATGCTGCACAACTGCTCAACTATTTGAAGTCAACAGAAATCGAAGTCGGCCTCTTGCTCAATTTTGGCCCTCAAGCAGAATTTCGTCGGAAAATCTACGATAATGAAAGAAAAGGCTCTTTGTCGTGGATACAAAATCCGTAAAATCGAAAAGAATCCGTAAATTCCGTTCCATCCGTGTCCCATAAGGAGAAATTAGCATGACAACAAAAGATGCTGTTATCGTCAGCGCGGCGCGGACGCCGGTCGGCAAGGCCAAACGTGGCTCACTGGTCACGGTCAGGCCGGACGACCTGGCTGCTACCGTTATCCAAGAATTGCTCTGGCGGACGCCGAATCTCGACCCTGCCGAAATCGAAGACGTGGTCATCGGCTGCGCCTTCCCCGAAGGCGAACAGGGCATGAACATGGCGCGCATGATCGCCCTGCGGGCTGGCTTGCCGATCCATGTGCCCGGCGAGACCATCAACCGGTATTGCTCATCGGGCGTGCAATCCATTGCCCATGCGGCCTACGCCATCATGTCCGGCGACATTGATGTGGCAATTGCAGGCGGCACCGAGTCCATGACGATGGTGCCGATGGCCGGCTACAAGTTCTCGCCCAACCCGCATTTTGCCCAGGACTTGCCGCACTATTACACCAACATGGGCATAACCGCTGAGAATGTGGCCGCCAAGTATGGAGTCAGCCGCGAAGACCAGGATGCCTTTGCGCTGCAATCCAACCTGAAAGCCGCCAGGGCAGTTGAAACCGGTTTATTCGACCCCGAACTTGTCCCGGTGGATGTCGAAATCGTCGAACTAGATGAGAACGAGAAGCAGGTTGTGCGCAAGTTCACCCTCAAACGGGATGAAGGTCCGCGCGGCGATTCGACCATCGAAGGCCTGGCAAAACTCAAACCGGCCTTCAAGGAAGGCGGCACGGTCACAGCGGGCAACTCATCGCAAATGTCCGATGGCGCGGCAGCGGTCGTGGTCATGTCCGCTGACAAGGCCGCCAAACTAGGTCTCAAGCCGCTGGCGCGCTTTGTTTCGTTTGCGGTTGGCGGCGTAGAGCCGGAATTGATGGGATTGGGCCCGATCGCGGCCGTCCCCAAGGCGCTCGAAAAGGCCGGCCTCAAACAGGAAGATATTGACATCTTCGAACTGAACGAGGCCTTTGCCGCCCAGTCCCTGGCGGTGCTGCGCACGCTAAAGCCAGACCTGGAGAAGGTCAATGTCAACGGCGGCGCGATTGCCCTCGGCCATCCGCTCGGTTGCACCGGCGCGAAACTGGCCACGCAGTTGTTCTATGAGATGGGACGCCGCAAGTCCAAGTACGGCATGGTGACCATGTGCATTGGCGGCGGCATGGGCGCCGCAGCCGTGTTCGAGAATTTACAATAATTACGAGACCCTAAAGGTCTCACAGACCTTTAGGGTCTAATCTGATCAAAGGAGAAAATAAAATGCCACTCACAGTAGCAGACCTGATGTCCAAGATGCCCGGCGCGTTCCTGCCAGACAAGGCCCCCGGGCTGGATGCCGTCATCCAGTTCAAATTCACCGGCGCAGAAGCAGGCGACTGGTACGCCGCCATCAAAGATGGCAAAGTCACGGTTGAAAAAGGCGAGCACCCTTCCCCAAAAATGACCCTGACCGCCGACTCCAGTGATTACGTCAAGATTTTCACCGGCGAACTGGACGGGATGCAGGCCTTCATGCAGGGCAAGTTGAAACTGGCCGGGGATTTGAACTTGGCCATGAAACTGACCCAAATGTTCAAGATACGTTGACCTTCGTCCCCTGAAACAAAAGCGCCCTGGAAACGGGGCGCTTTTGGCATGTTATTGTGTATCGAGCGCATTGGTAAGGTTTTCTATCAATCGTTCGGTTCGGACTTTTCGGCCAGTGGCGTTAAGGTGGTAGGGTGTGTCATAGAAATAATCATCTGGCAGGCATAATTGTTTGATATCTGTGAGCAATGGGATGGTTGTGTTATTTTTCAATGTCACGTAAAATTTCCTGAGCGCTTTCATTCCGGTCAAGTCGCAATTTGTCTGCCGGTGGGCTTGCGCTTCATAGAAAACGCGCGCGCCCTTCGAAAGCGCATATTGATGGAAAGCCTCGAGTTCTTCATAGGCTGCTGGTAATGTGTTGACCGGATACATGGACGCTGGAATTTCGAATGGGGTATCATCCTCGAGGTGCCCGACAAAATCGCCACGTTCATTGAAGCCTGCACTTGTGTACACGCCTCGGACAGCCTCCAACGATCTGTTGTATAGGTAGAAATTCACCTGGCGGTTTATTTTCCGTTGCAGCATGATCGTGTAGATTGTTGGTATTTGGACAACAGGATCGTGGAGATACCAGATCCTGTTTGGCGATATTTCGATCCAGTCTGACAGATATTCCGGTTGCCCGTAAAGCATCTCTTCTGTAAAATTGTAATATTCCAAACTGATGATAATGATGTCACCTGGACGAATATAATTCCGAATTTCATTCAGCGGGGTGATTCCCAGGCCAACTTGGAGCCCGTCGTTGATAACCGGTATGCCGAAGTTCTTTTCCATCATTTCGCTGTCGATCCCAAGCGCAATGTTCGAGCCTCCAAAGATGATGATCCTTGGCGAGGGGATATTTTCCAGCAGTCTGACCTTTTCCAGGCTTCCTTGATAATAATGTTCCGAATCAGGCTTTATGAAAAAGAATATGCTTGTCGTCACGAGCATGGAAAGGAAACCAATGCAGATGGCTTTCAGGGCGAATTTAGAAACCATGTTCACTTTTCTGGAAGATGCGTGTGACCTGCTCTTTGCAGAACACGTCCTTTTTTGATGCAGATATAGGCGAGCATTATAACTGAGAAGGCCGCTTCGTTCTCAGCCCGGGCTTGCCTCCGTTAGCCAAGCGCGGATATACGCCTCGACCTGTTCCGTTACCCCTTCCGCCCCGGCCTCGAACCACGCTATGGCCGGGTCGCTTTCCTTGAACCAGTTGGCTTGCCTGCGGACAAAGACGCGCGTCAACCTGCGCATCTGGAGTTTTGCTTCTTCCACGTTCATCTCGCCTCGCAGGACAGCCGCTGCTTCCCGGTAGCCGATGGCCGACAAACTCGGCATGCCGGGGGAATAGCCCTTATCGAGCAAGCCCTGCACTTCGTCCAGCAAGCCAGTTGCAAACATGGTCTCGATGCGCTCGTCTATGCGCTTGTACAGTTCTGCGCGTGGGCGTTTCAGCCCGATGGTCAGCAGACGGTATGGCGAGTCGCCGCGGCTGCGCTGTTCCGAAAAACGTTGACCGGTGGTCAGGATGACCTCCAGCGCGCGGATGGTACGGCGTTCATTTCGAGGGTCGATCTTCTGCGCCGCCTGCGGATCGAGAAAATGTAGTTTTTTGTGTAGCCACAATCCGCCTTTTCCTTCTGCCAATCTTTCCAGCGCGCCTCGCAGCCGTTCGTCCGGCGCGACCTCCGGCGGACTCCAGCCCTCTGTCATAGCGCGGACGTATTGCCCCGTCCCGCCCACCAGGAAGGGCAGTTTGCCGCGCGCGTGGATGTCCGCAATGGCTTCCTGGGCCGCCTTCTGGAAGACCGCCAGCGACCAGGTCTGGTCGGGATCGGCCACATCAATCAGGTGGTGAGGGACGTGCGCACACTCGGCGGATGTGGGCTTGGCAGTGCCGATGTCCATGCCTCGGTAGAAGAGACGCGAGTCTGCGCTGACGATCTCGCCGTCCAGCCGCCCGGCCAGTTGAATGGACAACGCGGTCTTGCCAACGGCGGTTGAGCCGACCAGGAGGATGAGCGGGTGAGGTTGCATCTCTCTGCTACTCAATGGGTGTACGCATCACCGGCGACGGCGCAACGGGCTGCGCGCGCGGCGGATCCTTCACCACGAAAACCAACATGGCGGCCATCAACAATCCGCACATAATCGAGACCATGAAAGTAGCCTGGAAGCCTACCGAATCAGCCAGCCAGCCGCCCAGGACTGGCGCCAGGATGGTCGCCGGGGCCGTGAGCGTGCTGGAGAGACCAATGTAATAAGGTCGCTCTTCTTCGGTCCCGAAGCGCACCGTAAGCGGCAGGGGGATGGTCCAGATGGCGACGATGGCCAGGCTGGTCAGGATGAAACTGGCATAGAACCAGTTTGCCGAAGGCGCCCCCAGCGCGATGGCGGCGCTCAGGGAAGCCGCCAGCCCGCCAGCCGCCATCACCATGCGCGGACTCCAGCGATCGGCCAGCCGCCCCATTACCAAGCCAGACAGGATAGATGTCATCAAGAAGACGCCCGTCATGAGGCCGGTCTCGGCTTCGCTGACCCCAAATGTCCACACCACGTAAACGATGTAAAACGAAAAAGCCATGGCGGCAAACTGACTGAGCGAACGCATCGCCAGGAAAGCGACGAAATTCGCATTGGCTTTCAGGATACGCTTGGATTCTTTCCAAAATCCGGCAGGTTTGCCTTCGGTGGGGCGCGGCTGGCCGTCTGGCTCACGGGTTAGCGAGATGAAGAGAAATGAGATGACTAGCGAGACGCTGGCAGCCAGGAAGCAGAGCGTAAAATCCAGCGGGCCGTCCAGGTGGTCCAGGATCAATCCTGATACTATTGCCGAAAACCCTTCCAGGCCGGTGAAAGCGGCCATTTGCGCGCCGAAAAATGTACCATGTAAGTGTGTTGGCATGATCTTGGTGATCAGGCTGGTCCAGGCGTTGGCCGCAAAGCCGCCGCCAAATCCCTGCCAGGCGAGCAGGATGAAGGTCAGGATGAGCGCAGTGTCCGCATTGAGGTGGGGCAGGAACCACGCAACGACGGCCAGTCCCAGGAACGGGATGCGTTCATGGATCGTCGTCCACAGCACGAGCGGTTTGATGTGTTTCGCGCGCGAAATCCAGCCGGCGGTGAGCAGTTGGGGGAGTAACCAACCAACGTTGTGGATGGCAGGCACCAATCCGATCAGCAGGGCCGAATCGGTCATTTGGGAAACGAAGAGCGGAATGACCGTGATGAAGGAGGCAAAGCCCAGCGCCAGGCCGAAAAAGCCGCCATCCAGCAGGTTGACGGTCAGGTTGAAGGGCAGGTTCTTGTGAATGAAGTGTTCGTTGGTGGAGGCGTGCGACATGGCCTGGATTGTACCCTGCTGCACAGCCTCTTGACAATTGCAAAAAAGTAATTATAATAATAAACGAACGTTCGTTCATTTTTAGGAGTTCAATGACAGAAGATACTCTTTCCAAAGGTGAGCGCACCCGGTTGGTCATCCAGGAAGCGGCATACGAATTGTTTCTCGAGCAAGGTTACTCGGCCACCTCCATGCGCCAGATCGCCGAGCGGGCTGGGATCGCGTTGGGTGGTATCTATAACCACTTTACCAGCAAGGATGAGATTTTCCAGGAACTGGTCATTGCCAAACACCCCTATGTGCAGATTTTTCCGCTCTTGCACAATGTGCCTGGTGATACGGCCGAGGAATTTTTGACCAACGCTGCGCAAGTTATCGAGGCAGAAATGGGGCAACGTCCCGACTTTTTCAAACTAATGTTCATTGAGCTTGTCGAGTTCAGTGGAAGACATTTTGCCAAGCTGATCGAGAAAATTTTGCCGCTGGCGATGTCGATTTTGCAGCGTTTTGCAGATCCCCATAGTGGAATCAAACCGTTCTCGCCCATGTTGATCATGCGCACTTTTCTGGGGATTATCATTGGCTTTTATGTCACCGGGCTTCTGATGGGTGATCCCAGTGTGCCCGCAGAATTGCGTAATGTACGGCTGAGTGATTTTGTCGATATATACTTGCACGGCATTTTGCAGAATCAGAAGACGACGCCTGTCTCTTGACGTCAGGCTGTCGAACTCAGGAGACTTTCAACTCCCTGTCACCCTTCGGAGAACTTATGAACTCACGCCTCCTCTCCATCATCCGAAAAGAATTCATCCAGATCGGCCGCGACGTGCGTACCTTGATCATGATCCTGGTCATCCCGATCATGCAATTGTTCCTGCTCGGATACTCAGCCACCAATGACGTGCGCAACGTTCCGCTGGCCGTGCTGGACCAGAGCCGCAGCCCCGAATCACGCGCCCTGCTGGAAGCCTACCGCGCCGCCGATTACTTCCGCATTGCTTACACGGTCGCCTCTGAGGCTGATATAGAGAACCTGATCGCTGGCGGCAAGGCGCGTGCAGCCGTCATCATCCCGCCCGACTATGCAGAGCGACTCAATGAGGGCAACGCCCAGGTTGCGTTCATCCTGGATGGTTCGGACCCAACGAGCGCCTCCACTGCGCTTTCGGCCGCGCAACTGATCAGCCAGTCTCATTCCACTGACTTGCTGACCCAGCGCTTTGCCCGCACCGGCATGGACTTGCAGGTCAAGCCGCCGGTCGAAGTCCGCACCACTGTTTGGTACAACCCCGACCTGGTCAGCGCCTACTTCATGATCCCTGGCGTGATCGGCATGATCTTATATGCCATTGCCGCCATCCTCACCGCTACTTCGATCGTGCGCGAGCGCGAGCGCGGCACCATCGAGCAACTCATCGTAACGCCCATCCGCCCGTGGGAATTGATCGTCGGCAAACTCATGCCCTACGTTATCCTGGGCTTTTTGAATACCATCGAAGTTCTAGCCTTCGGCCACTGGTGGTTCGGCGTCCCCATCCGCGGCGACCTGGGACTCATCCTCCTGCTCTCGGGCATCTTCCTCGTCACCGGCCTTGGTATCGGACTGTTCGCCTCCACCATAGCCAACACCCAGCAGGAGGCCATGCTCACCGTTTGGATGACGCTCTTACCGAGCATTTTCCTTTCGGGCTTCTTTTTCCCATTGGAGGCTATGCCCGCTTTCTTGCAATGGCTGTCCTATTTGATGCCCTTGCGCTATTACCTCGTCATCATCCGTTCGTTGCTGCTCAAGGACGTCAGCCTTGCCATGATCCAGACTGACGTGATCGCCATGACCCTTTTCGCGGTTGGCATCATGACGGCCGCCGCCCTGCGCTTCCGCAAGAGACTCGACTAACTTATTCCAAGGAGATTTTTCATGAACCACAAACGCCCGCCGCTTCCCGTGATTATCGTCATCCTGTTGGTCGTTGCTGCCAGCGTCTATTTCATCTTCAGCCAGAGCCTGAATGATCGCAATGGTGCCCTGGCCGCTTCCGGCGCGGTCGAAGCCGTCCAGGTGAACATTGCCCCCGAGCTCTCCGGCAAGGCATTGGAAGTCCTGGCCGAGGAAGGCCAGTCCGTTGCAAAGGATGACGCGCTTCTTTTCCTGGACCCCAGCCTGCTGACCGCCCAACGGGAGGTGGCCGCCGCTCAGGTGGACTCTGCCAGGGCCGCCCTTGCCTCTGCGCAGGCCAATTATGACCTGACCGTGCAGGCCGCGCTTGCCAGCCAGCAGGCCTCGCAGGCCAGGGATTGGCGTTTTTCTGCGCCCGATGAATTCAACCAGCCAGCCTGGTACTTCGAACAGGGCGAGCAATTGAAATCTGCCCAAACCGAAGTGGAAACAGCCAAGACTGCCCTCGAAACTGCGCAGGCTGATCTTGGCAAAGTCATCGCAGACTTGAATAACGCCGACTTGATTGCCGCCGAGCAACGCCTCGCCGATGCGCGCGCGGCCTTCCTGGTTGCGGATACGGTCAAGACCAACGCCGATTACGCCGCCGAAGGCGGTTTCCTCCAGAAGGCCGCCGATGACGCCTACAACAACGCGCTGGACGAATTACGCGCTGCCCAGGATGCCTACAATGCGATGCTTGATACCCAGGCCACAGACGAGGTGGAAAAAGCGCGTGGCGCTGTGGTGGTTGCCCAGCAACGTTACGACGCGGCCTATGCCCGGTATGTTTCCCTGCAAACGGGATTGAATTCGCCGTCCGTCGTCACCGCGCAAAAGGCGCTCGATCAGGCTGCGTCTGCCCTTACCCAGGCCGAAGCCAACCTGGCCTTGCTCGATACGCAAATTGCCAAACTGACCGTCCTTGCGCCGATGGACGGCGTGGTCTTGACCCGCAGCGTGGAGCCGGGCGAGTTCGTCCAACCCGGTTCGACGGTCTTTGTCCTGGGCCAGTTGCACGACCTGACCATCACCGTCTACGTCCCCGAAGACAGGTACGGCGAGATCGATCTGGGGCAACAGGCGCAACTGACCGCCGATTCGTTTCCCGGCGAAACCTTCCAGGCTGTGGTCACCCAGATCGCGGATAGCGCCGAATACACCCCGCGCAACGTCCAAACTGTGGAGGGCCGCAGCAGCACGGTCTATGCTATCAAACTCAGCGTCAGCGACCCGGCTGGGAAACTCAAGCCCGGTATGCCTGCGGACGTGGTGTTCAGTAATCAGTAATCAGTAATCAGTTTTCAGTACTGCAACATTTATGTTGCCCTTTGCAAGATGCATCTTGCGGTACTGACAGCCAGGAGATAACCATGGCCGCAAAGTTCGATTGGTTGAAGATGAAAAATGTTCAAAAAATCCATCGTGTCCTCTACGCGATCGGGTTGGGCCCGCTTATCGGGAAGATCATCCTCCTGTTGACGACGACCGGCCGAAAGTCGGGAAAGAAGCGGGTGACGCCATTGCAATTCGAGAAGATCGGCGAGGATTATTATCTTGGCGCGGCGCGCGGTCTCAAGGCGGACTGGGTGTGCAACATCCAGGCGAATCCGCAAGTGGAAGTCCGCGTCGGCGCGAGACGTTTTATCGGCCAGGCCGAAGTGGTCACCGACCCCAGCCGATTCGCCGACTTCATGGAAGTGCGCCTCGAACGTCATCCGCGCATGGTCGGATTCATCATGGAAAAAGCACATCATTTACCGAGACGACCGACGCGCGAGCAATTGATGGAATTGGCAAAGAATGAGGCAATGGTAATCGTTCGGCCGGCGAGAGGTGCAAATGAAAAATAACGCTGTCCATTGGCTGCGCGTCAGTTACTGGGTCGGCGCGATTGTAGACTTCGCGGCGGGCCTGATGATGGTGATCCCCGCCCTGTTTGCCTTCATGAACCAGCCCGTGGATTTCCACCCAACCGCTGACTACCGCTACGCAATGGGCATGGGCGCGCCCTTGATGTTCGGCTGGACCGCCCTGCTGCTTTGGGCAGACCGTCAGCCGCTGGAGCGAAAAGGGATTCTCCCGATCACGTTACTTGTGGTCATTGGGGAGGTCCTCACGCAGGCTTGGGGTGTGACGGTTGGCTTTGTCCCGCTCGGCGCGCTGGTTCCAACGTTCCTCCTGCAAGCGGTTATTTTCGCGCTGTTGTTGTTTTCCTGGCTCACCGCAAGGAGAGTGGAATGACTGTGCTTGTTCAGGCCAACAGCCTACGAAAGACCTTTGGCGCAAATGCGGCCGTCGACGATGTGTCCCTGCGCATCGCGCCCGGCGAAATCTATGGCCTGGTCGGCTCGGACGGCGCGGGGAAGACGACCACCATACGCCTCCTGGTCGGCGCGCTCAAACCCGACGCAGGCGAGATCGAAATCTGCGGGTACAACGTGCTCAAGCAAGTCGAGCAGGCGCGTTCACAGATCGGCTACCTCTCGCAGCGTTTCTCCATGTACGAAGACCTGACCGTATTGGAAAACATCCGTTTCTTTGCCGAAGTGCGCGGGCTTTCCCAAACAGAGTGGCTGCCGCGCTCCATGGAGATCCTGGAATTTGTCGGGCTGGCCGGTTTCAAGGACCGCCGAGCCGGTCAACTCTCCGGCGGCATGAAGCAAAAATTGGGACTGGCCTCGGCCCTCGTCACCCGTCCGCGTGTTCTACTGCTCGACGAACCCACCACCGGCGTCGATCCCGTCACGCGCCAGGACTTCTGGCAACTGGTTATCAAACTTGTTTCGACCCCTCTCTCCGACTCTCCCCCTACTTTCGGAGAAAATGGGGGGAGTCGGAGTGGGGTAAGCGTCATCATCTCCACCCCCTACATGGACGAGGCCTCGCGCTGCCATCGTGTGGGTTTCATGAAAACGGGCCGCATCATCGCCGAAGATACTCCCTCCAACCTGCGCGCCCGGCTGAATGGGCGTGTGCTCGAATTGCGCGGCGAGCCGCTGGACGTGATGCGCCATGTCGCGCACCAGGATGAAGATGTGGAGGACGTAGCCGCATTCGGCGACCGGCTGCACCTGCGCGTGCGCGCCGGTAAATCAGAACATGTCTTGAGCCGCCTGCCAGGTGAAATCGAAAACGCGCACGGCAAACTGACCGAATTGCGCTCCATCCCGCCCGTTCTCGAAGACGTGTTCATTGCCTTGTCGGAGCCGAACCATGGCTGATTCCGTAATCGTTGTCGAAAACCTGACGCGCAAATTTGGCGATTTTGTGGCTGTTGACCACATCAGTTTCCGCGTAGAACCTGGTGAGGTCGTTGGCTACCTCGGCCCGAACGGTTCCGGCAAGACCACCACCATCCGCATGTTGCTGGGCCTGTTGATCCCCAGCGATGGCAGGGCGACCGTCCTGGGATATGACGCATCTACACAAAGCGAAGCCGTCCGCGCGCGCGTGGGATACATGTCGCAGAAATTTGCGATTTATGATGACCTGACAACCCTGGAGAACTTGACTTTCTATGGCGGCGTCTACGGCATTACCGACAAAGCCCGCATCATGCGGACCCTCGAACTGGTCGGCCTCCACGGGCATGAGCATACGCTGACGAGGGACCTGTCCACCGGCTGGCGGCAGCGGCTTTCGCTTGCCATTGCGCTGGTGCATGAGCCGAAACTGCTCTTTCTCGATGAACCTACCTCAGGCGTAGACCCCACCGCGCGCCGCGCCTTTTGGGATTTGATCTACGAACTGGCCGAAGGCGGTGTGACCATCCTGGTGACCACCCATTACATGGACGAGGCCGAATATTGCGAGCGGGTTGGCATCATGCGTGAAGGTAAACTGCTGGCAATGGATACACCCTCGAACCTGAAAGCCAACATTATTTCTGGCGATGTCTGGGAAGTCTTCGCCGAGCCGCTGCAACGCAGCCTGGACCTTTTGCTTGGCGTGCAGGGCGTACTGCGCGTGGGGTTGTCGGGCGATCATTTACGTGTGATTGTACAACGCCACCTGAAAAAAGATGTTTTGACAAAAGCGCTTAAATCACAAGGCGCACATGTCAGTCAAATCATAGTGGGAGAGCCAACATTGGAAGATGTATTCCTTAACTTAGCAAAGGGATAGTAGATGAAAACTTTTATCACTGGCGGTACTAGTTCGATAGGAAGAGTATTGCTGAAGGAGTTCTCGAGACGGGGAGAACAAATGCGTGTGTTGGTGAGAAAATCCAGCAATATTAAAGGAGTGGAGCTGCCAGGGGTGGAATTGATACGCGGAGATGTGACGGATGCGAAAGCCATTTGCGCCGGTATGGAAGGTTGCCAGCGCGTGATCCACATGGCGGCCGTTGTTGGACATAATGTCCCAGAAGCTGAATGGTGGCAGATAAACCGGGACGGCAGCAAACTTGTATTCGAAGAGGCGTGCAAGCATGCTGTGGCAAGTATTGTACATGTTAGTTCGCTTTCGGTGCTTGGGTTTACCGAACCTGGTGAACTGGCTGATGAAACGCGCCCGATTGATACAACCAAGCATCTTACCCTGTATCAAAAGACGAAATTTGCAGCGGATGAAATAGCGCGTGCATTTGCTGTGCAAGGATTGCCTATCAAGATTGTTTATCCGGCGTTTGGATATGGATGTTCTTTTGCATCCAGTCACCCAAGTATGCAGGACCAAACTTTATTGCGTATGGCATCTGGTAAGCCGACGGCTATCATAGGAAGTGGCAAGAATCGCTTATGCCTGGCTTATTACAAGGATACTGTTCGCGGAATTGAACTGGCGCACGAGCGGGGCAGGGCGGGTGAAGGTTATATTCTTGGCGGACAGAACTTGACGTTTCCTGAAATCTGGGAAGTTGTGGCGGCATTGCTTGGCAAGGAAGTACCCAAGCGTCGTGTACCTCTACCCCTGCTCAGAACGATTTCTGCTCTAAGTCGGTTTATTACCCATAAATCTGTTTTCCCACCGGAATTTTTCGAAATGATCGCCTTTGATTGGAATTATTCCAGCGCAAAAGCTGAACGTGAATTGGGTTGGTCCTTTACGCCATTTGTTGAAGGGATTGCAGAAACTTGGTCAGGATATCAGGCGCAAGCATGGAAGCCTGAGGTACGATAGACATATAATAAAACAGGGACAGTTGGATGCTTGTCTGTCCCTGTTTCTGTGTTCTTGTTGTTCTTATGGCGCCGGCAGGAAATCCCAGGGGTTGACTTTGAAAGTCGGCGTCATCAACTCGAAATGCAGGTGCGCCCCAGACGAGCGCCCGGTGCTTCCGATAGCGCCAATCGCATCGCCTTGCCCAACGCTCTGGCCGCAGAAACGGTAGATGGCGCTCAGGTGGGCATACAGGGATTGCCAGCCGTTCCCGTGATCTACGATCAGCATGTTCCCGTAGCCGTAGTTGTTCCAGCCAGAATAGACGATGACACCCGCGTCCACAGCATAGACGCCCTCGCCCTCGGAACCGGCAATATCGATGCCCCAATGATTCGATTTGGGCGAGTAGTCGTAACCTGACAGGTAATGCTTATTGGTCGGCCAAACGAATGCGCCGTATCCCACTGCGCCGCCCACCACCGGGTCACATGCGCCTGCGCCCAGCACGCGGGCAGTGGCGGGATCCTCGCGCGTCACACCCAGCGGCGCGCTCCAGGAGACGAATTCCCTTTTGCCGCCAGGCACGAACAACCAGGTCCCATCCGGGATGTTCGGGTCGGCGTAATCGCCGATCGTAGCCGGGTCGAGATTGTTGACGGGTGAATTGATGATGTCTTCTACGCTGGCACCGAAGTATTCTGCAAAACCGATCAAGCCGCCTTTGTTTTCCTTGACCCATTCCCAATACACGCCATCTGACGGCATGATGTTCAATTCCTGCCCGGACTGCAGTGCGTGGGGGTCGTCCAGCAGGATGTCGTAGTTGCCCCACAGCACCGTTTGAGGCTGCAAGCCATATTTTTCGGCAATCGCGAAGACCGTATCGCCTTCCTGCACCACATACTTGGTGATCTGCTGCCGCGGGCGCGACGGGATGACCGTAAAGGGTAATGCGATTCGCGGAATGCCCTCATACTCAATGTTGACGGCGGCCGGGACAGCCTCCATGTCCACGATTGGGGTTGCCGCCGGGGCCTGGGCCGCGGCAGCGCTGGCCTGGGGGGCGGCTGGCTGCTTGAAGAATATTTGCGCCAGCCAGATCACCGCCGCAATGACGACCAGCGACAACGCGCTCGACCCCGCGCGCAACAAGGATTCGCCCAATCCCATCTGGAGCAGGGCCTCTGTCCAGCGGGAGAGCAATCCCTTTTCTTTCGATTGTATACTGGGGGCTTCCCCGTTCTCTATCTGCGCCCCTGGTGATACGGGTGAGTCTTCCCGGAATTCGTTTTTCATTCGCTCACGGTCTCCGTTATGGGAGCATCATAACACGGGCGGAAAAGCCCCGTCAAGCCGGTTGGGCGGACGCTTATCCTGCGTTAAGCCTGTGATTTCCGAATATTTGGGTTGGTAAAGTGCATCCCGCTCAATATCGCCAGGCAGACCACCCCACACACCAGTAACGTTTGCGGCACGCCCCAGCTTTGCGACATCCAGCCGATCAACAGGCTGCCAAACGGCGCCACGCCTTGGATCGCCCACAGGTAAGTGCTGAATACCCGCCCGCGCAACCCGTTCGGCACCTGCACCTGGATGAGGACGTTCATGATGGCCAGTTGCGTGACCGTCCCCCAGCCGATCAGCGTCAACAAAATGTAGGCTGGCGCGGCTGCGCGCATGAAGGACAGCGTGATCAATGCCAGCACGAAAGCGGACTGCCCAAACGTCAACCACACTCCCTTTTTCTTGTAGGAGGTAAAAAATGCGATGGAAAAGGCCGCAACTAACGCGCCGACGCCTTGCGCGGTGTACAGGGCGCTGTTGCGCGTAGCCACGATTTGCTCTGTGTCGCCCGCCTGCGCCAGCACATCTTTGGCCAGGGCAGGGATCTGTTGCAACAAGGGAAAGCCGAAGAAACCGACCACGGCCATCATGATGATGATCTGCCCCACCAGGCTGTTCTGGCGGATATAGCGTTGCCCTTCGCTGAATTCTTCCAGTAAGTTGCGGACGGGACCCGCTTCTTTCTGGACCTTGTACCTGGTGCGGACAAAAAAGAGTCCCCCGATCACGAACAGGTAACTGATCCCGTTCGACAGGAAAACCAAGCCTGCGCCATCCTTCAGCGTCAAGATGATGGCGGCCAGCGAAGGCCCGATGACGCGCCCCAGGTTGAAGGCCGTGGTTTGCACGGCGATGGCGTTGGGAAGCGCTTCGCGGCCAGCCAGTTCGATCAGCATGGCCTGGCGGGCGGTGATCTCGATAGCGCTGGCAGTGCCCAGCACAAACGCCAGCAGCGTGATATGCCAGACCTGGATGCGCCCGTTCAGGGTCAGGGCAGCCAGCGCAAAGGCTTGCAGCATCATCACCGATTGCATGGCGATGACCGTTTTGCGTTTGTCCCAGCGTTCGACGAATACGCCGGCCGGCATGGCCAGGAACAGCATGGGCAGTGTAGTGGCAAACCCGATCAGGCCGAGGTCGAGGGAACTGCCCGTGATCTGGTACGCCAGGTAGGGCAGGGTGGTGTTCTGCATCCAGGTGCCGATGACCGAAAGGAATTGTCCTACCCAGAAGATGGCATAGTCGCGGGAGGTCAACGCCGGGAAGTGGCTGGCAAAGAAGGCCTGGAAGCGATTCATTGCAAGCGGCTGGCTAGCGGACAGGCGCAACACATTCGGCGCGGTCGTTTTGGGGGCTGTTGACCAGGGCGGAAACGGGGTACGCGGTCATCTTTTCGGCGGGGTAGGGTTTGATGAACGGGAGCAGGCTTTCGGGAGTCCGAGGCGCAGTATCCATCCATTGCGTGTAATCATCAGGGCGCAATATGACCGGCATCCGGTTGTGGATCGGCGCTATCAGTTCGTTTGGCGCGGTGGTGATGATGGTGCATGATTTGACGAGGCTGCCATCGGGCGCGTGCCATTCGTCCCACAGACCGGCAAAGGCGAAAGGTTGGCGGCTTGCCAGGTGGATGAAATAGGGTACTTTGGTCTTTGCGCCGGGTTGGGCTTTCCACTCGTAGAAGCCGTCGGCAGGGATCAGGCAGCGCTTGTATTTGAAACTGCCGCGGAAAGACGGTTTCTCGGCCAGCGTTTCGCCGCGCGCGTTGATCAGGCGGTTCCCGATGACCGGGTCTTTGGCCCAGGAGGGGAT
Organism: Chloroflexota bacterium; assembly: GCA_049323115.1. Classification (GTDB taxonomy): domain Bacteria; phylum Chloroflexota; class Anaerolineae; order Anaerolineales; family Villigracilaceae; genus JAABUE01. The sequence goes on from JBMOMP010000031.1 coordinate 48,329, forward strand.
CAGCCCCCACAGGAAGAAATCGGCGCGTTTTTGGCCGTCGTTGGGGATTGCCAGGACCGGCTGCGACGGCGCAATGTTGAAGCGCGGGGCGAACTGCTCCGGGAAGGTGTAGCCTTCGAAGGCTTCCTGCAGTTCGGCGGGGTCAATCGTCAGGGTGAATCGTCCGCACATCGTTTCGGTTTCTCTCCATTTGCGACTCTAAAAATTCCACTGCTTCGTTTACGTCAAGATCGAGCGGGGTGGGTTTGGGGCGTTGGAACGGCCAGCGCGGCTGCGGGTAATCGGCGAAGGAACCGTTCAAGCCCACGTCCAGGTAATTTTGCACTGGTTTGGAGGGCTGCCAGTCCCGCCCGGTAAGCGGGGACATGCCCTGTGTGTTGGCGCGCTCGCCTCGTTGGATGAGCAGGTTGCGCGCAAGTTTTCCCAGGCGGTGGGCGACCTGCCACCTGGCGTAGATGCCGCGCCGGGATTTTTCGATGGCAAGCGCCAGGCTTTCTATTGCGCCGGGCGCGGATTTGGGCTTTGGTTCTTCTCGCGGTTTGCCCGTTCCCTCGGCGGTCAGGTTGCCCAGTAAAATGAAAAGGACGAAGACGACGACCACAACCCATAGAATGAGTTGGGGAAAAGAACGGTAGTATAACCCCAGCAGCCACCAGGCGTATGCCAGCGGCAGGATGACGACCTGGCGGACGACGTCTTGCAGGGCGAACGCCAGGAGGAAGGCTGCGCATATGATCCCCGCCAGCGCCAGGATTTGCCTGCGGTTCATGCCGTCTCTCCTGGCTCCCCGCTGGGCGCGCAATAGCGCAGGATGGCTGTCAGGCAGGAGGTGGCTTCGTTGATCTCATCCTGCCCCGACTTCCTCGCGCCGTAGCGGACGGCTTCGAAGAGCCGGGTCAATCGTTGCACCGGGGCGCTTGGCAGACCGGCCTGCTCCAACCGGCGGGCGAACTCGGCCGGCGTCGTGGCCTGCTGGCGCACCAGGCCGCGCTTTTTTTCTACGGTTTCGCTCATGCGGGCATAGCAGCGCAGGATGACGTCTTGCGTGTCCTGTCCTGATGCAAGCGCAGCCAACGATGATCGGGCAGCGGCGGCCAGGTCGTTGAGCGGCCGCATCGAGGCGCGCAGGTCGCGAATCCGCTTCCACCAGCGCAGCAGGCCCCAGGTCAGGAGCAGAAGCGCGAGCACCAGTCCCAGGCTGATCAGGAAACTTTGCCAGGGCAGGATGTCTGGCGGCGAAAAGACCGGGGCAGGCGGGATGTTCTCCAGCGCCTGGCTGTCGCCCAGCATTGGCCCGGCAGCGTTTTCTTCGAGGTTTACCCAGCGGAGCAGGCGGTTTTCCAGCAAATAGGATAAAACCCACATGGTCGCGATGAACGTGAGCAGGGAACGGATGAAGCGCTTGCGCAGGGCGGGCGATAGCAGCGAGGCCAACAGGGCGGCCAGGATCGCCAATAACAGCCAGAAGGAAAATTGCTTCCAGGCCGGGATACCGGCGGATCCTTGCAAAAGTCCGCCAAACGGGAAGGCGACAGGCGCAACGCCCTGGCTCGATAACGGTTCTGCAGGCGCAAAGTCGAAATCGTGGAAAGCGATTGCCAGCAATACCAGGGCGCCAAGACCGACGACGGCCAGGAGCAGACGCGACCTTTTATCGAGATCGAGGATGCGCTTCATCTTGGGGACATTGTACCACTCGAAGGAACGACGCTTCCCTCCGTGTTATACTGCCGCTGTGCGCGCCTCCGACTCCCTCCGGCTGGCTCCTGCCCGATCTGCCTGCGCGCCAACGAGGAAAATTGCCATGAGCGATCTCCCCTTCTCTGACAAAATTGCCCTGGTGACCGGTTCCGGGCGCGGGATCGGGCGGGCGATTGCGCTGCATTTTGCCCAAAACGGCGCGGACGTGGTGATCAATTTCTTCCGCAACCGCAAGCCTGCCGAAGGGACGGCGCAGGAGGTGGAACGGCTGGGCCGCCGCGCCCTGCTGGTCAAAGCCGATGTGGGCGACCTGGAAGACTTACAGCGTTTGTTCGACGAAACCGGGAAGGCCTTTGGCGGGCTGGATATCTTCGTCCATAACGCCGCGTCGGGGTACAACCGTCCGGCCATGCAGCAAAAACCCAAAGGCTGGGAGTGGACGATGAACATCAACGCGCGCAGCCTGCTCTTTGGGGCGCAGCAGGCCGCCCCGTGGATGGAGAAGCGCGGCGGAGGGTACATCGTCAGCCTCAGCAGCCCGGGAGCGGTCCGCGTGCTGCCGGAGTACGTGGTGGTGGGCGCCAGCAAGGCGGCGCTGGAAGCCCTGACCCGTTACCTGGCGGTGGAACTGGCGCCCAGGAACATCGTCGTCAACGCGGTTTCGCCGGGCGTGGTCGAGACGGAGGCGCTGCAACACTTCGACGCGGTCCGCTCGGGGGAGGACGTCATTGCGCGGGCGGTTGCCGCCACACCGGCTGGACGCATCTTGACGCCGCAGGATGTGGCCGGGGTGGTGGGCTTCTTGTGCACGCCCGCCGCAGCCATGATCCGCGGGCAGACCATCCTGGTGGATGGGGGGTATACGCTGGGGGTGCGGCAATGAGGTGGCGGTCGGGGTAATTCAGGCAGCCGGTTTCCTGGCAGCCTGGGGAGTGCGATTTGCCTGGGAGCGGCTGGCTGCACAAGGGTGATCCGCCGCGCTTTTCTTGCTTTCGAGAATACCAGCAAGTTCTCCTACACGTTTGGGCTATCGTAGCAAATCCCAAGCAGCCTCTTTTGTCAAGGTATAATTGCGGAGAAGAGGTCAATAAACCATGACAAAATTCACTGGCTATCGTTGTTCGCTTTGCAAGGCCGAATACCTGCCGGGGCAGGTCACTTACACCTGCCCGCGCGACGGCGGCAACTTGGACGTCGTGCTGGATTACGAAGGCATGCGCGGGAAATACCAGCCCGAAGACATCACCAGCCGGGCCGACGCCTCGCTGTGGCGCTATGCGCCCCTGCTGCCCGTCCCGGAAGTGACGGGGGGCGGCACGCCCTTGCACGCCGCCGGTTGGACGCCGGTCTTCGAAATGCCGCTCCTGGCCAGGAAATTGGGCTTGCAAAAACTTTGGCTCAAGGACGAATCCCGCAACCCGACCGCCTCCTTCAAGGACCGTGCCAGCGCCATCGTGGTGGCGCGCGCGCGGGAGATCAAGGCTGAGGTGGTCGTCACTGCTTCCACGGGCAACGCCGGGGCGGCGCTGGCGGGCATGGCGGCGGCGGTAGGACAGAAGGCGGTCATCTTTGCGCCCAAATCTGCTCCCCCGGCCAAGGTGGCGCAGTTGCTGGTCTTTGGCGCCAAGGTCGTGCTGGTGGACGGCACCTACGACGACGCCTTCGACCTCACGGTCAAGGCCGCGCAGGAGTTCGGCTGGTACTGCCGCAACACGGGCTACAATCCCTTCACCGCCGAGGGCAAGAAAACCGCCGCCTTCGAGATTTGGGAGTATATGCGCTCGGCCATTGGGGATGCGCCTTTCACGGTCTTCGTCTCGGTCGGCGACGGCAACATCATCTCCGGCATCCACAAGGGATTCAAGGATTTGCTGGAACTGGGCTGGATCGAGACCATGCCGCGCATCGTCGGCGTGCAGGCGGAGGGATCGGCGGCGGTAGCCAATGCGTTTCGCGCGGGGACCGAGAGGATCGTTCCTGTTTCGGCAACCACCCTGGCCGACAGCATTTCCGTTGACCTGCCGCGCGACGGGGTGCGTGCGGTCCGCGCAGCGCGCGATACCGGCGGGACCTATGTTACCGTGTCGGACGAGGAGATCCTGTCTGCGATTGCGGAACTTGGCAAGGTGGGCGTGTTCGCGGAGCCGGCCGGGGCCACCTCCTATGCCGGGTTGGTCAAGGCAGCAGCCTCCCCCTACGGGGACGGTGCAGGCGTAGTGCGAAGCGATGAAGCCGTCCTGGTGCTGAATACCGGCAGTGGACTGAAAGATGTCAAAGCGGCCATGCGGGCGGTGGTCGAGGCGCCGGTCATCGAACCCACGCTGGAGGCCGTCAAACGCTTGTTATGAAACCCAATTGGAGTTTGCCATTCCGGTACCTGGTTGGCGTCCTGGCGTTTGCTGCGCTGGCGGCGTTCCTTTTTTATGCCCGCCAGGCGGTCAGCGCGTTAGTAGTGGCCGGGTTTGTCGCTTATTTGATCAACCCTGCGGTGGCGCTTCTTACGCGCAATGCGCGCATGTCCAGGGCGGCAGCGGTGAACATTGTCTATTTTTCGGCCTTGATCCTCCTGGTGGGTATCCCGGCTACCCTGACGCCCATATTTTTCAACGAAGCGCAACTGGTTTTGCAGGATTTGCTCGACCTGACCAGCCAGTTGAACGAGATACTCTCCAAGCCGGTGGAGTTCGGCGGGTATGTTTTCCATTTCGAGCAGTTGGGGAAAGACCTGTCTGAGATCCAAATGGCGGTCTTGTCGCCGCTGCCGGAAGAGATGCTGCAATTGCTCGAATCGACTTCGGTGGGGGTGCTGTGGTTCCTGGTGATCCTGGTGAGCGTGCACCTGTTCCTTTCGCATTGGCCTGAGATGCGCGACTGGTTGATCGGCCTGGCGCCTGCGGACTACCAGGAGGAAGTGCGTGAACTCTACCAGCGCATCCGGCGGGTGTGGATGGCCTACTTGCGCGGACAAATCGTGCTGATGTTGATCGTTGGCATTGTTTTCACAATAGCCTGGACGGTCATTGGAATTCCCGGCGCGCTGGCGCTGGGCGTAATCGCCGGGTTCTTTACGCTGGTGCCGGACGTGGGGCCGTTCCTGGCGGCCATCCTGGCGGTGGGAGTGGCTCTGTTGGAAGGCTCCAATTGGATCCCGCTTTCCAATTTCTGGGTGGCGGGGATCACGCTGGCGACTTACCTGGTGCTGATCAACTTGAAGAATTTCTTCCTGCGCCCGTATGTGATGGGACGCAGCGTCCACATGAACGAGGGGCTGGTCTTCATTGCGATCTTGATCGCTACGATCCTGGAAGGCATCATGGGCGCATTGTTGGTTGTCCCTGTGCTGGCTTCGGTGGCGGTGATCGGGGAATATATCCGGCGGCGCGTGCTGGGTTTACCCGCCTTCGACGAGAGCGAAGGAATGCAGTTCGTCAAGCCGGAGGAAGAAGCGAAGCCCATCCGGCGCGGACGGAAGCGGAGCGCTGAAAAGGAAGGGCAGGCCAAATGAAGACCGCGTTTTCTATCATTGCTCCCATTTACAATGAAATAGACAATCTTGCCGAACTCCATCGCCGCGTGAAAGAAGTGATGGATGTTACCGGAAAGCCCTGGGAATTGATCCTGGTGGATGACGGTTCGACAGATGGCTCGACCGAAAAAATCCGTGAACTGGCAGCGGCGGACAAGCGCGTCCGCCCGGTCATTTTTGCGCGCAATTTCGGCCACCAGATCGCCGTCACAGCCGGGCTGGATTATGCGCGCGGCGAGGCGATGATCATCATTGACGCCGATTTGCAGGACCCGCCGGAAGTCATCCTCGATCTGATCCAGAAATGGGAAGAGGGTTACGAGGTGGTCTACGCCGTGCGCGCCGAGCGCGAAGGTGAATCCTGGTTCAAGTTATGGACCGCTTCATTGTTCTATCGCATCATTTATCGCATCACAGATGTCAAGATTCCGCTCGACACCGGCGATTTCCGCCTATTGGACCGTAAAGTAGTGGACGTGATGAAGTCCATGCGCGAGCGCCATCGCTTCCTGCGCGGCATGGCCTCCTGGGTGGGGTTCAATCAGGTGGGCGTGGAATACAAGCGCGCCGCCCGCTACGCCGGCGTGACCAAGTACCCGTTCAGGAAGATGCTCAAACTGGCGTTGAACGCCATCACCAGTTTTTCGTATTTTCCCCTGCAAGTGGCGACTTTTGTCGGTTTCTTTGCAGCGGGGATCGCCATCCTGGCTATCCCGGTGGTCATTTACATGCGTATCACCGGTTCGCAGGCCTTCTTTGGGCAGGCTACTACCTTGATCGCTACGTTGTTCCTGGGCGGGGTGCAGTTGATCTCTTTGGGCGTGCTGGGCGAGTACATTGGCCGCCTGTATGACGAAGCCAAGGGCCGGCCTTTGTATATCGTCCGTGAAACGCCGAGTGACCAGTGATCAGTCATCAGTGATCAGTGGTCAATGAAGGTGAGGGGGGCCGTATTTTCGAGCCAATATGAATCTCTCTTTCCTGCGCGATAAAACTTTCATGCGCGCCATGCTGGGGCTTGCAATCCCGGTCGCTTTCCAGCAATTGATTACTGCAAGCATGAACATGCTTGATGTGCTGATGGTCGGCCAGTTGGGGGAAGCCTCCATTGCCGCCTTGGGGCTTGCCAACCAGATCTTCTTCTTGCTGATCCTGTTCCTGTTCGGCGTCACCAGCGGTATGGCTATTTTCACTGCCCAGTTCTGGGGCAAGAATGATGTGGAAAGTATCCATACTGTGATGGGCATCTGCCTGACGGTGGCGGTCTCGGTGGGGTTATTGTTTTCACTGGCGGCCATCCTCATCCCCGAAACGCTGATGCGCTTCTACACCGAGGACCCGCAGGTGGTTGCGCTGGGCGCCAGTTATCTGCGCATCGTCGGTTTCAGTTACGCCTTCATGGGCATCACTACTTCTTATATGGCGGTGCTGCGTTCGATCACCTGGGTCAAGTTGACGGTTATAGTCTCTGTCACAGCCATCCTGGTCAAGACTGGCCTGGCTTATTTGCTCATCTTTGGCGTGGGGGGGTTGCCAGCCTTGGGCGTACGCGGGGCGGCGATTGCCACCACGACAGCCTGGGTCTTCGAAAGCATTTTGATCGTCACCCTGTCCTATGTATTGAAATCGCCGCTGGCAGCCAATCCCTTGACCTTTTTCCGCCTCGACCGTCCCTTCCTGGCAAACGTGCTCAAAACCGCCATGCCGGCCGCCGCCAATGAAGTCTTTTGGTCGGTGGGTATTACCATCTACAATGCGGTCTATGCCCGCATCGGCACGGACGCCATTGCGGCGATCAATATCAACGCCGCTATCGAAGAACTGGCTTTCGTTGCTTACATCGGCCTGGGCAATGCCTGCGCCGTGATGGTGGGCAACAAGATCGGCGCGGGCGAAAAGGACGCTGCCTTTGAATATGGCCGCCGCTTTACTCTCTTGACCATAGGGATCGCCGTGCTGATCGGCCTGGTTATTTTTTCGGCGCGGGACCCGGTAATCGGCCTGTATGAGATTTCTGAGGAGGCTGCAAATTACGTCCGCATATTGATGGCAATCTTTGCAGCCACTACGTGGCTGCGCGCTTTCAATTTCATTTTGTTCATTGGCGCCTTGCGCGCGGGCGGCGACACCCGCTTTGCCATGTTCATGGAACTTTTTTCCATCTGGGCCATTGGCGTCCCGGCAGCCCTGATCGGCGGCTTCGTCTTGCGCCTGCCGGTCTATGGGGTCTATCTCATGGTGCTGCTCGAAGAAGCGGTCAAAGCCGTTGTCATGTTCCGGCGTTACATTTCCCGCCGTTGGATTCATGACCTGGTTAACGCAGCACCGGTCTAATGCGGACAAAAAGCGGTCGCTGGCTAAAATTGGCGACCGTTTTTCGATATTCTCCCATCTTCGAGCGGATCCTGCCCGCTTCACCCAACCCGCAGCCTGGATCTTGACCGAGGTGCACTTTACTCGCCGGTTTCCGCTTTCGCCGTGAGCCAGTCGGAGACGATTTGCCCTACACTGCCCATTGCCTTCTCGACCGATTGCGCATAGGCTCGAAGATAGGCTTTCAGGGTGGGGTATGTTATGTTGCGCTGCTGCATGAGGCCGCGAATCCAGTCCATTTCGGCATAGACGCTGTCCAGGGTGCCGAGCGCCAGGGCTGCTTCGAGATCATCCCCCAGGCTTTGCGTGGCAATGTGCATGTGCTCAATGGGCAGGCCGAGTTCATGAATCTCGGTCGCTAAGTAAAATTCGATCATTGGACGGTTGTACTTGAAGTCTTGTAACAATCTGTTTTCGGGTTTTGTAAGTGGCGCAACGCTGGGCGCGGCAGGTTTTGTAGACAGGATGTTCTCGATGGTCTCAAGGGATGTTCCCAGCATTTCTCCGAGAAAATGCGCCGGGATGCGCATGCGCAGTTCAGGCCGCAGGTTGAAGATGCGGCCTCCGTAACCGACGGTTGCGCCTCTGGCATCCAGGTAGCGCGCTGTTTCTTGCAGGCTGGCGGCGGTATGCAGTTGTTGGGCTGCCAGTACGACCAGGTTGGGGCGTACGATGGATAGGGTCTCTTCGAAGCGCTCGGTGGGGACGTTGGCGCCCAGGTAGAAGACGTTCATTCCGCGGCGGCGCAGGAGGAGTGTCATCAGCAGCAGGGGCAGGGTATGCCATTCGGCGGGCGGGCAGCCAATCAGCACGGTCTGTGGGCGGGTGGGGAGGGGTGTGGCAGCGATGAGCGCGTCGAGGCGGCGCGCGATCAGCCCGGAGGCGAAATGCTCGTGTTGGACGGTGACTTCGCCCGTGTACCACATCTCGCCGATCTGGTGCAGTCCGCGCTGGAGCAGTTCGATGCAGACGGTTTCGACAGGGTACATGGCGAAGGCCTGGTTGATGGCCTGCTCGGCGGCAATTTCGTCGAAGGCCAGGCAGGCTTCCAGCCACTGTTGGCGGGCAGAGGCGAGGTTGGCGGTCGGGACCGCGAAAACGCCGGTTGGACGGGGAGCAGCCAGCGGGTCCAGGCCCGAGGCGCATTCTTCCTTCCACAGGTCCACGGCGCGAGAAATGGACAGCCCCTCTCCTTGTTTTGTCATCAACCATTTGATGGTCTCGATGTCGCGCTGGGAATAGAGACGATGCCCACCGGGCGTGCGCTCGGGCATGGGCAGGCCATAGCGGCGCTCCCAGGCGCGCAAGGTGTCGGCGGCGATGCCGGTCTCTTTGAGTACGACTTTCAGGTTGAAGGTGGGGGCGGCGCTGGGGGACATGGATCTCTCCGGTTGCAGGTTGAAAATGTCGGATTGCAAAGATATTGCACAGATATTGTACCTGATTTCCAGGCGCTATGGGTCAAGGACGCACTATGAAGAAGCAGCCGGTGTCGTTGTGGCGCTTTAGTTTCTCAGTAGTAGCACCGATAAAGGCCAGCAGGGCACAGGCTTCTGTGCATCCTCCAAAGGCGGATATTTTATCCTTGGGCCGACATTTCACCATTTTCCCATTGACAAAGATGGCCGCCTCCGCTACCCTCGAAGCGTGCCAGAACTTACTGCTCCGCAACGCCAGGGTGCCCACTTTGGGCTGGACGCCAAACGCTTCCTCTCCGGCCCGGCCGGCGCTGGCAAGACCACGGTCGGCGTGGAACGGATGCGCTTCCTGCTCGACAATGGGATGCGCGCCGATTCTATCCTCGTCCTGACGCCCCAACGCACCCTGCAAGAGCCATACCTCGCTTCTTTTCACGGACCTGGAACTGCTCCCGGCAGCGAAGTGACGTTTGCCACCCTGGGCGGACTGGCGCGCCGCATGGCCGAACTGTTCTGGCCGTTGGCGGCCGAGGCAGCCGGCTTTGCCCGTCCCGACCAGCCGCCCACCTTCCTGACGCTCGAGACGGCGCAATATTACATGGCGCACCTCGTCCGTCCGCTGCTGGATGAGGGCTACTTCGAATCAGTCACCATTGACCGCAACCGCCTGTACAGCCAGATCATCGACAACCTGAACAAAGCCGCCGCCATCGGCTTCCCGCATACCGAGATCGGCGCGCGCCTCGACTCTGCCTGGTTCGGCGACCCGGCCCAGCGCCGCGTCTACGCCGATGCGCAGGAGTGCGCCAACCGCTTCCGCGCCTACTGCCTGGAATATAACCTGCTGGATTTTTCGCTGCAACTGGAAGTCTTCTGGCAAGTTCTGTGGCCGGAAGGGTTTGTGCGCGAGTACCTGACCGGGGCGCACCGCCACCTGATCTACGACAACGTGGAAGAAGACGTTCCGCGCGCCCATGACCTGCTGCGCGATTGGCTGGCGGAATTCGACTCGGCGCTGTTGATCTACGACGAAGGCGGGGGCTACCGCCGCTTCCTGGGCGCAGACGTGGAGACCGGCTGGGCCCTGCGCGACCTGTGCGACGAAGCGATGACGCTGGACGGCAGTTTCGTCATTTCCAGGCAGATTGCCGGGCTCGAAAAATCCCTCTGCCACGCCATTGCCCCCAGCCGCTACCCCGGCCCCCTTTTGCCGGTCGAGGAAAGCGCACTGGCTTTCATCCAACGCCGCTATTACCCGGACCTGCTGGATGCGGTTGCAAACGAAGCCCATTCGCTGGTCGCCGAACAGGAAATCCCGCCTGATGAAATTGTCATCGTAGCGCCCTACCTGTCCGACGCGCTGCGCTTCTCGTTGACCCAACGCCTGGAGGCGCGCGGCGTGCCCTGGCGCTCGCACCGTCCCTCCCGTTCCCTGCGCGATGAACCCGCCAGCCAGGCGCTGCTGACGCTGGCTGCGCTGGCGCATCCCGCTTGGGACGTCCGCCCGCCGCGCTTCGATGTGGCCTACGCCCTGCTGCAATCCATCCAGGGAATGGATCTCGTCCGCGCCCAACTGCTGGCTGAGATCGTCTACCGCCAGCGCGATTTCTGGCTGGCTCCGTTCGAGGGGATCAAAGCCGATATCCAGGAACGAATTACCTTCCTGTTTGGCTCCCGTTACTCCCTGCTGCGGGAATGGCTGCTCGCCTACCGGGAAAGTGAATGGCTGCCGCTCGACCACTTCCTGCGGAAACTGTTCGGCGAGGTGCTCTCGCAGCCCGGCTTTGGCTTTCACAGCAACTTCGACTCCGTCCGCGTGGCAGCCAGCCTGGTCGAATCGGTCAAGAAGTTCCGCCAGGCGCTCGAACCTTCCTTGCGATCCAGCGAGGCTCCATTCCCGGACCTCGGCAGGGAATACCTTGCCATGCTGCAAGACGGGGTGATTGCGGCGCAATATCTCGAAGGCTGGCAGGCGGAGGCAAACGAGGCCGTGCTGGTCGCCCCGGCATATACCTTCCTGATGATGAACCGTCCGGTCACGGTCCAGTTCTGGCTGGATGCGGGTTCCAGCGGTTGGCATGAGCGCCTGTCGCAGCCGCTCACCCATCCTTACGTCTTGAGCCGCGAATGGGAAGCAGGCCGAATGTGGTCTGATGCGGACGAGGTCGAACAGGGGCGGGAGACGCTGGCGCGCCTGGTATCCGGTCTGCTGCGGCGCTGTGAGGGTCGCATTTACCTGGGTTTGAGTGAACTGGGTGAAAGCGGTTTTGAGCAACGCGGCGACCTGCTGAGGGCATTCCAGAAAATACCAGTCCCGGGTTGAATTACTCCTACACTCGCTACCCTGGGGTGAATTTGTCCGCTTTATGGACAAATTCACCCCAGCGAGCCGCGCCTTTTTCGGGGAAGTGCTTGTAAATTTTCGTCATGAATAATTCCTTTGTGCTAAAATTCAGCGCAGTTTATCGGGGAGGCGCTACCGCCGAACCATTTGGCGCGCTTCGTGGTGATGGTGACTGCGTAGTTGGATTTGAGCAAGGTTTATGCGCGGTACGCGTCGGTAGAAGGCGAAGCCATTGCGCCGGAAATTCTGTTGGGATTGTTGTTCTATGGCTATGCCTGTTTTCCGCTGGTTTGCAGTTCTCCAACTGGTTGTGATTTTACCGGCATTAGCGTCGCGCCTGTTTGTCTGGCAGAACGGTCAGGAATCGGTCTTGCGGATGATGTGGGCGGGGTTAGTGACAGCCATCCTCTTGCTGGGATATTTATTTTGGCGCAACCTGCCTGCCAGGATGGGCAAAGTCTACCTGCCCCTTGGCTTGGCAATTGCCACGTTGGGTCCCAGCCTGGGACATTTCTACATGTTGCTCGCGCCAGACTGGCAGTCCGCGCCGGCGCCGTTGGTGGGAGCGTGGCAATTGGTTCCATTGCTTTTTGTGCCGCTGGTTATCATTGCTGTGCAGTACAACTATCATGCCGTCACCGCCTATTGCCTGGGGACAGCCGCGCTCAACATCGGGCTGATGAGGGCTGCGCTTGGCGGTTTGAATGCGGACATGACGCCGACCTTTGCCATGTTGGTGGTGCGGACGTTTACCTTCCTGGTGGTGGGATACAGCGTGGTCTGGCTGACGGGTGTCCAGTACAAGCAACGGCGGGCGTTGGCAGAAGCAAACCGCCGCCTGGCGCAATACGCCGCTACCCTGGATCAACTCGCCACGCAGCGCGAACGGAATCGCATTGCGCGGGAACTGCATGATGTGCTGGCGCACTCCCTGAGCGGGCTTGCCGTCCAATTGGAAGCCGTCAAAACGCTGTGGGATTCGAAGCCGCCCAAAGCCCGCCAGATGCTGGAACAGGCGCTCGCCGCCACGGATGTCGGGCTGACAGAGACCCGCTGCGCCATGCAGGCGTTGCGCGCCGCGCCCCTGGAAAACCTGGGACTGGCGCTGGCAATTGCCGACTACGCCGAGGCCGCCGCCCAACGTGCGGGCTTGCAGTTGGAACTGCGCCTGCCGGAAAAAATCTACCCGCTGCCCACTGCCATCGAGCAGGATATTTACCGCGTTGCCCAGGAAGCCATCGAGAACGTTGTGCGCCATGCCAGGGCGCGGACCATCTCGATTGCGTTATCCCAGGAAAACGGGCAGGTCACATTGACTATCCGCGACGACGGGCAGGGATTCGATCCGCAAGCGCTACAAGCGGGGTCGGAACGATCCGGCTTTGGCATCCGGGGAATGCGGGAACGCGCCGAGATGTTGGGCGGCGAATTGGGTGTAAAAAGCCAGCCTGCCCAGGGCACGACGGTTCAACTGATCTATCGGGAAGACCATGATTGACATATTGATTTGCGACGACCAGGATTTGGTCTGTGAGGGACTGCGCGCCATTTTGGAGGCTTCGCCGGAACTGCGGGTGATCAGCGTGGCGCACGATGGCGCCGAAGCGGTGGAGTTGGTTTCCAAATCCGCGCCGGATATTGTCTTGATGGATTTGAAAATGCCGGTCATGAACGGCTTGCAAGCCACGCAAGCCATCCGGCAGAATCATCCGCAGGTGAAGGTGCTGGTGCTGACCACTTACGACGCCGACGAATGGGTGTTCGACGCTATCCGCAGCGGGGCATCTGGCTACCTGCTGAAAAACACGCCGCGCGAGGCATTGATCAAAGCCATCAAAGACACCGTCGTAGGCAAGACGCATGTTGACCCTGCCGTGGCGGGCAAATTATTCTCGCGCCTGGCGCTGAACACGCCTGCCCCCGAAGCCTCGATCAGCAAAGACCTGACCGAAAGGGATTTGGATGTGCTGCGCCTGGTGGCGCGCGGTCTTTCCAATGCGGAGATTGCCCAGCGGCTCTTTCTGACCGAGGGCACGGTGCGGAACTACGTCAGCCAGGTGTTGACCAAATTGGGGGTGACCGACCGGACACAGGCAGCCGTCATCGCGCTGCGTCATGGTCTGGTCGACTTGAACGAACTGTAGAAAATTGACTTCAGTCAAAAACGAGATGACTGCAATCAACTGAGTAGATGATTGCAGTCAATGGTGCATTCCGAGGGGACTGAACATAATAGAGACATGATTACCTTGCTCAACCTTCTGCTCGATGTGTCCCTGCTGCTGCTCTTTCCCCTCTCATTTGCTTCGGCGTATCTCAGCAAATCCATTCATCCGTGGGTGGGAGGCGGCATGGCGGCGGTCGTTTTCATCCACCAGAATTTGCACTGGGGTTGGATCAAGGCAATTGGTCAGCGCATCCTGAAACCGATGACGGGAAAAGTGCGCCTGAAAGTCATTCTGGACGCTTTGCTTCTGACTGATTTCCTGTTGTTGGCGACAAGCGGACTGATCGTTTCCGTCATTTACGCGCCCAACATGACCCATTTCCACCAGAACTGCATGTACGTTTTCGCTGGGCTGCTGCTGGTACATCTTTCCCTCAACTGGAAATGGTTGTGGTCCAAACTTATCAGTTTCGCACCCGGCGGTTTGCGAAAGATGGATAAATCCCTCGTGCGTTCAACGACAACAAAAATCTAAAATAAGGAGTTTTGACATGAGTCAATCGAAACGTTTCGGACGACGGGACTTTCTTATCCTCGGAGCCGCCACCCTTGGGGGAGCCGCCTGGGCGGCGTTGCGGCAGCCTGCCATCGAAATGGACGAGTATGTTTGCGGGCTGGCGGCAAATTCACAGGGGAAAATTCTGGTCACGTACACCAGCCGCTACGGCTCCACCGTTGGCGTCGCCTCTGTTATCGCGGAAACGCTGTGCAAAACCGGCATGGCGGCAGACGCCAGACACATCACCAGCGTCACCGACCTCTCTGCCTACAGCGCTGCAATTATCGGTTCACCGGTCAATTCGGATGAGTGGATGCCGGAAGCGGTCGAATTCGTCCAGGCAAACCGCAGCCGGTTGAGCCAGATGCCGGTGGCTTATTTTCTAACGTGCATGACCCTCGGCCTGACGGACCAACCCGAGGCAAGGGAGAAAATCGCTGGAGTGCTCCAGGCGGTCGAAACGCAAATCCCCGAAGTGAAACCGTTGGAGAAGGGGCTTTTTGCCGGCGCGCTGGATTACAACAAGATGTCCGTTGCCATGCAGATGATATACCGCGCCTTCGCTGAGGATGGCACCTCCGGCGATTTCCGCAACTGGGATGCCATCCGCGCCTGGGCGGAAGCCACGGGTTACAAACTGCTGGAAAAAATTTAGCAGTCATAAAAATCTCCCTCGAAAGAGGGAGTTTTTGTTGTAGATCTACGGTTCCCATTGCGGTTGCCAGTCGGGCTCAGGATCGTCCGTCAATTGGCGCTCGTCGCTGCCGTCGGCGCGGATGATGTAGATGTCGGCCTGGCCGCCATTGCGCAGGGAGTTGTAGGCCACCCGTTGCCCGTCTGGTGACCAGGCGGGCGAATTGTTGTTGCCGCCATTCGTCAGCCGCAGGATGGTATTGGCTGCCAGGTTGAGCAGGAAAATATCCTTGTCCCCGGGTGGCCCGGCCGAGATGAGCAGGGATTTGCCGTCTGGCGACCAGTCCAGGCTGCCGGTGATGCCGAGCAAGCCTGTGTTCAACTGGCGCGCTTGTGTTCCACCTGCAGTTGAACTGCGGGTGGAAATTGCGTCGTCCGCGTTGACGAGGAAGATGTCGTATTCGAACAATTGTGTGGTGCTCATTGCAAAGGCAATGGTCTGTCCGTCCGGCGACCAGGCCGCGCCGACGATAGAGGTCGGCCCGGCGTAATTCGGGCCTTCGTAGAGCAAGCGCAGGTTTTTGCCGGTGCGGTCCACGATCCACAGGGAGGTTTGTCCCTGCTCGACGCGGTTGGCAAACACGACTCGCTCCCCGTCTGGCGAGAAGTCTGGCGAGAAGGCGTTGCCAATCTCATTTGTCAATTGGATGGTCGAAGAGGTGCTCAACACCATGAAATACAGGTCGAACGTGCCCAGGCTGCGATTGGATGCAAAGGCGATCGCGCCTCCCAGGGGAGAAAAGGCGGGATAATAATCATTGGCGAATTCGTCTGTCAGGCGCAACAGGCCGCTGCCATCCTGGTTGACCATGCACAAGTGATTGTAGTCGCCGCGTGTGCAGGTAAAGATAATCCGCCCGCCATGCAAGCCGGTGGGCAGCGGGGCGGGCGTGTAGGTGGGCGGAGGCGGGGGCGTTGCCGGTACGGTGCGCGTAGGGAGGGGCGTGAAGGTGACGGGGATGGTAATTTCCTCCGGCCTGTAGATGGGGACGAGAAAAAAAAGCAGCGCAAGCAGGCCAACTACCACCAGGCTGACCGGCAAGCGCCCACTTCTTTTTTTGCTGAAGATCTTTTTGGGGCGGTTACGGTGGAACATAACAGGTTTCGTAGGACAAATTGTCAATTTGTCCTACGACTTTACAAAGCCCAGGCCAACATCAAGCCAAAGATGGCGATGACCAGTCCCAGATGCAGGAACAGGTTGGATTGCGCCACCCAGTGCGGGTAGATCATCCATTGCAAGACGTAGTTGAAGATGATCAGGGCAATCCCGATCAGGGGGAGCAATCCTTTGCGATGTGCAAGATATTCTGAAAACCAATCCAGTAATTTCGAGATCATACGTCTTCCTCTCCAGGAGTGAGTTCATCCTCAGCAAGTACGGTGACTGTTTTAGCGGTAGCAAGCCAGGGCGTGAACTGAGCGAGCAGGCGTCCAGGGATGCGCCCGTGGATGTCGACCCCGCCGCGTCCATGTTCGATGCGTTCCACCTGTCCCATTTCGTGGAACAGGGAAATCAGCGCGCCCTGCTGGTAGGGCAGGTGGACTTTGATGGGGGTATACGTTTCGTACAGTTCCTGCTGGATCACGCGCAACAGATCAGAGACGCCGCTTCCGTTCAAGCCTGAAATTGCCACTGCTTTCGGATAGTGTGCCAGCGTCTCCAGGGCCTGTTCCGGGCGCTTCAGTAGATCGAGTTTGTTCAAGACCGTGATGGTGGGGATGTGCGCCGCGTCAATTTCCTCTAATGTTTGCTGGACGGCCTCGAACTGGTTGAGCGCGTTGGGATGGGAAATGTCCACCAGATGTAACAGCAGGTCGGCTTCGGCGATCTCCTCCAGCGTGGCGTGGAAGGCGGCCACCAACGTAGTCGGCAATTTCTGGATGAAACCGACAGTGTCGGTAAAGAGCGCCTGGTAGCCGCCGGGGAGTTCCACGCGCCGGGTGGTGGGATCGAGCGTGGCAAACAGTTGGTCGGCCACATATACGTCTGCGCGCGCCAGGCGGTTGAGCAGGGTGGATTTCCCGGCATTCGTATAGCCAACAAGCGCAATGATTGGCAGGCGGGCGCGTTTCCTTTGGGAACGGTAGCGTTCGCGGTGGGCGCGCACTTTTTCCAGTTGGCGCTTGAGGTGGGCGATGCGCTCACGGATCTGGCGGCGGTCCACTTCCAGTTGGGTCTCGCCCGGACCGCGCAGGCCTACGCCGCCGGTGGAGCCGGCGCGTCCGCCTCCGCCGCCTGCCTGGCGCGCCAGGTGCGTCCATTGACGGGTCAGGCGGGGCAGGTAGTATTCATACTGCGCCAGTTCGACCTGTAACATGCCTTCGCTGGTGTGGGCATGTTGGGCGAAGATATCCAGGATCAGCGCGGTGCGGTCGAGGACGCGCACTTTGTCCCCGAGCGCCTTTTCCAGTTCGCGCTGGTGGCGTGGGGATAGTTCGTCGTCGAAGACGATCACCTGGGCAAGCGTCTCTTCGGCCAGCGCCTTGAGTTCATCCACCTTGCCGGGGCCGATGTAGGTTTCCATGTGCGGATGGTCGAGTTTCTGGGTCAGTTCGCCAACCACCTCCAGCCCGGCGGTCTCGGAAAGCAGGGCCAGTTCGGCGAGCGAATCTTCCATGCCCAAGATGCCGGGTTTTTGATAGATTTCCACGCCGACCAGGAAAGCGTGTTCCCTTGGGGGCAGGGTTGGTTCGGGGGTTTTCTTTGCCATAACTGATGTTCGGTTGTGTATCCTGGGCAGTTAAGCCCCCGGAGCGGGGTTCGTGTGGGGCCTTTCCGTTGGGAAGAGTTTTTCCAGTTTGGGGTCCGCTGCATCGGTTCGAATGGGCAACAGGATGTGGAAGGTAGAACCCGGGCATTTCTTCTCGTCGCAACCCTCAGATTCGACCCAGATTGTGCCGCCGTGCGCTTCGATGATGCCGCGTGTGATGGGCAAGCCCAACCCCGGCCCGCCGCCCTTGAACTTGGTCTTGCCGCTGGAATGCAGGTTGGGATGGCCCAATTGCCCGAATTTCTCGAAGATCGCCGTTTGGTGTTCGGGTGAGATGCCGATGCCGTTGTCTTTGATGGTCATTTCGATGAAACCGGGCAACGTGCGCCCATCCACAATGATTTTACCCTTGTCGGGTGTGTATTTGATCGCATTGATCAGTACGTTTCGAAAGGCCTGATACAGGCGTTCGCTGTCGGCGTAGATCCAAGTCTGGCTGCCGGGGAACCTGCGGATTTCCAGTTTTTGCATCCTTTCCAGGACGGAAGAGACCAGGTCGTTCTTGAGCAGGTTCAAGATGTGAAGGATCGTGGTCTGTTGGAATTGCAGGGAGAGCAGGTTGTTGTCTATCAGCGAGACATCGATCATGTCGTCGATGATTTCGTGCAAGCGGACTACACCCTTATTCATGCCGAAAAGCAAGTCATCGAATTGGGTCTGGCCGGACTCTTCGATCATGTCGCGCATCATAGAGGCGTAACCCTCAATCAGGGTCAAGGGCGTCTTCAATTCGTGCGCCGCTACGGAGATGAAATTCGACTTGGTCTGGTCGAGTTGCTCCAGTTGCTGCTGCACTTTGATAAGTTCCTTCGACATATAGGCCAGGCGGGTTTCCATTTCCAGCCGGGCAGCCTTGTCCAGTACATGTGTGTAAATCGGCAGAAGCGCCGCCAGCAGGTTGAGGGCTTCTTTTTCATTCAAGGTTTCGTGCGCGAGTTCATTCGTCGCGGCGATCATGCGACCTAGAAGTTGGGAGACATTGTTCCTGCCTTCTTCCAGGTCGGTTTGGGTCGGCGACGCGGTCCATTCGACCAGGATGGAATCCAGCCAGGCCGGGTCGCCCGTTGCGACCGCTTGCTGCATGTGCGTGAAGAACTGGTCGAGTTGGGTTTGGAAATCCGCCCGCACGTCTGCGCCGCGCGCGATGCTGTGCGCCACGCGGTAGGTCCAGGCGGGGCGAATCCTGGCAAGTAGTTCTTGGGCGTTCATCTAGTATAGTTTACGCGCTCTCCCGCTTTTTGGCAAATTGGGATTGGTAAATGTGGGCGCGCCCGCTATTCGGGCAAATAGCGTTTTAACAGCCACTCTTGCAGCGTTTCGCCAACGGTGGCCAGGCTTTCGGCTGAAACTTTATCGGGCGTATCGGCGGTGGTGTGCCAGTACGGGTAATCGAAATCAATGATGTCTACGGCAGGGATGCCGGCCTGTAGGAATGGCGTGTGGTCGTCCAGGAGGCTGTGTTTCGGCTGCGCAATGAACCGGTCTGCGTAGCCCAGGTCTGCCGCCGCTGTCCAGATTTCATTTACCAGGACGGGGTCGGAATTCCGTTCGATGTAGATGTCCTGGCCGGCGTCGCCGATCATGTCTACGATGACCACCGCCTCGGGGCGCGCCTCCAGTTGCTCCACGAAGGCGCGCGAGCCGAGGATCCAGTCCCAGCCCTGGATGTCCCCGTTGTCTTCCGCGTCGAAGAAGACCAGCCACAGCGGCGGCGTCTCTTCGGGCAGGGTGCGCGCCAGTTCGAGCAGCACGGCCACGCCCGAAGCGCCGTCGTTTGCGCCCGGCACAGACTGGAGTTGCTTGAGTGGATCGGGATCGTGGTCGGCGAAGAGGCGCGTGTCGTAGTGCGCGCCGAGGATAACCTGCGGCGGCTCGTCCCCGCGCCAGGCGATGAGGTTTTGGATGGGATGCCCCAGCATTTCGGCGGACTGGATGCGCGAGTCCCAGCCCGCAGCGGACAATTCCGCGCGCATCCATTCCAGGACGCGGGCCTGCCCGGCCGACCCGGGCGTTCGCGCCCCGAAAGCGACCTGCGTTTCGACGTCGGCCAGGGCGCGCTGCCCGTCGAATGCAACGGGAGCAGGTCCCGGCTGGGTCCAGAACGCGAAGACGTACCAGCCTGTTGCGGCGGCGAGCAGGAGTCCGATCAGGGAAAGGTAGATTGCGATTCGTTTTTTTGTCATAGGCTTAAATACGTTTCCAGCGCGGCCAGGGCGCGGTCGGCGTAGGCTTTCCCGCGCTCGCGTTTGCCGGGCGGTTTTTTGCCCGTGTGTTCCAGGGGCGGCAGGATGCCGAAGTTGGCCTTCATGGGTTGGAAGTCTTGCATGTCAGCGTGGGTGACGTAGCGGCAGAGCGCGCCCAGCATGGTTTCGGGCGGCAGTTCGAGCAGGGGACGACCGGTGAGCAGGCGCGCGGCGTTAAGTCCCGCCAGCAGGCCGGTGGCGATGTTGCCCATGTAGCCTTCTACGCCGGTGATCTGGCCGGCGAAGAACAGGTCGTCGCGCGTTTTGTGTTGTAATGTGGGGCGCAGCAGTTTGGGGCTGGCCAGGAAGGTGTTGCGGTGCATCTGGCCGTAGCGCGCGAACTCGGCGTTTTGGAGGCCGGGGATCAGGCGCAGGACGCGGCGCTGTTCCGGGAATTTCAGGTTGGTCTGGAAGCCGACCAGGTTGTAGAGATCCCCCGCCAGGTTGTCCTGCCGCAGTTGGACGACGGCATACGGGCGGCGCCCGGTGCGGGGATCGGTCAGACCGACCGGGCGCATGGGACCGAAGGCCAGCGAGTCGCGTCCGCGCCCGGCGATGATCTCGACCGGCAGGCAGCCTTCGAAGAAGTGATGCGCGCCCGCCCTGACGCCGGCTTTGATGGCGTCTTCGAAGGAGCGCAATTCGATGCGCTCGGCCTCCAGCAGGGCGTGGACGAAGGTTTCGTATTCTTCTTTCGTGAAGGGACAGTTGAGGTAATCGCCCTCATCCTGCTCGCCCTTGCCGTAGCGCGAAGCGTGGAAGGCGATCTCCATGTCGATGCTGTCCGCTTCCACGATGGGGGCAATGGCGTCGAAGAAGTACAGGTTTTCTTCGCCGTTCAGTTCGGCCAGCGCTTGCGAGAGCGCCGGGGAGGTGAGCGGGCCAGAGGCGATGACGGCGGGCGTCCCTGGGATGCCGGTGGCTTCCCGGCGGATGACTTCGATATTGGAGTGGTTCTGGATGCGTTCGGTGACGGCGCGCGCGAAGCCTTCCCGGTCTACGGCCAACGCCCCGCCTGCGGGCAGGGCGGTCGCTTCGGCGCAGGCCAGCAGCATGGAGCCCAGCCGGCGCAGTTCGTTCTTGAGCAGGCCGGATGCACGGTCGGGCAGGTTGGAGCCAAGTGAATTCGAACAAACTAACTCGGCCAGGTCCGCGGTCTGGTGCGCGCCGGTGGAGGTTTCCGGGCGCATCTCGTACAGCCGCACTTTGAGTCCGCGTTGGGCGGCTTGCCAGGCGGCCTCGCTGCCCGCCAGTCCGCCGCCGATGACGGTGAGGGAGGGGGTATTCATGTGAGAACCGATTGTACCATTTCCAGTTGTTTCGACTCGTGTTGTATAATCAGGTTGTTTATGAAAGAATCCAGCAGAGTGCTTCATCTTATCAAAGAAGCGGCCCATATCACTGGCGCGGATTGGGGGGCGCATTTGGAGCGCCAGGGCGGAAAGTGGCATTTTTTGCATGTGTATCGTATCAATAAGAAGCGAGTTGTTGCGCTGGGCGAGTACCTTTCCCGGGCGTCTGTGGATTCTTGGTTGTGTGGGGCGTTAGGTAGCCGTTCCAGCCGCTCGCGCAGTATTTTGGATGAATCGGTTTTGGGTTGTCCGCGTTTGTATGCGTATCCGGTGGGTAAGAGCACGGATGTATTGTTGGTCGGTGGAGGGGAGCAAGACAAAACCTCGCGGGCTGTTTGGAAATTGGCGGCAGACGCATTGTCTGATGGCGCTGCGCAGGAGCCGGAGGTTTTGCCAGTGGTTAGCGACACGCTCGTCCCGGCTATCCAGGAGGGAGTGCCTTATGACCTTCCGGCGGCCTTGGATAGGATTCTGGCCTTGATCGCGCAACAAATTCCTTGCCAGGGGGCATGGTTGGGCGTGCGGCGCGGCGATATCTTCGATCTGCGTTCTCACTGGCGAGCGCCGCAATGCAAGAATATCTCCCTGGCAATGGAGGCTTACGATGCGCTGCGAGAGATCGGCCTGACTCATGCTGGTTTGCGCTTCGAGCGCGACCAGCCGGGCTGGGAGTTCATTCCGCAAATGGGTTTGAAACCGACGACTGGCGCGTGGGGTTGCGTTCCGTTGGTAGTGGGCCGACGGTTGATTGGGGCCGTTGCATTGTGGCGTTTGCGTACTTTCAACGACCAGGAGTGGAAACAGTTTTTGGAACTGGTTGCGCGCGCTGCGCCGTCCGTTGAAATCATCCTTACTTTTACGGAATTGAGCGGCCATTTGCGTCGTTTGGCCTTGCTGAATGATTTTGTGTTGACCGTTTCTTCCGGCCAGAATTTGGACCAGATTGCGCGGCGCGCATTTGCGTTGGTTTCGCGCGCATTTCAGACCGAGTCGATCAGTATGTATCTGTTATCCACTGATGGGCGTATGTTGCGAGAATATCAAAATGACAGTGGACGGTTGTCAATTCAGACCGGCAGTGTAGCAGGACACCCCTTTGCTTCTGTTCTGAAACTTGGACACATTCAATCTTTTGACAGGGAGTCGGCCCCCAGTGACTTGCAATTTGCTTTGGATGAAACACACACATTGATGTTGGTACCGCTGAAATATCGTGGGCGCAATAATGGTTTACTCGTCCTTGGGCAGGAACGATTAGATGAGTTTTCGGTTTATGATATCCACTCTTTGACGGTTTTGTCGGGCTATTTGGCGGGTTTGGTCGAATATAGTCGCCTGCGTGAGGAAGCGGAGGGGCGTGCAAGAAATCTTGGCTTGATTCATGAGGTGGTGCAAGAGGTAATTGGCCTGGTGAATAAGCAGGAAGTCGTGCAGATCACGGCTGAACTATTGGTACAGTATTTCGGGTACGAATTTGCAGTGATTGTTTTAGTTGACAATGACGGGAATGTAACAATATGTGGTGTCGGCGGTTCCCATGCCCCTTCTGTGCAAACGATCTTATCTGAACTTTTGGTGTCGGCCAAAGAAGGGGAGGGAGGTATACCTCGTCATGTGTTGCAGACAGGAGAGAGTTTGCTTGTGAACGATGTAAGCAGGTCGCCGTTATACCATCCACTTCGAGGTTGGGAAGCGGGATCAGAATTGTGCATTGCCCTAAAAGAGGGGAATCACGTTATCGGTTTGATGGACATCGAAAGCAGCGTTCAGAATGCTTTTGGGCAAAATGATTTTATGGCATTAGAATCTTTAGCGGGTATCTTGAGTAGCGTACTATCCAGCGCTGACCAGTACCAGCGTTTGCAAGAGAATGTTCTTCAGTTGCGGCAAATCCAACTTGAATTGCAGACCAGGATTGAGGCGCAGATGGAAGCGGAGCGTAGATTGATCCAGGCGGAAAAACTGGCAGCGGTCGGTGAAATGGCGGCCGGCATTGCGCATGAATTGAACAATCCACTGACAACAGTGACCGGGTTTACAGAACTTGTGCTGGATGAAATGTCAGAAGATGCGTCCAACCGGCCTGACCTTGAGATGGTTTTGAAAGAGGCACGACGTGCACGGGATGTCGTGCGTCGTTTATTGGATTTTTCTCGCCGTAGCGAAAGCGAACGTACGCGTGTGGACATAAATCAATTGGTGAACGACGCCCTTTCTTTGACAAAGCATTTGATTCATACGAGTGGCGTCCAACTGGACCTGCGCTTAGGAAAGAATTTACCCTGGGTTTCCGTAGACCGGAATCAGATTAAACAGGTTTTCCTGAATTTGTTTCACAATGCGTTGCAAGCAATGCCGGCGGGTGGTAGCCTGGTGGTAGAGACTTGTTTTCGTGAGCGTGATGAACGGAAGTGGGTGGTTGCTGTTGTAGCGGATACGGGCAGTGGAATCGCTGAGGCTCACAAAGAGCGTATTTTCGAACCATTTTTCACTACCCGCTCTGGGCAAGGTGGTACCGGCCTGGGCCTTTCAGTGACATATGGGATCGTTTCTGACCACGGTGGCATGATCGACGTGGATAGTGGTGTAGGACAAGGGGCTCGTTTTACCGTGTGGTTACCTTTTTAGGTTTTTTAGATGAAGAAGATGGAAGAGCGGATTCTTGTACTAGACGACGAGCCGGGGATCACTTTGTTGTGTAACCGCTTATTGAAAAGGCAAGGATACCAGGTTACTCCCTTTACTTCCGCAGCGCCCGCTATCGAGTATTTGCGTGCCAATCAGGTTGATTTGCTCCTTGTTGATATTCGAATGCCCGATATAGATGGGTTTGAAGTGATTGAATACGCCAGGAAATTACAGCCTGATATTGCCGTTTTGGTCATGACTGGGTTTGGGACGGTAGAGACAGCTATTCAGGCTCTTCGAAGGGGCGTTGATGGGTTATTGCTTAAACCATTCGAAAAAAGTAGCGAATTGGTCGATTCGGTAAAACAATCCCTGGTTGATAGTGAGAAAAAGCATGATGCTGCGCGTATCCAGGCCCTGCGACCATTGTTTGCTGTAACTGAATCTTTTTTTTCGGAGACTCATCCTGAGCAATTGTTGAGTTTGATCATCAAGGCGATCCGTAGCCATCTTCGCTGCTCTTGTTCCGGTTATTACCAATATGAAGGAGAAAACCTGGAATTGCTTCTTGGTGAAGGGAGCGTGATTGACCCGCTAAGAAGCAAGGTGGAGAAGGATCTGCTTCTTGAGATTGCGGCATTTGGTGGGCCGCTTTTGGTTAATTGTTCTGGCCCAGGGAATCCCACTTTACAATCACGTTTACGGAAACTTGGTTTTGGCGCAATTTTATTTGTGCCAGTAACGCGGTTGAAAGTGCGTAGTATGTTGTTCGCAGGGCGAGAGTCCCAGGATTCTCCTTTCCGCGAATCCGATATGGAAATGTTCCTTATTCTTGCCAATCAGGCTGCTGTTGCTATCGAGAACGCGCGTCTGTATGCTGAGTTGCGAGATTATGTAAAACAAGTCGAAGAATCGCAACAGGCCCTGCTCCAGGCTGAAAAGATGGCAGCCGCCGGGCGCCTGACCGCCTCTATTGCCCACGAAGTGAATAATCCCTTGCAGGCGGTGCAAAACTGCCTGCATCTCGCTGGGCGCGAAGACCTGTCTGGAGAACAACGTACAGAGTATTTTGAGCTTGCAAAAACCGAATTGAATCGGTTGATGTCCACAGTGCAAAGGATGTTGGATTTTTATCGTCCTGGTGCTGTTGCTCCGAGTGAAGTGATCATCCCTGACGTTTTGAAGCATGTGATGGATCTCATGTCTCAACAATTGACAAAGCGTGGTATCGTCGTAGATGTGGGCGTTCCTGCTTCCTTGCCGCCTGTTTTTGCAGTGAGCAGCCAAATCCAACAAGTATTTATCAATTTGATTCTAAATGCTTTTGATGCTATGCCTGAAGGAGGGGTTCTTCAAATCCATGTACATGTGGTGCGACGAGGTGTTGAGATATTGTTTCAGGATAATGGTCCGGGCATTCCCCAGGACCGGCTGGCGCACATTTTTGAACCGTTTTATAGTACAAAAAGTGGGGGCACAGGTTTGGGCTTAACCGTCAGTTACAATATCATTACTGCACATGGTGGTTCTTTAGATCTTGTCACAAATAATAAACCGGGAGCATGTTTCCGTGTTTACTTGCCGTTTGGAGGAAAAAGATGAAATTTAACATTCTGGTTGTTGACGATGAACCTGTTTCACGTAAATCGCTTACTGATATTTTGCGATTGGAAGGTTATAGTGTTGCTTCTGTCCCGAATGGGCAGGCTGCAATTGAGCATATCCGAACCCATCACATTGACTTGATGATCGTGGACCTTCGTATGCCGGGCATGGATGGCTTGGAAGTTGTCCAAGTTGTGAACCAGATTGCTTCCGACACAGAGGTGATTGTGTTGACTGCTTATGGCTCTACTGAAACGGCCATCCAAGCATTACGCTTAAGGATACATGATTATTTGTTGAAACCCGCCCCTCCTGCGCAGGTTTTGACCAGCGTTAAAAAAGGATTGGAGCGTCGCGCGTTGCGAGTGCGCGCAAAAGGTGTGGATTCAGATTCGTCTGATCTGGAAGAAATCTTGGATTCTGTTTCGCTTCCTGATGGGACAGTAGTGGACTTGTCACGCCGGCAAATCCGGCGCGGGGAAGTTTTAGTTAGCCTGACGCCGGCTGAGGGTCGCTTGTTGCGTGTATTATTGATCAACGAGGGCAAGGTTTTTGCTCATCGTGATCTGGTATTGCTTGTCCAGGGGTATGATACGTCGCAACGAGAAGCGCCGGAGATCCTGCGACCTTTGGTAAGCCGGCTTCGACATAAACTTGAAGCATTTCCGGCGCTGTCTGAACAAATTGTCAGTATCCGGGGAACAGGGTATGTTTTTGAAGGGAAGACAGAATGAGCGGAAATGGTTGAATTGTTCTCAGGGTAGGTCAGGGGGAAAACTGGTTGGTGGGCGCAGCCACCCCAGCCAACCACTCTTTGCAGGTTTGCGCACTTTGGCAGGCTTGTCGAAGTATATTAAGAGTATGCTTATGCTAAGGATGCCAGCACCAATCCATTGTGCCTGCGCAAGTTTCTCATGTAACCATGCAATGCTCAGTCCAATGGCGACAAGTAACTCCAATAATCCCAGAAGCGCGGTTTGCATCCCGCCAAGGTATTTTACACCTTGAAATAGTGCGAGCCGGGAAAGGAAAGTAACCAGCGTCAACCCAATTATGGGGTACCAACTCGCATTAGAAGGCAGTGGTTGGCCCACAAGAAGAAACACTGGTACAACAACCAAACTCATAGCAATTAGCGTATATAGCGTGACAGTAGGAGCGGGGACGTCATAGAGTACACGTTGGTTGATAGGCAGGTGAAGCGCGTATAGGATCGATGCGAGTAGCATTTGACCAACACCAATCATGTCAATGTGGACTGATTCTGAATAAGTCAATAGAAAAACGGCAATCATCGCAAGAGTAATGCGAAAAAGGGTTAATTTGTTAGGAGGTTGCGAGTCCAAAACCAGCCAAATTGCTACGAAGAGAGGGTAAAGGGAATAGAGCAATTGTCCAAGACTCGCATCGATACGGCCCAGTGCCGAATAATATAATATAGAACCAACTCCATTGAATAATCCTGCCAATCCGCACCCAATTAACCCTGCTGGATATATGTAGAGATACTCACGCCGAAATACAATCACGATAAACAATAACAAGAGGGCAGCCATCAATGTTCGGATACCAACTACTGCGAGAGGTGAAAACCCCAGGTTGATTGCTTGTTTGCCAAAAACAGGCGTAAAGCCAAGGAAGGTTGCAGACAGCAAAACAGCCCGGACCCCCGTTTTACGTTTTTGCATGGGTTTTGACCTTAATCCAGTAAAGAGCGGACTTCATCAAGAAATTCATCGTTGAGAAAATCTCCTTTTTGCATCAACGATTGAATTTGCCCTTCCAGTCTGTTTTTTTCATCGGGTGTCAGTTCTTTGGCTGAAGCAACAATTACAGGAATATTTGCTGTTTCGGGGTTGCGCTTCAGGATATCAATGACTTCAAATCCATCCATTTCTGGCATGATAAGATCCAGAATAAGCAGGTCCGGTCTTTCTTTCTCAATCAGTGTCAAGGCCGCTTTGCCGTTTTCGGCTTCGAAAATAGTGAAATCGCCTTGCGATTGTAATATCCTCCTGATCAAGCGGCGTGCATCAGCGCTATCATCTGCAATTGCAATGCGCGGGAATCCTTCTGGCGCCACACGGTTTAGCGCAGCGAGCAAGCCATCTTGTTGGGGTATCTCACCGCGGCTTGGCATTTCTACATCCAGCGACCAATCCTCTCCAAGCAACCATTGTTCGGCGGGCATCGTATGGCCTGTGCAATTCACAACCACAGTATCTGTGGGCTTTATGATGCCATGTCGTACCAGCTTGAATAATCCTGCAAACGCGACCCCTGCAGCAGGTTCTACAGAGAGTCCTTCCATCTTTGCAACCACATGCATAGCTCGGAAAGCTTCCCCGTCGCTGACGCTTTCAAATATCCCCTGCGTTTCATCAACCTCCCGCTTCAGCAACTTGTAGGTTCGGCCTGGATCGCCAGTTGCAAGCGTCTCGATATGAGTTTGGGGTGTAGTAATCACAATTGGAGTTTCAAGGCCTTGTTTCCAACTTGTGACCATCGGTGCGCACCCTTCTGCTTGGATGGCAGCAATTGCGGGTAAGCCATTGACAAAACCCATTTTGGAGAGTTCGCGAAATCCTTTAGAGACTCCTAATGGTCCCATGCCGCCACTGACGGATTGGATATACCAATCCGGCGTGCGCCACTTGGGTGGATTTTTACTGCCGTTCGAAGAATATCCGGGTTTCTGGGCAAGTTGTTCGGCCACTTCATAGGCAATCGTTTTCATTGCCTCTACAGAAGTAATTGTCCTTGCTCCCATATCATGGTACAAACCGCGCTGGCGAGCAAACTCGGATGCCATTTGTTTGGTTTGGTCATAGGAGCCGGTTACTTTGACAACTTGGCTTCCATATAAGGCAATTTCGCGCATTTTAACCCCAGGCACCAAGCTGGTTACAAACGCCCAGAGTTTTATTCCAGCACGTGCAGCGTACGCAGAGTATGAAATCGCTACATTCCCGGTAGATGCAGCAACCAATTCTGTGATACCAGCCTCTTTTAATGCTGCAATGGTGACAGCCGCTTGCCGGTCCTTGAATGAAGCCGTGGGTCCTTGACGCTCATCTTTGATATATAGGTTCGAACATCCAAGCATCATACCCAAGTTAACTGCCTGGATGAGTGGCGTGCCGCCTTCTCCCAGGCTGATGTTGGCGTTAGGAGTGCGAACTGGTAATAACTCGTGATACCTCCAAAGATCGAACGTGCGTTCGTGTAGTTGCGCTCTCCAGATCTCCGCTACTGACGCCAGGTCATATTCCGCAACTCTCCACTGGCTGTTGCATTTGGGGCAACTTGCAATTGTTGGATGGAATGGCGCTGCATGATTGCAGTCCAAACATCTGATTTGAAATGTCACGTTGCGGCCTCCTGGCAACAAGCATATTCCTATGATTTTTTCTCAGTTATCTATGCGTTTGAGCGCATTTTCAATCGTGCCGATGAGTTCTTGTTCTTGCAAGGAACTTTTTTGTAATAACCTTTGTCCAAACATTTGAAGTTGGCCATATTGTTCGTTTGTCAAGTCGCTACTACTTACAACAACTACAGGGATATCCCTTAGTTCATTGTTTTCATGTAATTTCTCAAGAATCGAGAATCCATCTACATCTGGCATGAATAGATCCAAGACAATGGCATGTGGCGTCTTTGATTGAATGGCGTTCCACCCTGCCTGCCCACCTTCTGCTAGAATAGGTTTGTACCTTCCTTGATTAGAAATCATCGTTCCTAACAGGCGCAGATCGTTTGGGTCGTCGTCTATGATTAGTATTTCTCGAATACTTCCATCGTTGTTTAGCCGATCTAGCGAAGAGAGTAAATCATCTTCTACGATTGGTTTGACCAGATAATCTGCTGCTCCTAAGCTAAAGCCTTTTTCTTCTTCCTCCAGGATGCTGCAAATGATTATTGGGACACTGCGTGTTTCGGGGTCGGATTTTAGGTCATCGAGAACGTGCCAGCCGTCGTACCCTGGCATCATAATGTCCAATATGACTGCAAAAGGTTTCAATTGTCTTACTCGTTCTTTTGCCCGTTGTGGATCTTTCAAACTGATTACTTGGAAACCTTTTGGCCTCAGATACCGCTCATACAGGTTGAGGATTTGTGGGTCATCGTCAATAGTCAAGATTGTCTTGAAGCCGCTTTTTGAAATCTTTTGTTCTTTCACGAAGATAGGAACGGTAAAATAAAATGAACTTCCTCTTCCTGGCATGCTGTGTATACCGATGCGACCATGATGCATTTGAACCAGATGATGGCAAATTGATAATCCAAGGCCTGACCCGCCAACTTTGCGAGTTAATGACGCATCAACTTGTGAGAAGGGCTGGAACAGTTTGGCTTGATCTTCGGGGGAAATGCCTGGTCCAGTGTCGGTCACAGTGACGATTACAGAAGATTGTCCAGTGGTCAGGTCGTCAACCTCGGCCCTTACGGTGATTTCTCCCTTTTCTGTGAATTTGGCTGCGTTAGAGAGCAAGTTAATCAATACCTGCCTGATGCGCATGGGATCGGCGCGGACTGTTGGAAGATCAGTTGCAATCTCTTGTTTCAATGTAATTGGTTTGTCTTTGATCAAGCCAGCAGCAGTGGACATCACGCTTGTAACCAGATCGTCGATATTTACTTCGCTAAAGGAAAGTTCCATCTTGCCCGCTTCGATGCGGGAAAGATCAAGGATGTCGTTGATCAGACCGAGCAAATGTTGTCCGGCGTTGAAAATCGCTGTCAGGTCTTGTTGTTGTAGTTCTGTAACAGGACCGTCAATGCCTTTGAGGATGACGCGCGCAAACCCAATGATCGAATTGAGCGGGGTGCGAAGTTCATGGCTCATATTTGCCAGGAATTGACTTTTTAGACGGTCAACCTCCCGCATTTCTTGAACGGCCTGCTGGGCGATGTTGTAAGAGCGCGCATTGTCAATACCAATGGCAATTTGGTCGGCCAATAGTTGAAGAATTGCTACGTCGTCTTGGGAAAAAGCATTTACTTCCGTGGACTGAATATCCAAAACGCCGATGATTCGGTTGCCAATGTGCAGGGGAATGGCGGCTTCGGCTCTTGTATCGGGTAGTAGAGGGTTCGGTTTGTGGATAGGATCAAGCGCTGTGTTGTTGATGACGATTGCGTTTCCGGTTTCGGTCGCTTGTCCTACGGTTGATTTGGAGCCGACTGTCAAGGAATGCCCACGTTGCTTCATCTGCTCTCCGGCTTCGCCGGTGGCTTCCTGTAGCACCGCATTGAAACCGGTCTCTTCGACAATGAAGATGGCAGCGTGGTAGTATCCAAAGCGTTCTTTTACCAGGTTTACAGCGCGCGAGAAGATGGCTTTCAAGTCCAGGGAAGATGTGACCAGGCGTCCGATCTCGGCTGAGGCGGCCAGGTACTCGTTTCGGCGTCGCAGCGCTTCTTCGTTTTGCTTGCGTTCGGTAATGTCGCGCGCGATGCTCATGATAACGGTTCTTCCCGCATAGGACACCAGGCTGGAACTGATCTCCACCGGGATGTCTTTTCCATCTTTCGTCCTGTGTGAAGTCTCGAAAACTTGGACCTTATCCCTGGGCATGTTACTGGCAAGGTTTTGGATCTGTTCAGGGATCAGATTTACATCTATGTCGGAGATTTTCATGGACAGGAGTTCTTCCCGGCTGTAACCCAGGGCGGTCATGGCGGCGTTATTGACGTCCAAAATCGTCGTATCGAAATCAATGACCCAGATGGTATCGTTCATGCCATTGAGCAAATCCCGGTATTTTTCCTCGCTTTCTCGCAAGTTTTCTTCCGCACGCTTGCGTTCGGTGGTGTCTCGCGCAACCCAGAAGACGTGGTTTTCGGTCAGTTTTGAGACGCTGGCGTCGAACCAATATTCAGCGCCGTTTATTTCCAGCGGATATTCGATTTCTTGCGATTGCCCGGTGTCAAGTGTAGTCCGAATTGTCGATAAGAAGGGTTCATGAAGGTTTTCGGGCAATACTTCTTGCAATGTCCGGCCAAGCATTTCTTCAGTGGGACGGAACAGGTGGTTTGGGTTTGTCTCTGCAATGCGCTCATACCTGCCTTCACGGTCATAGATAATGATGACATCTTCCATGGCGGCGAACAGCGCTTTTAGTTCGGACTCGGACTGTTGTGTTTGTTGGAAAAGACGGGCATTTTCAATGGCAAAGCCGATTTGCCGCCCAATTGATTGCGTCAGGCTAATCACATTTTCCGACATTGGCTCAGGGTTTTCGTTGAAAACACATAATGTGCCAACGATTTGCCCTTTTGCTTCCAGGGGGACGCCCAAATATGCAAACAATCCGTTGTTAATTAGCCCTGTGAAATCAACAGGCGTCCCTTCCCGCGTGTCAGAAACAGCCAATGTAGATTGCGATTTGAATACATGGTCGCACGGAGTCCCTGCCAGTCCCGCGGCTTGCAGTTTTTCTAGAACAGGTAATGGCAAGTTTTGGTGTGTAAATAATTCCAACTGACCCGAGGCTTCATTCTTGAGTGAAATGAGACCGCAACTGAAACCAAGCATATCCAAGATTTGTGCAAGGAGCGTTTCCAAGAGTTGCGTTAATTCCAGTGTTTGGCTGGAAGAGAAGATGATTCGGTTGAGGGCGCTTAATTCCTCAGCCCGAGCCTGTGTCTCTTGGAATAACCTGGCGTTGTCTAGGGCAACTGCAGCCTGGTTGGATAAAATCATAGCCAGGTTCAATTCTTGTTGGGAGAACTGTCTTTCCTGGTAAAGTTCTTCGAGATGGATCATCCCTGTTGCACGGCCCTGCATGATGAGCGGCAAACGCACCTGTGATTTGACACCATATTTCCTCATGTAGTCCTGTTCGGCGCTATCCAGGCTCGGATCATTAATTTGCAGGATGACAGGTTGCAACGTTGCCAGCATTTGTTGCGTGGCCGGGTAGTCTGCTGGGTCTGTTTCCAGGTTTGTCCATAATTCGTCTTCGGGGCGTTTTTTGTTTTCTGGTATGTAATCAACAATGGTGCGCATTTTCCCTTGAGGGGTGAGCAAGAGAATAGAACATTCTGTTACCTGGAAAATTTGTATGAAGTATTTTGCAATCAGGTTCGCAATTTCTTCCAGTTGTAATGGCAACTCTGCCAGGTTCTGGCTTACGTTGAGTAGTGTTGTCAATTCTTGAACACGCTGTTGCGTTTCCTGGAACAGGCGCGCATTTTCCATCGCAAGGGACAGTTGGTCGGCTACTTGTTTGACCAGCAATTGTTCTTCGGCGCCCCAAGTGCTTTTTCCTGATTCATCAACGACCTTGAGCGTCGACCAATTCTTTTCGTCTATTCGGAAAGCGGTAGAAAGCATTGCAGTGGGGGAAACCTGCGTTGTAACGGGAGCAAGCCTGTCGTCGGCTTGAAGCGTCATCCCCGTCCCTGATAAAATTTCGGATATTTCATCCGAAAGGCTCATGGGAACGGACGGAAGGCTGGGCGCCTGTTTGGGCTTTCGACCGCCGCTTCTGCCCGGACGTTCGGCTTGCGTCTCTGCTTCGTTGCTTTTTATCTCGTCGAAAAGTTTGTCAAGCCTGTTGTTTATCTTTTTCTTCGACATATTCCAGTAGCTCCTGGGCAAGGACACGATATTGTTGCGAGCCGCGACTATTGGGTTTGTATTGCGTAATTGGCTGGCCGGCAATAGGGCTTTCCCGCAGTTTCGTGTCAATTTCAATCACGGTTTCGAACAGGCCTTTGCCAAAGGTATTTTGCAGTTGCTCTTGGATGTTACGGTGGGTGCGGTTCCTGCGATCCAGCATGGTGATGAGGATGCGGTAGGCGAGGTCGGGGTTGCTTTCCTGCCGTATCCGACGGATCATCCCCATCATATTGCGCAGGGCATAGGCAGAAAAGAACTCGGCTTGCGTAGGGATGACCAGCAAATTTGCTGCGCTCAAGGCGTTTTGGGTAATGGCCCCCAGGAAGGGCGGACAGTCCAACAGGACAAACTGGTAGGGTAAGGGGGCTGCTGCTCCCAACGCGCGTCTTAGGATGGCTGTGTAGTTGTTGCGGATAGGGAGGTATTGCTCTGCAGTTTCGATGTTGGAGTGCGCCGGGATCAAGTCAATATTCTCGATTTCTGTCTTTTGGATGGCGCTCAACAAGGGGGCTCCTTCTACCAGTATGTTGCTGGACGAAACCGGCGCCTGGTTGATTTCCAACCCAACGGCCAGAGTTAAATTTGCCTGGGGATCCAGATCCATCAGTAATACTCTTTGTCTGGTTTCTGCCAGGGCGGCGCCAAGAGATAAGGTGGATGTTGTTTTTGCCACCCCGCCTTTCTCGTTTGCAATTGCAATTATGTAAGTCATACGCATTCTCCGTGCCCGGTTTTATCAATTTGAGCTGTTTTCATTTTTCATTGCTCTCTGGTTTTGGCAGGACGTGAGGCAATAACTGTACTTGTGTAGCCCCAAGCGCCACTTTGAGTTCTTCAAGGGCGATTCGTACCATGTCATCTGGATCGCTGGCGCTTCGTATTTTTGTTGTAATATCGGATACAAGGCGTTCTCGCTCTGCACGGCGCGTTGTCTCTTCCAAGAGGCGTGCATTCTCTGCCGAAATCGCCACGCGGCCAGCAACTGCCTTGATTAAATCCAGTTGATCCACACTCGGTTCTACTGTCAACGGAAGGTGGACGTCCAGCGTACCAATACGCTCTCCGCGGATCTCGATTGGCATGGAGACTGAGTGGGTTCGCTCCTCGGTTGCAAGCAGGCTTTTATCCTGATTGAACCGTTGCCAGTCGCTTGGTTTTTCGACCTGGCTAACTCCGTCGGCTGTATAAATGATCCCGGCCAATGCCTGCTCTTTTGGTAATCTGTTCCAGGCTTGTCGGATGTATTGCCGGTAAACTGTCTCGGCTTCGTCCAGGGATTTCCGCGCCTGGTCAAACAGGCGTGCATTTTCGATTGCAAGGCTCACCTGATCTGCCAGGAGGGAGAGCGCGCGAACATCATCTTCGCTAAAGGCGGCCGGCTCGGTGCTTTGTACATCCAGGGCACCAACGATAGATTTGCCAATCCTCAATGGTAGCGCTATTTCTGAGCGAGTTTGTGGCAGGTCGGGATTGTCGAAAAATACTGCATCTTCGCCAACATCCAGCGCGATACGCGGGTTGCCCGATCCGGTTGTGTAACCAACGATACCTTGTTCTCCTATCTTCAACTTATGCCCGCGCTCAAGCATGTGTTGGCCGCCTTCACTGTTCGCCGCCCTGAGAAGAGCATATTCTTTTCGGTCGTCGGTAAGGAAAATACCGACATGGTAAAAGCCAAACTCGCGACTGATCAGCTGGGTTATTTGGGGTAACAGTTCGTCCAAAGAGCGGATGGACGAAATTGCGCTGCTGACCAAAGTGATGGCCTCGAACTGTTTTGCACGCCGGTTGCTTTCTCTGCTCGCTAGTGCCAGGTCGCGGGTGCGTTCTTGCACTCTCTGCTCCAGTCCTGTCAGCGTCTCTCGAAGTTGTCTGGACATATTGTTGAGCGTAGAAGCGAGGGCGGATATTTCGTCATTGCCGCCAATCGAAATAATAGCGCGCCTGTCCAGGTAACCTTCTTCCATAGCCTGTGCGGCATTTTGCACAACTTGCAATCTTTTGCTGACAGAGCGGGCGATGGAATAAGAAAGCAACAGACCAAAAATGATTGCTAGAAGTAGAGCCAGGACCATCCGTAAAATGATATCCTGGTAGGCGATTTGGATCATTTCGTTCAGCACGGTGGAAGCGTCGTCATTAATTTCAATTAATTGTTCAATGGAAGAGCGCGCCGACGCAAGCGCTAAGAGTGCATCTTGATTTGCTTCGATGTCTAGAGCGCCTGCTTCTATTGCAACGACCATTGCGTTATATGATGATGAATATTTGGCATATTCACTCGCAAACCGGTTAAAGTTCTCCAACTCCTTTGCCTGTAAGTCGTTGACCTTTTGTTCGATCTCGAGTTGTTTTGTTTGGCGCAGACCGGCAGGGAACTCTAAGGGTATAGGAGACAACCAAGTTGCCGCATACGTATCAATAATTGGTTTTATTTGTTCTTCCGCAGCGTGGATCGTTTGAATGTGATGGGTTTGTTCAGCCGTCAGGAGGTTTTTGTTTTGTAATGCAATCAGTGCAGTTTGAATATCGGCTAAAGCAGTGTTTACTTGACTGACTTTGGTGAAAGGTAGCAATACTGTTTCGTAGTTTTTGTCTTGTTGGGCGCGAATTAACGTTAAACCACGGAGTGCGGTCAGGAAGACACCTATCGTGCCTAGCGCCATTACAAAGATCAATACGTTTAATTTCCAACTGACCTTTATATTTGCGAAGATGTCTTCCTGCGATTCTGCAGGCGCTTGCATTGTTTGTATTTGGCGGATATCGTTTGCGGTCATGCCTTACCTGTCAGTTTCTTTTTGCTTCAAGCGAATGGATACTTCGGAGCCAGGGATGGCCCGTCCCAACTCTTCAACAGCAGTGCGCAGAATGTTTTTAACATTGACGGATTCACCAATTTTCGATGTTATCTCGCTAATCGTTCTCTCACGGGTGGCGCGGCGGCGGGCTTCATCCAATAGATAGGCGCTTTCCAATGCCAACGCAGCGCGTTCGGCAGCGGCTTTTGTTAGGACCAATTCGTCATCGGTCCACTTGCGTTGGGTTTGCTTGGGCTTGATTTCGAGCATCCCCATGGTTTGCCCGCGCAGTACGAGCGGGATGCTCATTTTGTCATCGTTGCTATCCATAAGGGAGGGCGCAATGGGCGCATCAAGCGGTAGGGTTGTTCCATCTCTGTAAAGGTAGCCCGTTTTTTTTGTTTGGCGGGTATATTGGGACCAAGCCTGGCCAAAATATTTATGATATGTTTCTTCTGCTTTTGCCAGTGCTCGTTGTGTTTCTGTAAATGAGCGCGAGTTCTCGATAGCAACTGCAACCTGGTCTGCCAGGGTGGAGATTACTGCAATATCTTCCTGCGAGAAAGCGTTTGTTTCGGTGCTTTGAACGTCCAGTACGCCAATCAATTGTTGACCAACTTTGAGGGGCAAGGCCATTTCTGAGCGTGTCTCTGGGAGGTCGGGATTATTGAAAAAGACAGCGTCTGCGCCGGTATCAAGGGCAATACGCGCTGATTGGGTACTGGCTGCGAAGCCGACAATGCTGTGCGGTTCGACAGCCAATTTGTGTTGGCGCGCCAGCATTTTTTGTCCTCCTTCGCTATTGGCGGCTACCAGCACGACATCTTGCCCGCTTGTATCTAATAAGAAAATGCCAGTATGATAGAAACCAAATTGCTCGGAGATCTCCCGGGTGATATCGGACAGGAGCAGGCCCAGGTCGCGGATGGATGCGGCGGCGCGCGCAACTTCTGAGACCGCCTGGAGTTGATTCGCTCGTTTTTGTAGCGCGGACGTACGTTCCTGTACCCGTTCTTCGAGAGAGGAGATCAAATCGCTCAATCTTGCCGACATGGTGTTCAGAGTCTCGGCCAGGGTCGTGATCTCGTCCTTCACTCTTGTGGTGATACTGGCTTGGGCTGCCAGGTTTCCGGATGCAATTTCAGATGCTGTTTGTGTTAACTTGGTTAGTGGTGAGGTGAGCAGGTTGCTGACACCCCAAGAGACAAGTGTTGCAACTCCTATAACGACACCCAGTACGATGAAGACAAAAATGATCGTTGTGGCGGTTTCGCGTTCCAGCGTCTGGATAGCGGTAAGGAATGGCTGGCGCAGTTCACTGACCGGTACGACGATGCCCAGGCTGTAGTTGACATTTGGGATGGGGCGGTAGGCAACATATTTATCAACCCCATTGACCTGTACGATTTGCAGACCTCGTTGCCCTCCGGTCATCTTGATTACAATCTTGAACATTTCAAGGGGTACTTTGTCTGGCAGGGTGTATTGAACGATTTCGTCGTCCGGGATGTCGGCGGGAATGCCAAAATCTGCATACCCTTCTTTTGGCATTGAGATCACGCGACCTTCTTTGTCAACCAGGAAAGCATAACCTGTGTTACCGGCTCGGATGGAGGAGACTGCCTGGGTCACGCTGGTCATGAGTACATCGGCTGCCACCACGCCTCGAAATTCGTTGGAAGCGTCATAAATAGGAGCGCTGCTTGTAATCACCAGACCGTGCAAAGCGGCATCTTGGTAAGGGACAGACCATACGGTCTCTCGGTTTGGGTCCGATACAGGCAAGGCTGCTAAAAACCAGGGTCTTTGCGTAACATCGAAATCAGCCGGCACAATGTTGGCGAGGTCTATATTTGGGTAATACAATGTTTCCTTATCGTTTCCACCAAAGTACAATGCAATGATATTTGGGTTTTCCTTCAGTATGATCGGCGCAATCGTATCCAATTGTTTTAGTGCATTAATCTCACTTGCCAGTTTCCCAGTCAATACCACTTTGGCCGGGATGAAGATCGAGCCAGTTTCCTGGTTGGGATTATCCAAACTTCCGCCAGGAAGAGGAAATAGGGTTTCGCTTGCGTTCCATAAGACTCCAGAAATATAGATGCCATTAGCCAGTTCGTTTTCCTGCTCGATGAAAGTTTCTGTGGCAATGCGAGCCGTTTCCAGGTTCTTTTCAGTAGTTTTAAAGAAAGAATTTAGCGCTGACGCCCCTTCGATTAGCGTAGCATTCAAGCGGTTTTCAGTTTCCTGTTGCACGCTTTTGTCTAATTGCTCTGTCAACAAAGTACTGAGCGCTTGGGCACGATTAAGCAGGTAGTATCCAACAAAGATGATTGCTGCAATTGTAATAAACAGGTTGGCAACAATCAATTTTGTGCGCAGGGAGACAAAATTGGAGCGTGGCGCCTTATTTTTGGGAGTGTGATTTTCTGGAAGCGTGTCTGTCATACAAACTCGTTTCGATACTTAACTTAGAGCGCTTGGTTTTCAGGTTGATTGGGCGTATCGTCTGAAAGGATCTTGACGCTTACTTCACAATCGGTCAATAAAGTACCCAGGCTTTCGGCAGTGGCCCGCAGGATTGTATCCACTTCCGGTTCGGCCCCGATGCGGCTGGAAACATTGGCGATTGCGCGTTCCAGTTCGACGCGGCGTTGCGTGTCTTGGTACAATCGCGCGCTTTCCAGCGCAGCGCTAATTTGATAAACCAGCCTGTTCACAACGCCTATTTCATCGAGCGTCCAATCTTGCGTTTCGGGTGACTTCACCAAACGCACAATGCCGATTGTCTGGTTGCGCACTTGAATTGGAGCAGCCAGCGTTTTTCGGTCGTCGCTCAAGATAGGTTCGCCTGCCTTACTGGCTTGGACCGCCTCCGGTTGTTGCAGCGTGGCATCGCTGGGCATTATTTCTCCATGTGCATACCCGATAAAACCTGTTTTGCTTACCCTGGTGAGTACCCGTCGCCATCCTTCTTGGCTGCTTTCCGCATAAGCCCGGCGGACAGCCGCAAGAGCCTGCTGTGTTTTCTCCAATAAGCGGGCGTTTTGCAAGGCGGTTGCCAGTTGATCTGCCAGTACCTGGAGGGTAGGAATATCATCTTCGGCAAAAGCGTTTGGCTCAGTACTCTGGATGTCCAATATCCCCAGCGTTTCTCCTCCTGCAATGATGGGGAGGGACATCTCGGAGCGCGTTTGAGGTAATTGCGGATTATTGAAATAAACTGCGTCCTTACCGACATCCAGCGCGATTCTTGCCTGGCCCGAACCTGCTACCGTTCCAACGATGCCTACCTCACCGACTTTCAGCTTGTGTCCTTGCGCCAACATGCGCGCCCCGCCAGGACTGTTCGAGGCTCGCAATATAGCGTACTCTTTAGGGTCGTCTAATAAAAAGATGCCAACATGATAGAAACCAAACCGGTCACTGATTAATTGGCTGGTCCTGTGTAGCAACTCATTCAACTCATGTTGCGCAGCGACTGACTTTCCGACCTCAACAGCCGCTTGAATTTGGGATACCCGTCTTTCCAGCGCTTTTGTGCGCTCTGCAACCTGCTCCTCCAAATTCGTTACAAGTTTTCGCAATTGGCCAGCCATGTCGTTGAATGTGTCTGCAACCAATCCCATTTCATCGGCGCTGTTGAGCTCGATCTTGGCATCGAGGTTCCCGCCTGCCAGTTGTTTGACGCCAATTGTTAGGGTTTCAAGGGGAGTGGTCAAGTTTTTGCCAAACAGCCATCCAAGTCCTGCAATGAGAGGAATGGATAAGAGAAGAACGATTGCCGCTGTAAAGAGGGCTTGTTGTTCCTTTTCAAGCACTTTGGAGGCCGATATGTCTATGCCGACGATTCCTTCGCGCTGGCCATCTGAGCGATAAAAAGGAGCATAGGCGGTGAGCCAGGTCCCCCACTTGTCAGTGTAAAAATCTGCCTCTACCACAGGCTCTTGTAAAGTCGAAAACGACTCGCGAAGTAAGGGGCCAGCATCATCATATACATCCCCCAAATGAGAAATATCCTCCTCGCTCTCTTCTGCGTCAACGATGAACACAATATTTCCATCTGCATTCTGGCGCATTGTATATACAAAGCGGATGTCTGTGCCAGAGTCGCGGATATCTTGTAAAACTCTTTTTAGCGCAAGATAGGTTTCGTTTCCTTCTTGAGATGGATCGGTCAGCAGGGCATGTTCATCTCCATCAATCTGTAATGCGCCAACAGCGGCAACATCTCGCAGGCGCTCCCGGATATCCTGGCGCAATTGTGCGCGTGCGCTCCAATAATATGCAAGCGTTATCAGGCCGACAAAGAAGATGGCCAGGAAGGAAAAGGCAAACGCTGATTTTATTCGCAGACTCAAATAATATTGGGACCGTCTGGTGTTATTCACGCGTTTGCCCTCCTGAGATTGCGCGTTTGCTGTCGGTCGAGGCATCCTGGGGGGTGGTCAATCGTACTTCGGCCTCTTGTAAATTTAACGCGCGTTGTAACTCTTGCGCTGCCGTGCGTAGAACGGTCTCCAAATCCAGAGTCTCTCTTATTCGGCTGCTTATATCTGTCACAGCCTGCTCGCGCAAGGCGCTTTCACGCGCCTGCTTGATCAATCGGGCGTTATCGAGTGCCAGTGCAGTTTGCGTGGCTATTTCATTTGCTAACTGGCGCTCATTACTCGTCCAGTCTGGCTGGCTGGGTTTTCGTTGGAGGGTAATTCTTCCGATCTTTTGCCCGCGGAACAATATAGGTATGGACATTGTATAGCGCTCATTGCTGGGAATTGCCTCCTGTTGCAATGAGCGAACGCCGGTCTGTGAATAATGATAACCAGGTATTTTGGAACTTAGTTGCTCTTGCCAATCCTGGCGAGCAAATTCCGTTGACATCATCTCCAGTTCGTGAATTAGAACTTGGCTTTCAGTGATCAAACGGACATTTTCTATTGCAACGGCTATTTGATCTGCCAGGGTTTGAAGGATATCTACATCATCCTGATTGAATGCTTGAGGTTCGGTGGATTGAACATCCAGAACGCCAATCAGCCTGTCTTGTGCTATGAGCGGAATTGCAATTTCTGAGCGGGTTTTAGGGAGCTCCGGGTTGTTGAAAAACACAGCATCTTCCCCAACATCCAGCGCAATGCGTGGTCTTTTTTCTGCCGCTACAAAGCCCACGATCCCTTCTGTGCCGATGCGCAACCGATGCCCACGTTCTATCATCCGCCTACCGCCCTCTGAAGAGGTTGCCTGTAGGACGGCATAGTCTTCTTTTTCTGAAATCAGGAAAATACCGGCATGGTAAAAGCCAAATTCTTTGGAAATCAATTGCGCTACATTGGGAAGCAGGACACTCAAATCTTTGAACTCCGCCGCCTGCTGGGCGATATAGGCGGCAGCGTTTAACTGATTGGCTTTTTTCTCGAGTTCCTTTGTTCGCTCTGCAACGCGTTGTTCCAAAGACGTGCGTTCTTCCTCAAGGGTTCGAAGGGCTTGGGTAAGGTCTTCGTTTGACTCTATGAAACCAAGTTGAAGTCTACGCAAACCGGCAACAACGATAACGGAAAGGAAAAGTTGTGTTGTTATGCTGCTGACCCAGTCTTCTAAATTTCCGGCGTTTGCTGTTGTATCTAAGAGCTGGTAATAGCCTCCCAGTATGGCCATTGCACCGGCGATGAGCGTGGCTATGCTCACTGCAATAGCAAGGATTCCAGCCCTGGGCGAAAAAAGCAGAGTAGTAATAGCAACAAACGTAAGCAAATAGATATCTGCGTTGCTAGTGATCCCGTTTTCGAGGATGTCGCCGATGCCAATTGCCAGCAACAAGAATAAGATTACTCCGCCTCGGACTTGATAAGGAAATGGAATGAAAATAACTGCAAGCAAAATGACATAACTTACAACGTAAACGATGAACAGGCTTTGGTCTGATATACTGAAGAAAGCGGAGGTGAGCGCAATCAAGCCAAAGATAGCTGCCCCGGCGAATAGGGAGTGCAAGAAACGGTTCCGCCATTCTTGTGGAGAAGTCAATTCTGATTCTGGGGTGTCAATTTGTTCGGGGCGTTTCATAGCATTTACATAATTTCCATCAATCATTGGTTAATTCAATCGTAGCTTCTGTCGCATCAAGGGTTATTCCAAGCTCGCGAATTGCTGTTTGCAAAATACCTTCCATGGTCGTTGAAGTCCAAATTTTGTTGCTAATGTCTGCAATCGTTTTCTCTCGGTTGGCGATGTTTTGTGTTTCCTCGAGCAAGCGTGCATTCTCTAGTGCCAAAGCCGTTTGTGTGGCAATTGCTTGCATCCAGGTTTGTTCTTCTGGGGTAACGTTTTCTCCCCTTTCAAGCCGGATTTTTCCGATAACCTGGTCGCGCAAGGCTATTGGAATTTCAACAGCATGTTCGTTGTCCGTTTCCGTGTCATCGCCAATTGATAGTGTCGTTTCTCCTCGAGGCAGGTTGGATTCCCCCCATGCTTGGCGGAGATATTGCCGCTGGATGTTGCGTAGTTCTTGCAAGTTTCGTTGGGTTTCTTGGAAAAGGTGGGCATTTTCGAGTGCAATGGCGACTTGATTGGTCATATTTTGGAGAGTTTCGATGTCCTGCTGGCTAAAAGCTGCTTCTTGTGTTGATTGCACATCTAGCGCCCCAAGGATCCTGTCGCCTATGATCAGTGGTAAGGCTGTTTCGGAACGAGTATAAGGCAACAGGGGGTGCTCGAACCGTGCATTATCTTTGTCTGTATCCAATGCTACTTGCGCTTCTCTTCTTTTGATAGCGCGCCCGATTATCGTTTGCTCGTTGATTTCCAAGCGATGTTTGCTGTTTTTCATAACTTGGCCAGCTTCGCCGGTGGCTTCTACGAGTTCTGCCCAGCGGTTGCTTGAATCAACCAGATAAATGGCGGTGTAATAATGTCCAAATTGCTCTCGAATTAGGCTGACTATACTGCTCATCAATTTATCTGGGTCGAGGATGGATGTGGCTACCCGCCCGACCTCGTTAATTGCTCTAAGTTGAGCAGTTCTGTCTTCTACTTGCCTTTCCAGGGTTTCTTGCAGTTCATCTAGCCGGGAAATCATGCGGTTAAAGTAAATGGTTACTTGTGCAATTTCGTCAGATGCGCTAATCCGAGCCCGTTGCTTCAGGTTGCCTTGTTCGACCTTCTTGAAAACGCTTATCATTTCGTTCAGGGGACGGGTGAGGGAGATCGAAAACAGAGAGACGAGCCCAAGTCCAAGGAAGATCGCAAAAGCGCTTACAAGGATGGACTGTACCTGTAATTCGGATAAAACCTGGGTGGAGCCAATTTCCTCGTAAAGTACTCTGAAAGTTTGGTGGTATCCAATTGGCGCAACGAGCAAAATGCTGAGGACGATCATGGCGGGTACCACTATGTAAATTCGCCCCAAGAGGGTAAACCCGCTTGCGCCTGCCAGTTGCGTATCAAAATCTTTTGGCAGAAGGGCATGGCGGACAGAGACGAGAAGTCGATCAAGAATACTTACATCGAGCGTGACAATGGATAAGGTAATGATCGTTATGCTAATTACGATGTAAACTAGTTGGTCATACGTGGCGTGGAGGTAAAAATACGAGTAAGACAAAAGTGATATACCCACTACAATAAAATTAATGCAAGATGCTATGATTGCATATTTCCAAGTCCAGGTGCCGGCTTGTTGCCATGCTGTTAGTTCATCTACAGATCCAGGAATTAGCGAGCTCCCCTTTTTATATCGTTGCAGGCCGCGGAAAGCCTTTTTATTAAGAAAGTATGAAGAAAACCATACAATGGCATTCCCAAGCAAGGCTAAGAATCCGGCTAATCTTGTAAGTTGGTCAAACTCTGCAGGTGAAAACTCGGCGTTGATTTGAGCAATGATGATAACCGGAATAGCGACAAAATTTGATCCCATCTGTGCCACAAAACTTGACAGCACGAGGTAGTACCCGCCCGACCATTTTAGAACCTGGCTCAGAAATCTTTGAATAGAACTTTCGCTTTGCGATTCCATAAAAGTGTTTCCTTGGCCGTTATGAGGCGGTTTCGTTGCCGTCGTCATTTTTAATGCCAATTGTAATTTGCGCTTTGCGCGCGCTCGTTACTCGACTTAATTCACCAACGGTGGTCATCAAGATTGTTTGC
This sequence comes from Chloroflexota bacterium, assembly GCA_049323115.1. Taxonomy (GTDB): domain Bacteria; phylum Chloroflexota; class Anaerolineae; order Anaerolineales; family Villigracilaceae; genus JAABUE01. The sequence continues at coordinate 92,288 of JBMOMP010000031.1, forward strand.
ATATCTGTGGACTGGCGGATTTTGCTTGTGATTTCATATAAAAGCCGCTCACGTTCGGCTTGCCTTCGTATTTGCTCCAAGAGCCGAGCATTGGCAATAATGGCTGCCAAGCTGCCCGCCAGTGTTCCGAGCATTTCTTCGTCGTTATCTGTATAGGCTGCAATCTGTTCGCTTTCAACATTTAATACACCCAATAGTTCATTTCGAAAGATGAGAGGGATTGTCATCTCAGATCGGGTGTTGGGGCTTAATTGGATATAGCGAGTATCTTCGGCAATGTCATCGATGCGCAACGATTTCCGATGCGCAGCCACCCAACCGGTAATACCCGTTCCAATTGGAATAATGCGATTTACCACGTCCTCTGAATAACCGACCCATGCTTTAGGGATCAAATTCTTTCGCTCAAGGTCAGTCAACATGATTAAGACCCGGTCTCCGCCCAGGCTGACTTGCAACCCTTTGACAGCGCTTTCCAACGCCTCGTCCAAGGTCGTGCCCGACGCAGCAGAGGTCGTGATGTGATGTAACAATCGGTGTTGGGATAAGTGTTCTTGCGTTTCAGCAAAAAGTTCCGAATTGTTAACGGCAATAGCCAACTGGTCGGCGAGAATTTGCAAAGTATCCAAGTCGGACGGCCCGAACGAGAATGGAACTACGCTTTGTACATCCAAGACGCCCAGAGTGTGGTCGCCAATTTTCAGCGGAATAGCGGCTTCGGCGCGCGTATCAGGCAACAGGGGGTTAGGTAGATGCGTGGCATCTTTAGCAGTATCGTTGACAACCAGAGGGTCGCCTTGTCCTGCCACGAAGCCAACAATTGATTTTGAGCCTATAGCCAGTTTATGTCCGCTGCGTTTCATCTGGGCGCCGGCCTCTCCTGTTGCTTCGCGGATGATTACATTCTTGCCCGTGTTGTCAACCAAGAAAATGGCTGCGTGATAGAAATTCAGTCGTTCGCGGATAAGATTGACTGCTTTCAGGAGTAGTTCGTCTAAATTCAAGGCGCTGCTGATGTCGCGGGCAATCTGTGCTGCTGTCTGGATTTGAAACACCTGGCGGTGGCTTTCATCTAGGAGCATCTTGCTGTGAAGGATGCCGGCAACTTGTTGAGCAAGCATGTACAGGGTTTGAATGTCTTTTTGGCGAAACATTCCATCCCGTTCCAAGTCTTGTACGATGAATGCACCAATTACCTGGTTGGCAATCATCAGCGGAACCCCCATCCATGATCTGGCTGGCTTGCCAATCACTTTTGCGCCTAGAGACTCGGCCTGTCTTTCAACATCTTCATTAAGCAACAGCGGCTGTTTGGTGTGAATTAGTATAGTAATCAGGCCTTCACCGAGAGGAAATGTTTCGATTGAACTGATTTTGCCGTCTTCATAGGAGTAAGGAATTCGAATAGATGCGGTTTTTTCATCATACAGTGCAGCAATAAACGCATAATCACCGATTAGACGGCTTACTTGTTCGTGGATTGCACCGAAAACGCCTGCAATGTTGTCGGAGACACTTGCCTGGCTTATTGCTGTCAAGGCTTCTAATTGCGCGACATGTAAATTAGTTTGCTGTGTGGCTTCTGTTTGGTCGATTATTATTGTGGCAAGATTCACTATATTGATGCAGGGTTGAATATCTTCTGTTGTAAGTGTCTGGCTTTCCTTGGCCCCTACGAGAACGAGTCCGAGCATCTCACCTTTCCCCGGAAAAGCGACCAGGGCAACTTTTTTTACTTGAAAGTGGGCAATGAACTGAAAAATGCCTGATAGGCCTACACTGTCATCTGGAAGTGTGTGAAATTTGATATCTCCCCTAAGATGCTTTTCTAGCAGACTGATGTTGACTGGAATTTTTTGGGGGAGTTCTTCTTCTGTTGTATGTTCGATATTTGAAACCGAAATTAACTCAAGAGCCTCGTTACCTATTTCGAACACAGCGGTAAAATAGCATAACCCCTCTAGCGCCTTTGCAAGGTGTTTCAGCGTTCGAGACAATACATCTGGATTCACGGTTAACTGAGCTCCCATACCGGTTCGCCATTGAGAATTCGCCGGATTTGTTCAGGAAAACGATCTGGATCTAGAGGCTTTCCAAGAAAGCCATCGAAGCCCGAGTCGCGAGCCTTACTAAGCTGTTCTTCGCTGGCTTCCGCGGTGACGGCTACTATTGGGATAGATTTTAGATGCTCGGATGCGCGAATTTTTTTAAGTGCCCCGTATCCATCTTCATATGGCAGGCGGATATCCATCAGGATGAGGTCAAGGCGGGGAAGAGTGTCTGCATATTCCACTACCTCGTATCCCGACGTCTTCCATTCGCAGTGGATACCCATATAGCCGAGCATACGGGCAATAAGGACAAAGTTGGATACATTGTCCTCAACCACCAGAACTGTCAGGTCCTTTGGAATGGCAACCCTTTTGGACAGGGTATCAGAGGTCTTTACGTCTGGATCTGCCATTTCAGCTCCTCAAAAAATGTTCGATGTGTTCCGTGAGCAGGTCAATGTCAATAGGCTTTTGTATATACCCATCGCATCCCGCTTCAAACGATTTTTCCCGGTCGCCGCGCATCACATTGGCTGTGATTGCAATGATGGGAATTTTGCTGAGACCCGGTATTTTCCTTATTTCGGTGGTTAAGGTGTAACCGTCTTTGTCTGGCATGTTGATGTCCATCAGGATCAAATGAGGCTTTGTGGTTTCCAATATTTTCAGCGCTTGCATAGCGTTTGCGGCCTCTAACATATTATATCCTTCGGCTGCCAGTACGCGCCGTACGAGTGTCCGGTTGTCGCTGTTGTCTTCAACGTAAAGGATTGTGATGTTTTTTGTCATCTGCCGAGCCTCCGCTTCGAATTTTACTTGCAGGTATCTTTTGGTTTCATAACAGCAACCTTGCAAAAACAAAAGCACGGCTTCTCAAGAAACCGTGCCTGATAAGCGGGTGATGGGATTCGAACCCACGAAATGGTAGCTTGGGAAGCTACTGCCTTACCGCTTGGCGACACCCGCACAAACAACCTTTTTTGTCTTTTGCCCTATTTGGAACGACCTTTTATCACTATAAATTCTGCTCTGGAGAAACCAAGCCAGTGTCCCTAAGTATGCCTGTAAACTGTATTCCCGTCAAGGCCACGTATTCTGGTGATTGCCCACAAGTCGTAAACTGGCAGGATTCTGGGCATTTTATTGGCTTGGGCTCGTTTTTTGCTCCCCAATGTGTCGTTGTCAAGGGCTTTTGCTACCCAAATATGGGGGTACAAAAGATGTGGGCAATCACCAGAAAATTGCGCTTGACCAATTCCTATTCCCTGGTTTATAATTACCAATTGCTATCCTGCTATGAATAGCAGGATAGATTCGTGTGTCTTAAGGCGGTTAAATCCGTGTTCAGCCCAATCTATGGAGAGACGAATGGCATCATCTCTGCCCCGTAAGAATTTTGCGCGCATTCCTGTCAAGTTGAGCCTCCCCGACCTGATCGAAGTACAACTGGACTCATTTGAACGCCTCAAGCGGGAGGGCTTGGGCGATCTTTTTCATGAAGTTTCTCCCATCGAGTCATATAACAAAGGGATGAAGTTATATTTCCCCAGCCGCAGCCCTGAATCGGAACAGTGGGGACTTAAGTATTGGTTTGGGGAACCAAAGCATTCGATCGATGAGTGCGTCGAGCGCGACCTGACCTATTCCAGCCCGCTGTACGTCTCGGTGTTGCTGGCTGGCCCGGATGTGCCCGAGCCGATCAAGCAGGATATTTTCCTGGGCGATTTCCCTGAAATGACCGATAAGGGTACATTCATTGTCAATGGCACGGAGCGTGTGGTCGTCTCGCAGTTGATCCGTTCTCCCGGTGTGTATTTCGAAGCGCCTGTGGACCGTTCTACTGGTCGCGCTTTGGCGATGGCGAAATTGATCCCGGATCGTGGCGCGTGGATGGAATTCGAGACGCGCAAGAGCGATTATATCATCTTGAAGTTCAACCGTAAGCGCACCGTCCCAATCACGGTTTTCCTGCGCGCCCTGGCAGCGGTGGATGACGGGAACGGCGATTCTGCCATCAAGACTGGCACGGACGATGAGATTCTTTCCCTCTTCCAGGAAGTGGACAACAACCCGGAGCGCTTGTTCATTGCCTCTACGCTGCGGCAGGAACCGGAGTGGGACTTGACGAGCGGGCTGTCCATTGCGGAAGCGGCCCTGATTGAATTCTTCCGCAAGATGCGACCTGGCGATCCTGCTACGCTGGAAAATGCCCGGCAGTTTCTCGAGGAGCAACTCTTCGACCAACGTCATTACGACCTCGAACGGGTCGGCCGCTACAAACTCAACCAGAAACTGGACCTGGACGTCCCCATCCCGCACCGCAACGTGACCAAGGTGGACATCGTGCGGCTCTTGCGCCGCATGATCCAGATCAACAACGGCGTCGAGCCGCCGGATGACATTGACCACTTGGGCAACCGCCGCGTCAAGACGGTGGGCGAGTTGATCCAGAACAAGTTGCGCATCGGCCTGCGCCGTATGGAGCGGGTGATCAAGGAACGCATGTCCATCCGCGACCAGGAGCAGTTGTCGCCGGTCACGCTGGTCAACATACGCCCGGTAGTGGCGGCGCTGCGCGAGTTCTTTGGCTCCAGCCAGTTGTCGCAGTTCATGGACCAGACCAACCCGCTGGCCGAGTTGCGCCATAAACGCACCCTCTCTGCCCTGGGGCCTGGCGGTTTACGCCGCGAACGTGCGGGCTTCGATGTCCGTGATGTGCATCACTCACACTATGGGCGGATTTGCCCGATCGAGACGCCTGAAGGCCCGAACATCGGTTTGATTGGCCGGCTGGCATCCTTCTCGCGCGTCAACGAGTACGGCTTTATCGAGACTCCTTATCGCAAAGTAATCAAGTCTTTGCCGTGTGATGATCCCAATCTGTTGGGACGCGCCTTGCGCGAGGCCTTGAAGGATACTAAATCAGGCGATGTGATTGTCGAAGCAGGAGAGCGCATTGATGAGAAAGCGCTCAAGAAAATTGCTAAACTTGGACATGATATTACCGTCATTCCCTTTGTATCTGACCGCATCGATTACCTTTCAGCAGACGCGGAAGATAAGTATGTAATTGCGCAGGCCAATGCGCCTCTGACAGAGCACAATGAATTCGTGCGTGAGCGCATTTCCAGCCGCTACCACTCTGGCTTTGTATTTTCCACGCCGGAGAACGTCAATTACATGGACGTGGCGCCGCACCAGGTGGTAGGCATCAGCGCCGCCTTGATCCCGTTCTTGGAACATGACGATGCAAACCGCGCCCTGATGGGATCGAACATGCAAGCGCAGGCAGTGCCGCTTGTGCGCCCGGAAATCCCACTGGTTTCGACCGGTATGGAGTATCATGCGGCGCTTGATTCCGGCCAGGTCATCGTAGCCGAAGAAGAGGGCGAAGTCACCTCGGTGACGGGCAGCGCGATTGTGGTGCGCCAAAAGGATGGCCTACGGGTTTATCAGTTGCGGAAATACCAACGTTCCAACCAGAGCACTTGCATTGACCAGCGCCCGGCTGTGGTCAAGGGCCAGATCATCAAAAGAGGCGATATCATTGCCGACTCATCCTCTACCGAAAGCGGGGAACTGGCGCTTGGGCAGAACGTAGTGGTGGCTTTCATTTCCTGGGAAGGCGGCAACTTCGAAGATGCGATTTTGATCTCCGAGCGCCTGGTGCAGGAGGATCGCTTCACATCCGTTCATATCGAAAAGTATGAAGTCGAGGCGCGCGATACCAAACTGGGCCCCGAAGAGATTACACGCGATATCCCCAACGTCGGCGAAGATGCGATCAAGGACCTGGATGAGAACGGCATCATCCGCATAGGGGCTGAAGTGGGGCCGAACGATATCCTGGTTGGTAAGATCACGCCCAAAGGCGAAAAAGAACTCACTCCGGAGGAACGTCTGTTGCGCGCCATTTTTGGGGAAAAATCTCGCGATGTGAAGGATACTTCCTTGCGTATGCCGCATGGAGAGCGCGGCAAAGTTGTGGATGTCAAAGTTTTTACCCGCGAGGAGAATTCCGACCTGTCCGCTGGGGTGGATATGATGGTGCGCGTTTCGGTGGCGCAGCGCCGGAAGATCACTGCCGGTGATAAGATGGCCGGCCGGCATGGCAACAAGGGCGTGGTTTCAAAGGTAGTCCCTGTAGAGGATATGCCTTTCCTCGAAGATGGAACGCCGGTTGACCTGATCCTGAATCCCTTGGGTGTGCCTGGTCGTATGAATATCGGTCAGGTCTTGGAAGTGCACCTGGGTTGGGCAGCCAAGCGGCTTGGTTTCCGTGCGCTGACTCCCGTTTTCGATGGCGCTTCCGAGGAGGAAATTGAGGCCGAGTTGGCGCGCGCGTGGATGGTAGATCATGCCTGGAAGGAGGCGGTTGAGGCCGCCTGGAATTGGATCAAGCAGGAAGAGTACGATCCAAGCATGATCCAGGATGATGACGAAGTCCGGCGTTTATACCTGGAAAATTACCTGGGTGAACGCGGTTATGATGTTTATGATCTCTATAAAGTAGATTATGCCCGCAATGCAACCGTGCGTGAATGGTTGCGCGACCACGGGACCGATCCGGACGCTATTTTTTACCCTGAAGATGGCAACCCGCGTGAACGCCAGGCCTTCAACGATGCGGCCATTGCAGCCTGTTTACGCCTGTGGTTGGAAAGTCTGGATAAAGGGGAAGGCGTTGATGATGGCAAGTTGATGGAGGCGGCGCAGGCTGTATCTTTAGAAACAAGCACTCCCATGCCCATCCTGGGCAAGCAAGTATTGCGCGATGGAAAATCTGGTTTGCCTTACGATCAACCAGTGACAGTTGGCGTGATGACGATTCTCAAGTTGCATCACTTGGTGGAAGATAAAGTGCATGCCCGTTCCACTGGCCCGTACAGCCTCGTTACACAACAGCCGCTGGGTGGCAAGGCGCAATTTGGCGGCCAGCGCTTTGGTGAAATGGAGGTGTGGGCGCTTGAAGCGTATGGCGCGGCTTACACCTTGCAAGAGATGCTTACCGTGAAATCGGACGATGTGCAAGGGCGCGTCAATACGTATGAGGCCATTGTCAAGGGCGAACCAATCGAAGATCCCAGTATTCCTGCTTCGTTCCGGGTGTTGGTCAAAGAACTCCAAAGCCTTGGCCTTGCGGTCGAAGCGATCAACAACAGCGGTGATGTAGTGAAATTCGGTAAGGACGAAGAGAAAATCCATCCACCTAAAATGGCAACAGGTTTGTTGGACATTGGTGAGAGCCTGATGGACAAACGGTAGCCCCTAATCGGAGCGCCCGAGCAAGTGGCTGTACGGCAGGGCAGGGAGAGCGATCTTCCTGCCTTTTGCGTTCCCTGACTTGCTGGTAGCCCGGAAAGCGTATAACACCAGCAAGGCCCTCCATCCAGCCCAGAAAATATTCACCTTCCACCAGCCAAACGAACCTGCTACGAGAGGCGCTGTGCAAAATCCTGCTCCAGTGCCTGCTGCCCATGTTGGATAGTCTTTTCATCCCTCCCAGTAATTTGCGACATCAACTGTATGCCACCATGTCCTATCTGGCTGGCTTCTGTTGCAACATACCAGCGACGTTGTTGTTCATCCAGCCGGTTGAGCAGCAAGTTCATCTGCTGATGCAGTTTCTTATCCAGGTGTTCCCCAGCACTCTGGCAGTTTGCGATGGTCAGGGGACCATCCCCGGTACCAATTTCGAAATTAGTCCCTTTTATCCCTTCCATTATTGGGCTATATCCATATAATAACGAACTGTTAACCATAACAGACGAGGAATCATGAAAATTTGCGTATTGGGCGACCCAACCTGGGACGATCCGTTCGACCCGTCCTATTATTTGCAGGCATATGACTGGGAGATGCACGACCTGCATTGCCCGCATGTCGCCGAAGAATTGGCCGCGCTTGCCGCGCGCGGCTTCGATGTCTTCCTGAACATGTGCGACGGCGCGGCGGACGAGCCCGACCGCCCGGGCATAGACGTGGTGCGCGCGTTGGAGGCCTTGAACGTCCCGTTTACCGGCGCCGCTTCACACTACTACGAACCGACGCGCGAGGAAATGAAACAAGTCTGCCGCCAGCAGGGAGTAGGCTTCCCCGAAGGGCGGGGTTTCACCACTGCGCGCCTGCCCCGCCGCCGCCTGAAGGGACTGCGCTTCCCGCTCATCGTCAAACACCCGAACAGTTACGGCAGCATCGGCCTGATCAAGGATTCGCGCGTGGAGACGCCGGAGCAATTGCAAGCCCAGGTGACGCGCATGGTCGAGGCCTTTGGCGGCGCGTTGGTGGAGGAGTTCGTGGAGGGGCGCGAGTTTTCCGTCCTGGTGTCCGAGAACCCGGATGACCCCGCTAACCCGATCACCTACGTCCCGGTCGAGATCGTCTTCCCGCCGGGCGAGTCTTTCAAGCATACCGACATGAAATGGCAGCGTTTCAACGAGATGAGCGTCCAGCCAGTGCATGAGGAGCCACTAGCAACCCGTCTGCGCGATATGACCCAAAAACTGTTCGTCGGCCTGGACGGCACCGGCTACGGGCGCTGCGACATCCGCATGGACGCGCAGGGCGAACTGTTCATGCTGGAGATCAACCCGCAGGGCGCGGTCTTCTACCCGCCCGACCAGCCCGGCATGGCCGATTTCATCCTGCAATATGACCCGCGCGGTCACGCCGGTTTCATTGACTTGCTGCTGCGGTCCGCCTTTGCCCGTCACCGGCGGCGCAACGAAGTGCGTTTCAGCGCTCCCATTTTGGCGCGGGAGATGCAGAAGAGCCCGCGGACGGCATAGGCCATTCCCTGCGCTTATTTGCGCGCGACGACGAACAACAACAAACTTGATCTGACTTCGACCCGCCGGATTTCCACCTGGAATCCGGCGTTTTCGAATGGTTGCGCAAGTCTCGTTGCGACCACTTCAAGCGCGTCGGATGGCGCCTGCCCGGTGACCTTGAACAGCCAGGACAGGAAGTGGTCGAGCGCGTTCTTGCCAGTGATCCACGCAACAGGCAGGACGATGAGCCTGCCTCCGTTATTCAGCGTCCTGCGCGCCTCGAGCAGCGTGCGCGGGTCGAAGATGTATTCGGTGGGGAAGGTGGACACCAGCGTGTCGAAACTCCCGCTGGCGTAGGGCAGGGCTTGCGCCAGTCCGCGCGCCAACCTGGTTTGCGTGTAGCCGCTTTTGTACAGATGAATGTGGGCAAGGCGGCCCATTTGGGGAGACTCGTCCAGCCCAAACGAGAGCAGGCCCAGGTCCAGCAGGATGCGCTGCAGATGCCCGGGTCCGTGACCAAGTTCGAGGATGCGCGTCCCTTCGAGGAACGGGGTCACGCTCCGCACCCAGTCCTTCCAGCGCCCAAAGGAAACGACCCAGGCTACCAGGTCGTATGTCCAGGCGAAGGGATGGTAGAGCAGGTGGAAGAAGGTGCGCAGTAGCCGGGCGAGCAGATTCATGCAAACAAAACAAGGGTTTGACCATTGGCGGCCAAACCCTTTGGTTGATCATGTTCCGCTGCTAGGCGGCTTCTTCGGCTTTTTTGCCGACTTTGCCGCGCACGGCTTCCAGTGCGCCTTTGCCGCGCTCTTTTGCGGACGTTACAACCGCCTGGCTGCGCGCCTTGACTTCCTTGGCCAGTTCATCGGCGCGGGCGCGCGCTTCGGCGGCGGCGGCCTCGGCTTTGGCCAGGGCTTCTTCGGCCGTGACCTGGGCTTTGTCGCGCAGTTCGATGCTCTTGTCCTTGATCAGGGCGCGGGTCTCCTCCCCGGATTGGGGGGCGAACAGCAGGGCTGCTACGGCGCCGGTCAGGCCGCCGACGATGAACCCTACCAGGAATGCTCCAAATTCATCACGATCAGACATTGTTCAATCTCCTTTCCTTGGTATCTTATTTTTTCTTTACGCCTAACAATTCTAACATACGAGTCAACCCGGCCAGGTAGCCGTTCAGTTTGATGACCGGTTCGACGACGTTTTCCCCGAGGAATTCCGCCGTGCCGCGCAGGTGGTTGACCGTTTCGTTGGTGGCGTTCAGGATGGGGCGGACTTCGTTTTGCAGCAGGTTGATCAGGCTGGCAAATTGCGCGATCAGCACGATCAGGGCTACGCCGATCAGCAGCGATTCGAGCGCCATGAAGATGATGAACACATCGCGGATGCGCTCCACGTTTTCTGCCGAGGTTTCCGGCCGCATCAGGAAGTAGACGGCGGTAACGATTGCGGCAACCAGCAGGATGATGAAAATAATGGCTGTAATGAGGATGGTTTGCTGGCGGCGACCGGCTTCCTGCTGGGCGGCCAATTCGGCCGGCGTCAGTTCGGTGGTTTCAGGGGAAGGGGTTGTCATGAGAATATTAACCATTGGTGCTAGTTGTTAGAGAGAAAACTCGGCGATGCTCATTTTGTAAGGATCGGCATCAGGGTGAATGGTGTGGAACAAGTCCATCAGCACATTGAACATGGCAGAGACGAAAGCCAGCCG
>JBMOMP010000032.1:0-14104 GCA_049323115.1 Chloroflexota bacterium
GTGCGTTTCATTTGAGTAGAAAGATGAGTTGAAAGTCAAGCGTGTCTCTGGTAAAGTGAGTTTGGATAAACCACTTCAGGAGAAACCTCATGGCTTTCAACTCACAAGCGATTATACAAGATGTACGCGCAGAATTTGAGCGGCTATTGGAATTTGTCACCGGAGAACAGGCGCTTACCATTGATGAAGCCATGTACGCGCACACCATGGGCGGCGCCTATGCCGACTTTGCCGAGAACGTCAAAGGCTCGCTGGAGCCGGGCAAGTTCGCCGACCTGGTCGTCTGGCGCGACAATCCGTACACGGTCGCCGAGCCGGCCGATCTCCTCGAACTGACGGTTGACCTGACCATGGTAGGCGGGAAGACCGTGTACGAGCGGCCTTTATGAGGAACATTGCGGTCACAAAGACGACTGTATCATTTCATGCGGTAGAATCTTGCTCTGTTATAAGATGCAAATACGAGGAGAATAAAAAATGAAACGCTCGATGATACCCCTGCTATCCCTTTTAGCAATCCTGTTCCTGACCACAGGGACGGCGCTTGCCGCCCCCCCGTTACAAGCCGACAATCCCAACCCGCCCGACCACGTGGTCAAACTCATCTTCATCCACCACTCCACCGGTGAGAACTGGCTTACCGACGGCTACGGCGACCTGGGGCGGACGCTTGGCCAGAACAACTACTTCGTCAGCGACACCAACTACGGCTGGGGCCCCGACGCGATCGGCGACCGCACCGACATCCCCAATTGGACCGAGTGGTTCGCCAGCGACAGCACACCGACTTACATGGACGCCTTGTTCAACGAAAGCGGGCAGAATTCCAGTTATACGCGCACCCTCCCCGATCCCGGCGGCGAGAACGAGATCGTCATGTTCAAATCCTGCTTCCCGAACTCCGAACTGGGAGGCAGCCCCAATGACCCGCCCGGCGATTACGAGGATATGACCGTCAGCGGCGCAAAGTATGTCTACAACACCATCCTCCAGTATTTTGCTGCCCGCCCCGATAAACTTTTCGTCGTCATCACTGCGCCGCCGCTTTCCGATCCCACCTACGCCGCCAACGCGCGCGCCTTCAACAACTGGCTGGTCAATGACTGGCTGCGCGAGAACAACTACGCCCTCAACAATGTCGCCGTTTTCGATTTCTACAACATCCTGACCGACCCGAATGCGCATCACCGCGTCAACAACGGACAGGTCGAGCATCTCACAGGCGGAAGGGACACACTTTACTATCCCTCTGGCGACGACCATCCGTCGGTGGAAGGCAGCCGCAAGGCGACCGAAGAGTTCGTGCCGATGTTGAACGTCTTCTACCATCGTTGGCAGGAGGATGCCCCGCTTCAGCCTCCGCCCGCAGTTGCTCCCCCTGCCGGGGGCGAGACCCAGCCCCAGCCTCCCGCCGCGCAGTCCGTGACCTCCGCGCTGCTCGATGACCTCGAGCGCGGACCTATCCCTGGCACCTCCGGTTGGGAAGGATATTTCCAAGACAACACCGACACCGACATCAACTGTTCCGTCGATTCCAGCCTGGCGCATGGAGGCGCCAATTCCCTGCAATTCGACTTTAATGTGACTCCCAACAGTTGGGCCACCTGCGGTTTCTACTTCGACAGCGTGCAAAACTGGAGCGCAGGACAGGGCGTCACGTTCTACCTGCGCGCCGACCGCGCCGGCCTCCCCTTCGATGTTGACCTGTACGGCGGCTCGCCCGGTGGGCATACCACCTACGTTTACTCCACCGAAACGCCGGCCGAAAGCGTGGACGGCTGGGCGTTGGTCGAGATCCCCTGGGATGAAATCCTGCGCGCCGAATGGGAAGAGAACCCCGGCACTCCCTTTGATCCCACCCAGGTGACCGGCTTTTCCATTGGCCTCTCCACCCCTGAGACCGAGCGCCTCAACGGCACGCTCTGGCTCGATGACCTGGCGCTGCTGGGACAGTCCGCGCCGCCCGCCGTCGCACCGCCTCCCGCTGAAAACCCGCCCGCCAGTGAACCAGAACCAGCCGAATCTGCTCCCCGGCGTCTGCTGCCTTGCGGAGGCGCGGTGGCCTTGCCGCTGGGACTGGCAGCCTGGTCCGTGTGGCGGCGCAAGCGCAGTTGATGATCTATTGCCTCAACTGGCACGTATCTGTGCTTTCGTTCCAGATGCAGGCGTAAGAATTTGCGGTGCAATCCGACTTTTTCGTGAATACCCCGCAATTCACCACGCAACTTTTGGTTTTGAGTTCGAGCGTCACACAATTTGGCTGTGTGATCTGCGCTTCTGGCGCGCAGCATTCCAACAGGCTGTCGAGAACGTATCCTGACGGGCAGAGTGGACTTCCTGCTGCTGTGGTCGGCACGATGCAGGCTGGATCGCAAATCTTCACTTCGTAGGAAGATGCCATTGGCCCCGTGCAGGTGATCATCTGCCTGCCGTCTTGTATGCCCGCATCCGAACACCTGAAGTTCTCGGATAGCGTTTCATACGTCGAACCTGGATTCATGAAGACCAGGTTGTAGGGAATTTTCTTGGTGCAAAACGAGTCACCTTCCTCGGCAATCGGAAGATGGCATCCCGCAGGCGTTGGAACGCTCACAGAATCTGGCGCGCAGAATGGTGCAAACTCCGGTGTTGGAGAAGCGGTGGGCGCGACAGTAACGGGTATGACGGTTGCTGTAAAACTGACAGTCGGCAACGGCGTCTCAGTAAGCGGTTGTTGACTCTGGGCGACTGGCAGGTTGCAGGCTGCAAGAATACCGATCAACACTGCGCCTGCCAGGATGACCGAGAACAGGTATCTTTTCATGTGCGCGTCTCCTTTCCGACCGCATGGGTTGGATAAGACAAATTCTAACCCAAATTGTAAAGTCAAACAGGAGTAGAAAACGCAATGAAAATATTCGAAGCCCGCCTTCTTGGGCAGCAAGCATGTGAACTGGTGGATGCGGGGCGCATTGCGGATGCGTATGCGTTGCTCGCCTCCACGCTTGCCGAACGAACCCCCTTCCGCCTGTTGGACGTGATTGGTGAGCAGACCGGCGCGGGCTTACTCGAAACGGTCAATCCCTTCCTTGAGTATGTCGCCTTGCAAGGAACGATGGGCGGATGGGTGGTCATCGCCAGCGCGCTGAAAGGACAGTTGGAACGTGATCTGCCGGGCGCTTTTGCGCGTAGCCAAAAATATATCATCCTTGCCGACGTCTGGTACGCTACCGACATCCTCGGTGAGCGCGTCCCTGGTCCCGCCCTGGTGACGGACTTCGACCATGCCCTGGCGGCCCTCTCTCCCTGGCGCGTGGACGGGAACCGCTGGGCGCGGCGCACGGTCGGCGTTGCGGTTCACTTTTGGGCCAAGCGTTCACGTGGGGATGCGGGATTGTCCATGCAAGCGCGGCGATTGCTATCCTTCCTGGAGCCTATGTTCGAGGAACGTGCCACGGACGCGATCAAAGGCGTGGGCTGGGGATTGAAGACGCTGGGGAAGTATTACCCTGAACTTGTTTCCGCGTGGTTGGAAAAGCAGATCGCGCGTCCACACCGGGCGTTGATGGAGAGGAAGGCGCGCACCTATCTTGGCAAGCATGGACCGAATTGAATAGCACATGAAACGCTGCGTAACCTTCCTTCCCTACAAACCCAAAACCGTCCTCAACAAACACAAACGCGCCGACCACTGGTTTTGGACGCGCTACAGCGCCTATCCCTACATCGGCTGCCAGCATGGCTGTGAGTTCTGCTATTGCCGCGAGCAGAAATACTCGCCCTACGACGACCCGGACGATTTTGCCTACGTCATCAAAATCAAGGAAAACGCACCCGAACTCCTGCGCCGTGGATTGAAAAATGCCCCCCTCGATGCCGTCTTTACCGGCGATTACCAGCCCGCGGAGCGCAAGTTTGGGCTGTCCCGTAAAATGCTGGAGGTCTGTCACGAACTCGGCTTCCCCATCTTCGTGCTGGAGCGCAACGATGGCATCCTGCGCGACCTTGACTTACTACAAGCCATTCACCAAAAAGCGCGGGCGACGGTTGCGTTCAGCATTATCTCCACCCCCGATTCGAAAAATTACGCGCGCGTCTGCCAGATGGAGCACCTCGCGCCGCCCGCCGCCAAACGCTTCGCCGCCATGGAAAAGATCGCCGCAGCCGGCATTCCCGTCGGCGTGTGCATGATGCCGATCCTGCCTGGCCTGTGCGACGATGACGCCAATCTCGACGCGGTCGCCCGCTGGACGGCGGATCACGGCGGGACCTTCGTGCTGGCAAGCGGGATGACCCTCTCGGATCAGCAGAAGGAATATTTTTTCACTGTCCTGCATGAGCGCTTCCCCGACCTGCTGCCGCTCTACCAGCGGCTGTATCCGCCCAAGAGTTATGCCGCCGTCAGCGATTGGAACGCGACTGCCCGCAAGGTGCGTGAAGCCTGCATCCGGCACGGCATCCGCGATCGGATGCCGCGGCCCATCCTCCCCGGCGAGAGACGCGCCCGCAACAAACGCGTCGTCGAATCGCTGGCAGATAAAGTCTACGAGATGGAGTTGGCGCGCGAATCCGATTATCGCATCTGGGCCTATCGCAAGGCGGCCTGGGCGGTGGAAGACATGCAGCAGGACGTCGGCCTGGTCTATCGCGCGCTCGGCCTGAAAGGGTTGCAAGCCATTCCGAACATCGGCCAGAGTCTTGGCGCGGTGGTGGAAAGGCTGCTTCAGGAAAGAGGAGACGATGAATAAAAAGACACTCACACTGCTCGTTGTTTTGCTGACCTCCATTGCTTGCACGTTGGGTGAGGCTATCTCGCCTCCCGCCGGACCCGAGCCTGCCGCCGTTCCCTCAACTGCTTCCCAGCCTGCGCCTCTCCCGCCTCCCTCCGGCGACGTAGTCACCGCCGCCGATTTCGAGTACCTCGGCGCGTTCCGCTTGCCCGGCGGCGACGAACCGCCGCGCACCTTCGCCTACGGCGGCAACGCCATGACCTTCAATCCCGATGGAGATCCATCTGGCGCAGCGGACGGTTTTCCCGGCTCGCTGTTCGTCATGGGACACGATCGCGTCGCCTACGGCGGCCTTCCCGATGGCGGGCAGGTGGCGGAGGTCAGCATCCCTGCGCCGATTCTTTCGCGTAACGTGGAAGACCTCAACACCGCCGAGTTCCTCCAGGACTTTGCCAATTTGTTCGAGCAGCACTTCGTCGAATTCCAGGAGATTCCCAAAGTTGGGATGCAATACCTCAACCGCCCGGAGACGGGGCCGAAGATCCACGTCGCCTGGGGCGAGCATCTCCAGCGGGACGAATTCCCCTCACACGGCTGGTTCAGCCCGACCCTGTCCGCGCCTGATTTCCAGGGCGAGTGGTTCATCGGGAATGTGAACATGTACAGCGTCAACGCCTACCTGTTCGAGATTCCCGCGGCGTGGGCGGACGCCTACAGCGGCGGGCGCTATCTCGCCACCGGGCGGATGCGCGACGGCGGGCAGGGCGGCATGGGCCCGACCATTTTTGCCTACCGTCCCTGGAACGCGGACGGTTCCCCCCCGCCTTCGGGAACCCGCTTGGAAGAAGTCACATTATTGCTCTACGAGAATGCCTACAACACCGAGGAAATCGTCCGCGCTATGGACGGTTACCAGCATCCCGACGCGTGGGAGGGCGGGGCGTGGCTGACAACTCCCTCGGGCAAACAGGCCATCCTGTTCGCGGGGACGAAGAGCAACGGCGAGAAATACTGGTACGGATACGTCAACGCCCAAGGCCCGCAATACGCCTGCGTGGATGCAGAAGTCACCGATTTTGTCACCTGCCGCAACGCGGATGGGACGGCCTGCCCGCAACAGGATTTCTCGGGCTGTTGCAATGAGCAGTCTGGTGGATGCGCCTCCAACCGCGGTTGGTGGTCCACTCGCTTCGATGCACAGTTCATTCTCTACGACCCGAATCAACTCGCGCAAGTTGCCGCCGGTCAACTCGAATCCTGGCAGCCCCAACCCTATGCCATCATTGACATCGACGAGCATCTCTATCTCAATCCGCCCGAATGGGACCTGGTCGAACTCGGCTGGGGCGACCAGCGCCGCAACCGCATCGGCGATGTCTCCTTCGACCGCGCCCATAGCCTGCTCTACGTGCTGGAGTTGTACGGTGATGGCGCCAGGCCGATAGTGCATGTCTGGAGAATCAAATGACCGCCTCCTGAAATCAGCGCAACTTCTCCGCCCTCTGCGCGTACAATAGGATGGAGCATTGCTTGGAAAGGAGATTGTAATGAGTCGTTCTAATCGCACCCAACTTGCGCTTGGCATTGTGTTGATTTTGCTTGGCCTGTGGTTTTTTGCCCAGCGCAGCGTCCCGCAGGTGGCTGCGTTTGCCGAGCGTTTCTCGGATTGGCCATTCACGGTCATCGGCGTGGGCGCGTTGCTGCTGTTATTGGGCTTGATCCTGGGCGCGCCGGGGTTGGCCGTTCCGGCGGCGATTGTGGCTGGCATCGGCGGACTGTTCTACTACTTCGAGTACCTGGGCGATTGGGCAGACTGGTACATGTGGTTGCTGGTGCCTGGCTTTGTAGGCGTGGGCAACATCTTGCGCGGCCTGCTGGGCGAAGATACGCGCAACAGCCTGGCGCATGGCCTCAACCTGATGGTCATCAGCGCCGTGCTGTACCTGGTCTTCTCCGGCCTGTTTGGTGGCTGGGACCTGCTTGGCAACTATGGCCCGTCCATCCTGCTCATCTTGCTTGGCTTATGGGTGATCGGCAAAGGCCTGTATTCCTCCATGCGCAGGAAGGGAGGGGCGTAGCCGTGCGCCGCGATTACCTGTTCTGGGGCAGCCTCCTGATCCTGTTGGGCGGGCTGTTGTTCCTCAACGCCGCCGGGATTCCCCTGCCGGGCGGCGTCCATGCCATGCAGTTGTTCTGGCCGGCTGTGTTGATCTTGCTGGGCGGATGGATCATCCTGAACAGTTTCTGGCGCGGCGGCGTGGCTGGCTCGCTGGCGATAGACTTACAGGGGGCGCAGCGCGCCTCCCTGCGCCTCAACTACGGCGGCGGGCGCATGAAATTGGCTGCGGGCGCGCCGGCCGGGCAGTTCCTTTCGGGGACGGCCTCCGGCAGGGTGGAACGGAAGGCCAGCCTTTCCGGGGATTTACTGGACGTCCGCCTCGAACTGACGCCCGACTGGCTGCCCTCGTTTAGCGGCGGGGGCGAGCCCGAGTGGGACCTGCGCCTGAACCGCGACGTGCCCTTGACCATGAGAATCGATTCCGGCGCGGCGCAATCCGAACTCGACCTGCGCGACCTGCGCGTGACCGACTTGAAATTTCACACCGGCGCCAGCAAAACCGACCTGGTCTTACCGGCTGCTGCGGGTTTGACGACTGTGAAAGTGGAGTTGGGCGCGGCCTCGCTCGACATGCTCGCGCCGCAGGGCGTTGCCGCGCGCATCCGCGTGGAGGGAGGTGCGGCCGCCATCGACGTGGATACCGACCGCTTCCCCTACAAGAACGGCGTCTACGAGTCGACGGATTATGCCTCAGCGCAGAATCGGGCCGAGGTCACGATCCAGGCCGGGGCTGGGAAAGTTGCGGTCCGTTAGTCCGCAAGGAGGAGTCCGTGAAACGGGTCAACCCATACATTATCTTGGGGTCGCTGTGTATCCTGGCGGGCGCGCTGGGGTTCCTGCAAGCCTTTGGTTTCCTCGAGAACGCCTCGGATGTTTTCTGGGGCGTTGTCTTCCTGCTGGGCGGATTGGCTTTCCTGACTGTCTTTTTGGGCGGGCAGTGGTGGGCGGTCATCCCCGCGCTGGCCCTGGCAGGGATCGGCGCGCTGATCTTGCTGCCCGCGTCCCTTGAGCAATTTGGCGGCGCGCTCTTCCTGGGCGCGGTGGGATCGAGTTTTTGGGTGATCTACCTGACCGGGCGCAGAAAGTGGTGGGCGATCCTGCCCGGCGGCGCGGCGTTGACGCTGGCTATCGTAGCCGGGCTGCCAGGTGAACTGGATGACGCCTTGCCGGGCGTGGTCTTCTTTACCGGCCTGGCGGTGACGTTCCTGCTGGTGGCCTTGCTGGTCGGAATGCGTTGGGCTTACTGGCCGGCGCTGGCGTTGGGCGTCGTTGCCGCCCTGGTATTTTCCACCGGCTGGCTGCAACTAGCCAATTACGTTTGGGCTGCGGCGCTGGTGGGGGCGGGGATTTTCGTCACCTGGCGCGCTTTCCGTTCCAGGGATTGACCGGCAGGCTCATAAGGAAAACGGCGGCAACAGCCGCCGTTTTGTTTGGGTCATTCTGCCGCCACGATTTCTATATCTGGGAAGAACTGGTGAACAGTGCCTGCTACCCAGCCCTGCAATGTCGAGGGCAGGAGCGGGCATCCCAGGCACGCGCCTCCCAGCCGCACCGTGAGCCTGTTCCCGTCTAACGAAACATATTCTACCGACCCGCCATGGAACTGTTCCACGTAAGCGCTGATGCGTTCCAGCAGGCTCTTGATCTGGTCTTCCCGTGTGTGGTTTGCCGGGGTGGTCATGGTTCCTCCTTTTCTTGTGCAGGTCTGGTCTCGTAACCGTTCGTCACGAGCCTCGAGTTGAGCAGGGACTGGATCTGGCTGTGCGCGTCCTGCCAGCGGTTGGACACCGACTGCGCCAGCAGGTCCAGGATGATGCAACCGGCCTCCGGTTCGCGCGCGCAAAAACTGTGCAGGTCTGTTTTGTTCATGCGGATGGCGGCGCAGTCTTCCTTGCACACCGCCCCGGAGGTATAGGTCGGGTTGCCAATGGCCGCTGACCAGCCAAAGAAATGACCTTTCGATAGCGTGGTGATGGTGATGGGCGGCCCGTCGTACGGCTTGTAGCGCACTTCCACAGAGCCGCTCAAGAGCAGGTAGATGTAATTCGCCGGGTCTCCCTGTTCGAAGATGATCGTTCCGGCAGGACATGAAAACGACTCGAACAGCGATTCGAGCAGTTGGAGAGTCCCGTCATCCACGTTCTTGAACAGCGGAACAGAGTCAAGCGCTTTGAACATGATTGCATATTAACGAAACCAGGGGATGATTTGTAGTGGCATTCTTCCTGATTGTGTAATATTTCTTCCCTTTCTGTGCGCAATACATCATCATCCTGCGTTATACTGTGTTCCATGATGAAGCAACTTTTGATGCGAGATGCCATCTAAATGATAGAGACCAACGCGAGCCAGGAACTTTCTTTGCCGGCGTTACAAGCCGGCGACCGGGCGGAGTTCGCCCGCATGGTGGATTTGTATTCTACCCAGATCTACCGCCTGGCCTTGAAAATGCTGGGCGACCCCCAGGACGCCGAAGATGTGCTGCAAACGACCTTTTTGAAAGCCTTGCAGTCTGTCGGGAGTTTCGAAGGGCGTTCCAGCCTGTCCACCTGGCTGTACCGGATCGCGGTCAACGAAGCGCTCATGTTGTTGCGCCGTCACAAACCAACCGTTCCGGTAGCGACGGACTATGAGAGCGATGACGACGAGATCGAGCACCCCGCCCAATTAACGGACTGGTGCTGCCTGCCGGAGGAAGAACTGCTTTCGGCGGAAGCCAAAGCGCGCCTGGACCTGGCCGTCAGGCGGCTGCCGGAAAAACTGCGGGTTGTCTTCCTGCTGCGGGACGTGGAAGGACTGTCCATCAAAGAGACCGGCGAGGCGCTCGGCCTGACCGAAACAGCCGTCAAGACCCGCCTGCTGCGCGCCCGCCTGAACCTGCGCGAGCAACTTTCTGTATATTATGGCGAGCGGCTGAAGGAGGAGCAAGCATGATGGAAGAGAAAAATTGCAGATCCCTGCTCGGTTCCCTTTCGGACTACGTGG
This sequence comes from Chloroflexota bacterium, assembly GCA_049323115.1. Lineage (GTDB taxonomy): Bacteria > Chloroflexota > Anaerolineae > Anaerolineales > Villigracilaceae > JAABUE01. The sequence continues at coordinate 9,814 of JBMOMP010000032.1, forward strand.
ATGGTGCGGTCCAAGAGGACCTGTGCCGCGAGATCGAGCGGCACCTGTCCGAATGCGAGGATTGCCGCATCGTTGTAGATACCTTGAAGAAGACCGTTTACCTATACCATGTTGCCTCCAAGACAGACTTGCCGGTGGGGGTACGCGAACGCCTGTTCATGCGTTTGAACCTGGAAGATTTCTTGAAAGCCGGGTGAAATCGAACGCTGGACAGGGACGGATTTTGTAACCTTTTTTCCTACGTTGCATCTAATGAACGTGACCGACCAGCCTGCGAACGCGCTATCGTCGTTCGAGTTGTTCCTGCAAGGCAAACTCGAACCTGTCGAAGCAACGACAGTTCCCCTCCGGGCAGGTTCGACCTGTCCCCAATGTGGGAAGGGAAGACTCGAATACAACGGCGTGCTGGCGCTGGAATGTCCTGCCTGCGGCTTTACCGGCGGCGAGGGCGGCGGTTGCACCTGATAACCCGATTTTTGCCCCGTTGGGGCAGCGTATGGAGAGAAAATGACCCAGTTACTCAATGACGATATCGTCCAACAGATCCGTGAAGCGTTCGATGGCTTGCAGCACCCGGTGCACCTGATGTTCTTCGGCAGCAAGCAGAATTGCGCTTATTGCGATGACACCCGCCAACTGGTGGAAGAAGTGGTTGCCATCCATGACCTGTTGAGCATGAGCGTGTACGATATGGAAGCGAACCCTGACCTGGCGCAGAAGTACAACGTGGATAAGGTCCCCGGCCTGGTGATCGCCGCCAAAGAAGGCGAGCAGGTGACGGACTTCGGCGTCCGGCTGGCCGGCATCCCTGCCGGGCATGAGTTTTCCTCGCTGATCCAGGATATTCTGCTCGTGTCTGCCCGCGACTCGGGGCTGAACCCGGGGACGCGCGAAACGCTCCAGGCGTTGCAGAAGCCGGTCGTCTTGCAGGTCTTCGTCACGCCGACTTGCCCATATTGCCCGCGCGCCGTGGTGCTTGCGCACCAGATGGCAATGGAAAACCCGCTGATCCAGGCTGAAATGGTCGAAGCGACCGAGTTCCCGGAACTGTCGAACCTTCATAACGTCAGCGGCGTGCCGCACACGGTTGTCAATGCTGGCAAGGGCAACGTGGTCGGCGCAGTGCCGGAAGCCAACCTGCTGGCCGAGATCCAGCGGGCGCTGGCGAGTTAGCCTTCAAGTTATGGACCGGCTCCTTTAGCGGCAGCAGGCCCCGGCTGGGGTCGAAGCGCAGTAGGGAGGCCGGTCATTTTTTTGATACAATCCGTCCTATGTCGAAATACAAAAGCAAGAGACATTCCCGCAAGTCAAATTCCCCCGCCCTGGCCGTGCTGGGGGCCGGGTTGGTCCTGCTCGGCGCGGCGGCGTGGATGTTGTGGCCGCGCCAGGCGAGCGGCGAGGCAGACCCGGCGTCGTCCGCTTCGCTGACGGAGCCGGTGGCCGTCAATTATCCCGCGCCCGAGTTGACGCTCTCGGACGTGTCCGGGGAGCAGCATTCGCTGGCGGGGTATCGCGGGCAGGTAGTGCTGGTCAACCTGTGGGCCACCTGGTGCCCGCCCTGCAAAGCGGAGATGCCGACTCTGAACGATTACTATAAAGATCACGCCGATGAGGGCTTTATGATCCTGGCAGTGAACGACGGCGACCCTGCCGGGGATGTGTCTGCCTTTGCGCAAGCGTATGGCCTGTCTTTCCCGGTGCTGCTCGATCCCAACTACATTGCCACCGACCAGGCGTTCAAGACGCGCAGCCTGCCCAGTTCGTTCGTCATCGACCGGGAGGGAGTCGTCCGCTTGCGTTGGGTGGGCGAGATCGACCGGGCGACGTTGGAAGAGTACGTGACGCCGCTGGTTGCGCAGTAACGGAGGTGAATGGATGCAGGCAAGAGTAAACTGGAAGGGACGCATGTCCTTCGTGGGTACGGCGGGTTCCGGTTTCCAGGTGGACCTGGGTACCGAGCCGGAAGTGGGCGGCGACAATGACGGCTTCCGCCCGATGGAACTGATCGCGACCGGGCTGGCGGGTTGTACGGCCATGGATGTGATGTCCATCCTGACCAAGAAGCGCCAGCAGGTAACCGCTTTCGAAGTGCGCGTGGAGGCGGAGCGCGCGGCAGAACATCCCAAGGTGTTCACCAGCGCCACCATCGAATACCTGGTGACAGGCCGCAACGTGGATGAGGCGGCGGTGCTGCGCGCCATCCAACTTTCGGCGGAGCGCTATTGTCCGGCGCAGGCCATGTTCGCTGGCGTTTTCCCGATGACCTTGCGTTACAAGATTTTCGAGGCGCAGGAGGAAGGTGGAAAACTGGTAAGGGAAGGGCTGTATACGCCGCCAGGGAAGTGAGCATAAACGTCCCGAAGGTTGACAGAGCCTTCGGGACGTTCTTTCAGATTTCTATACCGTTCAGCAACGTTTTCAATGCCAGCAATTCTTCCCCGGTCAGGGTGACGCCTTTGCCCATTTTCTGGTGATCGGGCGACCAGTCGCGCAGGTCATATTTGGGTTCGCGCGGGCAATTTATCATTCAAAAGCAATTTTTCTATCTTCCAAGCTGGTTATACTGGAAGTGATGAACGAAACGCAGGTTTTCGACAAACTGTCCCTGTTGCGGCTGACATTCGAAGGGGTGGCCGAAGAGGAGTTGCAGGAGATCGCCGCGTCTACCCGCCTTTGCACGTATCCGGCGGGACATGTGCTGTGCCATGAGGGCGCTTACGAGGACGTCTTCTACATCCTGGCGGAGGGCAGCGCGGTCGTCAGCAAGATCATCGGTCCGCAGGATGGGGAACGCATGCTGCGTATGGTTGGCAAGGGTGACTTGATCGGCGAGATGGCGTTGATCCAGAATTCTACGCGGGCCGCCACTGTCCGCGCCGCCTCCGATTGCACAGTGCTCGAAATGGACAAACAGGATTTCGACATCATGCTCAATCGCAGTCCCAGCATGGCGGTCAACATCATCCGCACCACCCTCGACCGGATGCGCGAGAACGACCGCGCCGCCATCCAGTACCTGCAGGAGACCAACAAGGTCTTGCGCCAACTGGACCGCAACAAATTGGAGTTCATCCAGGTGGCCGCGCACGAACTCCGCACCCCGCTGACCGTCATCAGGGGCTACGTGGACGTGCTGCGCTCCTTCCCCGACCTGGGCCCGAACGCCGCGCTGACGGGGGTGCTGGACGGCATCCGCAAGGGCGTGGGGCGGATGCTCGAAGTGGTCAACACCATGCTGGACGTGACCCGCATCGACAGCGAAACCTTGAAACTGCGCCTCTCGCCCACACCGTTGAAACGCATGATCCAGGACGCCGTCCAGGATTTCGCCGAGGCCGCCTCGGGGCGGGACATCGAACTGCTCCTCGACCTGGACGCGGATACGCCCATCATCCACGCCGATCCCACCCTGCTCCAAAAGGCGCTGGCGCACCTGATCGTCAACGCCATCAAGTATACGCCCGACGGCGGCAAGGTGACCGTCGGCGCGCGCCCGGTCACGCTGGAAGGCGGCGTGCCCGGCGTGCAGATCAGCGTCAGCGACACGGGCATCGGCCTGGACGTTGAGCACCACGAACTGATCTTCGAAAAGTTCTACCAGGTGGGGGATGTGTCCATCCACTCGTCGGGCAAGACCACCTTCAAAGGCGGCGGCCCCGGGCTGGGACTGGCTATCGTGCGCGGCGTGGCGCGCGCGCACGGCGGCAGGGTATGGGTGGAAAGCGCGGGACACGACGAAGTCAACTTCCCCGGTTGTACGTTCTATTTGCAGTTGCCGGTAGAGCCGGCCTGATTTCAAGGCTGGTTATTTCACTGGCTACCCAGTGAATTCAATCGCCTTATCCCCTCTTTCCTCCCTTTGGATTCAGTGAAGGGTGTCATTTTGCATTGGCAGGATTTTCGTCGTCTTCCATCCAGTTGGCTGGATTGGCCTCGATGTAAAGGTGAATTCGGTTGTGTTCTTCATCACTACGGATGATGTGTTCGTAGTAATTACGCTGCCAAACGGGAATCTCCTGTGTTTTGCGTAATTCGTTGATCCGTTTTGCAGAGAATGATTTGAACGCCCGCACGATTTCGGATAGAGGGTAGGGGCGGGTCTCAGACCCGCCCCTACGGTCGGTTAATATGATCACCGCATGGACATGGTTGGGCATAATGCAAAACGTCCCCAATTCAACATGCGGATAATGTTTCGGTAAATCGAACCATGCGCGTTGGACGATTTTGCCAAACTGGTTCAACCGCATTTCGGCAGTTGGGGTAGGGGCGGGGGGTGGTCCTGCCCCGA
>JBMOMP010000032.1:14114-17841 GCA_049323115.1 Chloroflexota bacterium
TGGGGGCGGGGCTGTTCTACCCCCGCCCCCTACCCCAACAATTTCACCCAACAGACATTCACGCTGCCAGACGACAATCGTCACAAAATACGCGCCCGGTTGGGAATAATCGTATCCTTTCAACCGGATGGAACGCCTGCCCTGAGCGGCGTCGAAGGGGCGATGATGTTTTTGCGGATCGAATTTCATGGCGTGTGATTTTCAATGATTATTGTGGTCAACGGCAGGGGCGGGTCTCCACGTTATGTCAGATCGTCCTGCCCGATATTTGTCACGTTATGCCGAATCGACTTGCCTGCCAGAGAGACCCGCCCCTACGTCCCGTGCACCCTCACTTCCCCTCTCATCAACTTCGGCAGGGACAGCCCATCCCGCAGACTCGCCAACATTCCAGACCCTAAAGGTTTCCTTGACTGACACGCGCCACGATAGGCAAGACTCTCCTGCCTGACGTGACGACGGTTAACGGTGAAAACCTTTAGGGTCTTGTTTACAAGTCAATCGTAATCATCCTCCGCAAACCACTTCGCATCTGCGTCTGAGACCCATTGCTGGTGTAAGTCCAGATAACTTTCCTTTCCTCCAAACCAATCAAGGACAATGTCGCGCTTTAACTTCGTTGGCTTCTCGGCAAGGAGAATTCCATACGATGACCATTTCCAATCGCGGAAGTCTTTGACGAACTTGTGCTTTTGCGGGTTCTGGTGGATGTAGGCAATCACGTTCCAAAATTGGCGGTCGGTGGTGATGGGTACGCGCCCGAAGGGATGTTGGAACAGGCTTCCCGTTCTATCATAGGCTTTATTGATGGCTTTGGCGTAGGCGTTGAAAAAATCGGAGAACTTTTTGGATAGGTATCCAGACCCTAGCCCATCAGACCCTAAAGGTCTTAAGAGACCTTTAGGGTCTTTACTCTTGGATACTCTTAGGGTCTCTATAATTTCCTCCTCCGTTTTCGTTTTCAACGATACGTGGAAATGATTTCGCAGTAAACAATAGGCGAACGTCTCGGCGATGGGATCGATGTACTTGTAGTACAGGTTCATGAAATGCTCGTAATTGCGTTCCTGAATGAAGATATTCTCGCCGTTGTTGCCGCGATTGTAGATGTGATAATAGGTGTCGTAGAGTAAAGGCGATGGACTTGTCATATGGAGTTCTCAGGTTACAGACCCTAAAGGTTTTCCTTGCTTTCGTTCTACTCGGTTTGCGGGACTCTCCTGCCAGACATGGCGCGGGTTCACGGAAGAAACCTTTAGGGTCTCTTTCCAATCAATTGCGGCTTGCTCGATGGTGAATTCAGTGAAAGTCATATATTATCTCGCCAAATAGTTAGCCCTGTTGTTCAAATATGTGATTACTAAATCTAAAGTCTTCACAGCCCTTGCGGAGGAACCGCCAAAGAATCCAGGGGTCTTTGGGATTTCGCGTGGCGCGGCTATATGTGGGGGTGCTTTTTTAGGTAAAACCGCATGACATTGCCATAATTACGCCCCACATATGGGGGTTGCCACGCAAACTACCAGAGAGCCGAATCCAGATTTGAGTGGCAACCAATTTTCACCATCTCGTTCAATCTCTAATTGAATCTTTTTCGAAATATGAACTCCACCATTCTGATATTTCCATCCGAATCGTCCCATGGGAAGCCAATGGCGAGAAAATTCTGAGCCTAAATCAGCAACAGCCAAGGCACAGAAAAATTCTAAACGATCAAAAGTTTCCTCAAAGTCTCTGCTATTTGGTAGAAACTCTTTTAAGGGTGCTGCTAGGATTTGAAATAAATGCTCACTCACAGGAAAATACTGCCGCTCATGGTTTGGGAGCTGTCTGGCGATGTTGGTCTCCATTACTTGCGCTGGTGAAAGCGATAATATAAGTGGTTTTGGTTCTCTATCTATTGATCTATCTTGAGCCCTGATAAGAACAGCAACAAGCATTTCATAATTTTGAGCTGCCAGTGCTGCTAGTCCAGTGGAATATAACATGATGAGGGAAGGGTAAAGCCGAAGATTGGTCCAAACACCGTGAGAGTATCCATCCAAGAAATCAGTTAATCGCTCCAAAGCTTTCGTAAAGCATTCTGCCAAATTGTGATTGCCCCAAAAGCCACCAACAACTGCCATTGCTTGTAAGATTTCAGTTAGAGACTCGTAACGTTGAACTCTTTTTGATAACTCCTCAGGTGTAAAACGCACATTGCCAAGTGGAAAATTTTCGACCGATGTATTCTCGTGAAGATTTTCTACTTCCTGCATTACTAGGTCACGTAATCGAATTTTATATTTCTCATCCTCAAGATATCTCTTAAGTGTAGCTACAGCAGCTTGAGCAGAAAGTGGATGTGGACGATCAAATTCGCTAATTGAAAGCAACTTTTCAGCAAGTTCACTAAAAAAGGCATCAGAAGAATGAATCCGAATGACTTCCGCTTTTCTCAGGTCTGCAAGCACTTTTGCTTTATCAGCCAGGGAATCTTTAACCGTCCAAAAGGTTGTGTATCTGCGACTCTTACAACGTCGTACAGAATCACCTAATGCAATATCCCATTCACCAGACCATCCACAAATAATCAAGCCAAACTCATCTAATAGGCGATCCAATAAAGTATTGAGCTGACGATCATAAGTAGCCAACTCTTCTGGAGTGTTTTTGATTCGGGTGTCGAGGTAGTCTCCATGCAATTTGATTACTGTACAGGTAGAATGTGTGATCGGAGTTGCACCTGCAATTGCATCGTTTGTGCTAATAACAGTTGGGATTACCCCGACTTCTTCAAGTGCCTTCTCTATCAATCGATCAAAATTAGTTGTTAGGATTACCTTGACGTATCCTCTTGCAACCAAATCTGCAATTGCCTTATGAGCGATCGTTGGTGTTTTGATGTTTTGTTTGCGTTCTTCTTCAGTTGGTTCAAAGTAGGCTTTAAGAAGTTTGCTTCGTTCTGAGGAAGTCTTAGCGACAAGTTTCAGTATCTTTGAATAATCAGCTTCTTCAGAATACTTTTCCTCATACCATTTTGCAGGATCTGGTTCGCAATTCTCCCCCTGCAAATGGGCAAGCTTCCGAATCAAGTCTAGTGTAACTTCCCAGCCTGTTGGTATTCCTGCGGAGCGGGAAACTCCTGAGCCTAGCAAAAGGGCATAAACTCCTTTATTGCTATGCATGGAAAATGCAAGCGATAAAATCGGATCAATCATAATTCTCTCTCCACTTCCTTCACACGGATCTTACCCCTCGTCACCCTCGGCAGGGACAGCCCATCCCGCAGACTCGCCAATGTGCGGGCAAAGCCATCGGAGGCAATCCCAGGACCAAAGACGTACTCATAGCCTGGGATTTTGAGCCAGTCAATGGCAGTTTGTTCGATAGATTCGGTGAAGTCAGACATTCCGTTCGTTTTTATCGTAACCAGCCCGGGTCAGTAGAGAAAATGCTTTTTCCAGTCACTCTCTTTGTGATCGTGGACTGTTGACCTTATGACAAGCATACAAGAAAACGCCTCTCAACGCAAGCCTTTTTAACTTTTTCCACCCGTCTTTGCAGCAGCAGGGCAGGCAACTCGAAGTTGACCGTCACCTTGTACCCCAAGAATCGAACTGGTTCGATTCGAAAATGTAACCTTTAGATTCGCGAATCTAAAGGTTACATTGGGTGAATCTAAAGGTTAGATTCGCGAATCTAACCTTTAGATTCGGGGATCGAACGTAATCGATTCGCAAAACGG